>JAZKBR010000004.1 GCA_040388535.1 Gemmatimonadota bacterium | reverse complement strand
CTACTGTCGCCAGCTCGAACCGCCGTCGGGACTCCACAGCTGCGGAGAGGCAGCCTACGGCGTGAGGCCCGAGCACCTGCTCCCTCGACTTCGCGGCCTTTGGCCGCTCCGCTCAGGATGACAACCCGGTCAAGGCGTCCACCGAAGAAGCTTGCATACATAGCGCCGCAATGTATAATGCCGCCATGCATCTGGCCGGTCGGGCCGGTGGGGCAAGCAAGGAGGCAGGGCGTGGATATCAACAAGGACCTGATGGCGGCGTCGTCGACGCCACTCGTGCTCGCGATCCTCGCCGAAGGAGATAGCTACGGCTACGCTATCCTCAAGCGAGTCAAGGACTTGAGCGGCGGGCACATCGAGTGGACCGACGGGATGCTCTACCCCGTGCTGCACCGACTCGAGCGACTGGGCCACGTGGAGGCGCGCTGGGAAGTCCCCGAAAGCGGTCGGAAGCGGAAGTACTACCAGGTGACCTCGCAGGGGCTGGCCCAGCTCGCCGAGGAGCACCGGCAGTGGCAGGCGGTCGATGCTGCGCTCCGGGGGATCTGGCACTCGATTTCGGCGGCAGGGAACCCGGCAGGCCACGCCCTCCTGCCGCAGGGGGCATGATGACCCCCGACAGCGTCCCACTCTCATCGCTCGAAGAGCAGATCGGCCAGTGGCGGAATTATCTCCGCCGTCGGCAGGCGATCCACACCGTGGATGTCGCCGAACTCGAGGATCATCTCCGTGAACAGGTCGCCGGGCTGGTCGAGAGCGGGCTCGCTTCCGATGAGGCGTTCCTGATCGCCGTCAAGCGAATGGGAAGTCTCGATTCGCTCTCGCGCGAGTTCGCGCGCGAACACTCCGAGCGACTCTGGAAGCAACTGGTAGTCCCGCCGCAAGAGAATGGTTCGCCCCAGACCGCCGGCCGCAGCGACGCCATCGTCGCCTTCGGCTACGCCATCGCGGCGGGGCTGGCAGTCAAGGCTCCCGCGCTCTTCGGGATCACGCCCGACAACAACGAAGCGTTCTACTTCCGCAATCTCCCGTTCTTCGTGCTGCCGCTGGTGACCGGGTACTTCGCCTGGAAGCGCGGGATCAGTCGCACGACTGCCGCGTGGCTGGCCGTCGTCTTCATCGTTGCCGCTGCCCTCGTCAACTTCTATCCGTTCGCGCCGAAAGGGTCGACCGAGATGCTCGCGGCGGCTCACCTGCCGATCGCGTTGCTCCTGGTGACAGGAATTGCATATGCCGGTGGTCGCTGGCGGGATGTGGCCGGGCGAATGGACTTCATTCGTTTTTCAGGCGAGCTCTTCATCTACTACGTCCTGATCGCGCTGGGCGGCGGCGTCCTCACGGCGTTCCTGATGATGATCTTCGAGACGATCGGCATCAATGCACAGCCGTTCGTGCAGGGGTGGATGCCGAGCTGTGTGGCGGGCGCTGTAGTCGTGGCGGCGTGGCTGGTCGAGGCAAAGCAGAGCGTGATCGAGAATATGGCGCCGGTGCTGACGCGTCTCTTCACGCCGCTCTTCGCCGCGGTGCTGGTCACCTTCCTCGGCGCGATGCTCTGGACCGGCGGTGGCGTCCACATCGAACGCAACATGCTGATGGCCTTCGACGCACTGCTGATCGTGGTGCTGGCGCTGCTGGTCTATTCGATCTCGGCCCGCGACTCAGGCGCGCCAGCTGGCGCGTTCGACATCGTGCAGGTGGTACTGCTCGTGAGTGCCCTCCTCGCCGATGCCGTGGCACTCTGGGCTATCGCAGCACGCATCTCCGAATGGGGCTTCACGCCGAATCGGGTGGCCGTGCTCGGCGTCAACCTGATCCTGCTCGTCAACCTTGCGTGGTCTACTGTGCTGTACACCCGCTTCGTGAGACGTCGCGGTGTGTTCGCGGCACTCGAGCAGTGGCAGACGAATTATCTCCCGGTTTACGCGGCGTGGGCTGCGCTCGTGGTGGTCGTCTTTCCGCCGCTGTTCGGGTTTGCGTGATGCCGCGCTGGCTGAGGGTTCTTCGTGGGATGATCGGTACCGGACTGACGTTCGCGGTGGGAGTCGGCGGCTTCACCGCACTGGTCGGTCTGATCATGATGGTCGCGGGGCAGGTCACCTTCATCGAGATTCTGCAGATCGCCGGGAAGTTCTCGGTGGTCTCGTTCATACTCGGTGTGATGTTCTCCGGCGTGCTCGCCCTGAGCGCCGGCGGGCAGGCGCTCGGCAAGCTCTCGCTCAAGTTCGTCACCGCGCTCGGTGCCGCCGGCGGCTTCATCTACTGGCTGATGATCGGCTTCGCGAACGGGTTCAATGCCTGGACCCTCGGCGTCGCGCTCATGAATCTCGTGCTGCTCCTCGCAATGGGCGGTGGTGCCGCAGCGGCGACTTTCCTGCTGGCGCGGCAGGCGGGAAAGTCGCTGGGTGCGGGTGAGGACGATGTTGCGAGTCTGGGGGAGGGGAGTGTGGAGGAGGAGCTTCGGGAGCGCGAGCGGGAGAGGGTGAAGCGGCGGTAGACCGACAACTCTCGTTCCCTCTGCGGTCCTGCCCATCCGACTTCGGAGGCCCCAGGCGTCGCGTCACGATGTTCCCGCCTGCCCGATGGCCCGGGGCGACAGATCCCGCGTGGGGTAGCGAAATCTTCGCGGGCGTCGCGTCGTGGGTGCCTCGGAGCAGACTCGCGGAGGCGCCGCGCACCAGATCTACTGTCGCCAGCTCGAACCGCCGTCGGGACTCCGCTGGGCTGCGGAGAGGCAGCCCACGGCGTGAGGCCCGGCGCGAGTCAATCTGCGTGCTTCGTCTGCGGTCCGGCCCATACGAGTTCGGAAACCCCAGGGCCCGCGACGATGTCCTGCTATCACGCGCCGGCCAGGATGCGCGGGCCAGGCTCTGCACCTGGTTCTTATCGATCGCCCGACGGCCCGGGGCGACAGATCCCGCGTGGGGTAGCGAAATCTTCGCGGGCGTCGCGTCGTGGGTGCCTCGGAGCAGCCTTGGAGGCGCCGCGCACCAGCTGTACTGTCGCCAGCTCGAACCGCCGTCGGGACTCCACAGCTGCGGAGAGGCAGCCACGGCGTGACGTCCGAGCACCTGCTCCTTCGACTTCGCTCGCCTTCGGCTCGCTTCGCTCAGGATGACAACCCGCCTGACGGCCCGGGGCGACTCGCTCTAGGCGGTACCTGCCGCGTGCAATGCGGCGCCAAGCGCGATAGTCTGCTCGATCAGCGCATCGACGTCGACGGCTTCAGTGCGGAAGTTCACGATGCAGGCGCGCAGTGCGAAGCGGCCATCGATGATCGCGTTTGATGGATAGACGCGGCCGGTCAGCTGCAGCTCCGCCATCAGTCGTTCGTTGAGCCGGTTGAGATAGGGCTCCGCATCGTGATCGCCGCGCAACTCGCGCGGCACATACCGGAAACAGGCGATCGAGAGTTGCGGCGTGGGCCCAAGCGGTTCGAGTTCGGCCGTGGCTGCCGCACGGTCGTAGAGGTAGCGCGCAAGTGCCACATCGTGAGCAATGCGCCGCTGATAGGCGTCCCAGCCGTGAGCGAGCAGCGAGACCCAGATCTTGAAGGCGCTCGCGCTGCGTGAGAACTGCGGGCCCAGCGCGAAGAGGTCGACGCCGCGGCCGGTGAGTGCCTTGTCCTCGAAGACGTAGTCGGGCTCGATCGCGAACGCATCGGCGAGCGTCTGCATATCGCGCACGAGAATCACACCGCCCGATATCGGTGTGTAGAGCCACTTGTGTGGGTCGAGTGCTACCGAATCGGCGCGCTCGATGCCGCGAAAGAGCGGCTGCAGCGAATCGGTGAGCGCCGCGACACCACCGTAGGCGCCATCCACGTGAAGCCAGAGCCCGAATTCGGCGCAGAGATCCGCAATGTCGTTCAGCGGATCGATCGCGCCGGTCGAGACAGTGCCCGCGGTGGCGATCACCGCCATCGGCTGGCAGCCATTGCGGAGATCGCGCTCAATCGCGCTACGCAACGCATCGGTCCGCATCCGCAGCGAAGCGTCGACGGCGATCTTCCGGACGGCATCGCGGCCGAGGCCGAGCAAGTCGGCCGCGCGGGTGTTCACATCGTGGACTTGGGACGAGGCATAGCAGGTCAGCGGCGGTCCTGCGCGCATACCGAGTTCGCGGGTGGCCCACCCCGCACGCGCATCGCGCGCCACCTTGAGTCCCACGAACGCGGCCATCGCACCACCCGAGGTCACGTAACCACCGGCGGTCGCTGGGAGACCGAGGCGCGCGGCCATCCAGCGGCCGAGATGCAACTCGATCTCGGTCATTCCCGGGCCAAGTCGCCAGCCACCGACATTCTGGTTGAGCGCGGCGGCCAGCAGATCGGCTGCGGCACCAGGCACGGTACCCGGTCCGGAGATGTACGCCATGAAGCCGGGATGGCCCATATAGGTGGAGTGTTCGAATGCGAGCGTGCGCAGCGATGCCATCAGCTCGGGCATCGGAACCGGCGCATCGGGGATCTCGCGCGTCACCGCAGCACGCACTTCGCTGGCGGTGGCGCGACCACCGACTGGCAAGGTCGCGATCTGCTCGAGCAACTCACGCCAGAGCGCGACGACTTCGGTCCCCATCGCAGCGGCCTGAGCCGGGTCCCATGCGAGGTCGGTGACCGGCGAGGGGGCCGACGGGAGTTTCATCGCTTCACCGCAGCCTTGGTCAGCGCAATGGCGGCAGGCGTCGTCGCCGACGGGGCCTTCGCCGCGAGCGGGACGTCGGCGGGATTGATGTACTTCATCTCGAACGGCCCCCGGGCGTGGACCTGGACTTCGGTCGCCGTGCGGGCGATGGCATAGTGGGCCTCGCTCGCCGGTTCGGTCACCGACTTGCCAGCCGTCAGCGTCTGCATGCCCGTGGGCGAGACCGAGGCCCCCTGGCCCACGGCGAGTGCGCCGCGAATGACCGTGAGCTTTTCGTCGGTCGGGTGCGTGTGCGGCGCCAACCGGTAACCGGCAGGGAGTCGGAGGCGCACCGTGAACAGCGAGCTGCTCCCCGGGTCGCCCTGGATCACTGCCATCTCGGCCCCTTTGGGAAACATTGCGGGGGCTGGCCGCCACTTGAGCCCGGGGGCGTCGGTCTGGGCCACGGCGCAGGTGGTCGAAAGCGCCATGAAAAGCGTTGTCGGGGCGAGCAGTTGGGTCGGGCGCATGGTCTCGGTCTCCACTGGCTTGAATCTCCGTCAGGCCTCGGGGAAATCCCCCGATGTTTGTCGTGGAGGGAGAATACCGAAACGCCGCAAGCAGGAAACCGAGGGAAGTACGGGGATTTTCGATTGGGCCACGGGAAAAGTGACCCGGGGCTGCGGGGAGTTACGAGGGCTGTCCGGGGGCAAGGCCGCGATCGGCTGCCCAGACGGCCAACTGCGCCCGGGAAGCAAAGCCGAGCTTCGAGAGGGCGGCCGCCACATACCCTTCGACGGTGCGCTCGCCGATGCCGAGGGCGGCGGCAATGGCCCGATTCGACTTCCCCTGGGCGACCAGCGCCGCGGCGTCTCGCTCGCGGCGAGTGAGCCCGCCGAAGCGGGCCTTGGTCTGCTGCGCCGTGGTGCGCTGGGGCGGCGGCGGTGCCAGTCGGTCAACGAACTCGCGGAAGGTCTCGATCAGCGCCTCGTCATCGAGATCGGCGAGCAGGGTCGCCGCAACATCGCGCGCCGCATCGAATGCCTTGCGTGACTCGCGACGGCTGCCGCGCTCAAGATGCAGGGTCCCGCGCAACGCCTCGATCTGCCAGAGGAGCGAGCGTGCCTCCTGCGCCAGCGCATTCGCGTGTGCGCGGTCGAGTGCGGCGGTCGCCTGGCTCCACTGCTCCAGCGCGACGAAGCAACGCGCCTGGAGCAACTCCGCGCGCGGTGCGCCACGGATTGCGATGCTGGCGAGCAGGGCGAGGGCCTCCTGCGGCTGGCCGGTCGCAAGGGCGAGCTCTGCCTGGGCCAGCGTGAGTGCACGTTCACCGAGGGTGGGCTTCGGGGGCATCGCGCCACGGACGGGCAGCGGCGGCACCGCCTCCGCGATCTCGCGGAGCACCTGGGCGGCGCGCTCGTGCTCGCCCGCCTGCACCAGTGTCGTGGCGAGTGCGCTGCCAGTCCAGCGGATCCAGGTGGCGGAATTCAACTGTCGCGCCACCTGGTGAGCCAGCTCGTGTTCGCGAACTGCGGCCTCGATATCGCCGAGATCCAGCGCGATCCAGCCGAGGACACGACGGGCGCCACATTGCCATTCGCGATGCGCGATTTCCTGGGCGATCGATAGCGACGCGCGCGCCAATGTGATGGCACGCGCGAAATCGCCGCGCCACGCGATGCAATCGGCGAGCAGGTAGCGCGAGAAGGCCTCTCCCGCCCGCCAGCCGATCTCCGTTGCGAGCCGCACGGGATGCTCATCGCGCAGGATCCCCGGCAAACTGCTCCCTGCGGCGACCGGGCCGGCGGAGGAGTGATAGCTCGGTCCGCACACTGCGAGCACCGACTGTGCGTTGGAGAGTCCGCGGCGATTCTCGAGCGCCGTGAACAGGGTGATGGCACGTTCGTACAGCGGCGCCGCCCGATCCTGATCACCGGCGAGGTGGTACGCCATCGCGAGAAGGTCCACCGTCTCGGCGACGCCGGCCGCATCGCCAACACTCTCGAAGAGCGTGAGGGCCTCATCGTGGAAGGGGATGCCCTCGGCGATGTCCTCGCCGTTGAGGTGCCAGTTGCCGACGCGATTGAGGCTTCGCGCGATCAGTCGCGGATCGCCGATCGCACGGGCCACCACGAGCGCGTCGCGACGGTAGTCGCACGCGCGCTCGTAGTCGCGGGCAGCCCAGAGCATCCCGGCCGCGTACAGCGCCTCCCATTCGCCCTGTCGATCGGCCGCGGTTCGCGCTGCAGCCAGTGCGGTATCGAAATCTTCCTGAGCCCGGGCGAAGGCACCGAGGGTTTCGTGCACGCGCCCGCGCGAGAGCAGGAGTGCAGGTTCCACTGCGCGTCCGGCGGAGGCGGTCGCAGCGACGGCGCGATCGAGCTGGAGCAGCGCCTCGCGCGGCGCGCCGAGGGCGATCGCGTGGGCGGCGGCGCGGCGGGCATAGTGGATGGCGGACGTCCACGACCCGGCCTCGAACGAGTGGTAGGCAAGGGTATCGTCGAGGTCGTCGGTATTGCCGCCGTGCTGGTGTTCAATGGCCGTGGCGATGGCGCGATGGAGCGTGACTCGCTCGCGCGCGAGCAGCTGCGTGCGGAGTGATTCGCGGCTCAGGGCGTGCCGGAAGGCGAAGCGGTCGGCGCTCTCCTCGACCACGAGCTGCGCATTGACCAGTTCCTTCATTGCGCCGAGGACGATGCGATCGTTGTAGCCGGTGACCGACTGCACCAGCGCGAAATCGAAGCGGCGCCCCGCGACCGCCGCCACCGAGGCAACTTCGCGCGCTTCGGTGCTGAGCCCGGCGAGGCGCCGGGTTACGGCCTCGGTGGCGGATCGCGGGATCGGAATCTCGTCGAGTGGCCGGGCGCGCCAGGTCTCACCACGCTGCTCGACGTCACCAGCCACGACAAGGGCCTTGAGCATCTCCTCGACGAAGAACGGATTTCCTTCGGTTGCCTCGTGGAGTCGGGTCACGAAGGTGTGGTCGAACAGCGCGTGCGGGCCGAAGATCGCGCGGAGCATGCGTGCGCATTCGTCGGCATCGAGGGGTCGGAGCGGTACGTCGGCGGCGCAGCGCGCACGATCGAGGTCGGCGAGCAGCCGGGCGAGATCGGAGTCGATCTCGTCGTTGCGAAAGACGAGCGCGAGCACGACGCGGTGGCTCACCAGCTGGCGCGCGAGGGTGCGCAGCAGGTCGAGGGTCGCGTCATCGCTCCAGTGCACGTCCTCGAAGGTGAGGAGGACGGGCTGCGTTCGCGCGAGCTGATGCACCGCGCTCGTCATCGCGTGGTGCAGTCGGCGGCGGCTCTCTTCCGGATCGCGCGACGGTGCCGGAGTCGCCTCGGGAAATATGGTGGCCAGCTCGGGAAAGAGCGCCAGCAATTCCGGAGCTGCCGGAGCGAAGCAGTGCGCGGCAAGGGCGGGGGAGGTCGTGGCCGCGAGGACCTGTACCAGGTCGAGCAGCGGGGCATATGGAGAGGTGCGATCGGCCTGGAAGCAGGTTCCGATCAGGGAGACGAAACCGAGGGAGCGGGCGTGGGTGATGGTCTCGCGTACCATCCGCGACTTGCCAATGCCGGCCTCCCCCGAAATGAGGAGAGTGCTGCCGTGGGCGTCGCGCGCACGAGCGAGGGTGTGCTGCGCCGTAGCAAGCGGAGCGGCACGACCAATCAACTCGGGGCAGACCACGCGCTGGTCGGCGGGCACCGTGGACTCCGGGTCCGGGGGAGGGGAAATAGTAGTTACGGCGCCCTCCGGAAGGGATGGGAACCGGGACGGAGCTTCGCTCCCTCGACTTCGCCCGCTTCGCGGGCTTCCCTTCGACCAGCTCAGGGCAGGCTGCTCAGGATGACAACGCAAAACGGGGGAGCGGCCGACCTGCGCCACTCCCCCGTTTCGTTGCCCTGCGCCCGGGACTAGAAGCGCGGCTTGGTCTTCCGCGGCGCATCGCCGCAGTTGGCCGGCCAGTTCGCGGGCCAGGTGCCCGGAGACTTGGTCCGGTCGATGAAGGTCGGATCTTCGGAGGCGAGGTAGGCCATCATCGCAGCCAGCGTCGCGTTGTGCTTCAAATCATCGAACACGATCTTGTCGTAGGTGTCGCGGTTGGTGTGCCAGGTGTAGTTGCCGTAGTTCCAGCCCACCGCACCCATCCCGATCGACGGCGTGCCGTAGCACGCGAAGACGGCGCCGTCGGTGCCACCCGGGTTGCCGGTCGGCGCATCACGGAATGACCACGAGACCACGTTCGCGCTCATGCTGTCGGTGAAGAAGCTCGGCAGCTTGGAGTACCAGTCCTTCAGGTGCGGGCCGATGTTGGTGAGCCCCGCCGCGGAGAGTGACTGCACTCGCCCGGTGCCGTTGTCCTGGTTGAACAGCGCCTGCAGCCCCTTCATCACTTCGGGGTGATCGGTCGCGAAGGCGCGCGAGCCGTTGAGTCCCTGTTCTTCGCTGGCCCAGTGACCGACGATGATGGTGCGCTTCGGATTCGGATAGACCTTCTTCAGGATCCGCATCGCTTCCATCGCCATCAGCGTGCCGGTGCCGTTGTCGGTCGCACCGGACGAACCATCCCACGAGTCGAAGTGTGCCGAAAGCACGACGTACTCATCCGGCTTCTCGGAACCCTTGATGGTCGCGATGGTGTTGAACGCCGGGACTTCACCGAGCAGCTGCGCATTGAGGTCGAGACGGAGCCGCGGCTTCATCTTGTTCTCGGCGAGGCGATAGAGCAGGGCGTAGTCTTCGCACGAGAGCGTCACGGCCGGGGCGATCTTGTTGTAGGTCTCGAAAATTTCGATCGAGCCCCAGCCGCCGGCGCCCTGGAAGGTCGGGCCAGGCGCAATCGTCGAGGCCGGTCCACCGCCACGCATCGAACCGTCAGCCGCTGCGGGCGCACCACCACCGGGGCCGCGTCCGCCGCCAGGTCCACCAGGGCCGCCCGTCGCGATGCCGAAGCCGCTGAGCTTGTTGCGCGAGGTGACCATGCCGACGATGCCGGCCTGTTCGAGGCGCATGCCGAGGGTGCCGGTGCCGAGGCCCATCGACTTGCCAGTGCCGCGATAGAGCTTGGCGCTGTCAGCGCTCGGTGCCCAGTCGGCCTGCAGCGCGGTGATCATCGTGTCCATCTTCGCCTTCGATGCCGCCGTGGCGAAGCGATACCAGTCTTCCGACGGGCGGCAGGTCGGCCATGCCGGCGAGAGCATCACGATCTTGCCGCGCGCCTGGGGAAGCCACTTCACGAACTCGGTGCTGTCGGCGAACTTAGGCAGGGTGATGACTTCGGCCGTTACCGGCTTCACGCCTGTGCCCGGGCTCCAGGCGAGCATCGTGCCCTCGAGCGAGCGCGTGCGTGGCCCGACGAGATCGATGTGCGAGGTGCCGCGACGCCAGCCGCGCCAGGTGCCGTAGTTGTCGCGCTTGGCATCGATGCCCCACGACTTGTACTGGGCGATGGCCCAGTCGCTCGCGGCCGTGATTCCGGGCGAGCCGGTGAGCCGCGGTCCGACCGAATCGAAGAGTGACGAGGCGAGCCGCTCGAGGCGGGAGGAGTCCATCCCGACCGACCAGATCCGCTTGAGTACGGCGTCGGTGGTCGGGAAGGTCAGCGGCACCGTGGTGGCGACGACCTTTTGCTGCGCCGTGAGCGGTGCGGCGAGCAGCAGGGCGCCAGCGACGGCACTGGCAAGGCGAACGGCAGTTGGGCGCATAGGGTGATTCCGATCGGGTGGGAGGGGCAGGGCAGGACGGAGTATGATAGTCACAGGTCGCGAGGGTGGGCCAGTCTCTCGGGCCCGCTGTCGTTTCGAGCGTGAACACCGTTTCGGAGGAGGATCCGATGCTGATCGGGGCCCATCTCATCATCACATCGCGCGACCCCGAGGCCGATCGGGCCTTCTTTCGCGACGTGCTCGGCTTTCCTCACGTGGATGCCGGCCATGGCTGGCTGATCTTCCGGATGCCCCCTTCCGAACTCGCGCTTCATCCGGGTGAGGATGACACGTCGCGCGAGCTCTACCTCCTGACTGATGACCTGACTGCCGAGTTGCAGCGGCTCAGTGATCGTGGTGTGGCGCACGAGCCGGTGACGGAAGCGCGCTGGGGGACAGTGACGTATCTCACACTGCCCGGCGGTGGGCGAGTGGGGCTCTATCAGGCGAAGCATCCGTTGGCGATTGCCCTTGGCGCCGCCGGTGGGTCGGCATGAGGCCGCACATGTCGCGAGGAGTCCAGGTTGTCCTGGCGCTCAGTAGCGCGCATACCATGCACGCTCAGCAGCACCTCCCAGTGATCGATATGCACATGCACGCGCGCGAGGCGGCTCACTACGGCGCCACCGGTATTCCGATCTGTGCGCCGGTGGTGAGAATGCCGCGCTGGGATCCGGCGACGCCGTTCGGCGAAGATCGCTCCGCGCCGCCTCCATGTGCGCGACCCCTGATTTCGCCCGCGACGGATTCCGCCCTCTTGCAGCAGACGCTCGCGAGCATGCGACGCTACAACGTGGTTGGCATGCTCGGGGGGGCGCCTGAACTGGTCGCCGCGTGGCGGCAAGCAGCGCCCGGGCGCTTCATCGCCGGCCTCGATCTGCGCTTTGATGCCGCCACCGGTGCTGCGCGTGCGGCGACCGCCGATGGTGCGCCAATCCGCTTGCTGCCGGCCGACAGCGTGCGGGCGCTCTATCGGGCCGGGGCGTTCACCGTGCTCGCCGAGGTGATGAACCAGTATGCCGGAATGGCCCCGGACGACCCTCGACTGGAGCCATACTGGGCGCTCGCCGAGGAGCTTGATATTCCGGTTGGAATTCATGTGGGAGGGGGCGGGCCAGCGGAGCCCTACACCGGATCGCCTGCGTTCCGTGCCCGGTTGCAGAGTGCGCTGACGCTCGAGGAAGTGCTGGTGCGCCACCCGAAGCTGCGGCTCTATGTGATGCACGCGGGATATCCACTGCGGGAAGATCTGCAGGCGCTGCTCTTCACCCATCCGCAGGTGTATGTCGAGGTGAGCATGGCGGTCAACGTCGAGGCGCGGCCTGCGTTCTACCGCTTCCTGCGGGAACTGGTCGAGGCGGGTTACGCCGATCGGATCATGTTCGGCTCAGATCAGATGGTGTGGCCCGGGTTGATCGATGCCGGCGTGCAGTCGATCGAGGCGGCGCCATTTCTCTCGGCGGCCCAGAAGCGCGATATCCTCTACAACAACGCCGCACGCTTTCTCAGGCTGTCGCCGAGCGAGGTTGCGCGACATCACGCGGTGACCCGCCCCACTGACTCGTCCAGGCGCGCCGCAGCTGGAGCCCCGACCGGAAACCGGCGACCTCCGCCGCGCGACTGACGCTGGCGCCAAACTCGAGTGACTGCCGGGCGCGCTCGAGCCGGATGAGCCGGAGGTAGTGCAGCGCCGAGATGCCGGCGTGCTCGGTGAAGAGCCGCAGCAGGTGGCGCGCGGTGGTGTTGCCGACCGTGGCCAGTGAATCGATGTCCCAGTCGCGCTGAGGATTGCGGATGATCGCGTCCTGGACGCGATGCACTGTCGTGTGCAGGTGTCGTCGGTGCATATGAAAGGGTGACTGTTCCGGGTCGCTCGGTGATCGCCTCAGATACACCACCATATCCTCCGCCACGCTTGCCGATAGCGCCTCGCCGCACTCCTCGGCGATCAGGTGCAGCGCGATATCGATGCCGGCAGTGATGCCGGCGCTCGACGCCACCGGGCCGTCAATCACAAAGACGCGATTGTCGATCACCTGCGCCGCGGGTGCGAGTGTGCGCAGGGTTCCCAGCAATTCGTGGTGCGTGGTGCAGCGACGGGTGCCGAGGAGGCCGGCGCGCGCGGCGAGCAGGGTGCCGGAGCAGATGGTGACGAGGCGGTGCGAAAGGTCGGCTCCGAGCAAGGCGTGACGCAACCGCTGCTGCAACCACTTGGCGGTGGCTTTCATTGCGGGCGTGACATCGTGCAGGTGCTCGCTGGGCTGGCCGACGACAACCACCCAGGTCGGAGTGTCGAGTTGGTCAGGGAGCGGGAGCAGCGCAGCGAGTGCGAGTCCCACCGAGGTCGGTGGAGTGGCCACCGGACCAGCGAAGCGGAGCCGGAAGCGGGGCGGCAATCCCAGTCGCTCGCGATGCTGATTGGCGAGCCGGAACGCCTCGGCCGGTCCGGCGATATCGAGCAGCAGCGAGTGCGGCAGGATCACGAAGAGGATATCAATGGGCTGGGCGGGTGCGATCATTTCAGGACATTACCTCCGGCCACGAATCTACAGCCGTGATACAAAGCCGGAAACCGCGTGATGTGGGTTGTCCGAAAGTGATCCAAAGTTGTCGGCTGGAGCGGCGCGGGGAGTGCCACCGGCCAGTATCGTTCGCGCTATGCTTACCCATCTCCCTGCCAGAGCGCAGCGTGCCGCGATTGTTCTCGCCGCGCTGGTCGTGATCGTGCCGACCCGGGCTCATGCCCAAAGTGCCAACTCGTCCGCACTCGAGCGAGGCGTCGACACCAGCCTCAAGCCCGGCGACGATTTCTTCGCCTATGCCAACGGCAGCTGGCTCAAGGCGACCACCCTGCCGGCGGGGAAGGCACGCTGGGGCTCCCGCGACGACGTGAGCGCACTCACTCGCCTGCGCGTGGCGCAGCTCATCGACGACGCGCGCACCGCGCCCGCTGGCTCCCCTGGCAAGCAAGTCGCCGATTTCCGCGCCGCCTGGCTCAATGAGGCCGCGATCGAGGCGAAGGGGATCACCCCTCTGCGGCCCGCACTCGACAGCATTGCGCGATTGCAGGACAAGTCCGCGCTCTCCGCGCTGCTCGGCAAGTGGGTCGCGGGTGACGTCGATCCGCTGAACTGGGGCGTGTATCAGTCGGCGCATCTCATTGGCCTCTCGGTCGAGACCAGCATTCACGGCGAGAAGACCTTCGTCGCCTTCCTGGTGCAGGGCGGCCTCGGCCTCCCGCGCCGCGAGCAGTACCTCGGCAGCGAACCGGCGATGAAATCGCTGCGCGGCGAATATCAGGCCTACATCGCGAAGCTGCTCACGCTCGCCGGCTTCGATTACACCCAGAAGCGCGCGGCAGCGGTGCTGGCCCTCGAGATGGCACTCGCTGAACGGGAGGCCACCCCAGACGCCTCGGCGAATGATCACAATGCCGACTCCGTCTGGACGCACGCCGACTTTGCGAGCCAGGCGCCGGGAATGGACTGGCCGGCGTTCCTCGCGGCGGCGGGGCTCGGTCACGAAGCAACCATCGGCGCATGGCAGCCGGGTGCCCTGCGCGGGATCGCCGCACTGGTGGGCTCCGAGCCGCTGACGGTGTGGCAGGACTATCTCCGCTTCCACTTGCTCGATGAACACGCCGAAGTGTTGCCGCGCGATGTTGCCGAGGCGGCCAGAGCGATGCGCTCGGCAGCGGGTGGTGCTGCGGCGACTCCGCGTGCCGCGCGTGCACTCGAGGTCACCCAGGTTGCGATGAGTGATGCCATCGGGCAGCTCTACGCCCAGAAGTACTTCCCGCCGGAACAGAAGGCGCGCGTGGTTGGCGTGGTGAATGCGGTGCGCGCGGCGTTCCTCCGGCGAATCGAGGCGTCCACCTGGATGTCCCCCGCGTCGAAGGCCAAGGCGCTTGCCAAGGTGCGGGGCCTCTACGTGGGAATCGGCTATCCTGACCGCTGGCCTCCGCTGACCGATCTTCGCATCGACGCCGCCGATGCGCTGGGCAATGTCCGGCGGGTGGCCGACCGGAACCTACGCCAGAATCTCGCACGGCTCGGGCAACCGGCACGCCGGTCGGAGTGGCTGATTCCCCCCCAGAACCCGGGTGCGCTGCTCAACTTTCAGCAGAACGCCTACGACTTCTCGGCGGCGCTGTTGCAGCCCCCGAAGTTCGACCCGAGTGCTTCGGACGCTGCAGTCTACGGCTCCATCGGCGCGATCATCGGGCACGACATCGTCCACTTTGTCGACCGGCTCGGCGCCGACTACGAAGTCGATGGCGCGATGCACGGCTGGTGGAGCGCTGAAGAGCGGGCACGATTCGATTCCATGGGAGCCCCACTCGTGAAACAGTTCTCGGCCTATGAGCCATTCCCCGGCGTCCACGTCGACGGGGCGGTCGGCCTCTCGGAGAACACGGCGGATATCGTCGGGCTTACAGCGGCGTTCGATGCCTATCGCCGGGCGCTCGGTCCGCGGCTTCGCGACAAGGAGTATGTCCGTCGGCACGATCGTGAATTCTTCCTCGCCTTTGCGCAGGGGTACCGGGTGCGCTTCAGCGATGCCGGTCTGCGGGCCCAGTCGGCGACCGATCACGCGCCCGAGAACTATCGCGTCGCGACAGTGCGCAATCTCGATGCGTGGTACGACGCCTTCGGCGTGGTGCCCAGCGACCGGCTCTATCTCGCGCCGGATGCGCGGGTGCGGATCTGGTAGTCGACGATGCGTGTCACCGTATGCGAGCTGCCGCACGATGCGGCGGCGCTTGAGGATGCCTGGGCGGAGCTATGTGCCCATACCTGGCGCGAGCAGTCGGAGCTGGTGCTCCTCCCTGAATTCGGGATGGTCGAGCCGGTGTGGGAGCACGAAGCATTCGACGCGGCGCGCTGGGCTCGGGCCGAGGTGCTGAGCGAGCGCTGGATGGAACTCCTGGGGGAGCTGCACGCGCAGGATGTGGTAGGGACGCGGCCACGGAGTGTCGGCGAGGCACGCTACAACGAAGGCTTCCACTGGTCGGCCGTGGGTGGCGTGCGGCCGTTGCGGCGGAAGTATTTCATGCCGAACGAACCGGGCGGTTGGGAGGGGAGGTGGTTTGATCGTGGCGACCCGGTCTTTCCAGCGTTCCGTGCGGGGCCGCTTTCCTTCGGGCTGAACATCTGCACCGAACTGTGGGCGCTCGAGACGTATGCCGGGTACGCCGACCAGGGCGTGGAGCTGATTCTTTCGCCTCGCGCCACGGGCGCCGCGACGCGCGCGAAATGGCTCGCGGCCGGGACCGTGGCAGCGGTGCGCTCGGGGGCGTTCTCGGTCTCATCGAATCGGGTCGAACCGAGCGGTGTCTGCGGCGGAATGGGATGGATCGTGGCACCGTCGGGGGAAGTGCTGGCGACAACGTCGGCGGAGATGCCGTTCGCGACCGTGGAGCTCGATCTCAGGGAAGCCGCAACGGCGAGTGAGCGCTATCCCGGTTACGTTTTCCGCGGTGCCGGAGGGTAGCGGCACACCCACGCCCCTCCCGGGAGCCGCCATTCGCGCGCGCTCGATTCCGCTCTATGCTGCCCTGTTAGTCGGCACCATCGGTGCCGGCCTCGCCTCGCGCGCGTACCCCGGATTCTTTCCCGCGTTCTTCGCGATGTACGCTGGCGACACGCTCTGGGCGATGATGGTCTTCTGGCTGCTCGCGTTACTATGGCGCGCGGCGCCCACAGCGCGACTCGCAGCGGGGGCCATCACGATCGCGGTGGCGGTGGAGTGCAGTCAGCTCTATCACGCCCCGTGGCTCGACGCGATTCGTGACACCCGCATCGGCGCACTCGCGCTGGGGAGCGGCTTCCTCTGGAGCGATCTCGTCTGCTACGCGGTGGGGGTCGCGATCGCGGCGACGCTGGATCGAGCCCTGAGAGACTAGAGACTAGAGACTAGAGACTAGAGACTAGCGAGATGTCATCCTGAGCGAAGCCTGCGAAGCAGGCGAAGTCGAGGGAGCTGGTCTCCACGGTTAGCGGTTGCACCCTCACTTCCCTCTTGGGGGCCCGGCGGGATGCTTGCTGCACGCCGGCGGCTGCTCGAGCGTGTAGATCAGCGACGCGACGCGCCATCCGGTTGGCGTTTTGGTGAGCGTGAAGGCGTCGATGCCACAATGCGACCAAGTCGCTCCCACGTAGAGATCGTACGGCATCCAGACCTGGGCCAGGCGATCCTGCACCATCGCGGTTGCGCCGAAACCTCGCTCGGTGAAGTCGGCGGTCTTGCGATTGATGTACAGCGCCCAGGTTCGGAGTGAGGTGCCGCGCACCCCCGCGCCACCTACCACCGCCGAGTCGAGGGTGAGTCGACTCAGCGTCGCGCTGTCGGCGCTTGAGAGGGCGACGAGCACGGAATCGGCGACCGCGATGACCGTCTGCTGATCGGCGCTCTGCGCCTGCACTCGTGACCCGATCGATGTCAGGGCGATCGCCACGCACAATGCCCGCATTCTGCTGCGCATAGTCAGTTCCACTGGAAGAATGTCGTCGGTCGCCCTCGGCGCACGCATATCCGCAACCTGCGCGGCGGCAAGTGGTTCCTATCATACTCTCGAGGGCGATCGTGGCAAATACGCACCAGGTCATTGCAAACAGCCGGCTTCCGTCGCTCGGTCCCTACTCCCAAGCAGTGCGGGTTGGCGAGCTGATCTTTACCGCCGGGCAGCCGGGGATCGATCCTGCAACGGGACTGGTGGCAGGTCCGACATTTCGCGCGCAAGCGCGCCAGGCGATCCTCAACCTCGGCATGCTGCTGGACGACGCTGGGAGCGGCCTCGACCGAGTCGTGAAGGTCACCTGCTATGTCGCCGATGCGGCCGCGTTCGGTACCCTCAACGAGTTGTTTCTCGAGTTCTTCCCGGTGGCGCCCCCCGCGCGGTCGGTGCCTGTGGTGGCACTGCCGAAGGGGCTGCTCTTTTCGATGGAGGCGGTGGCGGTGGCGTGAGACTAGGGACTAGCGACGAGAGAGCGGGGACTGGAGAGTTCAGGGGTTGGCGGTAGATTTCCGCGTCATCCGTCATCCGTCATCCGTCATCTGTCATCTGTCATCCTCTTGGAGCTCTGCATGAACTTGTCACCCGAAGATGTCGATGCCCTGAAGTCGCTCGGTCGTCACCGGCTCAATCGCGGGACCGCGGAATTCTTCGCCGTCAAGAAGGCCGGCGAGTACGACTTCAAGAGCGCCCGGGTGCCGGGTCTCTCGCCCGAGACGCTGAAGCGCCTGCTCGATGCTGGACTGATTCACGTGCAAGCGGAAGGGCTCGGTGGTGACCTCGTGACGCTGACGCGCGCCGGTGCCGAGATGGTCGACGAGTTGCTCAAGGACGAGTGAGGGCGAGTTCGCTGTTGGTATGCACGATGAAAGAACGGGGCCCCGCTGGGGGCCCCGTTCCTGTTTCCGCCGCGGAGTTTCCCGACTACTGAACGATGACCTGCTGCCAGCTGAAGACTTCGGGTGACCGTGGGTCGACGTGCAACCGCAGCCACTCGATCACCGAGGCGGGCTGGGGGGCAGCATCGGTCGCCGGCGATTCGATGCTGCGGTCGACGATGATCTGGGTCACGTTCGATGGCGAGGGGACGCCATAGTAGGTGCTCATCCACGGCACGGCCGGGTCGACGCGATAGTCGTGGCTGTCGCCGCCGATGAGGAGGATCTTGCCGTTGAAGGTGCTCGCCAACTGCGAGAGGCGAGCGACCCACGCCTCATGGGCCGTGAATGCCGCACCGCCAGCACGATCGCCCGGGTGCCAGAGATCGGCCTGGAAGAAGAGGACGATGCCGACGGAGCCCTGTGTCTTGGCCACAGCGAAGGCGTGGTCCAGCCAGGCAAGATTGGCCGCCTGACGGGCCGTCACTTCGGCGACGCGGTTCGCACCCTCGGCCGCCGTTTCCGGCGCGGAAATGTTGTTGACCTTGCGATCACCGAACCACTTGTCGAGTCCGTTGTTCGAACCGATGATGTGCGACACGGCGAAGGTCACTCGCGACTCGACCCAGAGCTGATTCTCGGGGTAGTTCGCTTGTGCCTCGACGGTCATGTTGCGGCTGCCGAGAACGCGGCCAGGGACCGGGTAGAAGAGCTCGCGCACCTTCGCAAGGCGATCGAGCGGATTGAAGCCGCCGTTGTTAGAGCGGTGACAGTCGGTCCACTCGTTGTCGCCGACGGCGTACACCATCGGATCCTTGAAGGTCGAGAAGAGATCTGCCGAGGTCTGGAAGCGGGCATCGGTGCAGAGTTCACTGCCCGACTTGAAATCGCCCACGTGCACCACTTCCCGAACCTTCGGGTCGCTGTTGATCGCGTCGACCATCGCGGGAAAGAGCGCGATGGCGGCAGTCCCATATGGGGTGTCGCCGATCACGGCGATGTCGAGCGGGTTCGCCGATTCGTTGACGGCCTTGCTCGCGCTCAGCGCGCGGGCCCCATCCATTGCGGTGGTGGGGCTCTCGCTGCACGCCGTCGCACACGCGAACAGCAGGCCGAATGTGACAATGCGCTTCATGTTGCGTTGCTCCTCTGCGGGGTACCGAGCGACGATCATCCTCGCCGCGCGAATGGGTGGGACGCATCCAGATGATCGCGCAACGTTAGATGCCGCCCTCCACAGCCTTGTCACAACCTCCTGATCGGGGAGTAACGGGGCGTTGGGGGAGGCAGGAGTTGCGGGTTGACAGGCAAGAAAATACTTGCATATTATTTCTCAGGTTCTCGAGACCTGAGCGCACCATTCTTTCTCAACTCTGGTCGCCCCTGGCGGCCCCCTCAGGAGAAGTGGCATATGGTGGACATTCTGCATCGCGTGGGCGTCAAGGCGCCCCTGAAGGACGTATATCAGGCCCTCGCCACCCGCGAAGGTGTGGCAGGGTGGTGGACGAAGAAGACCACTGGTGAGAGCCGGGTCGGTGGTGAGCTGGAGTTCCGTTTCGGCGCGGCGGGGGAGCACGGTTTCCGGATGAGGGTGACAGAGCTGGCACCGGAGCAGCGGGTCTCGTGGCACGTCGTTGATGGGCCGCCAGAGTGGGTCGGCACCACGATTGGCTTCGACCTCAAACAGGAAGGCGACTACGCCGTGGTCCTCTTCAAGCATCAGGGGTGGCCAGCCCCGGTCGAGTTCATGCACCATTGCAGCACCAAGTGGGCGATCTTCCTGATGAGTCTCAAGTCGCTGGTGGAGTCGGGCACCGGCAGTCCCGAGCCCTACGACACCAAGATCGACAACTGGAACTGATGCCGGGCTGGCGCCTCGAACACGCTGGAGTGCACTGAGATTGTCCAAAGGGAAAGTGAACATCGACAAGGTCTTCAAGGCGCTGGCGGATCCCACCCGCCGGCGTCTGCTCGATCAGCTGCATCTGGAGAATGGCCAGACACTGTCGGCGCTCTGCGAGCATATGGATATGACGCGCCAGGCCGTGACCCAGCACCTGCAGCTGCTCGAGGATGCCGACCTGGTCGCGATCGTCTGGCAGGGCCGGGAGAAGCTGCACTACCTCAACGCCGTGCCGCTGTTTGAAATCCACAAGCGCTGGATCGAGAAATTCGAGCTCAACCGCCTCGGCGCGTTGCGCAAGATCAAGAACTCACTGGAAGGAGAGAACGATGAACAAGCCTGACTACGTCTACGTGACGTACATCGCAACAACGGCCGAGAAGGTGTGGCAAGCCGTGACCGACCCGGCAATCGCTCGGGAGTACTGGGGTGGCTCCAAGGGGCCGACACGCGTGAATGTCTCCGACTGGAAGGTCGGCTCGCGCTGGGAGCATGTGCGGGCCGATGGCAGCAACATCGTGGATATGGTGGGTCGAGTCGTGGAGAGCGACCCGCCGAAGCATCTCCTGATCACCTGGGCACGGCCCGCTGAGGAGGCCGAGACGGCGAAGCATTCGCGGGTGCGGTTTGATATCGAGCCGGTCGAGGCGGGGCTGATCAAGCTCACCGTGGCGCACGAGGATCTCGCCAAGGATCCGAAGATGCTTGAGGGGATCTCGGGTGGCTGGCCGCTGGTGTTGTCGAACATGAAGACGTTGCTGGAGACGGGGAAGGCGTTGCCGCGGGCGGCGGTGGGGTGACGGAGCGGCGGGAGGGCGAGTAGCATTCGACTGTCGCCGTGAGGCGAAGACGGTTCCAGCACTCGCCCTTCCCCCGGGAGTCGATGGTGCGCGCATATCATGTGATACTGCTCCACGTCATTCCGATGGTGATCTCTGCGCAGGCGGCTCCACCGGTGACGGCGGTGCCGCCTGCGTTTGCTGCGTTCGCTGAAGCGGATACCGTGCCGCATCGGTATTTCCCCCCTGATGACCCCAAGGCGGCTGCATTGGGGCTCACGCCGCTGCGACGCCTCAAGCTCCCCGAAGGCAGCGCGGAAATCAGGATCTGGCACGGATGGGGAATCATTGCTGGCGGCGATCTGGTACGACTCTTCCGCGATGGCGATCAGGTAGAAGGAACTGCTGCGTGGCACTGGCCGCTGGACCCGAAGTCTGTCTGGACCTCCATCGACGCGACCTATCGCTACCAGCGGTCAGGTCAGTGCAAGCCATTCACTCGGACAGGACGTCTCGAGGGGTGCGAAGTGCGACTCATCCGACGTCCAGGCTGGGAAGCGCTGTGGGACACCCTGACGAAACTCTCCATCTGGATGCTTCCCGATCAATCGAGCTTGCCAAGTGATGGGCGAGGGATCCTCGACGGCTGGGGGATGGTGGTCGAAGTGCGCAGTGGCAGCCACTACAGGTCCTACAGCTACAACAATCCCGACGCATACAAGCGACCCGAAGACAGCCTCGCCACGAAGATTATGGCTGCAGCAAGCGCGGTGTGGGATCTGGTGCCGCCATCGGATCACACGCATACCTATCGGGGGCGGCTCAGCGTGCGGGCTCGCAGGGGCGCCACTTTTGTCGCGTGCGGCTCGACCGACCGGTGGAGGACCGACGGAAATCTCGACTCGCTCTGGTACCACTCCCCTCCCAGCGACACTACTACGATCAAATCATTCTACGTCGTGCTTCAGGGGATGCTCTCGCAACCAAATCCGAGGATCAAGCGGGGAATGCCGTCTGGACGGGGCCTCGAGGTCGACACGGTGAACAGCGCAACCGCGTGGACCCGAAAAAACTGCCTGCGGGAGTCTCGCTGACCGCGCACTCGAGACCGCGGGGGCTGCCGCACATTTTCCACCCTCCTCGCACGAATTCCGCCTGCCGCCCTTGCCCCAGGCCTCCGAGTCCAACAGCATTCGGCTGACACTGTCACCGTGACACTATGCTGCCGGGGCCGCCGATGCCACTCGACCCGCAGGAACTCCTCCCGCTGCACCCGCTGTCGTTCGAGATCCTGCTACTGCTCCTCGACGGGCCAGCCCACGCCTACCTGATCGTCAAGCAGCTCGCCGAGCAGTCGCCGACTGGCCAACTGGTCATGCCCGCGAATCTCTACCGGCGCATTCGCGACATGCTCGAGCAGGAGCTGATCGCCGAGAGGCCAGTGCACGACGATCCACGCCGGCGACGGGAGTTCCGCATCACGCCGCTTGGCAAGCGCGTCGCGCAAGCGGAGGCGCGGCGACTGCAGGGCGCCCTGGCACTGGCCCGCAGCAAGGGGTTGCTCCGCAATGCCTGAGCCCACGCCGGCGCTCTACCGCGCACTGCTCCACCTCCTGCCGCGCCCCTTCCGACTCCGGTTCGGCGCCGAGATGGGGGAGCTGTTCGTGATGCAAATGGCGATGGCGCCGAACCGCGTTGCTCGCGTGCGACTCTGGATCAGTGCGATTGCCGACCTGATGGTCCAGGGAACCGCCGAACGCTTCCAATTGCGCCCCCGCGCACCATCTCTCACCCCCACTCCGCCGAGCGATTCGATGGGCACCCTTCGCTACACCCTGCGTTCCGCGTTCCGCACCTTGCTGGCGCGCCCCGGGTTCACCCTCCCGGTTGTGCTCACGCTCGGACTCGGCATCGGGTTGGCCAGCGCAATGGCCCTGGTCGTGAACGGAGTGCTGCTCAAGCCGCTGTCGTATCCCGAGCCCGAGCAACTGGTGCGACTGAGTGAGCGAACGGCAAATGCGCCGTCGATCGAGACCTCTGTCCTCACCTTTACCGACTGGCGTGAGCGCGCCACCGGAATCTCCGCAATGGCGGCGGCGGTGCACCGCAACATCGCCGTGACCGGAATCAGTGAACCGACGCGTGTACCGGCGCTGTTCGTGACCGCCGACTTCTTCCGCGTCGCGGGCGTCCAGCTCTTCAAGGGGCGGGCATATGGCGCGGACGAGAACCGCGAGGGCGCCCTCCCGGTGGTGGTCGTGAGCCACGGCTTCTGGCGTGAGACGCTCGGGAGCCCGGCCTCGCTGGATCAGGCACGCATCACCGTGGCCGATCTCCTCAATCGCAGTGAGCAGTATCAGGTCGTCGGCGTGATGCCGCCGGAGTTTGATCTGCTCGGGTCGGCCCAGCTCTACCTCCCGCTTGAGCGCGGCGTGCCCTGGAATGTGCGCAATCACACCGTCGCAGTGATCGCACGCCTCAGGCCCGGCGTGCCGCTCGCGACTGCGTCGGCCTCACTCAATGCCGTGCAGGCGTCGATCCGCGCCGAGGATCCGAGGATCGACGCCCTCGGCGTGACGGTGCAGCCGCTGGCCGACGAGATTCTCGGGCCGGTCCGCCAGCCGCTCCTGCTGCTGCTCGGCAGTGCCGCCTTGCTGCTGCTGATCGCGTTCACCAATGTGGCGGGAGTCCTGCTGGCGCGCGGCATTGCCCGACAGCCTGAAATGCGTTTGCGCACGGCGCTCGGTGCGGGGCGGGGAAGGCTCATCGGTCAGCTGATCGCCGAAAGCGCGGTGCTCGCGGGGATGGCGGCGATCGCCGCGTCGATCGTGGCAAAGGGGCTCTTCACCCTCTTCGCAAAGGTTGACCCAACGGTGATGCCGCGGTTGCAGCAGGTGGCGCCAGGGTGGCCCGGCCTGCTGCTCGTGTCGGCACTGCTCGCGATGGCGGGGGTCGGGTTGTTCGGCGTGAGCAGCGCCTTGCTCACCACGCAATGGGGAGCGGCGGGGCTTCGCGTGCGCGGCAGCACAGCGCAGCCAGGACAACGCGCCGTCTGGCGAGCGCTCCTTGCGGCAGAGGTGGCGCTGGCGTTCACGCTCCTGATCGTGGCCGGGTTGCTGGGGCGGAGTCTCTGGCGCATTGCCTCGGTCGAAACCGGCTTTGACGCGACGGATGTCGCGACTGTGGAGGCGACGTTGCCGGCGGACAAGTATCACGACAACGCCTCGCTGGCAGGATACTTCGAACGCGCGCTCGCAACACTCCGCGCGGTGCCGGGGGTGCAGGAGGCCGGGGTCAACATCATTCTCCCCCTTCCTGGTGCGAGCAGCGTTGCTGGCCCGGTGCATCTCGAAGGGCGCGATACCAAGGATCTGATCGCACAGTATCGCATTGCCGACGAAGGGTATTTCAAGGCGCTCAGGATTCCGCTGTTGCGCGGACGCCTGTTCGATGATCGTGATCGCGAGAATACCGAACACGCGGCGGTGATCAACAGCGCAATGGCAAAACAGTTCTGGGGAAACGCTGACGCCATCGGCAAACGGTTCAGCATTCCCGGAATGGATGGCTTCGGGGACGCCTGGCTCACCGTGGTCGGGGTTGTGGCCGACGCCAGGCCGTGGAATGTCGCTGAAGGTGCGCAAGTGATGTACTACGTCAACTATCGGCAGCGGCCAACGTTTCTCGGCGTGATGGGCGGGAATCTCGTGATCCGCGGGAGCAAGGGTATGGTGGCGCCACAAGCGATCCGCCAGGCACTCGCTGCGGTCGACCCGAATGTGCCACTTCGCATCAGTACCCTGCCCGAGCGACTCGGTCGCGGAACTGCCGACCGCCAGTTCATCCTCACCATCCTCGGCGTCTTCGCGTCGCTCGCCCTGGTGTTGAGCGCGGTCGGCATCTGGAGTGTCTCCTCGTTCGTGATCTCCCGCCGGGTGCGTGAGATGGGAATCCGGCTCGCCGTGGGCGCGACCCCATCACAGGTACGGCGACTGCTGCAGCGCGAGGCCATGATTCCGTTGGGGGTGGGCCTCGCCGGCGGCGTGGCACTCGCTGAGGTGGCGACTCGCTGGATTCAGTCGCTGCTCTTCGGCGTCAGCGCGGCCGATGCCTTCACCTTCGGGGCCGCTGCCGCGACGCTGGCCTGCACGACCTGGATCGCGAGTTTCCTGCCGGCGCGCCGCACGGCCCGATTCGATCCGAGCAAGACGCTCCGTGGCGAGTAGCCACGCGCTTGCCTCGCGGGCGAACCGGAGGTCACTTTGCCGGAGGGTCTGTCAATTCTGCTCCGGAGGTTGCCGAGATGCTCGCCCACGCCCTGACACCGATCCTCAACGTATCGAACATCCAGGAGAGCTTTGCCTGGTTCGAGAAGCTCGGCTGGAGCAAAGGGTGGGAATGGGGCGAGCCGGCAACGTTCGGCGGTGTCTGTTCCGGCAAGTGCGAGATCTTTCTCTGTCAGGATGGCCAGGGCGGTCGCGGTCGCGGGCCACATTCGGCGACCTTCGGCCCCACAGGCGATGAGAGCGGCGACAAGGGCGTCTGGATGTCGGTCTGGGTCGACAGCGCCGACGCCGTGCACGCGCGCTGCCTCGAGCAGGGGCTCGACGTGACCTGGCCGCCAACCGACATGCCCTGGGACGTGCGCGAGATGCACGTGCGCCATCCCGATGGCCACGTCTTTCGCATCAGCCAGGGACTCGGGGAGCATGCGGAGTAGCCTGTAACTTCCCGTGCGCACGCACGTACCACCGGCACACCGCGTCAACGCAACAAGTGACGTAGAATATTCTTGCGGTGGAGCTGGTAACGTACGGAGTGGCTTGTGGCGCTGTCGAAACGCACCGCGCTCGGAATCTCGCTCACGGTGATCCTGGCAGGCTGGATCTACCAGATCGCCAATCAGCAAGCCGCTGCAATTGTCCCCGACACTTTCGCCGAAGTCGTTCGCTCGATCGTCGCGGCGAAGCTCGTGGTCTCCGTCCTGCTGATCGGTTTGATGCGATTGCAGGGGCAGGGTGCTCGTGACCTGGGTGTGCGATGGGACGGCTGGGCGGGGCAGGTTGCGCGGGGCATCGGCATCGGCGTCGTGATGTTTCTCGCGCTCAACGTGGCCCTCGACTCGGCGATGCGCGCGATCATTCCGTCGGCGCCGACCACCGGCCCATCCATCAACGTGTATTTCGCCGACCCGCGCAATCTCTTCGCATGGCTGCCGATCGGCATCTTCGGGGGCGGCGTGGTGGAAGAGCTGGAGCGCATTTTCATACTCACGCGCTTCGAGCAGTGGCTCGGCCGACGCGGGCTGATTCTGGGTGCGGTGCTGAGCTCTGCGATGTTCGGGCTGGGACACATGTATCAGGGAACGGCGGCCGTGATATCGACCGGAATCTCGGGGCTGGTCTTCTGTCTGGTCTACTTGCGGCGGCGATCAGCGTTGGAGGTGATTTCAGCGCACGCGTTCAGCGACGTGCTCGCGATGCTCGGCGCGACTTTCATGATGCCGCACACCTAGGCGCTGGAAGCCTTCCGCGCCCAGGCCATGCCGACGACAAAGAAGATGATGAGGAACGCGGTCGAAAAGGCAATGAAGAGCACACGGAGCAGCATCATCGCGATCATCTCGAACAGCGAAGTGCCGCCAATGGCGCCCAGCATCGCTCCCAAGGCGGCGAGGGCAATCCAGCGCGGGCTCGGCAGACGGAGGTGGGGACGCCGGCGATGATGGCGACGCGGAAGCACCGGGAATGCGATGCGGAGGGATGTCATCTCAATCCCACACTTCTACGCCAGCGACGGCGACTTTCAGGACGGCGAGCGCGGCCTCGCCTTCACCGGTGGGGAACCAGGAGGCGATGGCGGGATGCCAGAGTCGCTCCGCGAGTTCCGTATCGTGTTCGACGCGGGCCGTCCCGTTGACCACGATGAAGCGATCGGAGCCGGGCGCGCTGAAGGTCACCAGCACGTCTGGCTGCCGGCGGATCTCGCGCACGATCGGCATGTCACCCGGTGCGAGGAAGTACAGCTCCCGTTCGCAGTCGGTGTTGGTATTCGGCAGCAGTCGCGTATGAATGACGCCGGTCGAGTCGACCGTGGTGATGAGTGCCGCCGGGATCGTGCGCACGATGCCTGCCAGGTGGCCCAGCAGGGCACGCGAGTCGGCCTCGGGGTTGGCCCAGGGGGTCAGGGTCACTCCCATACGTCGGCGCTCAGAACATCGACCCGGATGAAGGTGATCGGTGCAGCGGTCTGGCGACGCGGCATCATTGCGGAGAAGCCGGCGCCGTGGGTCGCCCGTTGGCAGACGCGCGCCACACCGTTGAGCACCAGCGAACGGTTCGTCTCACGATCGAGATAGGTCACCTGGACCGGGGCACGGGCGCGAACATGGTCGAGGAGCGGGTCCGCATCGGGGGTGGCAAACCAGATCTCGCCATCGAAGAGCCGCCGCGTGGGAGCCATTGGGCGGGTATGCAGCTTGCCACCGCGGTCCCTGGTCGTCAGCAGCGCGACGCGGCTCTTGCGAATGAGCCCGCGCAGGGTGGCCGGATCGGCATGGAGGCAATCGCCGGCGGTCGGCGCCGTCCACATCGCGACCCGGAAGGTGTGCGCGGCCCAGCGACCGAGTTCGACCATCGCGGCCCATGCCCCTGCCTTGCGCTGTACCCCGTCGTCACCGTCGTCGAGCAGACGGAGGTTGGGGGAGCGGCGGCGAGCGGCGGTCGGCGGGGCCGCCTCTGGCTGCCGCATTGCCGAGCGGCCCTCGCGAGCGCCGGTGGGGAGCGGGAGTACATCGAGCCGAGCCAAATCGAGTGCCTGTTCCATGTCGAGCCCCGAGGGGGGAAGGGTATTGTGTGTACAACGCAAAAACGGGCACGCCAGCGGACGGTGAAGTCCAGTGGTCGCGCCCGCATCTTCCGGGACCCAGGTCCCGAGCGATCGAACGGACAGGAAGCGATCCTTCCCGTCATTTTTTGAAGCTCACCTACTATGCGATGCCGATTCGAATCGCGCAAGGGGGTATTCGGAGATACCTTTCCGGTGCCCAGATCAAAAGGACGAGTCGATGGCGCAGGATGACACATCGGAACAAAAACTGGGCGAGGCGCGGGCCACTCTCCGGCGGATGAGTCAGCTCACCGGCTGGGTCGCCCATGAGCTCAACAACTCGCTCGGGGGGATCCACACCTCCTTCGCGCTACTGCAACGCCTGATCCCATCCGATCACCCGCACCATCGCTACGTTGGGGCAATTGAACGTGAAATTGCGAAGGCGAGCGGCTTTACCCACCGGCTTCAGCAATGCTACGACTTCAACGAGGCCCACGCCGGGGCGATGCCGCTGGGATGGGCGATCGGCTCTGCCGTAACGGTGCTGAAGGCCCTCGCCGAGGGGCGAGGCGTGACGATCTCTCCCCATGGTCCTGGACTCTCGGAGCCCCATCCGGCGGTGTCCGAGGTGGGGCAGTCTGCGATCCGGCACGTGCTGCAACATGCCATTGAAGAGTGCTCGACCTCGGACGAAGTACGGATCGCGGGACGAGCGGATGGCGGCATGATTGCCCTCTCCGTGTCGTGGAGCGCCTCCGGGCCCAGCGCCGAGAAATTGCCCCGCTCGGCGCCGCCCGGCCTCGCCTTGACACTCTCTCTACAATTGGTGCGGGCTCTCGGTGGTGAGCTGCACGTGGCCCCACCCGACGGTCTCGCTGGATCTATCCAGATGCTGTTGCCCGCTCTCGCACCCGTGGAGTAACCAGGGATGCCACACGAAGGCTCGATCCTGATCGCCGATGATGACGCGACTTTTCGCGAGGCCACCGCAGATCTTCTCCGCTGCGAGGGGTACACGGTGGACACGGCGCCCGACGCGGCCGCCGCGATGGCGTCGGTTCGACTGGGGAGCTACGATCTGCTCATCAGCGATCTTGAGATGCCGGGCAACGAAGGGTTGAAGCTGGTGCGGGACGTCGCTTCCGAGGCTGGTGGTCTGCCGGTGATCATCCTGACCGGGCTGCCAACCATCGACTCCGCCGTGGCGTCGATCGATCTGCCCGTGAGCGCCTATCTCCTCAAGCCGGTCGACCTCCCCACGCTCTTCGAGAAGGCCGCCACAGCAATCGGCCGCTTCCACACCTACCGCACCATGCGCGAAACCGAGCAGCGGATGGAGCAGTGGCGCCACGAACTCGGCCAGATCACAACCACGTCGCTCACCCCGGCTCGGGGGACGCCGTCAGTGGATGCCTTCCTCGCGCTGACCCTCCGTAACGTGATGGGTTCACTGAGTGACCTCGGCCTGCTTGGCCAGGCGCTGACCGGCCGGCAGGCCGGTGCTAACCCCTGCCAGCTGATGAATTGCCCGCGGGGGGCCCAGCTCCAGGCAGCGGTCCGCGAGACTGTCGCGGTGCTCGAGGAAACCAAGGGATCGTTCAAGTCGAAACAGCTGGGCGACCTGCGCCAGCAGCTGGAGTTGTTGCTGCAGCACGTCTAGCGCGAGGCTGCCAGTCGGCACTTGACGCCGTCGGGTCGCGGTGTAAGCTTGTCCTTGCAGGTCCAATCGGCAGTAGCCTTGTCGCGAACGATTTCTGGCGTTCCGAGACGAAGGCGTGATCACTCTCCTCCGGGGGAATCGTGGTCGCGCCTTTTTTGTTTTCACTGAACCGATCCGTACAGGAGACCCCCATGACTCCGAGATACGATGAACTGCCCCCGCTGAAGCCGAACGAAGGGATGGGCGACTTCATGCGATTCACAACCGATGCACCCGAAGCAGCGTTCACGGAAGCTGGCGACGGCTTCACCTGCCATCCCGAAGTGGAGCCGGCGAGCCGTCGCCTCTCGCGCATCGGGATCTTTCGCCGTCTCAACGATCAGAACGTGCTGAGGCTGCTATGAACTATCCGATCCGCAATGCGCTCATCATGTCGTTGCTGCTGGCACCACCCGCGTATGGCGCCGGACTCACCGGCGCCCCGGCGCTGTTGCTTCAGCTGGTCGACGTCTTCTTTGCCGTGAGCTTCGTATTGCTCCTGCTGCTGCATTTCTTCTTCAACCGTCGGTGGCGGATCGATCCGGGACCGCAGTGGCGGTACTCGGCTCTGCGTCGAGATGGCGAACACCTGGCTCACCCTCGGGCGTGGTAGGTGAGCGTTCTTGTGATCGATCACCCCGTGCCGTCGAGCGACTCCTGCCACATGGTGCAGTTCTTCGAAAGTGAGGAGTCGCTCGAGGACGCGGTGTCGCAGTTCCTCGGGACGGGGCTCGCCACCGGTGAGATGGTGGTCGTCATTGCGACGGCCGCCCATCGCGGTGCTTTCTGGCGGCACCTTACCGGCAGGGCCTTCGATCTTGAGCGGGCACAGGCGGCAGGCCTCTACACCGAGTTCGATGCGCGGGATACCATCGCGGGCTTCAAGGTCGAAGGCAGCCCCGATGCTGCGAAATTCATGGCGACGGTCGGATCGCGCATTGCTGCGTTGCAGCGCTCGCGGCCAGGTGTGCGAATCCGGGTCTTCGATGAGATGGTCGATCTGCTGTGGGGTGAGGGGAACCCGGCTGCAGCGCTCGAGCTCGAATCGCTCTGGGGCGTGCTCTGCGGGCGCGAGTCGCTATCGCTGCTCTGCGCCTACAACATCACGCACTTCGACGCGGACGACCGCATGGCCGGGGTGGCGGCCGTCTGCCAGGCGCATGACCATACCGTGCCATCGGAGCAGAGTGATGGACAGTCAAACACAGACGGCCAACTGCGGGAACTGACCCTGCTGCAGCAGCGCGCTGCGGTGCTGTCGCTCGAAGTCGCACGGCATACGTCGCTGGAAGATGAGCTGCGCCAGGCGCTGCTGGCAGCCACGGAAGCGGGCGCGGTTGCCGAAGAAACGGTACGCTATAACGAGATGTTCACGAGAATGCTCGGGCACGACCTGCGAAATCCGCTGAATGCCATCGTGACCACGGCGAGTTACATCTCCCGCCTCAGCACCGACCCGAAGCTGCTTGCCGCTGCCAAGCGGATCACCTCGAGTTCGTTGCGGATGGCACGGATGATCGAGCAACTGCTCGACTTCACCAGGATACGTGTCGGCGCGGGCCTCCGGCTGGTGCGCGCACCGGCCGACCTGCATCAGCTCTGCCACGTGGTCGCCGCCGGTGTCGAGGCCGACCACCCCGGTCACAAGATCGTGGTGGCGCCGCGGGGCAATGTGGTCGGAGAGATGGACGCCGGGCGGATGTTGCAGGTGCTCTCGAACCTGCTCACCAACGCAGTACAGTACGGTGAGGACGCGACCCAGGTGCGGGTGGATATCGACGGCTCCGATGCGGAGATGCTGGCGCTCTCGGTGCGCAACGCCGGCGCGGTACCGCCGGGAATCCTGCCAGCGCTCTTCGAACCGGTGCACGATGGGCGCAAGGGGGAGCACACCCAGGGCCTCGGCCTCGGGCTCTATCTCACGCGCCAACTGGTCCTCGCGCACGGGGGCGAGATTGCGGTGCATTCGAGCGAGGCGGGCGGCACGGTGATCCGGGTCGAGTTGCCTCGGCATGCGACTGTCGATGTGGCCGCCTGATGCTCACCCACTCGCTTCACGCCCACGAGGGGCTGTGCACCGTCCTCGTGGTGGACGACGAGTACGACCTGGTGCAGACCCTGCGCGACGTCTTCGTCGACGAGGGATTCAACGTGCGAACGGTCAGCAATGGTCGCGACGCACTCATCTACATGCGTGAGGCACCGGTCAAGCCGTGCCTTGTGATCCTCGACCTGGTCTTGCCGATTCTCGACGGGAATGCGGTCTATGCCATCATGAAGACTGACCCGGCGCTGGCTTCGGTGCCGGTGCTCGTGTCGACCTCGGATCCTTCGCGCGCCCCGGTCGGCGCCGAAGTGATGCCCAAGCCGATCACGCTCGAGGCATTGCTTTCGAACGTCGAGCGGTTCTGTTTCCGCGGGAACGAGCTGCCGCCACCGGGCTCTCCCGGACTGGATCGTTGACTGGCAGTTCGCGGCATGCATCGTCCGGGGCCATACGGCGCGAAGCCAGCTGACCCCGATCTCCCACAAGGAACGTGTGATGGCGCTCCGTAAGTCTCTGGCGGCCTATGGTGTAGCCCTTGCCGCTGTGGTCACAGCGGTCGGCGTGCGGCTCTCGTTGACGCCGATTCTGGGCGAGACGGTGCCGTTCACGCTCACGCTTATCGCCATCACCTTTGCTGCCTGGTATGGCGGCACTGGGCCGGGGTTGTTTGCGCTGGTGGTCGGCGGCCTTGGCGTCGACTACCTGCTGCTCGTGCCGACGTACACCTTCGCGATCCGCACGGAAGCGCAGGCGATCGGACTCGGGGCGTTCGTGCTGCTGGGGCTTGCAGCCATCTGGCTCGTCCATACCCAGCGCCGGGCACGAATTCGCTCGGAGACCGAGAGTGACCTGTTACGGATCACACTCGCCAGCATCGGCGATGGCATCATTACCACCGATACAGAAGACCTGATCACCAGGATCAACCCTGCCGCTGAAGCGCTCACCGGCTGGACCAATCGCGCCGCCATCGGTCAGCCACTCGACGTGGTCTTTCGCATCGTGCACGAGGAGCACCGGCAGCCGGTCGAATGCCTCGCACCCGGAGCGAGTCGGCCGGTGGGGCCCAAGGGACCACTCCATCCCATCCTGATTGCTCGGGATGGTACCGAGCGTCTCATCGAGGAGAGCTGCGCCACGATCAAGAATGACAGCGGCGAGTCGGTGGGCACCGCGCTGATGTTCCGGGATATTGCCGAGCGTCGGAGCCAGCAGGCGGCGCTGCAACGGAGTGAACTCGAACTGCGCGATCTCTTTGACAATGCCTCGATCGGCCTGCACTGGGTCGGCCCGGATGGCACCGTTCTGCGGGTCAACCAGGCGGAGCTGGACCTGCTGGGTTACGCGCGCGAGGACTTTATCGGTCGCAAGGTTGCGGACTTCCACGCCGACGATGACGCCATTGCGGAGATCCTTCGCTGCCTTGCCATCGGGGAATCCCTGCACGAATACCCCGCCCGGCTCCGGCACAAGGATGGCTCGATCCGCGAAGTGCTCATCAGCTCGAACGTGCTCTTCGAAAACGGCGAGTTCATTCATACCCGCTGCTTCACGCTCGACGTGACCGCGCGCAACGCTGCTGCGGCTGCGATGCGCGAAAGCGAGGCGACCCTCCGCGCCTTCTACGACACCTCCCCTGCCTGCATGGGAATCGTGGAGCCGACCGCCGAGGGCGACCTGCTCCACATCTACGACAATCCGGCCAGCTGCCGATTCTTCGGCGCCGATCCAGGCACGCTGGAAGGAAAGCGTTCACTCGCTGACATCGGGGTCGATCCGATAGAATTGCAAGGCCGGCTCGTCCGTTACGCCGAAAGTGAGCGGCTCGGAGAACCGGTGCACTTCGAGCAACGCTTCGATCGACCCGATGGCGTTCGCTGGCTCTCCGCGACGGTTTGCCCGATTGGGGTGGGTCCGTCGGGGCGGACGCGCTTCTGTTTTGTGGCCGAGGACGTCACTGAACGGAAGGAAAGCGAAGTGAGGCTCAGTGCCAGCGAGGAGCGACTCCGACTGGCGCTCGAGGCTGGTGGCATGGGTGTCTGGGACTGGAATATCAAGACCGGCGCGCTCTCCTGGACCGAACAGCTCGAGCCACTGCACGGACTGGCACCGGGCACTTTTGGCGGCACTTTCGAGGCGTTCCAGGAATTGATCCTCGAGGCCGATCGCCCTCGCGTGAGTGAAGCGATCGGCCGCGCCGTCGAGTCGGGCTCCGGCTTCAATGTGGAATTCCGCAACCCACGGCCGAATGGCGACATTGCCTGGATTGCCGGGACTGGGCGCGCCCTGCCTGGCACGGCGGGACAGTCGGAACGGATGATCGGCATCGGGCTCGATGTCACGCAACGCAAGCGGGCGCAGCAGACGTCGCAGTTCCTGGCCGACGCGAGCGCGGCGCTCGCGGTTCCCACCGACCTCGATACGATCCTGCAGAACGTGGCGGCCCTCGGCGTACCGTACTTTGCCGACTGGATCTCGGTCGACTTTCTCGAACCGGATGGCTCACTGCGCCGGATCGCCACGGCGCACGTGGATCCCAGGAAACTGGAACTCGCCGAGGATCTCCACCGGCGATATCCGCCGGACCTCTCGCAACCGCAGGGTGTCGGCAACATCCTCCGCACGGGTCAGGCGGAGTTGGTGCCCTTCATTTCTGACGATTTGCTGGAGCGCTCGGTCAGGGATGTCGAGCAACTGCGCATCGCTCGCGAATTGGGGCTGCGCTCCTACATCGGGGTGCCGCTCACCGTTCGCGGCAGGACCCTCGGCGCCATCACCTTCATCACGGCGGAGTCGGGACACCGATACGACGAGCGGGATCTCGCCGTCGCCAGCGACCTTGCTCGCCGCGCCGGGATCGCGATCGAGAATTCCCAGCTCTACGGCGAATTGCAGAAGGCAGATCGCCGGAAGGACGAGTTTCTGGCGACGCTTGCGCACGAGTTGCGCAATCCCCTCGCACCGATCTCCAACTCGCTGGCACTGATGAAGCGTGCTGGCGCCGACCCCGACCTTATCGCGCAGTCGCGTGGCGCGATCGAGCGTCAGCTCTCGCAGCTGGTCCGACTGGTCGACGACCTGCTCGACGTGAGCCGGATCACCCGCGACCGGCTTCAGCTCAAGCGCGGCCGGGTCGAACTGGCGTCGGTCGTGCATCATGCGGTCGACGGAGTTCGGCACTTGTGCGAGCGGGCGGGACACGAACTCACGACCAACCTGCCCCCCGAGCCGGTATACCTCGATGCCGACCCGGTGCGACTGACGCAGATGCTGGGCAACCTGTTGATCAACGCCTGCAAGTACACACCGCCGGGTGGCCGCATCTCGCTCACTGCCAGTTGTGGCAACGGCGCCGTGATGATCAGCGTCCGCGACAATGGCGTCGGGATTTCCGCCGAGATGCTGCCCCAGATCTTTGATCTCTTCACTCAGGCGGATCGTGCCGAGGGCGGTGATGAGGGCGGCCTTGGTATTGGTCTCTCACTGGTGAAACGCCTCGCCGAACTGCACCAGGGGACGGTGACTGCGCGCAGCGAAGGTCTCGGGCGCGGCAGTGAGTTCGAGCTGCGGCTCCCAATCCTGCAGGATCAGTCCGCAGCGCCGGCGGAGCAAGCGACGAGCACGCGTGTTGAGCGGAGCGCCGGGCGCAGGGTGCTGGTCGTGGACGACAATCGCGACAGTGCCGACAGTCTCGCCATGCTGCTCGAACTTGAGGGGCACGAGACGCAAACCGCCTACGACGGTCAGGACGCGCTGGTTCGGGCGGAATCGTTCAGACCGGAGCTGGTCCTGCTCGACATCGGCCTCCCCAAGCTCAACGGCTATGAAGTCTGCCGGACGATTCGGGAGCAGAGCTGGGGGAAGGAGATGGTGGTGATTGCGCAGACGGGATGGGGCCAGGAGGAGGACCGCCGTCGGTCACGCGAAGAAGGCTTCGACAGCCATCTGGTGAAGCCGATCGACCACGGCGCACTCCTGCGCCTCTTGGCCGCCTCCTTCCCGGCAGTGAACTAGCCTTCGTCGCGGCTCAGTGGCGGCGGGAAGAGCGCGCGAAGGCGATCGGGGTCGACTGGCTTGGTCAGGTGGTGGTCGAAGCCGGCCTCGCGGGCGCTGCGCACATCCCGCTCCTGGCCCCAGCCGGTCACGGCGATGAGGGTGAGCTGGCTTCCCCAGGGTTCGCGCCGGACTCGCTTGGCGAGTTCGTAGCCGGTCATCCCCGGCATGCCGATATCGAAGACACAGACGTCGGGGTGAACCTTCGCCGCGAGCGCAAGCGCCTGCTCGCCTCCATTCGCCACATGGACCTCGTAGCCGTCGAGTGCCAGCAGCATTTGCAATGCCTCGGCGCCGTCTTCGTTATCGTCGGCGATCAGCACGCGGGGCAGAACGTCTGGGTGGGTGGCAGTCGATGAGGTTGTCGGAATCCGGTCGTAGGGTACCACGAGTGACCGCGGTAGCGACGCCTCAAACTCGCACCCCTTGCCCAGCCCAGCACTCCGCGCAATGACCTTCCCGCCGTGCAGTTCGACAAGTCCCTTCACCAGTGCGAGTCCGATACCGAGGCCCTGTTCGGCCCGATCGATCGCGACGTCGGCGCGGGCAAACATGTGGAAGACCTTCTGCAGCATCTCGGGGGCGAGGCCGATCCCGTCGTCGCGGACGACGAGGTGCAGCCACTCCGCATCGAGCCGACAGCTCAGCGTGATATGGCCGCCCGACGGCGTGTACTTCGCCGCGTTGTTGAGCAGGTTGCTGACGACCTGTGTCAGCCGGACCGGATCAACCTCGAGGGCGATGCGTTCTTCGAGTCGGGCAACTTCAAGCGTCTGGTGCTTGGCGTCGATCGTCGGCTGGATCGTCTCGACGGCGTCGTTCAGGATGGTCTGGAGCGCCACCGGATGCTTCCGGAGCACGACCGCGGAGCGGGCGATTCGCGAGACGTCGAGCAGGTCATCGAGCAGGGAAGTCAGGTGGAGGACTTGCCGGGCGATGATCGACTGCGCCTTGCCAAGCTGCTCCGATCCGAGATTCGAGGTCACCAGCATCGCGGCGGCCGTGCGGATCGGTGCCAGGGGATTCCTGAGCTCGTGCGAAAGCGTCGCGATGAAGGCATCCTTGCGGAGTTCAGCCTCGCGCAGCGCCACCTCCGCCTGCACGATCGTCGTGACGTCGACAAACGTCACGAGCGCTCCGCTTACGGCACGATCGGGCTCCCGGTACGGCAGGATCCGCATGATGTAATGGCGCGAATGGTCATTCAGGGTAACGCGTCGCTCGAGTGGTTGCAGCGTACTCAGGACCTGTTCGACATCGGGGAGCAGGCTGTCATACTCGAGCTGGCTCACGATGTCCGTGAGTGGGCGACCGTGATCGCCAGGCAGGAGATTGTAGAGCGCGGCGATCGCTGGCGTGAAGCTGCGGATCACCAGATCGCGATCGAGGAAGACCATCGCTATTTCGGTGCTCTCGAACAGGTTGCGCAAATCACTATTGGCAGCGTCGAGTTCGTCCACCTTCTCGGTCAGGCGGCCGTTGACCGTGTGCAGCTCCTCGTTGAGCGACTGCAGCTCCTCCTTCGAGGTCTCGAGTTCCTCGTTGGTGGACTGCATCTCCTCGTTGACCGAGTGCAGTTCCTCGTTCGAGCTGCGCAGCTCCTCGAGGGCCGTCTGGTGTTCCTCGGCCAGCGACTGCAGGGCCTCCTGCGTGCTGTAGAGGTCGCTCTCGAGCCGCTTTGAACTCTTCCTGTAGGGCGTGAGTCGTCGCCAGAATCGGGACAGCGCACCGCTGGTGCCGCGATGCTCGCCGCCGGGGCGGTCCGGAGGATTCGGATCAGAGAGCGGCGCGCCTCCCGGACCGGCGAGTGGCGAACGCGGCTCGTGATGATCAGGCATGCGCGAATCCGTGAAGCGGGAGAATGAGCTCGCAGAGTCTCCGGTCACCCCTCGTGAGACGGCGGCCCCGAGGTCGGTAGCGGAGAGCTGCAACGGTTGACTGCGGCCATCCCGGCGACGGAAGATCCGCCGGGCTTTGTCGACCGGGTCGAAGAGATCGGTGTGCTTGCTGGTCGATTCGGAGCCGCCCAACAGCAGGACGCCGCCTGGGCGCAAGGCGTAGTGCAGCACCGGGATCACGCTCGCCTGCAGCGTGGTATCGAGGTAGATCAACAGATTCCGGCACGAGACCAGGTCCATTCGGGAGAACGGCGGATCACGCAGCAGGTTATGTGTCGAGAAGATGCAGAGATCACGGATCTCCTTGCTGACCACGAAGCTCCCGCGCGAAGGTTTGAAGAATCGCTCGCGGCGTTCGGGTGAGAGTCCCTCGAGGAGCGTTGCCGGGTAGCGACCAAGACGCGCCGCGTCGATCGCGGCTTCGTCGATGTCGGTCGCGAACACCTGTACCCGCGGGGCACCAACGAGACGATCCATCTGCTCGCGCAGCAGGATGGCGATCGAGTAGGCCTCCTCACCGGTCGCGCACCCTGGGACCCAGACGCGCACCGTATTGTCCGCCCCCTTGCCGGCGAAGAGGCGCGGGATAGCGTCCGCTTCAAGGACATCGAACGTCTCCTTGTCCCGGAAGAACGAGGTCACCCGGATCAGCAGGTCCCGGAACAGGGAAACAACCTCTTCGTGGTCGGTCAGCAGGCGCGAGATGTATTGCTCGAGCGTGGTGACGCCTACCACCTGCATCCGGCGCTGCACCCGGCGCAGGAAGGTCTTGTCGCGATAACCACTGAAGTCGTGTCCCAACTGGGACCGGAGGATGTCGCAGATCGCGAGTCGGGCGGCCTCGACCTGACTGGCCGAGTCGAAGGGTGAGTCGAGGACCGAGAGTCGACTCCCGCGCAGCCGCAGGAGGTGCGCGGGGATCTCCTCGACCGAGGCGATGACGTCGACGGCACCGGTCGCAATGGCACCGGCGGGCATCCCGGCGTGTTGCGGGGCGGTGCCATCGCTCCCCTGCGCGAAGGTGAGCCCGCCTCGCTCCTTGATGGCCTTGAGACCGAGGGAGCCGTCGCTCCCCGTGCCCGACAAGACGATTCCGACAGCGCGGTCGCCCATCGCAGCGCCGAGCGAGTCGAAGAAGGTATCGATCGGTCGGAAAAGCTTGTTGTCGTCGATGTGGACCACTTGGAGCTGGCGGCTTCCCGCTTCGAAGCTGACCAGCGAGTGCGGCAGGGGCACGTAGACGCAATCGGGCATGACCCGGGTGTCGTTGGTGGCCTCGATCACCCGCATCGAGGTCCAGCGCCCGAGAATCTCCGGGAGGAGACTCTTGCGATCGGCCGGCAGGTGCAGGATGAGGACGAAGGCCATCCCGCTATCGGCAGGCATCCGCTCGAAGAAGCTTCGGAACGCTTCGAGACCGCCGGCTGAGGCGCCGATACCGACAATGGGGAAACCGGCCTGGTCCATCGAAGCCTCTGTCCCGGGGGCGGGAGCAGGAGTGATGGCGGGTCGGGCCATCGCGTTGCTGGAGTTGGGCGAGTGAAGTCTGAAAATAACCGGGATGCGGGATCCGGTAACCTATCCAATGACGACAGCGGGACCGCGGCCCGCACAGCAGTATTCTTGGAGGCGTCACGGGAGTTCAAGGGGAGGACCGATGGGCCTGCGCGAGCGCTTCAACCATGCATTCCTGGGACTGGCCCGGGCAGCCGGCGCGACGTTGGCCGAGGTGCATCAGGTGCGCGGCTTCCTGGTCGAGGTCACGAACACTCGACCTGAAATCGCTACCGCCGATGTGCTCGCGCGACTCGACGACGCGATCGGCATGCTCGAGGAATACCAGCCGATTCGGCTCAGGCACATGCGGCGCGATGTCGAGAAGATCATTGTCGAGCGCTATGGCTGTCGCGGTGCCTACCTGCCGGCATACCGCACCATTCTCACCGAGCTGACCTTCCTCGCCCGACGCGACATTGGTGTCGAGGTCGTCGCGTCGAGCCTGATTCACGAGGCGACGCACGCCCGGATCCATCGTGGTGCACCCAACCACACCTTCCCCGACCCCCCGCGCGAGGAGCGCATCTGTCGCCGGGTCGAGCTGGCGTTCGGCGAGTCGCTGCCCGCCGAGCGTGGCGCCGCGGTGATCGAGCGCGCGAGCTGGAGCCTGGGGCTGGCCGACGCTGAAGTGGCGCCGCGCCCCTCGGCTGCCGAGGTGCAGGCGGCGGTGGACGCGGTGGATCGGGCAGCGCGGCAGGAGCCGCCGCGTTGAGTTCCATTGACTCCCCTCCCGCTCCCGGTGAGCTTCTTCGGCCATGAGTGAGCGACGCTACACCGATGAGGAAATCGCCACGATCTTCGAGCGGGCCGCGAAGAGCGAGAGTGCGCTGTCGCCGGTGCCGCAGGAGGCGAACGGGTTGACACTCGCCGCCCTCCACGAAATCGGCCGCGAGGCAGGCTTCTCACCCGAGGCGATTTCGCACGCCGCACGCTCACTCGATGTCGCGCGCGGGTCGACCTCGCAGCAACTGCTCGGCCTGACCCTCGGCGTCGGCGAGACAGCGGAATTCGACCGACCGTTTACCGACGACGATTGGGGGCGACTCGTTGCCCATCTGCGAGATACCTTCAATGCCAAGGGGCGGATGCGCCAGGATGGCGCCTTTCGCGAGTGGACCAACGGCAATCTGCAGGCGCTGGTCGAGCCCACGGCTGGCGGCTTCCGGCTTCGCCTTCGCACCGTGAAGGGCGATTCGCGTACCATGATGATCAGCGGATTGGCGCTCTCCGGTGTGTCGCTCGCGACGGCAATCGCAGCGGGGATCGGCACGACTGCCAACGTCACTGGGGTCGGGTTGATGGCGGCGATCGGTGTCGGCGTGTTTGCCTTTGGCGCGGTGCAACTGCCGGCGTGGGCCGCACGTCGTCGGGAGCAGTTCAGGCGAGTAATGAACTTTCTGGCCGGACCGGGAACCCGCGTTGATGCGCCTCGTTCGCCCGGCGACTGAACATCTCGAGAGCTACCGCGACGCGCTGACGCGCGGCTGGTATCCGGACAACACCCGGCCGGAGTCATCCGCGGACGAACTGGCGTTGATCGATGCCGATGTCACCCGGTTTCTCGAGAGCCACGACGATCTCGACGCGAAGGGGCCGCCGATCCACCTCCCTGACGGCAGCACGACCGCTCGCCTCCCTGGCTTCCGCCGCTGGCTGTGGGACGGTGAGTTCTGTGGCGCCATAGGTTTTCGATGGCAACCGGGAGGTGAGGCGCTCCCGCCGACCTGCCTCGGGCATCTGGGGTATACGGTGGTGTCGTGGAAGCGGGCGCGTGGCTACGCGAGTGAAGCACTTCGCCTGATGCTCGTGGAAATCCAGGCGCTGCCGTTGCGGTATGTGGAGCTCACGACATTGCCTGACAACGTGCCGTCGCAGCGGGTAATCGAAGCAAATGGCGGCGTGTTGCTCGAACGCTTCCAGCTGCCGGAGGCTTTCGGTAGCGGCGAGGCCCTGCGGTATCGCATCTCATTGCGTTGATTGACCACGCCCCAGCCCAGATCGCGGAGTTCTGATGACCGACGAGCCGAACCGCCCCGTCCGCCGCACTGAACCGGAATCCTTCCGGGCACGGAAGTCGTCCGCGTCACTCACCGTCAAGGATCTGCAGGTGAGTCTCGCCTGGTATCGTGACGTGCTCGGTTTCCACGTGGGCCAAGTCTACGAACGCGAGGGCAGGCCGGTCGCCGTGGCGCTCAAGGCCGGCGCGGTGGAACTCCTGCTCGGCCAGGACGACGGCGCGAAAGGAATCGATCGCGAAAAGGGGCAGGGGTTTTCCCTGCAATTCACCACGGCGCAGAGTATCGACTCGATCGCGAAGCGGGTGCGGGCGCACGGCGGCATGCTCGCGTCGGAACCGGCCGATATGCCTTGGGGGGTGCGGGTATTCCGGCTCAGGGATCCCGATGGCTTCACTCTGGTGATCTCGTCGGAAAAACCGTAACACGGCTGGAGAGACCGCCGCGCGTGCGCGCGAACTGCATCGCCGTCGTCACAACCCCCGAAGTCCTGCATTCACCCGAGGGGAGACGCGTGTCAGTCACTATTCCGCAGGGCTCGCTCAAACGATTGCGCACCTTCTTTCTCGCCTGGGGACTCACCGCAGCGGGGGCGGTCGCGGGCGCCCTGATCGGCGGGCGTTCTGGCAAGCAGTGGCTCCATGACGGCGGCCTTGCCGGTGGTGTGACTGGCCTCGCCCTGGCGCTCTGGATCGCCACCCGACGTGGCTGGCTGCCGATCAAGGATCGCGCTGGTGCGCTGATCGGCGGTGTGGTTGGATTCACCGTCGCGGCACCAATCGCAATGGCCCACCTTGCTAACCCGATCCTCCCCGTCGTGGCCTGCGCGCTGGTGGCCGCCGGGGTACTGCTGGGGATCGGCATCGGTCGGGGACTGCAGGGGCGGAGGTAGCACGCCACTCACCCCGGCCCGACAGTTGCCGATAATTGCGGGATGACGACTCGCCTCCGCCCGTTCATCGCCGCGCTGCTGCTCGCCCTCCCGGCCTGTGGTGACGGGAGCACCGGCCCGACCGACCCCGATGGCAACAATCCCTACGGGCTCACCACCACTGGCCCGGGGGTCCTCTCCGTCTCTCCGATCGACACCGCCTGGGTGATCTCGACCACGCCCCTCGGCAAGCTGGGCCCTCCGGGGCACGTGCTGCCGACCGACCACGTCTACATCTCGTTTGTCGATGCATACGGCGGCAATCAGCAGAACAACGATTGCAGCAAGCGGCCGATCTATGCTGCCGGTAGTGGAGTCATCACCTTCGTGCTGGTCACCGAAGACCGCGGCGACACCAAGGTCGATATCCAGATGACGAAGACCTTCCACTACTACTACGATCACGTGCTGCTTGCATCGGGAATGATTCCGGGAACCCACGTCACCGCGGGCCAGCAGATCGGCACGACCACGGGGTTTTGTCCGTCGTTTGACCTGGGCGCCTACGACTACGACGTAACGCTGCCCGGCCTCGTCAATCCGGCGCGTTACGGCGAGAACACCCGGCACGCGGTATCGCCCTACAAGTATTTCACCGAACCGCTCCGTGCTCTCTATTACGCTCGCTCACGCACCTTTGACGGCGTGCCCGCGAACCGCGACGGGCGCATCGATTTCGGCATTGCCGGCAAGCTGGTGGGCGACTGGTTTCACAGCTCGCTGCCGGTCAATGCCCAGAGCGCGGGGAGCCCGGCAGGGTGGGCGAAGTCGATCGGATTCGTATACGACTATTTCAGCGGCGCGCCGCAGGTGTCGGTTGGTGGCACCATCGCAGCACCGTTCTTTGGCAACATCGGTGTTTCAGATCCCGATCCCGCCACCGTAACTCCTGCGTCTGGAGTCGTCGGCTACCAGATCCGTCGCCCTGGTGCGACCGAGACCTACGGCTGGATGCTGGTGCAGATGACCGCCGCCGATCGCATCAAGGTCGAGTTCTTCCTCGGTGCCAGCAGCCGGCCAGCTGACTTTACCGCGGCGGCGCAGGAGTACCTCCGCTAGCATCCCGCTTGGATGAACGACAGCGATACAGGTAACATCAAGGCGTCACCCAGCCGACCGCCCAAGGAGGCGTTGTGCGCCTGATGTTCCGACTCTGCGCCGTTCTCGCTGTTGGCGCTGCATTCCCAGCCGCTGCAGCGAACCCACTCGCATCGACAACATACGAGCGCAAGGAACTCAGCATCCCGATGCGGGACGGCACCCTGCACTTCGCCGTTGCGCTGATCCCGAAGGGCGCCACGGGGCCACTTCCCATCCTGCTGATCCGCACTGCCTTCAGCGCCGCACGCGAGTTCCGCACAGCTGATCTGCCGGCCTCGCTGCGCGAGCTCGGAGAAGATGGCTACATCTTCGTGACCGAGGACATTCGTGGGCGCTTCGGATCAGAGGGCACCTTCGTCACCAGTCGACCAATGGCCGATCCGCGCGACCCCCGCGGCGTCGATGAATCGACGGATGCGTGGGACACGATCGACTGGCTCATCAAGCAGCTTCCCGCCAACAGCGGCAAGGTCGGCGTCCTCGGCGTTTCGTATCGCGGCTGGCTCGCCGGCCTTGCCGGTGTGCACCCGCATCCCGCATTGAAAGCGATCTCGCCCCAGGCGCCCAGCGCCGACACCTGGCTGGGCGACGACTTCTTTCACCAGGGCGCTTTTCGCCAGACCCAGGGCGTGATCTACTCGGCATACATCGAGGGGACAAATGGCCTCGCCATTCCGGATTACGACCAGTTCCAGTTCTACCTGCGACAGGCGACCCTGAGCAACATCGGCAAGACGGCCGGCGTCGCCGAGTTGCCTTCGTGGGTCGGGTTCCGGTCGCATCCCGCGTACGACGCCTACTGGCAGGCGCGCGCGATGCAGCGCGTCCTCACCAGCTCCGAGGTCCCGACGCTCTTCGTGGGCGGCGTGTGGGACGAGGAGGATATCCTCGGCGCTTCGATCGGGTATCGCACACTGGAAGCGCACGACGCCAAGGGGCTCAACCGGCTGGTGCTTGGTCCCTGGTCACATGGCGCGTGGGCGCGCGGCAGTGCCGATTCGCTGGGGCCGATCGCCCTGGGGAGCGCCACGGGGGACTACTTCCGTGACAAGATCCAGCGGCCCTGGTTTGCCTGGTACCTGCACGGCAAGGGTGATGGTCACTTCCCCGAAGTCTGGGCGTTCGAGACCGGGGCGAACAAGTGGCGGACCTTTGATGCGTGGCCCGCGCGCGAGTCGACCTCGAAGAAGTTCTACCTGCACGCGCAGGGGGTGTTGTCGTTTGATCCGCCGAAGCCGGGAAAGGAGGCGTTCGACGCCTATCGTGCTGACCCGGCGCATCCCGTGCCCAACACCCCGCGCCCCGACGATGGGTCGGCCGCGAGCAGCTGGCTGCAACAGGACCAGCGTTTCGTGGACGGTCGACCCGATGTGCTCACCTGGGTCTCCGCAGCTCTGACGAGCGACATCACGGTTGTCGGCAACGTGGTGGCGCACCTCTTTGCTTCCACGACGGGGACGGACGCCGACTGGGTCGTCAAGCTCATCGACGTCTACCCCGAAGAGGTGGCGGACCACCCGCAGATGGGCGGCTACCAGTTCATGGTGAACGCCGACATCCTGCGCGGGCGCTACTGGAAGGGGTTTGAGCGCGCAACACCGATTCCAGCAAACCGGGTGATTCCCTATCAGGTGGATCTGCACGAGCAGCTCTATCGCTTCCTGAAGGGACATCGGATCATGGTCCAGGTGCAGAGCAGCTGGTTCCCGATGTATGACCGGAATCCCCAGCGCTTCGTTGCCAACATCTTCGAGGCGCGGGTGGGCGACTTCCAGCCGTCGGAGCATCGGGTCTGGCACACGCCCGCATGGCCGTCGCATATCGCCGTGCGGGTGATGCCCTGACTAGAGCAGCTTGCTCAGCCAGTGCACAACGTTGAGTGCGAATTGCGCATTCTGCGGAGCGTTGGGTGCGTTCATTCCGATCCGATCGTGGTCAGGTCCGCCCAATTGGGCCGAGAACATTGCTGCCTCGCCAAACACGGCCACGCGGCCCGCACCGAATTCGATTGCCGCGCCTTGCAGCATTCCGCGAGCAGGCTCGCGTCGAGTATCCGGTTTGACCTCGAAAGATTCCCTGGGGTAGAAGTTGGTGGTGTGCGGCCCGAAGGTGATCAGCGCGCTGCCCGGTCCGGTCAAGCGAAAGGCTTCGCCAGTGAATGCCACGATCGAATCGATGCGTTCCGAAGGAGTCCGGCCGCGAGTAATGACGTGATCGGCCAGTCCGGTGGCACGCGTGAAGCCGAGGTTTCCCTCGCCGCTGATGGAATCGGTCACGAAGCCGTTGGTGAGGGCGACGCCGAAGGCCGCCGCGAGTTCGGCCGCGGCACCAGGGAACGGCATATGGTCGGCGATGAGCAGCAGCGACCCGCCGCCTGCGACCCACGACTTCACTGCAGCCACCTCGGCGATGGTGAAGGCCGACGGGGTCGGAAGCTCCCAGCGAGACTCATTGCGCCGGTTGAGGGCGTTGGCGATGACCAGCACCTTGGCCCGCGCCAGTGACGCTCTCGAGAAGGGAACCCGATTGGCGCTCACGACATAGCCATCATTGCGAAGCAGGCGCGCAAAGGTCAGGTAACGCCCCTCCACCGTGTGGAAGTTGACGTGCGCCTCGTCAATCAGGACGGCGGGCCCGGCACCTTTCGGGTATGCTTGAATGCCCACCCTCGGCTGAAAGAGGGTGTCGGAGACCTGCTGAGCGGCTAGCGAATGGGCGACGACCGCGAGGAGAACTTGCGGAGCAACGAGTCGAAGGCGGGTGCGCATGGCACCTCCCTGAAGGTGGCTGGAGATCAACCTCCAACGGTAAGGGTGTCATGCGACTGCTCGCAATTCTCCTGGGTGCCCTGAGCACGTTCTTCGCGTTCTATACAGTTCGCCTGCTGGTCGTGACGCATTTCCTGCAACAGACCCGGGTGGGTGGTCAGGGCGCGTTCATCGGAGCGGCAGTCTTTCCGCTCCTGGCCCTGCTCTTCGGCTGGGGAAGTGTGCGATGCTGGCGAGGCCGCGGGGCTGTGCACCGTGGCTGACGCCACTCGTCCCTTGGAACGCAGCACCGGCTCATCCCAATGACGGATATCTCGTCGGAAGGGGCCGGGATATCGTTCACAGACGCACCACCTTCGGTGGCGCGACAGCCGTCCTGAGGAGTCCCCATGTCCAAGATTTCTGCATTGCCCCTGATTGCCGCGCTCGTCACGATCACGGCAGCCGCCCCGCTCTCGGCCCAGGCGCGGAGCACCGTCTCCACTACCACGCTCGAAGCCGCGACCACCACGCCCCCAAGCGCGACCAATCGTACCTTGGTGAACACCACGCTCGCGACGCCTGCTGCCATTGCGACCGCCGGCAAGATGGGCGTCAGCGCCGAACAGCTCTCGGCCCGCGTTGCTGCGCTTGATGACGCGGCCGTGAACGACTACGCCGCAAAGATCCGTGCCGGTGGCAGCAGCACCGTCGTGATCAGCACTACGGCCATCATCATCGCTCTGCTGATCCTGATCCTGCTCCTCAAGTAAGCGGTTCGACCCACTCTCGATGCGCCCGGGCACACGGCTGGTCTTGCGACTCTCCGCGCTGTCCGGGCTCATCGCGGGTATCCCCCAGGCTCTTCTCGCCCAGTCTCGCGGCGCTCCGGCAGTACTGCAGGTCCCCTACCTTGCGCAGTCGGAATTGCTCTGTGGCGGCGCGGCCGTCGCGATGGTCGAGCGCTGGTGGGGGAAACGCGGCGTCTCCCCGGAGGAGTTCGGTGCGCTGGTGCGGCCGAGCGAAGGGGGGATCCGGACCGATGAGCTGGTCGCAACGACTGCGTCGCGCGGCTGGCAGACGCAGGCGATCGCCGGCACTCCCGATGCAGTGATGCAATCGTTGCGCGACAGTATTCCCGTGATCGCGCTGATCCAGGTTGGTCGCAATCGCTTCCACTACGTTGTCGTTGTCGGCTGGAGTGACTCACGGGTGGTCTATCATGATCCCGCCGTTGCGCCATTCGCCTCGGTCGCTATCGAAACGTTTCTGAAGCGCTGGAATGGGGCTGATCGCTGGGCCTTACTGATCCGTCCGCCGCCGGTTGCGGCTGTGGTGCCATCGCACCTTCCCCCGATCACCGTTGATTCGCTGCCTTGCCGTCCCTGGCTTGATGCAGCGGTGACCGAGGCGGGCGAGAATCAGCTCGTCCGCGCGGACTCGCTGCTTGGCAAGGCGCGACAGGCATGCCCGGGCGAAGCCCTGGTGCTCCGGGAACTCGCGGGGGTCCGCTTCCGCCAAGGTCTCTACCCGGAAGCCGTGAACATCGCGCAGGCATACCTCGCGCAAGTCCCCACTGACACTCTCGGATGGCAACTACTCGCCAGCAGCCGATACCTCGCCGGCGATCGTGATGGCGCGCTCGCAGCGTGGAATCATATCGGCCGGCTCACGGTCGATTTCGTGAACGTGGTCGGAGTTCGGCGGATCAGGTTCACTGTCTTCGCGGATGCCATCGGAATCCGGGCGGGCGGCCTGCTCACGATGGAGAATCGTGGCGTGGCGGAGCGCCGGTTGCGCGACATACCGGCTGTTGGAATTGGCTCGGTACGGTATGCGCCGGTGTCGGGCGGAGTGGCAGAAGTTCAGGCCGCCGTTGTCGAGCGACCGATCATCGATCCTCCCCGCCGGTTGATCCTGATGAATGCCATCAGCGCCCTCTCATTCCGCGAGGTCGACCTCGCCGTGGCATCGCCATTCCGCGCTGGTGAGCTTTGGTCAGGACAGTGGCGCTGGGACGCCGGTCATCCCCGGCTGGCGCTTCGTGTGGAGCTGCCGGCAAAGGTAGGAATCCCGGCCGTACTGAGCGTCGAGGAGAGCAGGGAGGAGTATCGGTTCACCGAGGTTGCCCCGGATTCGGGGATCCCTCGTCAGCGACGGCGAGCCACCACCGTCGGTATCGCCGGTTGGTTGAGCCCTCATCTCGAGTTGATGAGTGCGATACGGTACGAGCGTTGGGTCGAGGCGGACTACGTCGCAGTCGCCCTCGGCGGAGCCGTGCACTCGGCGCGGGATCGTGTGGTAATGTCCTTGCAGGGAGAGCAGGCGGCGCCGCTACGGCAGCAGCCGGCGTATCAGCGAGTCCAGGCGCGGCTATCCTGGAAAGCCCCTCGCGGGCCCGCGAGCATTGAACTCGCCGCGCGTGCGGGTGGCGACTGGGCCTCGGCAGATGCGCCTGAAGGCGTATGGCCACTCGCCGGCGGCAACCTCACCTGGGCGATTCCGCTGCGCGCGCACCGGATGAGCCCGAGCGAACGCCGACCGACGCAGCGACTGGGTCGCACCATTCTGCACGGTGGCCTCTCGATTGATCGCAGGGTTGGAAGGATCGGGCTTGCTGGTCTCGGGGTCGGTGCATTTGTCGATGCGGCGAGGGTCATGAGCTCCCCTGCCGGGGGAAGCGATCGTCGCGACTATCTCGATGCCGGGGCCGGCATCCGGATTGACCTGCCTGGCGCTCGCCTCGGGGCACTTCGCGTCGATCTTGCGCGCAGCCTCCTCGCCGAGAAGCGGTGGGGTGTCTCGGTGGGAGTCGAACAGCCCTGGCCGTTGCGTCTCCGCTGGATGCCATAGCGACCTGCCGGATCCGCTGCTCCTGGCGTGCGCCATCGGCTGATCATGTGAGTTCCACACAAGGGAGGGAGTCGTGGTCGAGGTCACTATCACAGGCGATACCATCCGATGCGACGTGCAAGGCTGGCACAAGCTCTGGGCGTTGCGGAGTCAGCTGGAATTTCCGCTCGCGCACGTGCGCAGTGTCCGCCACGACGCGGAAGCGGCGCGCGGATGGTGGCACGGGATGAAGATGCCGGGGACAAATATCCCGGGCATTCTCACGGCGGGGACCTTTTACCAGCACGAAGGGGCCGTGTTCTATGATATCCAGGATCCGGAACACGCGGTCGTGCTGGAACTCGATCACGAGCATTTCGCGCGTCTCGTGATCGAGGTCGAAGATCCGGCAGCCACGGTCGCGATGATCCGCGACGCAATGGCACGTACGCAGGCTACTTGAGCAGCCTCACTGTGTCGCGCAGCACGATCAGGATCGGCGTCGTTCCATTGGCCCGGGTGGCCGTGACCGAGTAGTGGCCGCCGCTTGCCAGCGACGAGTTGCTGGTCGCCACCACGCTGTCGGAGCCGGTCCATTTCAGGTCGAACGTCACGACGGTGTCCTGCACCAGCAACTCACCCGTGGATGCGCCCGCAGCAACATTGGTAAACACCACATGCTTGTTGGCTTCGAGGGAAACCGACCGCGTGTCCGACAGATGATTGGTGAAACGTACTCCGGCGGCGGCGCGTGGAATCGAGATGCTGTATCCTGAGGCAAAGCCGGCGCTCCCGGAGAGGGCAAGGAGACCGGCGACGAAAGCGATGCGTGACATGCGATGCTCCTGACGCGAACAGAGTCGTGTTGAGTTCGTACCAAGACGGTGACGACTCAGCCGCGTGGAGCATTACACGTCGATCTGCTTGCGCATCGCCTTCGTGAGACGCTGACGACTCTCCAGGACAGCGCGCCACGGGTCACTTCTCGGCAACGGTGCATCCTGCAGCGTCGGTAGCGTATGCTGGTTGCCGCTCGCGATGCTGGCCAGGGCCCGCCAGGAGATCGGCACCGAGACCCCCGCCTCGACCCGCGCCCTCGGCGACCAGGTCCCCACCGCCGTGGCACCGCGCGTATTCCGGAGCCAGTCCACGAAGATCACGCCGCGTCGCGCGGCCTTCGACGCCTTGGCGATGAATCGATCCGGGAAATGTGTTGCCATATGCACCGCCACCGCCTGCGCGAAGGAGGCAACCTCTTTCCAGGTCGCGGTTCGCGCGATCGGCACCATGATGTGCAGGCCCTTGCCTCCGCTGGTCTTGACCCACGAGTCGAGGCCCAGCTCATCGAGGAGTGAACGGAGGCCGAAGGTGGCGCTCCGGACGTCATCCCAGCTCACGCCGGGACCGGGATCGAGATCGAAGAGGATCCGATCGGGGCGCTCGGGAGCATCTGCGCGAGCCCCCCAGGGGTGTATTTCCATGACACCCCACTGTGCGAGGGTGACGAGGCCGCGCGCGTCCCTCACTACGACATAGGGATGTTTCGCTCGGTCGGACTGGGTGATCGCCACCGAGGTGAGGCTATCCGGAAGCTTGCCCGTCCAGTGTTTCTGGAAGAAGCACTCCTCGGCGATCCCCTCCGGGCAGCGCACCAGCGATAGCGGCCGATTGCCGACGTGCGGCAGCATCAGCGGCGCGAACCGCTCAAGGAAGCGCGCGAGCTCCAGCTTGGTAATGCCGGCCTCGGGATAGACGATCCGATCGGGGTGGCTGATCTCGACTCCGGCGACTGTGGTGCCCGAATCGGGCTTGGCCTGTCGCCGGTGCGTCGTGGCCGCGGGGGAGCGGGTCATTGCGGCGACCTCTTTCTGAATGTGGTGAGCGGGCTTGTCCTGTCGCAGGCCGATGAAGACCGGATGTCGCAACGAGCCGCTTGCCGTCCATTCGCTGAACGAGACCTCGGCGACGAGTTTCGGCCTGACCCAGTGCACGCCCCGGGGTGGACGCTCCGGGAAGTGAATCGTTGGCGCCTTGGCGACGGCGAGCGACTCGAGGGTTCGGTGCATCGATCGCAGCAGCGCGTCACTGAAGCCGGAGCCAACCCGGCCGGCATAGCGTAGCCCGGTTGCATCGTGTACTCCCAGCAACAGCGAGCCAAATCCGCTGCGCGAATTCTTCGGAGCGGTATAGCCCAGGATGACGAATTCCTGCCGCTTGCCGCACTTCAGCTTGATCCACGACGAATCCCGGCCGGCGTGGTATGTCGCGTCGAGACGCTTCCCGATGATCCCTTCACGGCCCTGTGCGCAAACCCTTGCGAGAAGCGTTGCGGGTGCCCCGCGCAGGCGCTGGCCAATCCGCACGTCGCCAGTGGCGCCCTTGAGCAAACGGTCGAGTTGAACGCGTCTCGCGGCGAGCGGGAGACCCCGGAGATCACGGCCGTCGAGTTCGAGCAGGTCGAACGCGAAGTAGACCGGCCGGAGCGATTGATCGCCTCCCAGGAAATCCTGCAACTTGCGGAAGTTGGCGGAGCGGGCCGAGAGGATCACAACTTCGCCATCGATAACGGCCGAGGCGGCTGTGATGTCGGCGAATGCTGCTGCGATGGTCGGGAAGCGGTCGGTCCAGTCGTTGCCATTGCGCGTGTAGAGCGTCGCAGCGCCTCGTCGGACAACTGCCTCGAGGCGATAGCCATCGTACTTGGTTTCCCAGGTCCAGCCGCTGTCGTCAGGGGCGATCTCGACCAGGGTGGCGAGCTGCACGGGAAGAAATCGGGCGCGGGTACTCACTCGCGCTTTCGCTTGATGAGCAGCCACTGCGGTTTGGAGCGCCCCTCACTCGCTTCGGTGCGCACCAGCACCCAGCGCCCCTTCAGTTTCTTGCCGTGGAGTGAGAAAGTGAGTTTGCCTTCGCGCAGTCCTTCGTGCGGATCGCCCTCGGGCTCCCAGGTCCCATGATCGTAGATGCGCACGGTGCCCGCACCGTACTGCCCCGCCGGGATCTCCCCTTCGAATGACCCATAGGCCAGCGGATGATCCTCGACTTCCACGGCGAGGCGGCGCACCCCGGCAGTGTTGCTCACGAGTTTGGGCACGGCCCAGCTTTTCAGCACGCCGTCGAGTTCCAGGCGGAAGTCGTGATGCTCGTGCGACGCGAGGTGATGTTGCACCACAAACGAATTGCCACCTGCCGACTTCGCCTTCCTGCCGCGAGGCTCTGTCGTGTGCGAGAAGCTGCGCTTGCGACGGTACTCGTCGAGTGCCATCAGGCGCTCCGGCGGGCCCGTTTCGCGCCGCTCTTCCGATGCGGCGCGCCGACGCTCTTGCGAAGCGCCTCCATCAGATCGAGCACCTTGGTCTCTCGCGGCGCTTCGGCCGGCTCCTTGGATGTCCTCGCGCCCTTGGTGCGTCGCTTGATGAGCTTCAGCAGATCATTCCGGTACTCATCGTGGTACGCGCGCGGCGTCCAGTCGATCGCCATCTCGTGCACCAGCTTTTTCGCCATCGACAGCTCGGCCGGCCGCGGCGCCGTGGCCACCCCTTTCCTGGGCGGTGCCACGCCGAGGTCTTCAGGAGTCTGCAGTTCATCGTCGTAGCGAAGGATCTGGGCCATCAGCAGCCGCTCATGGGGATAGACCGCGGTGATGTGTTGCCGTGTCCGGATGACCACCTGGGCGATGGCCTGTTGCCCGGCCTCTGCCAGTGTGTCACGTAGCAGACTGTAGGCCTTCTCGCTCCCCTTCACGGGCGCCACGAAGTACGGCTTCGCGAAGTACAGCGGAGGAATCGCGCCGACGGGGACGAAGCCGAGGACTTCGAGCAGTCGGGTTGCTACGGGATTGGCTTCCTTGAGGTCCGCGTCCGATAGCACGACGTACTTGTTGGCGGAAACCGGGAAGCCGCGGACGATCTCCTCCTTCGGGACGGGCTTCCCCGTAGTCTTGTTGATCTTCAGGTAGCCGATCCGACCCATGTCCCGTTTGTCGAGCAGGTCGAGATCGAGTCGCTCGGGGGCCTCCGCGCTGAAGAGTTCAACGCCGATGGTCACCAGGCCGAACCCGAGCGTTCCTTTCCAGATGCTGCGTGCCATCTCTCTCTCCGGTCAGTGCGATCCTGACGGAGACGGTACGTCGGGCGCGCCGTTGCACGGGTTGCAACGCATCGATGCGAAGTCATGTGCACCATCGCACGCGCTGACCGTCACACACTTTGCAATCGCAGCACCGTTCGGCCCTCATCCCCCGTCTCGGAGGGTAGTCTGATGTTACGCTGGGCAATGATTTTTCTGGTCGTGGCCATCGTCGCGGCCCTGTTCGGGTTCGGTGGCATTGCCGCCGCTTCGGCCGGGATCGCCAAGACCCTCTTCTTCATTTTCCTGGTGATGTTCGTGATTGCGCTCGTGCTCGGTGTCACTGCCGCCAGGAAAATCGTGTAACGACTTGAACCAGGAGCAACGTCCATGGATTCCGATATCACGAAGGGCAACTGGAAGATCCTGAAGGGGAAGGTCAAGGAGCGGTGGGGGAAGATCACCGACGACGAACTCGACGTCCTCGAAGGGAAGCGGGACCAGCTCGTCGGGTTGATCCAGAAGCACTATGGCGAGGCCAAGGACTCGGTCGAGCGCCAGCTCGATGAATGGAACGAGGCCGATTACGAGGCCGCAGATCAGGCCGGTCGCACGCCATAGCTCAGAACCATGGCGTGGCCCCCTTGCGGGGCCACGCCCCGGCCGGAGAACTAGGGCGACCGCACCCGGCTCCCCTATATTGCCGCGCTATGGCGCGACCTGGCGCACCACTCGCATTTCGTATTGCGGTCCTCCTGACCCTGGCCGTCGCGGCCCGGGGCAGGGGGCAGGCGCCTGCCGACACCTCGTTCGCCTCCCTCCCCGATACCGCCAAGGTCCTGCGACTCAATGCCCAGTCGTGGGAGCTGCGCCGCAACGACCAGGCTGCTGCCATCGCCATGGGGCAGCAGGCACTCACGCTCGCGCGGCAGATCGGCTTCCGGCGCGGCGAGGCCCAGGCGCTCAACTTCATCGGCGTTGAGTACCAGTGGCTCGGCGAGAATCGGGCTGCCTCCCGCCATTTCTTCCTGGCGCTCGGCGTCGCCGACAGCGCGAACATCCCGCTCGAGAAGGGCTACGCCTTCAACAACATTGCCTCGCTGCTGCTGCTGGATGGCGACGGCGCCAAGGCCCTCGAGTATGCTCAGCAGGCGCTCGCCGTCCAGAAAACGACCGGTGATTCCAGTGCACTGGCCTATGTGCACGTCCGGCTGAGCGAGGTCTACAACTTCCTCAAGCGCTATGACGAGGCAATTGCCGAAGCGCGGGAGGCCAGCGCCTACTGGGCCGCGCTGCATCGGACCGCGAACGGGCTGACCGCGTTGCGCAGCGTCGCGATCGCCTATGAAGGAAAGGGCGACTACCAGCGGGCGCTGACCCAGCTGCTGGCGATCGTGAATTCCGATTCCGTCCCGCGCGCGATCAAGCTGCATGACTACAACGATCTGGCGCGCGTCTACCTCGAACTGCACCAGCCCGACAAGGCCATTGAGGTCGGCCTGGAAAAGGTGGCAGGCGGGGAGGGCGATGTCGAAATCATGCGTCACCTGGCCTCCGCCTACGCCGCAAAAGGGGACTGGGCGAAGGCCTATCGCTACTCCGCCCAGGGCACTGCGGTGCAGGATAGCGTCGAGAATGACGAGCGGTTCCGGATCCTGAAGAATCTGCAGGTCATCTACGAAACGAATCAGACGGCGGCAGAGAACGAGACGCTTCGGGGCCGGCTGCGGGTTTCGCGCTACGCCGTCATTGCGACCGCTGCCGGACTCCTGCTCGCCTTCTATATCGGGCTCTCGCTCTTCGTGCAGCGGCGTCGACAGGCCAGCGTGAATGGCCTGCTCGCCGACCAGCTCGCTCAGATCCGCGCATCAGAGGCGGCGCTGGCCGAGAGCGTCCGTCGTCAGCGCGCGATTCTCGACAACGTCTCCGACCTGATGTGGGTGAAGGACGTCGAGGGGCGCTACACCGCCGTAAACGATGCCTTCTGTCGCTTCGTGCAGCGGAACAGTGCCGAAATCGAAGGGCACACGAACGACGAGCTGGGCATTGGCGACCGTCTGGCCGCCGTGCCGGGGCAGACCCGCAGCGCCATCGAGTCGCGGGCCACGATCAGTGCCGATCATGAGCACGACGTCGATGGTGTCACGCGCGTCGTGGAGACAACTGTGAGCCCGCTCTTTGCGACCGATGGCGCGGTCGCAGGCACCATCGGGATGGCGCGTGACATCACCGAGCGGAAGCGTACCGACGCTCACCTGCGGCGCGCACAGAAACTCGAGAGCCTGAGTGTGCTCGCCGGCGGGATCGCGCACGATTTCAACAACCTGCTGCTTGGCATCACGGGCAACGCGACCTTTGCCCGCGACGACCTGCCGGCGAATTCTCCGGTGCTCGACTACATCGGCGAGATCGAGATCTCGGCGCAGCGCGCCGCCGAGCTGTCGCGGCAGATGCTTGCCTACACCGGCAAGGCCGAGGTCGACCGACAGCAGCTGCACCTGTCGGTGGTCGTTGCCCAGGTGGTTGACGCCATGAAGGATTCCCTGCCCCCTGCGGTCGAGTTGCGCACGGAGCTGGCCACCAGCATTCCGCTGATTCTTGGTGACGCGGAGCAGATCGGGCGCATCGTGAACAAGCTGCTCACGAATGCCACCGAGGCGCTGGGGTCCCGCGGCGGGATGATTGCCGTCCGCACGTCGCGAGTTCACCTCGCGACGGCCGAGATCGCCCGCCTTGATCTGCACGGTACGCTGACAGAAGGCGACTACGTGGTGGTGGAGGTTGAGGACACCGGCGAAGGGATGACGCCTGAGACGGTCTCCCGGATCTTCGACCCGTTCTTCACGACCCGCTTCGTGGGCCGCGGTCTCGGACTCGCAGCCGCGCTCGGGATGTTGCGGGGTCATCACGGGGGCGTGCAGGTCGAGAGCGAACTCGGTCGCGGCAGCACCTTCCGGGTCTACTTCCCGGCGGTCGTGGCCCACACCGTGGCCGTCACCGGCGCCGCCGCCATCGTCGATGCAGAGCGCGCATTCCGCGATCAGGGACACAGCTTGATCCTCGTCGTTGACGACGAAGCGGTTATCCGGTCCATCGCGAAGCGAGTGCTCGAGCGCGCCGGATTCCAGGTCATCACGGCGGTGGACGGGCAGGATGGGGTCGAACTCTTTCAGCAGCACCTCGCCGCGGTGGCGCTCGTGGTCATGGATCTGGTCATGCCGCGTCTGGACGGCGAGGAGGCGATGACCGCGATGCGACAATTGCGATCCGACGTGCCGTTTGTCGTGATCAGCGGCTTCAGCAGCGAGATGGTCCACGAGCGGGTCCGGGAGCGGGAACGGGTCGAATTTCTGTCGAAGCCATTCCTCAACTCCGAACTGCTCGCTGCGATTCAGCAACTGCTGGAGCAACCCCGGGCGGGGTGATTCCGGGCGCCGCCTGGACTTGGCGTCCGCTACGCGACCCGGGCATAGACCTCGAGATATTCTCCCACGACTTCTGTTGCCCCAGCCCCCGCGATGTTGTGCTTCTCGAAGAGGCGCGTGAGGGAATCTCGCAGGGCCTGCCGACTCACCGTCTCGGCGGCCTTCAGGGTGGCCACAGTCGGGCCATAGCAGGTGGCGAAGAGTTCCGAGACCGCGGCTGGCGGAATCTCGAATCGGAGATGGATGCTTCGCGGTACACACGTGAACGCTGTCACCGCATTGCCGAACCGCAGGCGCACCGTTGCCTCGTCGCCCCAGAGGAGCGGACTTGGCAGCTCCGCAGGAGGCGGCACGATCGCCGTATGGGCGCGTAGCAGATCTACCACGAATCCGGACGGCATCCAGTTTGCCATGGCGATGCGCCCGCCAGACCGCGTCACCCGCAGCAGCTCGGCGGCGACCCGGTCCGGCCTCGCCCCGAACATCGCGCCAAACATCGTGATCGTCGCGTCGAATTGCTGGTCGGCGTAGGGGAGCAGCTCGACGTCACCGACGTCGAACTGCACCGGCACACCGGCGGCACGTGCTTCGGCGCGCGCGGCGGCGATCAGGTTCGGGGCGATGTCGACGCCGGTGACCCGTGCGCCGGCGCTGGCTGCCGGAATGGCAAGATTGCCGGTGCCGCAGGCCACGTCGAGCACCGACTGACCGACGCGCAGGGCCAGTCGCGAGATGAATTCGCGGGCGCCCGGCTCGAAGGAGCGCGCGATCGGGAGGAAATCGGCCGCTCCCCAGATCGATCGCGCCCGCGCAGCGAGCGGGTCTTCGGACCAGGTCGGCAGCGGAACGGTGGGAATGGCAGCGAGTGTCGGTGAGGGGGGGCGCTTCGGGGGCATCGGACTCCTCAACAGAAAATGGCACGGTCATCAATTCACGTGTGCGGATTCTGTCGGGACCAGGCGAGAGCGCCAATGACTGATCGTCCACTGCTCTTGTGCCAGCGTCCATCGTGCCTAGCCGCTGCGACGTGCTTCTCGCCAGGCCCCGGGAGCGAGTCCGGTCGACTTCTTGAAGGCGCGGCTGAAGGCGGCTTCGGAATCGTAGCCGACATGACCACCGACCGACGCGACCTTCCAGCCACCCTGGAGCAGGAGGGTTGAGGCGACCTGCATTCGCCACTGCGTGAGGTATTGCATTGGCGGTTGACCGACCAGATGGGTAAATCGCTCGGCGAGCTTGGAGCGGGACGAGGCAACGGCCTGCGCCAGCGTCGCGAGAGTCCAGGCGTGCCCCGGATCGGCATGCAGCAGTGCGAGTGCGCGACCCACGACCTCGTCGCGCAGGCCGGCGAGCCAGCCGCGCTGCCCTTGCGGCAACTCCTCCAGATAGCGACGCACCACTTCGATGAACATCAGCTCCGCCATCCGCGTGAGCACTTCACTGGCGCCGGCTCGATCATGTCGGGCTTCGTCGGTCATCAGTCGGGTCGAGCCGCCGAGCCAGCCGCTCGACATTCCGCGGATATGCATCTGGCGAGGCAAGGACGCGAGGAGCGGATTGAAGGGCTGGAGGTCGCAGCCGAGAAAGCCGCAGACGAAGGTGGCGGTGGTCGGTCCACCCTCGCCAAGGATCACCGTGGTGGGATAGCGGTCGGGCGCCGAGCTGCGGCGATCGACGCCGACCTGCAAGCTGGGCGCGCTCGCCATCACGTGGGCATCGCCGTGGGGGAAGACGATCACATCTCCCGGCGCGAGTTCGACCATCGCCTCGCCGGCGAGTCCACCGAAGCAGACTCCCTCGGTGAGGACGTGGTAGGAAATCAGGTGCTGCGCTCGCGGCAGGATCCGGGGCAGCAGCTGCTTGGCGGCCTCCGCCTCTACCCGCCAGGGGGCCGCCGCCTCGACGGGGTAGAAGTATGCGCCATCGAGCCGGACGACCCGGAGCACATCGGAGAGCGGATCCATGGCGTGGATAGTACGCGGTCGCTCAGGTCGCGGTAAGCCAGCGACCGGCGCCGTAGCCCGCAGCCGACACCAGGGCGGCCACCGTTGCCCCCCATGCCATGTCGACGACGGCCACCGGCGCCGGGAAGTCGCGCACCAGCGAGAGTGAGGTGAGATCGTAGGTCGCGTAGGCCACGAGACCGAAGAGCGCCCCGGACCAGATCGCCCGGCCCACCGAGCCGCGGTCGAGCGCAGGAACGATCACAAACACCATGAGCCCAACCACGAAGAGGAGGTAGAAAGCGACGGCAGGGCCCCAGCGGACGTCGGGGCGAAGGAGTGCTCCAAGCTGGTGCTGGTAGAAGCCGCGCGCGATGACCCCGAGCCAGAGGAGGTCGAGCCCGAAGCAGACCAGGAGGGACGCGAGATAGAGCTTGAGGATGGTGGTGGCCGACACAGGTGCCTCGCGGAGTGTAGTAGGCAAAAGTCAATATATATCTATGAATTAGCTTGACAATAGCTAGACAGCGTAGCTATCCTCCCGCATGGGTAATCCGACACCTGCTGATCCCGTCTCATCCTGGCGACGGGGGATCCGAGCCTGGTTTGACGCCGGTGCGCTCCCCGCGGCCGAGGTCATCCTGTCGCGCGGGGTCGATTGGGTCCGGGTGCTCCCTTTCGTCGCGATGCATGTGGCCTGCCTCGGCGTGCTGGTGGTGGGTTTCGATCGCTCCGCGATGCTGGTAGCGCTCGCACTGTATGGCATCCGAATGTTCGCCATCACCGGCTTCTATCATCGGTACTTCTCCCACCGCGCGTTTCGAGCATCCCGGGGTGTGCAGTTCGGCCTGGCGCTGATGGGCGCGAGCGCGGTGCAGCGTGGTCCGCTCTGGTGGGCGGCGCATCATCGCAAGCACCACCGTCACGCCGACACCGCCGACGATGTGCACTCGCCGGTGCAGCATGGCTTCTGGTGGAGTCATATGGGATGGATCACGGCCGCGGTGAATTTCCCGACCGACCTCCACGAAGTGCGCGACCTGGCCCGCTTCCCCGAACTCCGCTGGCTCGACCGATTCGACATCGTGGTCCCGGCGTTGCTCGCGGCGGCACTGTTCGCCCTGGGGGGATGGTCGTTCGTCGTCTGGGGCTTCTTTGTCAGCACGGTCGTGCTCTTCCATGCGACCTGCCTCATCAACTCGCTGGCTCACACCCTCGGCGGCCGCAGGTATGCAACCGACGACGAGAGCCGCAACTCCCTCGCACTCGCCCTGATCACCTTCGGCGAAGGGTGGCATAACAACCATCATCGCTTTCCGGGATCGGCGCGCCAGGGCTTCTACTGGTGGGAGTTCGACCTCACCTACTACCTCCTTTGGATCCTCGCGCGTCTCGGTGTCATTCACGATCTGCGACCCGTGCCACGCCGGATTCTCGAGGCGGGTGCATAGCGTGCAGATCGCCGTGGTGGGCAGCGGAGTCGCGGGGCTCGTGGTAGCGCATCGGCTGCACCCACGCCATCAGGTGACCCTGTTCGAGGCCGACGACCGGATTGGCGGGCACGTGCACACGGTGCCGCTTGCCGGGTTCGGCGCCCTGCGCAACGTCGACACCGGTTTCATTGTCTACAACGAGACGAACTATCCCCGCTTCACGGCGCTGCTTGCGGAGCTCGGCGTCGCGACAGAGCCCACGTCGATGAGCTTCTCGGTTCGCGCCGATGCGACTGACCTCGAGTACAACGGCTCCTCTATCGAACAGCTCTTCGTCCAGCGACGCAATCTGGTGCGGCCTTCCTTCTACCGGATGCTGCGCGACATCGCCCGCTTCAATCGTGCCGCGCCACGCGATGTCGAGTCGGGCAGGGCAACAGGCACCCTCGGCGAGTACCTCGATGCCAATCGATACGGCATCGAACTCCGGCGTGACTACCTCATCCCGATGGGCTCAGCGCTCTGGTCGCTCCCACCCGCCAGCGTGCTCGAGATGCCGGTGGTCTTCTTTGTCCAGTTCTTCAGCAATCACGGCATGCTCTCGGTCAACCGACGCCCAGAGTGGCGGGTGGTGTCCGGAGGCTCGCAGCGATATGTCGATGCGCTGGTGGCGCCGTTCCGAGACCGCATCCGTCTGGAAACACGCGTCACTGCGGTGCGTCGCTCCGCAGGCTGCGTCACGGTGAACGGCGAACGGTTCGACCAGGTGGTGCTGGCCTGTCACAGCGACGACGCATTGGCAATGCTGGCCGACCCGACGAGCGCAGAGAACGAAGTTCTTGGCGCGCTCCCTTACCAGGAGAACGACGTCGTCCTCCACTCCGACGATTCATTGCTGCCGAAACGTCGCGCCGCATGGGGAAGCTGGAACTATCTCGTTGGCAACGAGGCCGACGCACCTGCTATCGTCACGTACAACATGAACATGCTGCAGGGGCTGGAGGCGCCGGTCACCTTTTGCGTGTCACTGAACGCGAGTGAGCGGATCCGTCCGGAGTCTGTCTACCGCCGCCTCCGGTATCGCCATCCGGTCTACACCGTTGCCGGGATGGCAGCCCAGGCACGCCACCATGAAATCAGTACCGGTCGCACGCACTACTGCGGTGCCTACTGGGGATACGGCTTCCACGAAGACGGTGTCCGCAGTGCCGACCGGGTGGTCGCGGCCATCGAGGCGGGGGCGTGAGAAGCGCGATCTATTGCGGCCACGTCGTGCACCGGCGCCTCAGGCCACTGTCGCACACCTTCCGCTTGCCGCTGTTCATGCTCTATCTCGACCTGGACGAGTTGCCGACGCTGTTCCAGCGCCGCTGGTTCTGGTCGACGACGCGCCCCGCGCCGATCCGATTCCGTCGCGCCGATTATCTCGGCAGCGCCGAGATACCCCTCGCCGATGCCGTGTGCGCGCTGGTCGCGTCGCGACTCGGCTTCGCACCGACCGGGCCAATCCACCTGCTGACGCACCTGCGGTATGTCGGCGTCTCGATGAATCCGGTGAGCTTCTACTACTGCTACGATGCGACTGGCGCGATCCTCGAAGCGATCGTTGCAGAGGTCACCAACACGCCGTGGCGCGAACGGCACGCCTATGTGATGGATTGCCGCGGGCACGGTGACACGCTCGAGCGCCACCTGCACCGATTCGCCAAGGCCTTTCACGTCTCTCCGTTCATGTCGATGACGCAAGGTTATGAGTGGAGCTTCAGTGCGCCCGGTGAGCGGATCGGCGTGTATATGGCGAGTGAAGAGGCAGGGGTCCGTGTCTTCGATGCCGCGCTCGCCTTGCACCGGGAACCCCTCACCGCCCGACATCTCGCCGCGACGATGATCCGGTTTCCGCTCATGACGATGGTCGTGGCCGCCGGGATCTACTGGCAGGCATTCCGGTTGTGGCTGAAGCGCGTGCCGTTCCATTCCCATCCATCCGTGGAAGCAAAGCGATGAACGCGACTGGTCTCTGGAAGCGCCTGGTGATCTCCAGGCTCACGGGTCTGAACGCCGGTCAACTCACCCTGATTGACGGGCCTCAGTTGTGGACGGTGGGCGATGGCGCTGGGCCGGCGGCGACGATCGAGGTCCGCGACCCGCGGTTCTATCGCGCGATCGCGCTGGGCGGCCATCTGGGCGCCGCCGAGGGATATGGCCAGGGGTGGTGGAGTTGCCCGGACCTCACCGCGGTGATCCAACTGATGGCGCGCAACCGCGAGTCGATCGAGGGTCTCGAGCGGGGGCCGGCTCGACTTCTCATACCGGTACGGCGGCTTGCCCTCTGGTTCAGTCGGAACACGCGGCAGGGGAGTCGCAAGAACATCACCGCGCACTATGATCTGGGAAACGAGTTCTTTGCCGCGTTCCTCGATGACACGCTCACCTACTCGGCCGGCATCTTCGAAGACCCCGAGGCGAGCATGCGCGAGGCGTCGATCGCGAAGTACGATCGGCTCTGCCGAAAGCTCGATCTGCAGCCGCAGGATCGTGTCATCGAGATCGGCTCCGGGTGGGGCGGCTTCGCCATCTACGCAGCTGCGACCTATGGCTGTCAGGTGACGACGACTACCATTTCGGCCGAGCAGCATCAACTGGCGCTCGCGCGAGTGACCGCGGCCGGTCTGGCCGATCGTGTCAGCGTGCTCTTCCAGGACTATCGCGATCTCACCGGAACGTTCGACAAGCTGGTGTCCATCGAGATGATCGAGGCTGTGGGGCACGAGTTCTACCAGGACTACTTCGCGACCTGTGCGAGGCTGCTGACCGACGACGGGATGGCCGCGATCCAGGCCATCACGATCCAGGACCGCTTTTATGACTCGGCACGCCGCGAGATGGACTTCATCAAGCGGTACATTTTCCCTGGCAGCTGCATCCCTTCGATCTCGACCCTGGCTTGGGCGGCGCGAGACACGCCGCTCAGGATGGTGCAGCTCGAAGACCTCACGCCGCACTACGCCGAAACCCTGGCGCGGTGGCGGATGGCGTTCGAACTCAACTGGTCGAGGATTGCGGCGATGGGCTTCGACGATGAATTCCGACGGCTCTGGCGCTTCTACTTCTGCTATTGCGAGGGTGGCTTCCGCGAGGCGGTCATCGGCAGCGTCCAGCTGATCTTCGCGATGCCCCGCGCAATGACGCACGTCGAGGCAGGGGCAGTCATGCCGGTCCGAGTCGCCGCATGAGTCAGCCACTCTGGTATGGCTGGCTGATCATCGCGATCGCAATGATTCTGCTCTGGGCCGTGCAACTGCGCACCCGTGACGCCACCAGCGTGGATGTGGCCTGGTCGGCGGGCCTCGGATTCCTGGCCCTCTTCTATCCGTGGTTCGTCGAGGCGGATACTCAGCGCAAGGTGGTGGTGGCGAGTATCGCTGCACTCTGGGCCCTGCGGCTCGCCCTCTTCCTCTGGCGCGACCGGGTTCTCCCGTCGCGCGGCGAGGATGGCCGGTATGCCTACCTGCGGAAACATTGGGGCGCCCGTGCTCCGTTGGGGTACTTCTTCTTCTATCAGGCGCAGGCCGGCTTCGCCCTGACCTTCTCCCTGCCGATTTTTGGGGCGATGCACGGCGGCCCGCTCACGCTGCTGGCGTGGTGTGGCGTGCTGGTGTGGGCAGTCGCGGTCTGTGGCGAGACGATTGCCGACGGTCAGCTCGCCCATTTCCGCGCTGACCCTTGCCATCGGGGAATGGTGTGCGAGGTGGGGTTGTGGCGCTACACCCGGCATCCAAACTACTTCTTTGAGTGGTTGCACTGGTGGGCCTACGTGTTGATCGGTGGTGGCACGGTACTGACCTGGGTGGGGCCTGTCGCCATGCTCCTCTTCCTCTTTCGACTTACCGGCATCCCGCATACCGAAGCGCAGGCGTTGCGGAGTCGTGGCGATGCATACCGGCGCTATCAGCGGCAGGTCAGCATCTTCATCCCCTGGTTCCGGAAAGCGGCGTGACGACGCAATTGCTTGAGCGCGAACTCGTCGTGCCCGGGAGTCTCGAAGCGGTGTTTGCCTTCTTCAAGGACCCGCACAACCTCTCCGAGCTCACGCCGCGCTGGCTCAATTTCCAGGTCCGCGCGGCGAGCGACCCAACGGTCCGGAACGGCACGCGGATTCAGTATCGAATCCGCTGGCTCGGACTGCCAATGCGCTGGGAGTCGGTGATCGAGGAGTATGTCGAGGGGGCACACTTCGCCGACCGGATGCTGGTCGGGCCCTACGCCCGATGGTTGCATCGTCACGCATTCCGTGCGGTGCCGGGCGGCGTACTGGTCGCGGATCGAGTGGAGTATGCGCTGCCACTGGGGTGGGCCGGCGCGTTGGCGCATCGTGTCATGGTGCGGCGACAACTGGAGGCGATCTTCGATTTCCGCACGGCGGCGCTCGCGCGGCGGTTCGGGGTGGCGCCTTAGCGATCCCGGTCGTGGAAGGTGTGCAACAACGCCCGCAGCTGGGTGAGGTCGCCGAGCACGTGGATGCCGAGCGGCTGCAGCTGATCGTGGAACTGTGCCGCCCCAGCGCCACCCACTACGAGTGCGACTCCCGGTGAAAGGGCACGACGCAGCTCCGTCAACTCCGCCACCACTGGCGTGCTGGGCGTGCTCGATACGATGCTGATCGCGAGCACCCTGGCATCGGCGCTCGCGGCCGCTTCGACCAGGCTGCGGGTAGGAAGGTCGGCCCCCAGAAAGATGACGCGCCAGTCCTCACTCGCCGCGACGGCCGCGACGATCTGGAGTCCGAGTTCGTGACGTTCCCCTTGCAGCGACGCAACGACCAGACGCAGGGCGTGTTCCGGGGGCGTCGTTCCCTCCCGAATGCGATGCAGCGCCCGCTGCACGACGGCAGTGGCGAGATGTTCGTGGGCCGGGTTCAATTCGTGGCGATGCCAGCGTGCGCCGATCTCGTGAAGGAACGGAACAATCACCCGCTCGATCGCAGTCATGGCGCCGAACCGGAGTGCCACCGGCCCCAGCAGGCGATCGAGTTCCTGGTCGTCGAGCCGCGAGGTCGCGTCGAGCATCCGGGCCTGCAGTACCTGGATCCCGTTCTCGTCAGGATCTTCGGCCGAGGCCGGCGAGGGGCGCTGGCCGGTCGTACTCGCGAGCATGGTTCGCAGCTCGACCGCTGAGAGTCGTGCCACTTGAGAGATGTTGCGACCGGAAGTGGTGAGCTGCTGCAGCAGCGAGAGGCGAACGAGGTCGTCGTCGGAGTAGAGACGCTGGCCACCGGCGGAGCGCTCGGGTGTGACCGCCTGATATCGTTTCTCCCAGGCGCGCAGGACATCGGCGGAGAGCCCGCTCTGCCGGATCACCAGACGCATCGGGTGTTTGTGCTGGCCTGCCGCGGGAGAAGTCATCGGCTGAAAGGTGTCGTTGTGTCGAGGGAATGTCAATCAAATTACCCCTGTGTCTAGACAAACACTCGAAGTCTTGGAGGCAGCGATGCATCACGTGCGGCAGGAGGAACTTCCCTTTGTCGGCAGTTCCCATCAGTTCATCGGCGCCAACCAGGGCGACGTCAACATTTCGGTGTTCCTGTTGAGTGCCTTGCCCGGACGGGGTCCTGGACCGCATCGTCATCCGTACGATGAGGTGCAGTTCGTCCGCGAAGGGCGGGGGCTGTGGAACGTCGACGGCGTGGAGTTCGAAGGCGGTGCGGGCGACATCTTCGTGATCAAGGCCGGCGAGATTCATTCGTTCCGTAACATCGGCGAGACGCCCCTCGTCCAGGTCGATGTTCATCTTTCCCCGACGTTTATCCAGGAGAATCTGGAGTAGCGCGACGGCCACGGGATTCAGCCAGTTGCATTCGAGTGGAGGAAGGTGGTGATGAGCAACGAGGGGGTGGCGACGCCGCAGGCACGAGCACGGGCCGAGTTTGATGAAAAGGTTGTGGCGTTGCTGGACGCGTATCACCTGGGAACTCCCGACGCGATGGAGCGGCACTACGCCCTCACCTGGCATCGGCGCGCCTGGCGTGCGATGCGCAGCTATGTCCAGCTCGATCTGGGGCGCCCGGCAGGGTCACCCGGGATCGACGCCGACATCACTCTCGACGATGCCCGCTTCCTGATTGCCCGAGAACATCGCTTCGAGGACTGGGCTGCTCTCGTTCGGCATTGCGAAGGCCTGACCGCCGACTCGGCGCGGCTGATGCAGCGGCCGGTGCGAACGCATTTCCCGGATGCCTCGCGTGAGGAGTCCCGCGACTGGAGCGCCGCGATTGCAGTTATGAGTGAGCGCGGTGCGATCGGGTTCGAAAGCGGCGGTCAGGTCACCGATACCATGGTCGAGGCACTCTCCCGCATCGGCTCGCTGACTTCTCTCAGGCTGGATGGATCAGCGCAGGTGACCGATGCCGGCGTCCTGACGCTCGCACGCCTGCCAGGACTACGTCAACTCGATCTCAGCGGGACCAGCGTGACCGACCGCGGGCTCGCGGTGCTGCGGGAACTTCCGGCACTCGAGTGGCTCTCGCTCGCGGGGACACCGGTCAGCGATGCCGGTATACAGTTCGCCGCTGGGTGCCATCACCTTCAGGAGGTCAACCTGCAGGGGACACCGACCGCCGACGGGGCGCTCCGTGCCCTCGCCGGGAAAATGGGGCTCAAGGCGCTGCGCAGCGGCAACGGAGTCACCGACCGCGGGCTCGCAGTGCTGCACGAGTATCCGGTGTTCGCGCAATGGCAGGGGGGCGACGCGGTGATGAGTCTGACCAGTTACGACGCCCAGCCCAACTACCTGCTGCTGCGCGGTTCGTTCACGGACCAGGGTCTTGCGCAATTGCGCGGGCTCGACGGCCTCTACGCCCTCAACCTCGATGCTCGGGAACTCGCGATCACCGCGGCCGGTATGGCACCGTTGGTATCGCTGGCAAATCTCGGCTGGCTCGGAGTCGATGCCACCGATGCGCATATGCCTCACATCGCGGCAATGCCACGACTCCGCTTCCTCGGATGTCAGGATGCGCCGGCGGGCGACGATGGCTTCGTCGCACTGAGTCGGTCGCAGTCGATCGCCTATATCTGGGGCCGGCACTGTCGCAACCTCGGCACTCGTGGCTTCGCGGCGATGGCGACGATGCCAGCGCTGGAGTCGCTGTCGGTGAGTTGCGTCAACGTGGCGGACGAAGCCGTGGCGACGCTCCCTGACTTTCCCGCGCTGCGTGAACTGATGCCGATCGATCTCCCGGATGCAGGATATCGGCACATCGGGAAGTGCAGCAGACTCGAGTCTCTGGTGCTGATGTACTGCCGTGAAACGGGCGACGAGGCAACGGCACATCTCACCGACCTGCCGTCGTTGAAGAAATACTTCGCAAGCTATACCAGGGCCACAGATCGAACGCCGGAACTGCTCGCCGGCATCGAGTCGCTGGAAAGCGTGACGTTTGACAGTGTTGCTCAGCTCACCGATGCGGGCATCGCGCACCTCGCGCGTCTGCCACGGCTACGTGAGTTGAGCGTATCAGGGCAGGGCATCACCGCTGGCGTTGGCGCGGCGTTCGGGCCAGGGGTCACGGTGCAGCGATGGTTGTAATCCGCGACGCGACGCCCGCGGATGCCGACGCCGTTGCCGGCCTGTTGACGCAGCTCGGCTATGCGGTGTTGCCCGAGGAGATCCCGGGGCGACTGGAACGACTCAGTCGCGGCGGTGTTCGTACCCTGCTGGCCGTTCGCGATGGAGAGATTCTCGGGCTCGCCACAATGCACATCATCGGTGTGCTCAATCGCGCGCGCGACGTGGCGTGGTTGACTGCGCTGGTGGTCGATGCTGCGTCGCGCGGGGCCGGGGTCGGCCGTCGTCTGGTCGCGGAAGTCGAGGCCCGGGCTCGCGAGTCTGGTTGCGAGCGCCTCTCGGTCACCACCTATGAATCGCTACATGGCGCCCGCGCGTTCTACCAGCGGGTCGGGCTGCAGGAAACGGGTCGCCGCTTCGGCAAGGCGCTTTAGCGACCCCGGCGCGACCAGCCCCAGCCGCCGCCGAATACGATCACGACAATGATTACTATCATTAGTGTCGACATGTTTACCGATCCTGTGCAGGTGTAGTTCCACGGCTCGCAGCCTCGGGCGCGACTCCGCTCCATCTCTGCGAACAGTACCGGTTCCACGAGCAGCCCCCAATCGCTCGTAGGATGGAAGGAGTGACAGGCCCCCGTGTCAGGTAGCTACGATCCGTTTCTGGTGGCACTCTCCCTGCTGATCGCGATCGCGGCGTCCTATACCGCCCTCGATCTCGCCGGGCGTGTGGCGGCGTCTGCCGGTCGCCAACGGATGCTCTGGCTGATCGCCGGGGCGTTCGCCATGGGCGTAGGGATCTGGAGCATGCACTTCGTCGCGATGCTCGCGTTTTCGCTCGCTGTGCCGATCGGTTACGACATTCCCCGCGTGCTCCTCTCGGTCCTCGTTGCCTTCGTCGCCTCCCTCATCGCACTCAGCGTTTCAGCACGCACCACACTCGGGGTTGCCTCGCTGCTCATCGGTGCCCTGCTGATGGGCACCGCCATCGCCGGCATGCATTACCTCGGCATGTCGGCGCTGCGGGCCGGCGTCATCACCAGCTACGATCCGCTCCTCGTACTGGCATCGATCGCCGTCGCGATCAGTGCCGCGGCGGCGGCATTATGGCTCGCCCACCATTACCGTCTGCCAACGACTCGCGCGGCCGAGGTGGGCAAGGTCGTGAGCGCCATGCTGATGGGAGCGGCCATCGTGGGGATGCACTTCACGGCGATGGCAGCGGCGCACTTTACGCCGCTGCCCGGCGGCGAACTGCCGGACAGCCATCTCCTGCTGACTGGTTCCGCGCTCACGGCGTCGGTCACCTTCGGCTCCATGCTGGTGCTCGCGACCGCCCTCGGCGCTGCCGCCGTGCATCGTCGGGTGAGCCTGCGCGTACTCGAGGCGACTCGCGAAATCGCCGCGAAGCTCCGGGTACAGGAGGCGTTTCTCCGCCAGGTCATTGATGCGGACCCGAACCTGATCTTTGTGAAAGATCAGTCCGGGCGATACACCCTCGTGAATCGCGCGATGGCCGAGGTCTATGGGACAACCCCGGCTGGGCTGGTGGGGAAGTCCGATGCCGACTTCAATCTTGATCCGGATGAAGTCAGCAAGTACCTCGCCGCCGATCGCGAGGTGATCGCAACCGGCGGCGCCCGGCGCATCTTCCAGGAGCAGCTCACCTCTCCGGTCGACGGAACCCTCCGGTGGTTCGAGTCGGTGAAGGTCCCGCTCGATCCGGGAGATGGCAGTGCCGTGCAGGTCCTCGGCGTCTCCGCCGAGATCACGGATCGCAAGCAGTTGGCGGATCAGCTCCGGCAGGCGCAGAAGATGGAAGCGATCGGTCAGCTCACCGGCGGCATAGCGCACGATCTGAACAACATCCTCACCGTGATCCTCGCGAACAGTGATCTTCTGGTTGAAAGTCTTCCGGCGGAACAGGAGGAATTGCGACAGGATGTGCTTGAGCTCCGCGGTGCCGCCAGCCGTGGAGCCGAGATGGTGCGCAAGCTCCTCGCCTTCTCGCGGCGGGAGATGGTAAACCTCCGCCCGCTCGCGATCGGGGCCCTCTGTGAGGAGTGGAGGTCGACGCTCAGTCGGCTCCTTCCGGCCACCATCCGGGTGGTGATCGAGACCGACCCCGAGCTCCCCGGCGTAATGGGCGACGCTGGAGCGATCGAGCAGATCGTGCTCAACCTCGCGACCAACGCGCGCGATGCCATGCCGGATGGTGGGTTGCTCGTCCTCCGGGCGACCTCGAGCCTGCTTGATGAGGAGTGGTGCACGGCCCAGGGTTGGGGAAAGCCGGGGCGGTACCTCTGTCTCTCGGTAAGCGACACCGGAATCGGGATTGATGCCGCGAATCTCGAACGGGTCTTCGATCCGTTCTTCACCACCAAGCCACAGGGCGTCGGCACCGGTCTCGGCCTCTCGATGGTCTACGGGTTGATGCGACAACACGAGGGATACGCCAACATCTACAGTGAATCGCGCCAGGGCACGACCGTGCGGCTCTATTTCCCGGCGATCATGCAACCGGAACCCGGTGTACTCGTGGCGGCGGACGTTCCCCTCCGCGGCGGGACCGAAACGATCCTGGTGGCCGATGACGAAGAGTCCATTCGCCGTTCGGCTACGCGGGTACTCGAGCGCTTCGGTTATCAGGTATTCACGGCCGTTGACGGCGAGGAGGCGTTACAGCGCGTGGCGGAACTCGGCGATGCCCTGGATCTGGTGATTTCTGATGTGGTGATGCCAAACATGGGTGGGCGGGAACTGTATCGGGCGCTCCGGCGTGACGCGGTCGATGTCGCGTTCCTCTACACCAGTGGCTATGCTGCCCGGGAAGTCCACGAATCGATCGAGCTCGAGCCGGAGGTACCTTTCCTGCACAAGCCGTGGGCGATGAGTGACTTGCTGACCAAGGTACGGGAGGTGCTGGATGGGCGGTAATGTCGTGAACCTCGAGCACAAACTCGCCAGCTTCAGCGAACATTGGCAGCCTCGCACCGTGGGGCAGTTCAACGGCCACGACCTGATGGTGGTCAAGGCGCAGGGAGAATTCGTCTGGCATCATCACGATGACACGGATGACTTCTTCCTGGTGCTCAAGGGCGAACTGGTGATCGAGATGCGCGATCGGAGTGTCACGCTCGAGCCCGGCGAGTTCTTCGTGGTGCCCAAGGGAGTCGAGCACCGACCCGTGGCCGCCGAGGAAGTGCACCTGATGATCATCGAGCGTGCCGGAACGCCGAATACCGGTGATGCCGCGACCGCTGCGGTGCGGCGGGAGATCTGAAATCATGCCAATCGCCCTCACTGACGATTCCCGAAAGCAGGCGCTCGCGTCGATCAAGCGGTACTGTTCGGAGAACATCGAGGCAGAACTCAGTGATATCGAGGCGGGGCTCCTGCTCGATTTCTTCCTCAAGGAAGTGGCCCCGTCAGTCTACAACGCGGCGGTGTCGGATGCGCAGACCTACCTGCGCGATCGGCTGGTGGATCTCGAGGCCGCAGTGTATGAGCCGGAGTTTGCCTACTGGCCCAAGGGCGCCTCAGTGCGCCGGAGGTTGTGATGCGAACGATTGCGCCGATCCTGCTGGGAGTGTTCGCTGTCGCGGGCTGCGCCCGCGCGGTGCCGGTGCAAGGTGTCGTCCTGCTACCGATTTGTGATAACCGGAGTGGTTGCGGCACGACGAGCGCCATGGCGTGGAACGACTCCAATCCGCTGCCGCTCTATCCACCGGTCCTCCGCTCGGCAGGCGTCGAAGGCGAGGTGGCACTCAACTTTGTCGTCAACGTGGCTGGGGCGGTGGACAGCGCTTCGATCAAGGTCCTGAGCAGCACCAACACCGCGTTCGTGCGGCCAGCGGTCCATGCAGTGTCCAAATGGCGACTGGCGCCTCTGCGCGTGGGCCAGCGGACACGCCCCGTCACGATGGCCATCCGGGTGCAGTTCCAGCAAGGTGAGACTTGCGTTGGACCGCGGACGAGTAAGCTGACCTGGCCTGAAACCTCCAGAATGTCGATCATCCGGATCACGGACTGTGCCGCACCACTGGTCCCCCGCGATCAGGTTGCGCGCAACCGGGCTGCGGCGGGTATGCCACCTCTGGGGCCGCCGCAGTGAGCGGCCGCACTCCCGCAGTGACAGACTTCCTCGCCGAGTTGAAACACCGCAACACCCCGGCCTTCGATCTCGTGCGCACCATCATGCTCGGTGTTGATTCCTCGATTGCCGAAGGGATCAAGTGGAACGCGCCGAGTTTCCGCACCTCGGAGTGGTTCGCGACTATCAACGTCCGAGCGAGTCAGGGGATCCAGATCGTGCTCCACCTCGGGGCGAAGGTACATGAAGGCGCCATCGTGCGGATCGCCGACCCGGAGAAGCTGCTGAAGTGGCTCGCGAAGGATCGTGCGCTGCTGACCGTGCGGGACCTCGATGATCTCACCGCGCGCCGTGCGGCGGTCGAGGGCGTGATCCGGGAGTGGATCCGGCACGTCTGACGCCCCGATCGGGGTTACCAGAAGCATGGCCCGGCGCTAGAATTCTGCGTGTCCGGGTCGAACACTCGCGACACCCCTTTCCCAGCAAACATCCAGCGAGCCCCTGTGCCTCAAGGCCGCACCAATCCATTCCGGCTCGTCGGCGAGTTCCAGGCGGGCGTGTCGCCGTGAACCTGGTCGAATGGACGGAGTTGAATCCGTGACCGAACCCGAGTGGGCCACCGCTGACCTCGCCGATGATCATCCGGGAGGGGTGCAGATTGTGCACGCACCGCTGCGTGATTTTGGCGGCGTCCGGAAGTTTGCCGGACCGATCGCGACCCTCGCGGTGCACGAGGACTACCGGCCGGTTCGGCGCGCGCTCGAGGGCCCAGGGGAGGGGCGTGTGCTGGTAGTTGATGGCGGTGGTTCGCTGGTCGTGGCACTCGTCGGCGAGCGATCGCTCTTGCTTGCCCAGCAGAACGGCTGGGCCGGCGTCATTGTAAATGGCGCCGTGCGAGACACCGGGCTCACCGCGAATATTGCCGTTGGGCTGCGGGCTTTGGGCGCGGTGCCGCGGCGCGGCGAGTCGGGAGATTCGTCAGAGGCAGGCGGAGAGCTCACCTTTGGCGATGCGCATTTCAAGCCGGGTGACTGGCTCTGGGCCGACGCCGATGGGGTCGTTGTCGGGCGTGTCCCCGCGCCCACGTGATTTTCCCCAGACTGAAGCCTGCCCCCCTCGGGAGCTGAATCGTGAAAGGTGTTGTGGCAGGAATCGCCCTCTTTCCGGCGTTGTTGATGTACACGACCCCCGTCGGCGCGCAGCTCCCGAAGGGGTATGTGCACGTGGGCTTTGGTTCAGCCTCGGTTGGCGGCAGGGGCGTGAGGTTCGGGACGTCGGCGCCTGCTGCTGCGCTCGGGTTCAGGCTCGGAGCTCATGAATGGATCGAGTTCCGGCTGAGTCGTCTCTCGGCGGAATATGTCGACTATGTCGGAGGCTTTGGCGATGAGGGCTATAACGCATACGGTGCGACGGCGCATCCGTTTGACGTGATGCTGCTCAACGAGCGGCCGGCCGTCGTTGCGGGAGTGCGGCCTTTTCTCGGCGCCGGGCTGAGCCTTGTTCCGCTCGAGGATCGATTCGACTCGTGTTGCGGATTTGAGAAAGCATCAGGGGTTGCGAGCGGTGCGATCTTCGCGGGTGGCCTGCGTGCTTCTCTGGCGGGCGGGGTCGGCGTGGAAATGCGCGCTGGATATCGCCTCTCGTTCGATCTGTCGCATCGCCCCGGCATCCCGCTCAACCTGTCGGGGATCAACATCGAAGGTGGGCTTCAGTGGCGCTGGTAGACGGAGGCCACCGAATGAGAGTGTCAGATCGGCGCGGCGCTTCATTGGCCCTCACTCTCCTGGCTTGCAGCGCCGCCGCGCTTCCCTCCCAGGAATTTCGCCTGAGCCCGCTGCAACGCTTCGGCTGGGAAGATCCCGCCGGCCCTGCGGGCAGCACTCCGGCCCAACGCCGGCTCGACGGCGGGATGCTGAGCAATATCGCGGATCTGGCTGAGGGCGCCGACGGCGCGCTGTACGTCCTGGACAACCGGTCGCCCAAGGTCATTGTCTTCAATCGTGATGGCACGGTGCGACGCGTCATGGGCAACGGGAAAGGCGAGGGCCCCGGTGAGTTCTCGCGGCCGGTCAGTCTCGCCGTGGCCAAAAATGGCGACCTCTTCGTCGCCGACGTCGCCCAGCAGCGCATATCCGTCTTTGCCGCCGGTGGTGCCTTCACACGGTCATTCACGATCGCGTCGCCCTACGTCTCGCAGATCAGACTGGTCGGCGATCGGCTGCACCTCATCCAGTACGTCTTCCGGAAAGAGGCGCCGGCCGTCCTGGTGTATTCCACGTCCGGTGCCTTGCTCGAGAAGAAATTCCCCCCGACCGAGGAAGACGCTTCATTCGGACGGACTGGGAACGGCTACCGTGCTGCGATCCTCCGCGACGGACAGCTCGCGATCGCGCACTTCAACCCCGGGACCTGGTCTCTAGTGGAGAGCCCGGCGCACGTATTCGGAAAACCGCTCGTGCCGGGCAACACCGTTCACGAGGTGAAGGCCTCCGGCACCTGGGTCGCCCCGGCCACGATCCGAGGCTTTGGCGAATTGAGCGAGGGCCGGTACGCACTGCTTTTCGAACGACTCCGGCCCGAAACAGTGGATGACCCTGAACATCCGAGGTGGGATATCTACCTCGCCTTGACCCGCGCCGACGGCACGCCACTCGGCACCCTCAAGATGCCGGAAGGAGGACGAGCCTTTCTCGTGTCGCGCGACGGCAGATCGATCTACCGCTCCTTCGGTGACCCGTTCGTCGGAATCGACCGCTTCCGGGTCGACTCGCGATAGCCGCGCCTCCCGCCTCTCTTCAAGGGTCTGGCAATGCATCCACTGGTCGTGATCTGGCACGAATTCATCAATTTCTTCGGCGTGCAATCCTGGCTCGACATGGCGGCTGCGCACGATTACAGCCGACTGCGGACCTGGGACGGCTTCACCGGCGCGATCGGCCCGCTCCTGCCGCTGCTGCTCGTGTTCGAGATCGTGCGCGCGCTGGTCGAGAAGAACTTCAAGGTCCGCGAGTACAAGGTGATCTTCTTCACCTACGTGCTCAACCGCGTGCTCGGCACCTTCATCTCCATCGCCGCGCTCGCCTTCTGCATCGGGCTCTTCTCGCCCTACGCCATCTTCCAGAGCCGGATCACCTGGTACTGGATCATCTACGGCTACATCGTCTGGGAACTGGGCCACTTCTTCTACCATTACCTCGCCCACAAGGTCCGGCTGCTCTGGTGCCTGCACAGCACGCATCATGCGCCGGAGACGATGAACCTGTTTGTCAGCCAGGCGCACTTCTTCCTCGAGGCGCCCTACGCCGACATCGTCCGGACGTCGACCTGCATCCTCCTCGGCGTCTCGCCACCGCTGCTCTTCCTGATCATGTTCATTGACGGCTTCTGGGGGACCTTCATCCACGCGGGCGAACACCTGCTGCGCGATGGCCGGCTGGGTCCGCTCAACCGGCTCATCCTCACGCCATCGCACCACCGGGTGCACCACGCGCGCAATCCGCTCTACATCGACACCAACTTCTGCAACCTGCTGAATGTCTGGGATCGCGCCTTCGGCACGCTACAGCACGAGGAAGTCACGATGCCGCCCGAGTACGGCGTGACTCGCCCGATCGACGTGGGGAGTTTCCGCGATTTCTATTTCGGGGAACTGGTTGCGCTGGCGCGCGATGTGAAGCAGGCGCCCGGCCTGAAGAACAAGGTTGCGTATCTGGTGATGCCCCCGGGGTGGAGTCACACCGGGGCGCACAAGACGGCATCGGCGATCCGCGCGGCCTACCTCGCGAAATCGCCGTAAGGCTTACACCTTGGTGAGCTTGGTGACCCGGCCGTCCTCGATCCACTCGACGACATAGATGTTGCTGGCGCGATCGACCCAGAGGGCGTGTGGTGAAATGAAGTGGTCCTGCAACCGCTTTGCGGGAGGAATGTTGGGATATCCCTTCAGGTCGGGATAGGTCGTGCCGAAATCGGCCTCCGACTGGAACGGTTTCCCTTCGAGATAGTCGCCAAGGTCGGCGACTTTCTTGTTCCCCTTGTCGAAGATTGAAATCCGGGCATACAGATCGGGGACGTACATCAGGTCGCCGCGATGCAGCGAAGTGCAAGGGAAGCGCAGGTCGGCCTTGGTGAGCACCTCGCCCAGGTACTTCCCCTCCAGCGTGAAGTTGACAATCCGGATGTTACCCCGGTCGGAGACCTGCAACAGCGGCGTTCCGCTCCGAGTATCAATCGAGATGCCGTGCGGCTGCTTGAGGTTGCTCGGTTCGCTGCCGCGCCCGCCGAAGGAGTCGAGATACTTGCCGTCCTTGCTGTCGTAGATGTGGATCAACGACTGGCCATAGCCATCGGCCACGTACAACATCCCGTTGGGCCCTACCACTGATTCCGTCGGGCTGTACGCCCGGTCCGGGGCGTAGACACCCGCGAGGTACGGGCGACCCGCCTGCCACACCACGTCGCCATCGAGCGTCGTCTTGACCACCTGGGCCAGCGAGGTGTTGGCGAGGTAGAGGTATTCGGTACCGCCTTCCTCCGAGAGTCGGAGGCCGTGGGCACCCTTCGCGTACGCCTGGCCCCACGATGAGAGAAAGTTGCCCTGCCCGTCGAAGATGGCGATGGCATCACGACTCTGGTTCGCGATGTAGAAGCGTCCCGCGCGATCCTCCACGATGCCGTGGGTATAACCAAACCTTTTCCCGGCAGGCAGCTTGGCCCAGTGATGGTCCATGGTGTACCGGAAGTCTCCGCGGCCCAGGATTGGCAGCTCCGCAGTTGTGGGCTGAGGACGGGCAGCGCGAGTCGGCAGCGCGACGAATGCCGCTGCACTCGCCGCCGACGCAAGGAAATCTCGGCGCGAGCGGGTCACTTCGACGGCCCGCTACCGATCACCATCCAGTCATCCTGGCCGTGTCCCGAAGCGATCCAGCGGTCCATCTCGGCGGCGACTGCGGGGATCATCGCGAGTTTCCCGCCGTGCGACTCCGCCGACTCGATCATCAGCCGGGCGTCCTTGCGGGCCATCTCGAGCGTCCAGCTGGGGCGGCCGAGATCACCGCCGCGCATCTTCGCTGCGCGGCCCTGTGCCATCGTGGCCATCGGGAACCATTCAAAGAGCTGGGTCGCGTCCGCGGGGGCAACACCGAGCGCATCGCCCAGGGCAAACATGTCCGCGATCCCTGCAGTCATCCCCAGCAGAAAGAGGTTGCCCATCAGCTTGATCGCCGCAGCGCGTACCGGGTCGGCGCCGAGGTAGACCAGCTTCCCGGTCATCAGCTCGAGAGCCGGGGCCACCATGTCGAATGTCGCGCGGTCACCTGAGGCGAGCATCGTCCCGGTACCCGCGAGCGCATTGGGCGGACCCATGAAGACTGGGGCGTGCTGGAAGCGGATACCACGCTCGGCCCACGCATTGATCCGCGCGAGGGTCGGCGCTGGCGACGTCGTGGTATGATCGACGATGATGCAGTCGGGTCCGATCCCGGCTTCCGCCTCCTTCAACACCGCATCGACGGATTCGTCGTCGTAGACCGCCAGATGTACTCGGCTCGCGCCGCGCACGGCATCGGCCGGATCGGTGTACGCCGTCGCGCCGACCTCAGTCGCGAGCGCCTCGGCCTTGCCGGCGGTGCGGTTCCAGATGTGGACCTCTTCCTTGCGGCGGCGAAGCGCCCGCACAAAGTTCGCGCCGAGCAGCCCGGTCCCGAGAAAAGTGATCATAGCCCGTAGCGCTCCTGGAATACTGCCGTATGGTGGATGACGTGTCCGGCCATGATGAATGCCGAGGCACGCACGGAGAGCGGATGGTCGCCAGCAATCGTGGTGCGCGTCCACGCCTCGACCGGCAGGTGATTGAACATGTGAATGTGGCTCTCGCGCAGCGCCGTGAACTCATCGACCAGTTCACCGATCGAACAGCTATCGTGGTGGGCCGTGATCCCGAAGGCATCCTGATCGAAGCTTGGGAGCGGGGCGGTCGCACCTCGGGCCGCCCAGAGGGCGCGGTAGCCGAAGACCCGCTCGGTATCGATCATGTGGCCGAGCGATTCGCGGACGCTCCACTTGCCTGGTTCGTAGCGATAGCCGGCGCGGTCATCGGAGAGGTTGCGCAGCAATTCCCGCAGTGGCGTCACCTGGCTCACCAGGATCGGAACCACTTTTTCGACGAGGACGAGGGAGATGTAGCGTTCAAAGTACGGGTTGTATTCGGCAGGGGTCGGTCGCATGGCGGTTCCCGAGTTGGGGCAGTGAGGCGCGAGGTAGGGGAAGTCTATCCTGCCGGGAGGGATAGCGGAAACGCGCTGAACAGGGTTCCGTTCCGGGGTCCGCCAGGGCAGTGCGCCCCGGCGCGTGACCAGCCAGAGGGTGGTGCGAAATGAACCAGCGAGTGGTGGTAATTACCGGCGCGAGTGGAGGGATCGGAGCGGCCACGGCCCGACTCCTTGCCGCGCGCGGGGCGAGGCTCATCCTCGTGGCCCGCCGGCGGGAACAGCTTGAGGCGGTGGCGGCCGAATGCGGCGCAGATGCGATCGCGGTGGTTACCGATGTAACGAAGCGCGCAGAAGTGCGCGGAGTGGTCGCGACTGCACTGGCGCGCTTCGGTCAGATCGACGTCTGGATCAACAACGTGGGGCAGGGGATAACCCGCGTGCCGTCGGCACTGACCGACGAGGACATCGACCAGGTGATGCAGGTCAATATCAAGTCCGCGCTCTACGGGATGCAGGAAGTGCTGCCTCATTTCATGGAGCGTGGCACCGGGCAGGTCATCAACATCTCGTCGATGCTCGGCCGGATTCCAATGGCAATGTTCCGCTCGGCCTATTCGGGCGCGAAGCATTTCCTCAACGCGCTTACCGCCACGATTCGGGAAGAAGTGCAGGCCACCCACCCCGGAATCCAGTTCACGCTGGTCTCGCCCGGGATCGTCCAGACCGACTTCGGCCTCAATGCCCTCGGTGGAGGCCCCGACTCGCGTTCGTTTCCGAACTCGCAGACCGCCGAGCAGGTGGCTGAGGTGATTGCGAGCGCGATCGAGAGCAGGGTGTCCGATCTGTACACCAGGGCGGGTGGCCAGGCAGCGGTGGCTGGCTACTACGCGAGTGTGGGTGTTGACCCTTGAGTCGCCACGAGTAGGCGGCGGCTCTCACTCGTTGAGGAGGACGACGTGGCGACCAAGCGCACGGTGAAGAAGACGAGTGCCAAGGGTGCTCCAGTGCCACCGGTTACGGCCGACGAGGTGGTGGCCTGGCTCAGGAAGCAGGGGACCAAAAAGACCCGCGACGCGATGCCACGCTACGCCCTGCCGGCGGAGAAGGCCTTTGGTGTGGCAGTCGGTGTGATGCAGAAGGAGGCGAAGCGGATCGGGCGCAATCATGCGCTGGCGCTCGCGCTCTGGCAGCACGACTGGTATGAAGCGCGGATGATGGCCGCCTTTCTCGGTGAGCCCGACAAACTGACTCCAGCGCAAATGGATCGCTGGTGCAAGGACTTCGACAACTGGGGCATCACCGACACGGTCTGCTTTCACCTCTTCGACCTGTCACCGCACGCGTGGACCAAGGTTGCCAAGTGGGCCGGCAGCAAGGATGAATGGGTCAAGCGCGCCGGCTTCGCCCTGCTCGCGAGTCTCGGCGCCCACGATAAGGAGTCGCCTGATGCGCGTTTCATCGCCTCGCTGCCGCTGATCGAGAAGGCCGCGACCGACGAGCGGAACTTCGTCCGGAAGGGGGTGAGCTGGGCGCTCCGCTCCATCGGGCGCAGGCGGCCGGGCGTGAAAGCGGCGGCCGGCAAGCTGGCGAAGAAGTTGGCAGCGTCTGAGAATCCTGCGGCGCGGGCAACAGGGAAGGAAGCCGTCCGGCAGTTCGGGAGGTCCTCTTGACCGTCTAGAGAAGGCCGCGTATCCTCCCTCCAGACAATCTGGAGGAAGCGGTGGCCGACGAACCCAACGACCTGTTGCAGGGCACCCTCGAACTGCTGGTGCTCAAGGCCCTCTCCCTCGGCGCAATGCACGGCTGGGGGATCGGTCAGCGCATCGACCTCCTCTCGAATGATGTCTTCAAGGTGCATCAGGGGTCACTCTACCCGGCGCTGCAGCGGATGCTCCGCAAGGGATGGGTCAAGGCAGAATGGCGGATGTCGGAAAACAACCGCCGCGCCCGCTATTACCTGCTGACGCGCCTGGGGGAGCGGCAACTGGCCGCTGAGACTTCGAGCTGGCAGCGCGCATCGGGCGCGATCAACGAGATCCTGCGAGTGCAGCTCGCGCCGGGTGGCGCATGAACCCGCTCCGTGACCTGTTCGAGCGGTGCAAGGCCCTCCTCTTTCACGCGCGACAGGAGGCCGAGCTCGATGAGGAGATGCGCGATCACGTCGCTCGCGAGACAGCAGCGCGGCAACGCGACGGCCGTGCGCAGGCGTCGCGTGAGGCCGCGATCGCGTTCGGCGGCATCGAGCGCACCAAGGATGAGATCCGGGACGCGAGCGGCGTAGCCCCACTGCGAGAATGGTTCGCTGATGTGCACTATGCGATTCGCGCATTGCGCCGGAATGCCGGCTTCACGTTGACCGTGATTGGCGTGCTCGGCGCGGCCATCGGGGCGGCAACTGTCGTCTTCACCGTGGTGCAGCGGGTGCTGATCGCCGGGCTGCCCTATCCTGATCCTGACCGACTCGTCCGCGTCTACCAGCAGAATTCCGCGACCAATCGCTGGTCACTCTCGGTGGTGGATCTCCAGGCCATCGCCGCCCAGCAGCGTACGTTGGAGTCATTCGGGGCGTGGCAAGCGACGACGGCGTCATTGTCCGGCGCCGGCGCACCTGAGCGTGTGCGCGTCGGCCGCGCCACCTCGGGCTTCTTCGCCACGCTGCAGGTCGCGACGCTGCGGGGCCGTCTACTCGAGCCGCAGGACGATTCGCCCTCGGCCGCTCCTGTTGTGGTGGTGTCGTACCGACTCGCCGCGCGATTGCTCGGTGGTCCTGACCAGGCCATTGGCAGGCGGGTCACCATCGATGGTGTGACCCACGCGGTGGTGGGCGTATTGCCGGCTGGTCGCGATGAGCTTGGCGGCATCACTGCCGAAGCGTGGCCGATTCTTCAGCTGCGCACACCGTTGCGGCGCGGGCCATTCGGCTTCGGTGCCATCGGCCGGTTGAAGCCCGGAGTGACGCTGGAGGACGCCCGTGCTGACCTCGCTGGTGTGAGCGAACGGCTCTTTCCGCTCTGGGTTGCCGGGTTTCAGGATCGCGAAGCGCGGCTGACGCCGTATCCCCTCCGCGATGCGGTCATCGGCGACGCGGGCGGGCAGGTGAAGCTCTTTGCGGGTGCGGTTGCACTCGTGCTCCTGCTCGCGATTGCCAACGTCGCGACCCTGATGCTGGTGCGAACCGCGAGTCGGGAGCACGAATTATCGGTTCGCGTGGCGCTCGGCGCGGGACGTCGGCGTCTCATCAGGCTGGTGCTCACCGAGTGTTTCGTGCTCGTGGCCGCCGCGGGGGTTCTCGCACTCGTTATCGCATTCGTTGCCATCAAGGGCACCGCACTGGTCGCACCGACGTTGCCGAGGCTCGGCGAACTTGTCGTGGATGGTCGCAGCGTCGCATTTGCACTGGTGCTGACCTTTGTCGCGGGTGCACTGATCTCACTGGCACCACTCTCGTCGCGACTGGTGCGTGGCTACGGCGCGGCATCGCTCGCGATCTCGCCCGCGCGAACCGGCCCGGGGCGACGGGCCGGCATCGTTCGCGGTGTGCTCGTAGCCACGGAGTTTGCGCTCGCGTTACCGCTGGTTACCGGAGCCGGGCTTCTGCTCACGTCGTTCCTTCGATTGCAGCGCGTGGACCCCGGCTTTGATCCGACTGGAGTGTACGCGGTGCTGATCGCACTCCCCGGCGGTCGCTACGGTGACCCGGCCACGAGCCAGGCCTTCTGGCGGCTCGCCGAGTCACGTGCGAGCGAGCTCAACGGGGTGACTGCGGCTGGGCTCGCTGGGTCGATCCCGCCCGACAACGGCGGCGACGTCAACAATTTTGACTTGCTCGATCGGCCGGTGCCCACCGGAACGGCACAGCCGGTGGTGCCGTGGTCGACCGTCTCAGCCGGCTATTTCGCGGCATTAGGGATCCCGCTGCTCGAAGGGAGACTCTTCACACCGGGCGATTCGGCGACGGCCCCGCCCGTCGTCATCGTCAGCCGGGCCTGGGCCGCGAAATACTATCCGCGATCGAGTGCGATCGGTCGGCAGTTGTACAACGGCGGCTGTTCGACCTGTCCGCCGACCACAGTAGTCGGTGTCGTCGGCGATGTCCCGTACCTCGGGCTCGCCTCGGCCACGGAGGGGATGTATGCGCCACTCGCGCAGGATGGCCCGCGAACGCTCAACCTTGTGGTGCGCAGTCGCCTCGACGCCGGGGCGAGCTTCCGCGCGCTGCGAGCGGTCGTTGCCTCGCTCGATCCCGATCTGGCGCCGACCGAGATTCCGATGCAGGAGCATCTCGAGCAGGCCCTCGGTGATCCTCGGCGATGGACCGCCGTGGTCTCCGCCTTCGCGATGACGGGGATGGCGCTGGCCGCGCTGGGGATCTTCGGCCTGATGTCGTATGTCGTCCGGCAGCGCCGCCGTGAGTTCGGAGTTCGTCTCGCGCTCGGGGCATCGCCACGATCGCTCGGGCTGCTGGTGGTGCAGGGAGGGATGCGGTACGCCGGGGCGGGCACGCTGGTCGGACTGGGGCTCGTGACGTTCGAGTCGCGCTGGCTCGGAGCACTTCTCTACCGTGTCGAGGCGACCAGCCCGGTGGTGCTGCTCGCCGCCGTCGCGCTGTTGCTGGCAACCGGGCTCCTCTCCTGCTGGCGGCCGGGTGTGCGGGCCGCGCGGATCAAGCCGCTGGAGGTGATCTCAGGCGAGTAGATTAGAGCACCCCGAGGCGGAGGCTCCGTGAAGTGGCGTGAAGACTACGCGACTGGCATCACCAAAATCGACGACCAGCACAAGATGATCTTCAAGATGGCCGAAGACTATCGCGAGGCGCTGGACGAAGTGCAGGGCGCCAGGCTCTATCCTGAATTCCTCGAATCACTCGATCTGTATGCCCAGGGACACTTCGGCTTCGAGGAAGGGTGCATGCTGCGGTACCAGTGTCCGGCCGGCCGCCGAAATATCGCGGCGCACCAGGAGTTTGTGACCGCACTGGATGGCTTCCGTCAGGGCTACGCACGCGACGGCTTCAGCGAGGTCGTCGCGTATGAGCTGGTGAACACCATTGACCTCTGGCTCGCCGAGCATATTTGCGGCATCGATGTGCAGCTCAAGCGATTCGTGGACCAAGGGTGAAGATCTGGATCGACGCCGATGCGGCGCCGCGCGATGTGAAGGAGTTGATCTTCCGCGCGTCGAAGCGGCTCGACCTTCCGGTCGTGATGGTCGCCAACAGCCATCTCCGCCCACCGCTGGGCTATCCGCTGGTCACGACGGTCTGGGTGGATGGCGGCGCCGATGTCGCAGATGCGCATATCGCAGCAGAAGCGGCCTCAGGCGATCTCGCAGTGACGCAGGACATTCCGCTCGCGGCCCTGCTGGTGCCCAAGGGCGTCGTCGTGCTGGACCCCCGAGGCGATGAGCACACCCTGGAAACGATCGGGGAACGTCTTTCGATTCGCGATTTCATGGAGCAGGCGCGCAGCAACGGTGTGGTCACCGGCGGCCCTGCTCCCTATGACGCCCGTGCCAAGCAGGCATTTGCCGGAGCACTCGACCGGGCGCTGACACGACTGCTCAGGAACAGGGGTTAATGGATCTCAGGATTGCGACGCTCGCTGACATTCCGGAACTCATCCGTGTCATCAACGCGGCCTATCGGGCCGAAGACTTCTTCATCAATGGCGATCGCACCAACGCCGCCGACCTGAGTGCACGCATCGAGGGGACGACCGGTGACTTTCTGGTGCTCGATGATCCGCTGCACGCCGAGCTGTTGCTGGGCGCGGTGTATGTCGAGTTGCGCAAAACGCGGGGATACTTCGGCATGCTCTCGGTCGATCCCGCGCGGCAGGGGGAGGGGATCGCCCGTGTGCTGGTGGAGGGGAGCGAGCGGTACTGCGCAGCCAACGGTTGCGACGCGATGGAAATCGATGTCGTCAACCTGCGCGAGGAACTGCCGGCGTTCTATTCGCGCTTTGGCTACACCGTGGGCGGCAACCTGCCGTTTCCCGATCCGGGGAAGCTGAGCCGTCCGGCGCACCTGGTGCGGTGGACCAAGGAGTTGGGAAACGCTCCTTGACGCGGTAACGATTCAGCGTTGATATAGCGGTCCCGCCGCACACTCCTGTCCCCCTGCCTGGAGCCCGATGTGAAGCGATTCCTGCCACTTCTGCTACTCGCCGTTGGTATCCTCCCGCCCGGACTTTCCGCGCAAGCGCCGCGGATACTCACCGTCACCCGAGACCTGCTTGTGTCGCCCGACAAGGCCGACCTGAGCGAAGCCTTCAATATCGCCGTCTCCCGGCGGGGCGAGATCGTCGTTCCTCAACCGGGCCAGAGCAACATCAAGATCTTTTCGCCAACGGGGGCGATGAGTGTGATTGGCAGGGCCGGTGAAGGGCCCGGGGAATTCCGGCGCGTCACTCGCGTGGGCTTTGTCGGAGACTCGCTCTGGGTCCTCGACCCCAGCACCGCACGGATCACCCTTTTCGGGCCCGACTACAAGTTGCTGCGAAGTTTCCCAGAGCCATTTTCGGCGATGAAAGCGTTTCAGGCCAAGGTTGCCGAGCAACCGGTGGTGAACTTCTTCACTCAGGCGGTGCTCCCCGGTGGTGACCTTCGGGCGCTCGCCTCGATGCGGAACGGCACGCCGAAGCCGGCATGGGCTGCTGACATCGATTCTGGCGCTTCACTCTTCGTGAGAATTTCAGCGACTGGCGAATACCAGCGCCGACTCGCAGTCTCCCCGCCCTCACGGTGCAGCATTTCCTACACCGTGGGAAAGAGTCAGGGCAGCACCAGGGTCCCGTACTGCCCGGAACGACTGAGTACCGATTGGGATGGAGCCCTCGGACTCGCCCTCGTCGACGTGCTGGGATCTGGCGCGAAGGGCGCTACGTACCGGGTCACCCTGATTCGTGAGACCGGCGACACGCTGTTCTCACGTGCTTACGCGTTCACGCCAATCGCCATTACCACCGCTGCGCGGGACAGTGCCGAAGCGTGGGATGCGGGCCTTCGCAAACAACTTCCGCCACCGATGGCGGAAGCGATGCCGAAGCCCAAGCCCGAGCCGACTTATCCCCCAGTGCGACGTGTCGTGCTCGGTCGCGACAATACTGTCTGGCTTGAAATGCGCACTTCGGCTGGCGGGCATCGGTGGCAGGTGCTCGATCCGCGGGGGAACGTGCTCGGTGCGTTCCAGCTACCGACCGATGTCACGCTCAAGGCCGCCGAGCGCGGCACCATCTGGGGCCTCACCACGGATGAGGATGGCGTGCAGGGGGTGGTACGCTACAAGGTGGGGACCTGATGATCGCACTCGCCGCTGGACTCCTGCTCTCGGTGGCGGTGCAAGTGCAGGTGCCGCGAACGCTGTCGGTCCGCAGAGATCTGCTGGTGGACCCGGCCACGGCGGATCTGAGCGCCGTGCTGTTCAATGTGGCGGTGTCGCCACGAGGGGATATCCTGGTCGGACAGGCCAATGATGGGCTCATCAAGGTATTCAGTCCGGTGGGTGTGGTCAGCACGGTTGGCCGGAAGGGAGAGGGGCCAGGCGAGTTCCGGCGCGTAACGAGGATTGGCTTCAAACAGGATTCGCTCTGGACCTTCGATCCGGCGCTTTCGCGAGTGAGCGTCTTTTCCCCTGGCTACAAATTCGTGCGGTCGTTTGCGGAGCCGGTCTCCAAAGAGGTTGGTGTCTCGCGTCTCTGGCCGCAGGCGCTCCTTCCCAATGGCGACTTGCGAGCTGCCGTCTCATTCATTCCCACGCTGAGGCGCCCCGCTTGGGCGGCACGTGCGGACTCGGGAACGACGATGCTGGTCCGCGTGAGTGCGGCCGGCGCCATTCGCAAGCCTATCGGGTTCTTCCCCAGGTCGCATTGTCAGGTGTCGAGGGCTGTCGGGTCCCTGATCACGAATATGGCGATTCCGTTCTGCCCTGAACGTCTCAGTACGGAGTCTTTCGCGACCGCCGGATTCGCATTTGTCGAAGTCAGCGACGAGAGCTTCCGAGTCACCTCGATCGGCGCAAACGATGACACCCTTTTCGTGAAGGTTTTCCCCTTCGCACCGATTGCAGTCACAAAAGGGGCGCTGGACACTCTCCGGGAGCGGGAGCAGGAAATTCGAAAGATCAGCAGTGCCGCGAGCTGGGCGGCGCGCCCAGTGGTGGTGCCGGCGCGAACCTACCCTCCCGTGCGCCGGGTCGTGCTGGGCCGCGACAACACCGTCTGGCTCGAATTGCGGACCGAATCAGGGGGCCATCGCTGGCTGGCGCTGGATCCCCGCGGCATCTCGCTCGGCACGGTCCTGCTGCCCGACGGCGTATCGCTGGAAGTCGCGGAGCGCGGCACGTTATGGGGACTGGTGACCGACGATGACGGACTCCGTGGGGTCGTGCGCTACCGCGTCACCGGCTACTGACGCACGCTCTTCCGCGGTACCCGCGCATCGGCCATCGCGGCGTGCCACGCGTATGACGCCATCACCACCGCATTCTTCATCAGGTCGTTGGGCTGGATGGTGTCGAGGAAGTCGAGATTGGAGTGCCCGCCCTGGCCGGGAGTCGGATCTTGCAGGAACTGGAATCCAGGGAGGCCGATGTCGTCGAAGGCGACGTGATCGGTGCTGCCCAGGCTCTGGTTGGTGACCGTGGTCATCCCGAAATCCTTGAATGGCGTCATCCACGCGGTCAGCAACTCGCGCGCAGCTTCGTTCCCCTGCAACGCAATGCCGCGATACTGCCCCGAGCCATAGTCCTGATTGAAATACGCCGAGAGCTTTTCGTAGGCCGGCGTCGGGGCCGCCGCGGTGCCGAAGTGCTGCTTCACATATGCGCGCGAACCGAAGAGCCCCTGTTCTTCACCGGCCCAGAGCGCCACCCGAATCGTCCGCCGCGGCTTGGCGCCAAGCTTCTTGAGAATGCGCATCGCCTCGAGCGCCACTGCGACGCCCGATGCGTTGTCGCTCGCGTTGGGTGACGCGTGCCAGCTGTCGAAGTGGGCGCCGATCATCACGACCTCATCCTTGAGGTCGCTGCCCGGGATTTCGCCCACGATATTCATCGCCTGCTCGACCTTGTCGCCGATCCGGTTGCGGACTTCGAGTTCGACCTTCACCGGAATGTCCCGCTTGAGTATCCGGTACATCCGGTTGTAGTGCTCGGGTGTGATGGCAATCATTGGCGGAGCCGCAAGAATCCCCTCGCGTGACCAATTCATCCGTCGGGCAATGGGAGAGGCATAGCCGCGGCAGGCGCCAAGCCAGCCACTCTCGCACTGCAGTACGGCCGCCACCCCTTCCGACTTGTAGAAGACGAGCTTCTCCTCGGCCGTGAGCAGATCGGGATTGCGAACGCTCCGTGCCGCGACGGCTCGCGGCGGCACGATGACGGTCTCTTCCATTTTCCGGAGATCTTCTTCACTCCGCCGTGGCACGCCGTTGGTCATCGCGACCAGGTCGATGGCGGCTGGTGGCGTGACGAGCACCGCCTTTCCCTTGAGTGTCCCGCGATACTTCTCGAGGTCGGCCCGGCCGACGAGATCCACGATCACCGCCTGCGCCACCACCTTCCCCTCGGTGCCCGGCGTGTGCGAGATCGGATAGCCGACCATCGGCGTATAGTCCGGCTCGAGCATGTGAACCGAGGTGTACTCGTTGTCCCAGGTGACTCCGAAATCCATGAACGGTTCGGCCGCCACATTCACGAGGCCGATGCGGCTGAGTTCGCCCTTGAGCCATCCCTGGGCTCGCTTCATGTCTTCGGAGAGTGTCAGTCGGGCGCCGAGCACATCGACGATGTACCCCTCGAACTCCATCACCTGGGAGTGCTGCAACCCTTCCTCGCGGATCCGGGCCACCATCGCCCAGTCGATCTGCGGTGCATTGCCCGTCATCGCCGTGGTAGCGAGCAGGCAGAGCGAGAGCGCGAGGAGCTTGAGCCGTGATGTCATCGAGGCGGGTCCGGGGCTGAATCGAGCGGAACAGAATGGGTGCGGGGAGCACCACAATACTGCCCGCGCTGGCTCGGCCGGGGCAAGCCCGCCGAGCCCACTTCGCGATCAGGCGGTATGCTTGATCGCCCGATCCATCTTGCGAGAATGACGACCGAGATACCAGCTCGCGGCGAGGGCGACGACTGCTCCGGTCAGGAGCCCCTTTCGTGTCACTGAGGTCTCGGCCCAGATCAGGATCGCCGCCAACAGACAGAAGGCCAGGCCGCCGAGCGCACCCGAGATCCGCAATGTCGTCGAACGGACCTGCTCCTTGCCGCGTCGAGCTGCGATCACCATCAGCGCGAGCCCCCAGACGAAGATCAGCCAACCGAGAACCTGCAGCTGTGGCGTGCTCGACATTCGGGATCCATTGGGAAGGGTGGTTGGGCGCGTTCTCCTTCCGTGGACGCGGCTCGGGGCGCTTCGCGCACAATGTGCCGGCTTCCCGGCTCGCGAAAAGGGTGCGTCCAGGGTCACCGTGAACGTCCCAGCCGGTACGGTCTCGAGCCAGGGCCTGCAGGATGTCCGATCTGCCGCAGATGTTCAAGTGAGGAGGCGTGCCTGGAATGCTAGCGCCCGACGAAGCGACTGCGGTCATCCTCAACGTCACCGCCGGTGCGCGTGCGACCGATGAGCGTGTGCAGGAGGTCGAGCAGCTTTTCAGGGCAGCGGGGCGCGAGGCGACGGTACTCGCGGCGCACTCTGGCAGCGAACTCGCGACTGCGACCGCGGCGGCGATCGCTTCCGGGGCGAAGGTAATAGTCGCGGCAGGCGGTGACGGCACGGTGAACAGCGTGGTCTCCGCGATGCAGGGTCATGACATCACGCTCGGCGTGTTACCGCTCGGCACCCTCAATCACTTCTCCAAGGATCTCGGGATTCCCCAGGAGCTGGCCCAGGCAGTCGCAGTGATTGTCGCCGGCCACCGCACACAGGTGGATGTCGCCGAAGTGAATGGCCGACTCTTCCTGAACAACTCGTCGCTGGGGCTCTATCCGAGAATTGTCGAGCTGCGGCAGCGCTTTCCCGCGCACGGAATGCGGAAGTGGATCATTGCCGGGTGGGCCACCTTCCGTGTCCTCCGGCACAACCCGACCCTCGGGCTGCGGCTGGTGGTCGACGGTGAACCGGTGTTACGGCGGACCTCGCTCGTGATGATCGGCAACAATCCCTACCGGATGACCGGGCTCGACGCGGGCGGCCGCGATTCGCTCACCACCGGAGAGCTCGGCGTCTACGTCGTGCAGGCGAGGCGCCGCTGGCATCTGCTTCGGCTGGTCTGGCGGATGCTGTCGAAGGGAGAACTGACAGGTCAGCTCGAGATGGTGAGTGCGGAGAGTGTCACGATCGAGGCGCGCCACCACTTCGTCAGGGTGGCGGTCGATGGGGAAGTCGCGGTGCTGAAGGCGCCCCTGGAGTACAAGATCCGGCCGCTGGCCCTCGATGTGCTGGTGCCAGCGACCGCGGGTGCTCGCTAGCGACCCTTCTTCTTCATCTTGGCGGCCTTGGCGATGGCGACGCCGGCCCCGACAGCGGCTGCGGCGCCGAGGAAGACGGCCGCGGCCTTCTTGACCTTCTTCCGCTTCGCTTCACGACCGCTGACCTTGTCGGCAAGGCGAGTGGCCGCAGACTTCGCTGCCGCCTTGGCCGCTGTCCCCGCGCTGGTGGTCTTCTTCACGACCGCGGCCGCGGTCTCTTCCGCAACCTTCCTGGCAGCCTTCTTGATCGTCATTGAGGTCCTCGAGGTTGGAGTAGGCGCATCTCGAAAGCTATGACGATTTACGGCGCTTGTGTGGCACCGGTTTCCTGGAGCGCCAGTCGCAGCAGGACCTAATGCGGTGTGACCAGCGAGGTAAACCGGGGATCCCGCGAGAGAGCGGCGAAGTCGGGCAGGGCGTAGTGGATGTTCCAGTGCCAGTTGTCGACGCCAGCGCGGAGGGCGTCGGCGAGGCGGGTAAGCGCGGTCTCCTTGTCGCCGAGGACGGCGGCCATCCGGGCTTCATAGAGCAGCGCCTCGCCGCGCTGGTGTGCGGGAGCGTCGAGCAGCCATTGCTCGGCGCTGGCGCGGTTGCCACGTCGCGCAGCCAGCACGGCGAGTCGACCGCGGGTCGCCAGCCTGTTCGGCTCGTCGCGGTCGAGGGCGAGCAGGACGCGCTCGGCCGAGTCGCGCTGGCCGAGTCCGATCAGTGCGTTCGCGAGCCAGTTACGATGGTTGCGATCGGTCGGGTCCAGCGCGAGCCGGGGCGTCAGGAAGTCGACGGCCTGCTGGAAGAGCAGCGCCGGGTTGCCGTGCTGGTGCACCATCGCTTCCTGGCCTGCGATCACGAGCATTGCTCCCACCGACCAGTAGACATCGGGTTCGAGCGATCGCGCCACCGCGACGAGCGAGTCGAGTTCCTGCTGCCGACCCAGAGCGGCATAGGCACGGGCCTCGATCACCCAGCTCACTCGCTGCATCGGATGCCGCGCCCGCATCGTGCGCGCCATCTTCAATTCCTGATCGTAGTCGCCGAGCAGATGGTTGCTGAAGGCGCGCTGGCTCCAGTAGGCGGGCCAGTCGCGCATCGGGCCGTGGTCCGCATCCATTGCGGCCAGGACCGAATCCGCTTCGCGCGGGCGATTGAGCTGCTCCAGCAAGTGCGCCGCGTTGTACGGGAGCCGGGAGCCGGGCGCGAGAGCACTCCCCCGCAGCGCGCCGCGGAGCGCGCGTTCCTTGTCGCCCTTCACTGTGCCGGCCATCATCTCGGCAAACGAGAGGTAGAAGTCGTTGAGGAGCGGCCGGTGCCAGAGCGCGAGCCGGATCAGGGTGTCGGCGGCGACCCAGTCGTTGTCATTCGCGGCAGCGTAGGATCCGAGGATCAGCGCCGGGAAGAAGGTCGAGTCGTGGTGCCAGGCATCCTGCAGGTCGACCCGTGCAGCGGCATACTCATAACGATTGAAATGCGCGAGACCGCGGTCGAAGGAGCGGTAGGCCTCGTACGTCGGTGGCTGAGTGGCGAAGGCACTTCCGGCAGCGACGCGCTGGTCGAGGGCGAGCCCGATCGCGCCCATCACCCGATCGCGGAGTTGTCGCACGCCTGCGTTGGCCGAATCACGGAGGACGACCACTGGCGTGACGGCGATCAGTAGTGCACCGGAGCGGGCATCGACCACGGTGGCCTGGAACCGGAGCGAGTCGCCAGTGCGGTAGTAGCTGCCGCGTACGATCGCTCCGGCGCCCGTCTCCTCGCGCACCAGCTTGTTGAAATCCTGCAGGCGGCCGGCCGCCGCCTCGCTATGGTGTCGCTCGGTCGCTAGCAGCGCCGATTCCCACGGGACAACCGGGAGCAGGTTCGCTTCGTGCAGCCCCTGGGTCATCCAGTCGCCGGCGAGTCGTCCCCAGCCGGCGAGCGAAGTATCTGCGGTCTCATCGTCGAGCGGGGTGACGGCGATCGGACCAGTCAGCGCGGGGACGACGGGCTTCGCCGGCCTGCTGGCAAGGAGGAGTCCGATCGCGATCGGCGCGATTGCCGCTGCCACGAGCCAGGGCCAGCGTGGCGCCACCTTCACCGGGGCCAACACGCCGTCGAGCGCGGCGACGAGCGACGCCGCCGTCGAGGGGCGTTCCACCGGATCGAGCGCGACGCACGCTTCGATCAGGGCTACCAGCGAGCGCGGCACATCGGCGCGGAGGCTCGCGAGTGGCGCATCGAGGAGTCGCTGGCCGGTCAGCAGTTCGCGCGCGAGCAATCCCCATACGTAGATGTCGGCGCGATGATCGACGGTAACGCCAGCCGCCTGCTCCGGCGCCATGTACCCCGGCGTTCCGATGGCGAGACCGGGGTCGGTGGGCCGCGACACGGCGGCGCCCGCTTCGAGCTTCGCCACGCCGAAGTCGAGCAGGAAGGCGTGACTCCCGACGCAGAGCACGTTTTCCGGTTTGAGGTCGCGATGCACCACGCCTGCGTCGTGCGCGTGCGCGAGGGCATCGGCGACATCGCGAAGCAATGCAACGGCATCCGACAACGGCAACGCCCCACGGCGAGCGAGTCGTTCGCGCAGGGTCTCGCCACCGACGAACGGAGTCACGTAGTAGAGCAGTCCGTCGGCCTCGCCCGAATCGATCAGTGCGAGGATGTGCGGGTGGGAGAGCTTGGCACTGATCCTGATCTCATCGAGAAAGCGGGCAGTGCCGATCGCGGCAGCGAGCCGGGGCTGCAACACCTTCACCACGACCTTGCGATCGTGTTTGGTCTCGTGGGCGAGGAAGACGGCGGCCATGCCGCCGACACCGAGCGGTTCGTCGAGCCGGTAGCGATCGCGCAACGCGGCGGCGGCGTGCTCCTGCAGCGAGCTGTCATCCATCGGGGTGATGCGCTGGTCGAGCGGACCGGGGTGATCGTGCGCGTCGAGCATTCGCGCAAGCCGCTCGCCCAGGGGAGCATTTCGCAACCGCAGTGCACCCAGCAGCCGGGCACGCTGCTCGGCCGGGAGCTCAACCGCTTCATCGAAGAGCTGGTTGAGCTCGGTCCACTGCGGATCCGCGATCATTTCGCGGGCGGCTCGCTTGCCAATTCGGAATGCAGCCAGGCGCGGGCCTTCACCCAGTCGCGTTGCACCGTCCGGGTGGTCACATTCAGCGCCGCGGCGATTTCGTCCTCGGAGAGCCCGGCGAAGAAGCGCAGCTCGACCACGCGTGCCAGTCGTTCGTCGTTGCTCGCGAGGCGAACCAGTGCATCATCGACGGCGATGAGGTCATCAAGTGGCAGGGCGAAGGTCAAGGCACCATCAGCCACACTGATATGGACCGGCTCGCCCTTTCGCTTGGCGGCGCGCCGCCGACGTGCGCTGTCGACGAGCACCTGCCGCATGGCGCGGGCGGCAAGCGCCAGGAAGTGACCCCTGTCAACCGGCTCGGGCGCGCCGGGGCCGGCGAGCTTGAACCAGGCTTCGTGGACGAGGGCGGTGGGCTGGAGGGTATGACCGACGGCTTCGCGCCGAAGCAGGTGGTCGGCGATTCGGCGCAGCTCGCTGTACAAACGCAGGAAGAGCGCCTCGGTCGAGGCGTCGAGCTCGTAGGAACGGTGAGGAAGCGCCGCAGGTGTCATCTGGATACCCGGCCCGTCAAGTTGAGCGATCAATTTAGCCCCCCGCCCTGTTCAGGGCAGTGGAAATTCGTCCACAAAGCCTTGCCGATCGTCCCGGCCCGGCACGGTTATCCGGCGTCGAAGAAGTCGGCGCTTTCCCGCCAGAGCTTCGGTGTCACCCCTTCGCGGAAGAAGCCGAAATGGCCGATTGCCTCGGTTCCCAGATGGCGCGGGGTGAGGTGCCAGTGAGTCTTTCGCGCCGAGGGATAGCGCCCGAGCAAGGCATCGACGGCGCGGTGGGGGGCGATCCAGTCGTCGCTGAAGGAGTAGGCCATCACCGGCAGGGTGAGCCGGGCGTGTCCTCCCCAGGTCCCGAGATACTCCGGGTTCCGGCACCATCGCGCCCAGTCCCGGGCGACTCCGCTGGGCAGATCTTCACCCAGACCGAACCGGGACGACGGGAAATAACCAAGGAGCGAGGCGAGGGTCGGCATGACTCCGTACCAGAACGCCGCGAGGGCCCACCGAGTCGGCACCGGCCAATGTCCGAAATACCCCTCGCCTGCGCCAATCATCACGGCCCGTGTCACCGCCGGGGCCGACGCAGCGAGGCCGAGGGCCTGGCCGCCGAAGGAGTGTCCCACGAAGTGCAGCGGTCGACCGGCGGCGCGACACTTTCCCCAGACCAGCGCCGCCTCGAGGTCGCGCTCACCCCAGGCTCGCATAGTGAGCCGTTGGTCACCTGGCACCATCTCGTGACGGGAATCACCGACGCCGCGCCAGTCCCAGGTAATCGCGTCGTAACCACGACTGGCGAGCCAGGATGCGAAGGCGCCGTAGTACTTCTGCCGGACGCCGGTCGCCGGGGCGATGATCACGACGCCTTTCGTCTCGCCCTGCGCCCGGTAACGAATGGCGGCGAGCGGGAAGCCATCGCTCGCCACCAGGGTCAGCCGCGCGACGGCGCCGCCGGTACTGTTGTCGCAAGGAAATGCCATACGCGGCTCGTCGCGGACCAGTCGCAGCAGTTTACTGGCGGTGATAGGTGAGACCCGCACGCTGCGCCTGCTCGATCGCCACCACCATACCCGGAACCAGCGTGACGTTAGGCAGGATGTTCGACTTCATGTCCGCATAGACGGCGTTAGCGTCGAGCCCGCGCGCCTGCGCGACCATGCCGGAGAAGATCGTCAGCGCGTTATTGCAGATGATGAAGGTCGCGCCGCGCTTCTGCATCGATTCGATACTCGCCGGGGCGAGCTTCATCCCGAGAATCACCGGGTTGCTGCGCCAGGGATTGGCGGTGAACGGCGTGCCGGCCGCGTCCTTCTCGTTCAGGAAGGCGCCCAGCTGGTACTTCGACCACATCGCATCCGAGAGTCCGAAGAAGGTTGTGGCGCCGTAAAAGGTCAGGACACCGTTGATCTCCTTGTCGGGAACCGCGTACGCCTTGTTCCAGGTGTCGTAGTAGTTCATCAGGTGCACCAGCGGGACGCCACCGTTCGAGGTCGGGGTGTCGAAGAGCTGCCGGTGCTTGGCGGTGAGCTTGGTGAGCCAGGCATCGCCGGCGGGAACAGTCGCGGTGGTGGCAGGGGCGGCCGGGGTCGCGCCGCGGAGGAGCAGCGCGCCGCTGACGACTGTAGTGGCAAGGAGCAGGGTATTGGCAAACCCGCTGCGGCGGATCAGTTGGGACATCGGTAAGACTCCGGGTCGGAGGGTAGGGATCAGTACCGGGAGATGCGGGGGATCCCTGCCGGGGGCGACATCCGACCAGAGACTAGAGACAGGAGACCAGGGATCAGGGAGGGGGAGCACTGCGGTGGTGGCATTAGTCTCTGCGCCCTCCCCCTTGCGCAAATCCGAACAAATGCAAACGTTTACATATCACCGAAAACGTTTGCATTCGCTCAATCAGCTCGCCGGCACCCCGGCGGGCGATCCGGTCGGGTGCCCGGTCCGCTCACCTCCCACGAGCCCGGCAGAGTCCTCTTGAGCGTCACCATCAGGGAAGTCGCCCGGGATGCCGGGGTCTCGATCGCCACTGCTTCGCGCGCCCTCAATCGCGACGATCTGGTGGCCCCCGAGACCCGCGACCGGGTCAGGGCCGCGGCGGCCAGGCTGCATTACACCCCGCACGGTGGCGCCCGTTCACTGATCACCAACCGGACCCATACCATCGGCGTCCTGCTCCCGGACCTCTACGGCGAGTTCTTCTCGGAAGTGATGCGCGGCATCGACCAGACGGCCCAGCTCGAGGGGTACCAATGCATTGTCTCCAGCGCGCGCCATAGTGGCCCGACCCTGGAGGCAGCGCTTCGCGCGATGCGCGGCCGGGTCGACGGCCTGGTGCTGATGTCGCCCGAGTTTACCGGTGAGCTTTCCCGGCGAGCGCTCCCCGCCGGTTTCCCTGTCGTCCTGCTGAACTGCCCGCCCTCCGAAACACCCCACAATGCCATCAACGTCGAGAACTACGAGGGGGCCTACAGCATGGTCCGTCACCTCGCGTCCCTCGGCCACCAGCGCATTGCGATCCTGACCGGAGAAGCGGGGAACTTCGACGCGACCGAGCGGCTGCGTGGCTATCGCGCGGCACTTGCCGACAGCGGACTCCCGGTGCTCGATGAACTCATCGTGCCCGGCGACTTCAGCGAAGCCGCCGGCGCTGCCGGAGCGCAGACACTACTGCGACTGCAACCACGCCCGACCGCGATCTTCGCGGCCAACGACGGCATGGCCATCGGGGCGCTCTTCGCCCTGCGTGAGGCCGGACTCCGGGTCCCGGATGACATCGCCATCGGGGGGTTCGACGACATCCCCATGGCGCGCTATGTCGAGCCGGCGCTCAGTTCGGTACACGTTGACATCAGCGCGCTCGGGGAGCGCGCTACAGCGGCACTGGTCTCGGAGCTTCGTCACCCGGGCCGCCGCGCTCTCATCCGTGAAACCGCCACGACGACCCTCGTCGTGCGCCGGTCTTGCGGTGCCCGGGCTGCACCGGCCGGGCCCCCGATTCCGCAATAGCGCAGTACCGTAGTCCACCTTGGAGGGAGGTTGTATGAACACTCGAGGAATGCGTAACCACCTCAACCGGTTTCTGGCCATCAGTATGGCGCTCTTCGCCGTGTTGCTGGTCGGTCCGGTGTCCGCCCAGAATTCGACCGGCACCATTCGAGGGACGATCACCCTCGACGGCAAGGCGGCGACTGGGGCCGAGGTGATCGCGAAGAACATCGCGAGCGGCGTCGTTCGCACCGCACAGGCACGCGGCGACGGTGGCTATGTGCTGCCAGGCCTGATTCCGGCCACCTATGAACTCACCGCTCGCCGGGTCGGCAGTGGTGCCCAGAGCCGTGTCGTGGTGGTGCAGATCGGCACCACGATCGAGCAGAACTTCGCGCTGGAGCAGCGCGCCGTCACCCTGGCCGAAATCGCTGTCACAGCGGCGCCGACCACGGAGACACGCACCTCCGAAGTCGCCACCAACGTGAGCTCGGCGCAGATCAGCAAGCTGCCCACGCCGAGCCGCAACTTCCTCGATCTTGCCGCGCTGGCCCCGGGCGTCACGGTCACCGAGGATCGCGTGAGCGGCAACTTCCGGACATTCTCGGCCGGCGGTCAGGGACCCAGCTCCGTCAACCTGTTCATTGACGGGACCTCGCTCAAGAACGACCTCACGGCCGGTGGTGTGAGCGGACAGGACGCCTCGCGCGGCAATCCGTTCCCGCGCAACGCGATCCAGGAATACCGGGTCATCTCGCAGAACTTCAAGGCCGAGTATCAGAAGTCCTCGAGCGCGATCATCACCGCGACCACCAAGTCGGGCTCGAACATCTGGACCGGCAACGCACTGGTCGGATACCAGAATGAAGGTTTCGTCGCGCTCGACTCGTTCCAGGTCAAGGACAAGAGCACCAATCCGAACTACAAGAAGCCGGATTACAACCGCACGCTGATGGCGCTCTCGTTCGGCGGTCCGATCATCAAGGACAAGGCGCACATCTTCGCGTCGTACGAAGGCAATACCCAGAATCGCAACAACCGCGTGGCGATCAACACCCCGCCAACCGGCTTCCCGGCGCTCGACACCGTGAATCTCGCGAAGTACAACGGCGAATTCGGCTCACCATTCCGGGAGTCGCTGATCTTCACCAAGCTCGACTATGCCCCGTCGACCAAGTCACAGATGGAGCTCTCGTTCAGCAATCGCCACGAGACCGACATCCGCGACTTCGGCGGTAACAACGCCTTCCAGACCGCCGTCAACTACCGCCAGAACGTGACCATCGCCCAGCTCAAGTACAACTCGTTCATGGGCGCATGGCTCAACGAGGCGAAGGTGGATTACTCGCGTTTCCGCCGGAACCCGAGCCCGAACGAGGCCGGCATCGCGACCCGCGAGTACAACTACAGCGGTGGGCAGGCGGTCATCGGCAGCAACTCGAGCACCCAGGACTTCCTCCAGAAGCGCATCGGCTTCCGCGATGACCTGACCTACTCAGGCCTCGAGATGGCTGGTCGGCACGTGATCAAGATGGGGGCCTCGTTCGACCTCGTGAAGTACGACATTCTCAAGGACAACGACGGCACGCCGCGCTTCGTCTACAACGCGACGCAGGACGGCTCGACCTACAACTTCGGTTCCCCGGGTGAACTCCGGTACGGCACCGGCGACCCGAACCTGAACGCGAACAACAATCAGGTCGGTCTCTACCTGCAGGATGACTGGAGCCCGTCCGAGCGCCTCACGTTCAACCTCGGCGTGCGCTGGGATTACGAGTCGCACATGCTCAACTATGACTACGTGACTCCGAAGAACGTCGTCGACACGCTGACGCGCTACAACAATCAGCTGATGACGCCGCTCGACCTGACCCGGTACACCACCGATGGCTCGCAGCGGAAGCCATTCTATGGCGCGATCCAGCCGCGCCTCGGCTTCTCGTACTCGTTCGACAAGGCCGGCAAGACCACGCTCTTCGGCGGATTCGGCATCTACTACGACCGGTCGCAGTTCGACCTCTTCGCTGTCGACGAGACCCAGAAGCTCGCCCACCCGACCTATACGGTGAAGTTCGCACCGCGCGGCGTGGCACCGACCGGGAATCAGGTGGCGTGGAGCGACGCATACCTCACGGCGAGCAAGTCCACGCTCGACGCATTGGTGCACAGCGTCGGTACGCCGGAGGCCTGGCTCATCGACAACAAGGCCAAGAGCCCCAAGTCGACGCAGTTCAACGTCGGGCTTCGTCAGCTGATCGCGGACTGGGCGGTGTCGGCGACCTATGCGGGCGTTCGCGGTGTGGACCAGATGACCCTCAACTGGGCCAACTTCAAGCTGAACTCCACCGGCGGTTGCTGCGACAACTTCGATCTCGGTGCGCACGGCTTCAGCAACTTCATTTACAGCACCAACGACGGAAAGACCTGGTACGACGCACTCCAGGTGCAGATCGACCGCCCGTATCGTCGCGCGTCGACCAAGGATCTCGGCTGGGGCGTCGGCGTAGCGTACACGTACGCAACCCGCTCGTTGCAGGGTGTCGACAATCTGGGTGATGTCTTCGCCTTCCCGAACGCGCTGGGGATCCCGAAGCACCCGTCCAACGACGAGCAGCATCGCGTCGTGGCGAACTGGATTGTCGATCTGCCGTATCTTTTCGGCATCCAGTTCTCGGGCCTTGCCACCTTCGGCGGCAAGTACAAGATCGACGTCGGCTGCCCGGGTCGCTTCTGCGGGGCTGGGTACATTCGCGGCGGCTACACCGTGCCGGGGACCTTCCCGTACCGGAATGTCGATATGCGGTTGCGGAAAGACTTGCCGTCGTTCGGCCGCGGCACGTTGGGCCTGACGGTGGATATGTTCAATGCGTTCAACCGCGCCAACCTCGGTTGCTACAATACGGGCGACCCGAACGACAAGGAGAACTTCGGCAAGGCCGGCTGCGTCGTGACCGATGCTCGCCGGATCCAGCTCGGCGCCGAATACACTTTCTGACCTGAATGGCGGTGGGGCACCAGACCGGTGCCCCATCGCTGCTCCACCCTCTGGGGCGATCCGATGAGCTCACTCTGCACCACTCGCCCCATCCTTGCCGCAACCTTTGTCGTCGCCGTGCTGGCCGGCTGCAGTACCACGACGATGGAACCGGCCGCCACGGTCACCGCGCCGCGGGTCGATGCATTCCTCGATACCCTTTCCCAGCGCACCTTCAAGTTCTTCTGGGAGAAGACTCCGGCGAACACCGGCCTCACGCCGGATCGCTGGCCGACACAGTCATTCTCGAGCATTGCCGCCGTTGGCTTCGCGCTCACGGCCTACGGGATCGGCGCGGAGCAGGGGTACGTCAGCCGCGAGGCCGCGGCTGAGCGTACTCTGACCACACTGCGCTTCTTCTGGAATCTTCGGCAGGGGGCGGCGGCCTCCGGGACCGGTGGATACCAGGGCTTCTTCTATCATTTTCTCAACCCTGCGGACGGCACCCGGTTCCAGACCGTGGAACTCTCGACCATCGACACGGCGCTGCTGATGGCCGGGGTGCTCTTCGCCCAGCAGTACTTCGATCGCGAGAGCGGTTCTGAGCCCGCCATTCGCGCCTATGCCGATTCGCTCTACCGCCGAGTCGACTGGGCATGGGCACAGCCGCGGCCGCCACTTGTGACGATGGGGTGGTATCCCGAGCAGGGGTTCCACCATCTCGACTGGCGCGGGATGAACGAGGCGATGCTGGTCTACCTCCTCGCACTCGGTTCTCCAACGCACCCTGTGGCGAACGAGGCGTGGGATGCCTGGACCTCCACCTATACCTGGGGTGAGTTCCAGGGGCAGCAGCACGTCGGCTTCGCGCCGATGTTCGGCCACCACTACTCGCAAGTCTGGGTCGACTTCCGCGGCATTGCCGACAGCTTCATGCGCGGCAAGGGGATCGATTACTTCGAGAATTCACGTCGCGCCACCATTGCCCAACGCAACTACGCCGTCGCCAACCCGGATGGCTGGACAGGTTATGGCGCCAATACGTGGGGACTCTCGGCATCCGATGGTCCGGCCGATGCGACGCACGCAGTGAAGGGGCGCGACCGTCGCTTCTTTACCTACGCCGCGCGCGGGGCGAGCTACACCGAGATCCGCGACGACGGCACCATCGCGCCAACCGCAGCTGGCGGCTCGATCGCCTTCGCGCCTGAAATCGTCGGACCCGCACTGGTCACGATGCGCGAGAGTTACGGCGACGCGCTATTCGGTGAGTACGGGTTCGTCGATGCCTTCAACCCGACGTGGCAATGGACCGATGTGCCGGTGTCCCAGGGACGTCTCATTCCCGGCAAGGGGTGGTTCGACACCGACTACCTCGGTATCGACCAGGGGCCCATTGTCGCGATGATCGCCAATCACCGCTCCGATCTGGTCTGGAAGTACATGCGCAAGAGCCCCTATCTGGTGCAGGGCCTCAAGCGCGCCGGTTTCCGCGGCGGCTGGCTGGACCAGGCGAAGTGAATCATCGTATCGCGCTGGGCGCGCTCGCCCTGCTGGCAGCTGCATCGGGGTGTGGTGGTCCACGACAGGAGGCAACGCTTCGCTTCTGGGCCTTTGGTCGTGAAGGCGAAGTGGTGCAGGAGCTCGTGCGTGGCTTCGAGCGCGAGCACCCCGGCGTGCACGTGCGGGTGCAGCAGATCCCGTGGACGGCGGCACACGAGAAACTGCTGACCGCCATCGTCGGTCGCGCGACGCCCGATGTCGCTCAGCTCGGTAACACCTGGATCCCGGAGATGGTGACCCTTGGTGCGCTGGCGCCGGTGGCAGGCGGGCTTCCCGACAGCTCCTACTTCCCGGGCATTCTTGCGACCAATCGCGTTAACGACACCATCTACGGCGTGCCGTGGTACGTCGACACCCGCGTGCTCTTCTACCGGAAGGACATCCTCGCGAAGGCGGGCTACGCGACGATGCCCGACAATTGGACCGACTGGCTCGCGGCGATGCGGGCCGTGAAGCGCGTGGTGGGCCCCGACAAGTACGCGCTCTACTTGCCCGTGAACGAATGGCCGCCGATGGCGATCCTCGGGTTGCAACAAGGCTCCGCCCTCATCGACTCCAATGGCTTCGGCGTCTTCCGGCAGGCCGAGTATGCCAAGGCGTTCGCGTTCCTCGTGGCACTCTTTCGCGAGGGGCTCGCCCCGCCGGTGAGCAGCACCGAGATCGCAAACCTCTATCAGGAATTCGGTCGCGCGACTTTCTCGATGTACATCACCGGCCCGTGGAATCTCGGCGAATTCCGCCGGCGCCTGCCACCGGAATTGCAGGACGCCTGGGCCACCGCGCCGCTGCCAGGGCCGACTGGTGCGGCTTCCGGAGTGTCGCTCGCTGGCGGGGCGTCGCTGGTGGTGTTCAAATCGTCGAAGCACACGGCGCTGGCGCTCGAGTTGGTGCGCTACCTCTCGCGCCCGGATCAGCAGGCGAAGTTCTACCGTCTCAGCGGGGATTTGCCGGCGCGCAAGGAAGCGTGGGCGGATTCCGCTCTCGCCGCGGATCGCGAGGCGGATGCATTCCGGATCCAGCTTGGCCGCGCAGTGCCGACACCGATGGTACCCGAGTGGGAACAGGTCACCACCAAGGTGATGGATCGCACCGAGACCGCCGTGCGCGGCAGCCAGACCCAGGCTGCAGCGCTCGCCTCGCTCGATGCCGATGTCGATCGGTTGCTCGAGCGGCGTCGCTATCTGCTCGCGCGTCGCCCAGGGGTGAAGCCGTGATCGAAGCGGAGGCACGGGCCGAGGCGAGGGCAGGGTGGGCCTTCGTGGCGCCGGCGCTGCTGCTGATCGGGATCTTCTTCGCGATCCCGGTGCTCGGCGCGTTCGTGCTGAGCTTCACCGACTTCGATCTCTATTCCATCGCCGACCTCGGCAACACCCGCTTCATCGGCCTCAAGAACTATCACGACCTGGCCACGTCGCCACTCTTCTGGAAGGCGCTCAAGAACACGCTCTACTTCGTGGTCGTCGGCGGCCCGCTGTCGGCGGCGGTCTCGCTCGCCGCCGCCATTGCGATCAACGCCAAGCTGGTTCGCTTCAAGCCGTTCTTCCGAAGTGCCTTCTTCGCGCCGTGGGTCACGACGCTGGTCGCGATGGCGCTGGTATGGCGATACATCTACCACCCGCAGTATGGTCTGCTCAACGCGGCCCTCGGGGTGGTTGGCGTCGGGCCGATCGACTGGCTTGGCGACCCGCACTGGGCGATGCCCTCGTTGATTCTGCTCTCGGTCTGGAAGAACTTCGGCTACAACATGCTGGTCTTTCTCGCCGGGTTGCAGAGCATTCCCGATGAGCTCTACGAGGCCGCGTCGCTCGATGGGGCAGGGGCCTGGAGCCGGTTCCGGCACGTCACCTTGCCGATGCTCGGGCCGACGTTTGTGTTCGTGGGCGTGGTAACGATGATTGCCTCGTTCCAGATCTTCAGCGAGCCGTATGTGATGACCCAGGGCGGCCCGCTCAAGAGCACGCTGACGCTGGTGCTCTATATGTATGAGGAAGGCTTCCGCTGGTGGCGCCTTGGCTTCTCGGCGTCCATTGCGGTCGTGCTCTTCCTGCTCACACTGCTGGGCACCTTGATTCAGCTGCGGTTGCAGCGGCAGAGTGCCCCGTGAAGCTCCGCTGGCGTTCGGTTGGGCTCCATGCCCTGCTCTTCGTGGGGGCACTCCTCGCGGCGAGTCCGTTGCTGTGGATGGTCTCCGCGTCGTTGATGCGGTCGGGGGAGGCCAACACCTCGCCGCCACCGCTGCTGCCGCACCATCCCTCGCTCGAGCACTATCGCGCGCTCTTTTTGTCGCAGAACATGGGGCGCTACTTCGCCAACTCGCTGATCATCGCCCTCGGCGGGACGATCCTCGCCGTCCTGATCACCGGAATGGCGGGCTATGCCTTCGCGAAGCTGCGCTTCCGAGGTAGCAAGGCGATCTTCCGCGCGCTGCTGGCCGGGATGGTGATCCCGGGGCAGGTCGCCATGCTGCCGATGTTCATCCTGCTCCGCGAGATGGGGCTGATCAACACGCTCTTCGGAGCGATGATCCCGGTGCTGGCGCCGATCTACGGCATCTTCCTGGTGCGGCAGTATGCCCTCTCGATCCCTGACGATCTGCTCGATGCCGCGCGGCTCGATGGCGCCAGTGAATTCCGCGTCTTCCGCTCGATCGTGCTCCCGTCGCTCGGTCCCGTGCTCGCGACACTAGGCGTCTTCACCTTCCTGAGTGCCTGGAATGACTTCATGTGGCCGCTCATCGTCCTGAGCGACGATGCGCGCTACAATCTTCCCGTGGCGCTCGCGAATCTTGCCGGTGAACACGTCCAGGATGTCGAGCTGATGATGGCCGGCGCCGTGGTCACGGTGGTGCCGGTGTTCATCGCCTTCCTCTTCCTGCAGCGCTACTACATCCAGGGGATCATGGCGGGGAGCGTCAAGGGATGATGAGCGCCTTGCTGCTCGCCTCGCTGCTGGTGCCTTTGCGGGGGGACACCGCGCAGGTGCTCGATGCCTTCGACCGGATCGAAGGCTGGAGCGCCCACCCGGCCGATGGCGTGGCACTCACTCTCCACGGCGATGTGGGACGTCGAGGCCGAGCGATGAGGCTGGACTTCGGCTTCACCGGCGGAGGGTACGCCATCGCTCGCCGAGCACTCGCTCTGCCGCTGCACGACAACTATGCCTTCACCTTCTGGATCAAGGGGAGTGCGGCGCCAAATACACTCGAATTCAAGCTGATTGATGCGAGCGGCGAGAATGTCTGGTGGTACACCGAGCGCGATCGTCACTTTTCCGGCGCGTGGGAGAAGATCACCATCCGCAAGCGACAGATCGCATTCGCCTGGGGTCCCAAGGGGGGCGGGGAACTCAGGGAGGTGGCGTCCCTCGAGCTGGTGATCACCGCCGGCAGCGGTGGTGGGAAGGGGAGCGTCTGGTTCGACGATCTCGCGATTGCGCCCTTGCCCGACAGCGGGCCCTACACGCTGACCCCTGCCATCACGGCGACGAGCAGTGAGGCAGGCCACACGGCGAGCGCTGCGATCGATGGCAATGGTATCACTGTTTGGCGGGCGGGTCGCGCGCGGGCATCTCTCACTCTCGACTTCCTGCGGAGCCGCGAATTCGGCGCGGTTTCGTTAGTCTGGGAGCCAGAACACGCTCCCGTGCGGCTGACTCTGCTCGCCTCCGAAGACGCAAGACGCTGGCACGTGGTCGAGTCGCGGCAACGTGGGCGAGGGCTTTCGGATCACTTCTACCTTCCCGACAGTGACGTGCGCTATCTGCGACTCGACGTCGTGGCGGGTTCCGCTAGCCGACCCGTCGGCCTCCGCGAGTGGCGCATCGAGCCCCTCGAGTCGGCCGCATCACGAAATGCGTTCTTCAAACTGGTCGCCAGTGATGCAGCACGAGGCACCTTCCCGCGGTACCTGAGTGGTGAGGCGGCAGCGTGGACCGTCGTCGGTGTCAATGGCGCGCGCGACGAAGCACTGCTCGGGGAAGACGGTGCGCTCGAGCCCGGGACCGGTGCCTTCAGCATCGAGCCATTTCTGTATCTGGAAGGGAAGCTACGAAGCTGGAACGACGCTCAGCGGAGCGCTTCGCTGGCCCAGGGACGGCTGCCGATTCCGACGGTGAGCTGGCGCGTGGGCGACGCCACCCTCGACGTGACCGCATTCGCGCGCGGTTCGGCGACGGCATCCAGCCTCATCGGCCGCTATCGCATCACCAACCACGGCGCGTCGCCGTTGCGGACGACGCTCTACCTCGCGATCCGACCGTTCCAGGTCAACCCGCCCTGGCAATTCCTCGGCACACCGGGCGGAACCAGCCGGATCGACTCGTTACGCTGGGATCGGAGTCAGGTGGTGGTGAACGGGCTGCGCGAGGTCCGGGCACTTACCGCCGGCGCACGTTTCGGCGCCGTTCCCTTTGCCCGCGGCGATATCGTGGAGTATCTCCGTGCGCGGGCGCTGCCGGTCGGCACCACGGTGCAGGATGCCTTTGGCGCGGCCTCGGGGGCGCTGTCGTGGCCCGTCAACCTTGCACCAGGCGCGAGTACCACCGTCGACATCGAAGTGCCTTTCGATCGCGGCTTCCTGCCGCCGCTTCGCGCGGCCGGGGTCGACACCGCCTTGCAACAGGTGACCGCCGGATGGGCGCACTCGGTCGATGCCGCGAGCATCACGCTGCCGGGTGAGGGTGCGCGCATCACGAACAGCATTGCCAGCACGATCGGCTACATCCTCGTCAATCGGGATAGCGCGGCCCTCCAGCCCGGTTCCCGTTCCTATGAGCGCTCCTGGATCCGCGATGGGGCGCTGACCTCGACCGCGCTGCTCCGGTTCGGGCACGCCAGCGAAGTGCGTGATTTTCTGCTCTGGTACGCCCGCTATCAGTATCCTGACGGCAAGATTCCCTGTTGCGTCGATCGCCGCGGGGCCGACCCGGTGGCAGAGCACGACAGTCACGGGGAGTTCATCTATCTGGTGATGGAGTACTTCCGGCATACGGGCGATCGCGCCCTGCTCGCACACCTCTGGCCCAACGTGCGGGCTGCCGTCGGCTATCTCGACTCGCTCCGGCGGACTCACCGGACCGCGGAATACCGGAGTGGCGAGCAGGCCCTCTATTTCGGACTGCTGCCGCCCTCGATCAGCCACGAAGGGTATTCGGCAAAGGCCATGCATTCCTACTGGGATGATTTCTTTGCCCTGCGCGGTTTCAAGGATGCTACCACAATGGCGGCGCTGCTCGGCCAGACTGAAGATGCGCACCGGCTCGCCGCCAGTCGGGACGAGTTTGCGGCCGACCTCTACGCCTCGATCGACGGCGTGATGAAGGCGCGAAAGATCGATTTCATTCCCGGTGCGGCAGACCTCGGGGATTTCGATGCGACCTCAACGACGATCGCGTTGTCGCCGGCGGACGAACTGCCGCGGCTTCCGCGAGCTGCGCTGGAGCGAACATTCGAGCGCTACTTCGCCAATGCGAGCGCCCGCAGCGTCGCCGGCAACGCCTGGGTGAACTACACGCCCTACGAGCTGCGAACCGTCGGCGCCATGCTCCGCCTGGGCTGGAAAGAGCGCGCACTCACCATGCTCGATACCTTCCTCGCCGACCAGGAGCCCACGGCATGGAATCAGTGGCCTGAGGTGGTGTGGCACGACCGCACCGCGCCGAAGTTCCTCGGCGATCTGCCCCATACCTGGGTCGGATCGGATTTCCTCAGGTCCGCTGCCGATCTCTTCGTCTACGAACGCGAGGCAGACAGCGCGCTGATCGTTGGCGCCGGGATCCGTGATGCCTGGCTCGCCGATAGTGGTGTCGCAGTCAATCGGCTGAGCACCTGGTGGGGGCCGCTCAGCTACACGGCGAAGCATGTCGGCGCCGCCACGGTGGTCACCATCGCTGCCGGGGTTGCCGTGCCGCCAGGCGGTGTGCTTCTTCACGCTCCCGGGAGTGTGCGTCCGACGCGAGCCCTCGTCAACGGCGCTGCTGTACCGATTTCACCGGATGGTACCGTGACACTCCGAGCACTCCCCGCCCGCATCGAATTCGACCAATGACCCAGAAGCACCTGCTATCCAACGGTGAATATCACCTCGGGATTTCCTCGGCCGGCGCCGGCTATTCACGACTTGGCGAGATCGAGCTTACCCGTTGGTCGGGTGACGACACCCGTGATGCCGAAGGGTTCTTCGCCTACCTGCGCGATGTCGAGAGCGGTCACTTCTGGTCGGCGGGAGTGCAGCCTGCTCCCCAGCGACCCGGCTGGTATCGCGTCAGCCTCGCCCCAGGACTGGTGCGCATCGTTCGCCACGATGAGGGGATCGAGGTTCGCACCGAGGTCTCCGTTGGCGCGGCGGGGAATTTCGAGCAGCGCAGCTACACCATCCACAACATGGGGAAGGTGGCACGGCACCTCGAACTGACCACCTGTCTGGAAGTCGTCCTCAATGTGGCAGGTGCCGACGCCGGCCACCCCGCATTCTCGAAGCTGTTTGTTCAGACTGAATCACTTCCTGAGTTCTCGGGATTGCTCGCGCGTCGTCGTCAGCGCAGCCCCGAAGATCCGACCCTCTTTCTCGGCCATGCCCTGGTTGACCCGGCGTCGGTGACTCTTGGCGCACCGGAATTCGAAACCGATCGCGCGCGCTTTATTGGTCGCGGTCGGTCGCTCGCCAATCCGGTCGCCCTGACCGCCACCAGCTCGCTCTCCGGGACCACTGGCAATGTGCTGGACCCGCTCTTCGCGGTGCGCCGCCGCTTCAGCATTCCTGCGGGCGCATCGATTCAGCTGGTGGGGATTCTCGCCGCGGGCCACACTCGCGACGAAGTCCTGCAGCTGCTGCGCGATGCCGCGGCCCGGCCCGTCGATCATAGCGGCGCAACCACTGAAGGGATCATTGATTCGCTCGAGATGCTGGCACGCGAACGTCCGCCTACGGTGCTCCCCGCTGCTGGGGGTGAGGTGGTCGCCGCGTCTGGCGATGGGCTGCAATTTCCGAACGGCTTCGGCGGCTTCAATACTGCTGGAAACGAGTATGTCATCCGGATCGATCGCACGGCAGATGGCCTTCGACTCCCGCCGCTTCCCTGGACCAACGTCGTGGCCAACCCGAACGTCGGCTTCGTGGCATCGGAGACCGGGCTCGGCTTCACCTGGGTCGGCAACAGCCGGGAGAACCGGCTCACCCCATGGTTCAACGACCCCGTCAGCGACCCGGCCGGCGAGGCGCTCTATCTCGTCGACCGTAGCAACGGAGTCTACTGGTCACCCACGCCGGCGCCCGTTCCTGGTAACGGTGCATATGAGACCAGGCACGGCTTCGGGTACACGAAGTGGGATCATCTCTCCAGTGATCTGGTACAGGAGGTCGTCGCGTTCGTCGCGGATGAACTTCCGGTGAAAATTGTGCGAGTGCGGGTTACCAATCGCGGGACCGAGAGTCGCTCCCTGGCCCTCGCCTGGTTCGGCGAATGGGTCCTCGGCGGCGTGCGATCGGCGACGGCTGCCACCACGGTCACGGAGTCGGCCGGGGCCGGTCGCGTGTTGCTCGCGCGGAACGCGGCGAGCCAGGATTTCGGGAGCGCGGTTGCCTTCGCCGCCATCAATGGTGAGTCGATCGCTCCGGTCGAGTTCACCGGTGATCGTGCGACCTTCCTTGGGCGCTACGGCAGTGCAGCCGCGCCCGACGCGATCCGCCGGGACCTGCCGCTCGACGGACGCACTGGTCCCGGCCTCGATCCGTGCGCGGCGTTTCGCGTCACCGCCGACGTAGCGCCGGGTGCCACCGTCGAATGGTCGATGCTTCTCGGACAATCGCCGTCGCGCGCGGCAGCGCTGGAAATCATTGCCCGGTTCGGGTCACCCGATGCGATCGAGGCGGAGCTCGACGTCGTGCAGGCGGCCTGGCGGGAACGGCTGGGTGCCGTGCAGATCGAGACGCCGGTGCCGGCGATCGACTTGATGGTCAATGGCTGGCTGGCGTACCAGAACCTGAGTTGCCGCATCTGGGCCCGCTCCGCGATGTATCAGTCGGGAGGTGCCTTCGGCTATCGTGACCAGCTCCAGGACGCGGCCTCGCTCGTCTACCACGCGCCGCATCTCACTCGCGAGCAGATCGTGCTGCACGCCGCCAATCAGTTCGTCGAGGGCGACGTGATGCACTGGTGGCATCCTCCGGCGGGGCGTGGCATTCGCACCCGGTTTGCCGATGACCTCCTCTGGCTGCCGCTGCTGACGCAATACTACGTCGACACCACGGGTGATTCGTCGGTCTATGATGAGCGGGCCCGCTTTCTCACTGCGTGCGCGCTGCATGAAGGGGAAGACGAGGCCTTCCTGGCACCAACGGATTCGGGCACCTCGGGATCCGTCTACGAACATTGCTGTCGGGCGCTCGATCGGTCTCTCGCTGGCGGGGTCCACAACCTCCCGTTCATCGGCACCGGTGACTGGAACGACGGCATGAATCGCGTCGGACGACTCGGCCGCGGCGAGTCGGTCTGGATGGGCTTCTTCCTCTACCTGATTCTCGAGCGCTTCCTCCCCACCGTGGTTGCGCGGGGTGAGGTTGAACGCGCCGAGCGGTACCGTGAACGGATGCGGACGCTGCACGTGGCGCTCAATGACGGTGGGTGGGATGGCGGCTGGTATCGTCGCGCCTACTACGATGATGGTGCGCCGATCGGATCCGCGTCGAGTGACGAATGCCAGATCGATGCGATCGCGCAGGCATGGTCGGTACTTGCGGGTGTGGCCTCGCCAGAGCGGGCCGCCACAGCGCTCGATGCGATGGAGCTGCGACTGGTCGATGAGCGGGCCGGCATCATCCGCCTGTTGACCCCGCCCTTCGACAAGACGCCGCACGACCCCGGCTACATCAAGGGGTATCTGCCTGGCGTCCGTGAGAATGGTGGGCAATACACTCACGCGGCGCTCTGGGCGGTTCGTGCATTGGCAGAGGCGGGTCGACGCGAGCGGGCAGTACACCTCTTCGAAATGCTCAGCCCGGTCACCCGCGGCGGCTCGGTCGAGGCCATCGCGACCTACCAGGTGGAACCGTATGTCGTGGCGGCCGATGTCTACGGCGAGGCGCCGCATACCGGTCGCGGCGGCTGGACGTGGTACACGGGTTCGGCGGGGTGGATGTTCCGGGTCGCCTTCGAATCACTGCTGGGTGTGACGACGGTCGACGGCAAGATGCTGGTGCTGCGGCCCTGCATCCCGGGCAATTGGCCCGGATTCACGGTGACGTATCGGCTCCCGGGCGAGGGCACGCGCTACCGCATCGTCGTGAGGCGGTCTGCCGGGTCGACAACGGTGCAATCCACTACATCACCGACACGGGTGACCGATGGTGCAGTCATCATCGACCTCGTGCGCGACGGTCGTGAGCATCCGGTCGAGATCGACCTGGGCGATGACGTTGGGACCCGCTACCGACCGAGCGCTTCGCCGTGAGAACGAATCACATCCGTGTAGAAGCGAGAACTGGCTTTGGGAATTCGGCGCTGGCTCGGCTTGTCCACGCGGAAGAGGCCGAAGGTCTTGGCGAAGCCGGCGCTCCACTCGAAGTTGTCGAGCAGTGACCAGGCGAAGTAGCCGCGAACATCGGCGCCCTGGTAGATCGCATCGTGCACGGCCATCAGATGAGAGCGGAAATAGTCGACGCGCAGCGGATCATGCACGAGTTCGGCGTCGGCGGGGTCGGTATCCAGGAAGGCCGCACCGTTCTCGGTGATATACAATGGTAGTGATGGATAGCGCTCCGTGATCCAGAGCAGTACATCGGTGAGTGCCGCCGGGTAGACTTCCCAGTCGAGTGTCGTGTGCAGTGCTGCATTCTGGCGGACGCGGCCGGCGCGAATGGGGAGCGCCGACGGATCATCGCAGACCACGTTCCTGGTGTAGTAGTTGACGCCAAGAAAGTCGAGCGGTTGCTGGATGAGTGCGAAGTCCTCGTCCGGAAAGCGGGGCCAGTCGACGCCAAAAATCTCGGCAAGTTCTTCGGGGTAACTTCCGAGGAATACCGGGTCGAGAAACTGGCGATTCATATAGGCGTCGGCGCGCCGAGTGGCGGCGACATCAGCAGCGCGGTCCGTGGCGGGGTACTTCGGTTCAAGGTTTACGACCAGTCCGGCCGACTTGCCGCCTTCGGCACGAATCGCCTGCATCCCGGCGCCGTGCGCCCGCAGCAGGTTGTGACTGACCAGCGGGGTCCCGGCGGTGCTGCGGTGGCCGGGGGCATGAACACCGTGCAGGTATCCGGCATCGGAGACGACCCACGGCTCGTTCAGGGTCGTCCACATCGGCACTCGATCGCCGAGCGCGCGCACGACAACTCCGGCGTAGTCGGCAAACCAGCCGGCCACATCGCGGTTGAGCCAGCCGCCGAGGTCGTCGAGCGCAGCGGGAAGATCCCAGTGGTAGAGGGTGACTGACGGTGCGATACCATACTGAAGCAGGCGATCGACCAGACGGTCATAGAAGTCGAGTCCGGGTTTGTTGATCGACCCGCGCCCGCTGGGGAGAATCCGGCTCCAGGAGACGCTGAAGCGGTAGGCGTTGAGTCCGAGCCCGCGCATCAGTACCACATCGTCGGCCCAGCGGTGGTAGTGATCGCAGGCAATGTCACCGCTATCGCCGTTGTCGATCCGGCCGGGCTCGTGCACGAAGCGGTGCCAGTTGCTGGGGCCAGCGCCATCGGCGAGTGGCGAGCCTTCGACCTGATAGGCCGAGGTGGCGGCACCCCAGAGGAAACCGGCGGGAAAGCGGATAGTCTCAGACAAGGAAGGGCATCTCGATGGCCAGGGTAACGCTCGAAGGCATCCAGAAGATATACCAGGATCGCGGCGCCGTTCACGTCGCGGTGCACGAGGTCTCGCTCGAGATTGCCGAAGGCGAGTTTCTCGTCCTGGTCGGCCCCTCCGGCTGCGGCAAGACCACGACGCTCCGGATGGTGGCAGGCCTCGAATCGGCGACGGCCGGGACGATCCGCATTGGCGACCGGATTGTCAACGACGTGCCCGCGCGCGACCGCGACATCGCGATGGTCTTCCAGAACTACGCGCTCTACCCGCACATGACGGTGCGCGACAATCTGGCGTTTGCGCTGACACTGCGAAAGCAGTCGGCTGCTGCGATCAACCAGCGTGTTGGCGAGGTGGCTGCACTGCTGGGAATCGAGGAACTTCTCGCGCGAAAGCCCAAGCAACTCTCCGGCGGTCAGCGTCAGCGCGTGGCCCTCGGCCGTGCCATCGTCCGGCAGCCTGCGGTCTTTCTCTTCGATGAACCGCTCTCGAACCTCGATGCCAAGCTCCGGGTGCAGATGCGGCGCGAGTTGGCAGCACTCCGTCGTCGCCTCGGCACGACCACGCTCTACGTGACGCACGACCAGGTCGAGGCGATGACGCTCGGTGACCGGATCGTGGTAATGCACGCGGGGCGGGTGCAGCAGGTGGGGAGTCCGCTCGATATCTATGATCGTCCGGCGAACCTCTTTGTTGCCGGATTTCTCGGCTCGCCGCCGATGAACCAGATCGCAGGTCGGCTGGTCGGCGGTGAGTCGGTGAAGTTCGAGACCCCTGATGGGGCGCTGACGATCGCGATTCCCGAAGCGCACCTCCCGGCGCGTCGACCCGAAGGTGCCGTGGTGCTCGGCATCCGGCCGGAAGCAATCAGGCCGGTCCCGGGGGTTCCAGGTTTTCAGGGCATCGTCGAAGCAGTTGAGCCCCTCGGCTATGAATCGCTGATCACCATTCGCGCTGGTGGTGTTCCGATCACGTTCCGCGTCGACGCCGGCGTGTCACCCGCTGTCGATTCGCCGATGGCATGCTCGGTTGTGCCTGATGGCTGTCACTGGTTCGATCAAGAGAGCGGCGCGCGGCTCTGACGGCGCCCGCGGGCAATCAGGGCGTGGCCCGTCGCCGCGGAATCGCCGTGCCATGACACGCAGTGCAGAGCTGCGGATTCTTGCGAAGCATCAGTTCGGCATTGAACCCGGGGCCGTGCGGGTTGAAGCCGCGCCCTCCTACTACCGAGTGACAGGTGAGGCAGTCGCGCTCGACGTGGCAGGAGACACAGCTCTCCAGCCCCTGGCGCGCTGCCTTGCCGTGCCCGAGGAAGAACTGCCGATTGTTGTCGTGATACCCTGAGGCGCCGAGCAAGGTGCGTTTGGCTGTCACGCCGGCCTGATTGTGGCAGCTCTGGCAGAACTCACCCGTATTGTGGCAATCGGCGCAGGAACTGGCGCGCGAGTAGCCATCCGCCGGATGCCTGGTGAGGTAGCCCGCCGGGTGAAACGCCCCGCGCCGTGCGGTGTTGGGCACGTGACAGGTCAGGCACTCCTGGCGTTGATGGCACGAGCTACAACTGCGGTTCGACGCGGCTGCGACCGGCCCGTGTCCGGCCTTGCGCCACGTGGGTGTGTGACTCGCGGGCATCCTGGCCACGGTCTGCGCTCCCGCAGCCCGGCCCGGCGCCGCAGCGAGGAGTGCCCGTGCTGCTGCGGGCATCGCCCCCGAGTGACAGGTCGCGCAGCTCTCCTGCGTGTGGCAGCTCCGACACGTGGCCGCGTTGGTGCCTGCGAGCTTGCCGTGACGGGTCTCGAAATCGGTCGCGGCGTGCGACGCCGGCGCCTTCAGCACGTGGGGGGCGAGCAGTGAGCGCGGGTCTGGCAGCAGCGCCTGGATGGCCCCAAGCTCCGAAGCATTCACGTGGCACGACGCACAGAAGTCGCGCGCGTGGCAGGTGGCACAGCTCTGCGCCACGCGGTTTGCTCCCGTGGTGCGCTTCGCCAGCGCACCATGTCCCGACGACGTGACGAAGTTGGCCAGCTGGTGCGAGGGCGGAGCCGGGAAGGCGCTGATGCGTTCGCGGGTCAGGGCGCGAGCCTGTGCCAGCGGCAGGTGGCAGGTCGCGCACGCCGTATCGGGCAGGGTGAGATGATCGCCTCCACCGGCGGTGTGACAGCTCACGCATTGCGGGGCGACCGGGGCTCGTACCTGCATCCACCCGCTCGCGGGCGGGGCGTGACAATCAGAACAAGTGGAGGTGGTATCGCCGCGGTTCCGGCGCGCTGCTGAGTGCGCTCGATGGTCGAAGCGGAGATTCGATACGCGCGGCACGCTACGCGGCTGCCACTCGACTCGGGGCTGGACTGCGCCGTTGTGACAGCTGACGCAACTTGTTGACGGCGGGAAGATGGCGGCGTCTGCTGCATCGATACCGGCATGGCAGAGCGCGCAGCTCACGAAGAGCCTGGCGTGCCGGGTATGATCGAACCGCTCGGCACGCTGCTGGGCGACGCCCGGCGTCGTGAACAGCGTGACTGCCGCCGCGAACAACAATCCGAGGCGACGGATCACGGGGTACGGCTCGCGGGGGGAAGCTGCCAGCGATCGGCGGACGACTTCAATGTCACGCTGAGGCGCGCGCTGAGACGCCACTGATTCCAGTCGAACGAGAGCGCGTCTGGACGGTCGCGCGATTCCCAGTATTGATCGGCCGAAATCCCCGCGCGCCAGCGATCCGTGAACCGATAGTCCGCCGCGGCACCGGCCCAGGTCACGCCAGCGTCCTGAAATCGCAGTTCGAGGGGACGTTCCAGTGATCCGCCATTGACGGAAAGGTCGAGTCGCTCGCGCACGCGCCAGGCCACCCGCCCATCGATCCCGCTCGAGGACGCGCCCGGCTGGAGTTCACCGTGACCACCGACTTCCACGGTCCACGCCTTCAACGGCGTGAGGGTGGCTTCCAGCTCCCAGCGATACCCGCGATCCTTCAGCGGCACGGCCGGGGTATTCGCCTCGGCATCGTGGTACTTGAACCACTCCGCCCGTCCCCGAAGCTGCAGCGGAGCAATCGGCGTCACAGCGACGGTCGCCGTCGCGCCATCATATGGCACCGCGCTGAAGACTCCCCAGACTGTCCAGAGATCGAAGAAGGGTCGATAGTGTCGGGCGCCGAGCGTCGCCCACAGCCGCTTGCCGTTGTACCCGATGGTGGCATCGGCCGAGCCCAGCCGCCCCTGTGCGATGTCATAGTCGGCACCGGTCACAATGCGGACGCGCGACAGCGGGCGGTACTGCGCGCTGAGCGCGGCGCGCTCGGCCACGATGTAGTTGGTCGCCGGATCGAGTTCGCGCCGGTACTCGGCCTCGGCATCGAAACTGGCCAGATGGACGCCAGTGGTGACGCCCACAACGATCTGGCGATTGCCGGGCTGGAAGTCGAGCAGCGGGTTGACCGCGGGCGAGGTGACCGGCAGGATGGCACCACGAGCGAGCCCCCACCCGGCGTAGGCGCCGAACTCGAGGCGGTCTTTACTGGTGCGAATGGTGCTGCGAATTCCGTCGAGGCCGCTGGAGCCAGTCGCAGCGAGACGGCCGAGCTGCAACAGCCGGCCCGCACGCGCCGTGAGTCCGCCTCTCAGGTATTCGGCGTAGCCCTCGACGAGGCGGAGTGCCGGCGCAGTACCAGGCCAGAGCCGGTCACCGCTGAGATCGCCCATGCTGCGGCCACTCACTCGCACACTCAGACCGGGAATGCCGAGCCCCCACATCGCGAGGTCGACGCCGACACTCGCCGGAATGCCAGTATGGATGTCGCCCGGTCGATAGAAGCGGCACCACGAGTCGAAGCCGCAGGTCGCCGCGAACCCGTCGCGCGTCACCGGCCCGGCACTGTCGGAGAGGATGACTTCCCCCGCTGTGACGCTGTCGGGCGTGACGCCCCGGAACGAGACCCGCTGGGCATAGGCGTCGAAGCGGAGGCGCCACCCCTGCGCGACGAGGGGTGTCGTCGTCAAGGCCCCGATGAGTAGGCAGCACACGGCAATGGCCGGACGCTTCACCCGGCCTTCCCCCGCATCAGGTGCTTGCGATAGTCGGCTGGTGATTCAAGGAAATGACAACTCGAGCACTCGGCCGCAGGCTGGTGATTCCGTTGTGGTTGATGGCAGGTGAGACAGAAGGTGCGTGATGGCGTGAGTATCGCGATGCGGGTCGCCGTGTGGCAGGCGTCACACCCCGTGTGTGTGGCCCGGGTGTGCGCCGTCCGGTTTTCGGCGCGACTGTGGCACGAGCTGCAATCGCGTTGCTCGGCGTGGTGCTGGTCGTGGCAGGCCACGCAGCTCCGGACGCTGTCTGGCGGGACGATGTTCGGTGCCTGGTGGCAGGCGGCGCAGTCAAGCTTCTGGTGGATCTCGTGCCGGAAGAGCACCTGCCGCGGGACCGGAGCGCGAGTCCCGACGCGCACTGCCACCGTCGTGGGTTTCGCGACCGCGATTTTCGCGGCGGCGTGGCAGCGAAGACAGTCGCTCGCGGCCACCTTGCCGGCCATGGCGGATTGATGGTGACAGAGGTCACAGCCCCGCGGCGCCTCGAAGACAAGGCCGTTCTTTGCGCGGTTGACGGTATGGCAGGTGAGGCAGGGAAGCGAGGTGTGGCGGGCGTGCGGAAAGGAGTCAAGCGTGGCGCGGGCGGATGTCTCCGCCCGGGGTCCACTTCCGGGCGGAGGATCCTCCGGCAGCGCATCGCCCTTGCCGCGATGCTCGGGCACGTCGACCTCTCCTTGACTGCTGCTCTCTACCGTGGCGTGCAACGGCATCGGCGTCGGGTTCATCGCGACTCGCCGCTTGAGCACTGCATTGGTGTCGAACGGCAACGGTGGCCGGAACTTGCCGCGCGCTCGCACCGAGGTGTGGCAACCCACACAATCGGAGGCATCGACCGAGGCAGCGTGCGGATTGTGACAGGTCAGGCACTCCGTCTTCACGCGCTGATGGTTCTTGCCGTTGTGGAAGGCACTGCTCGCCAGATCGGTGTGGCACTTCGTGCAACTCGCTTTCGCGTCGATGGGGAGCGCGTGGGCGTGAACGTCGTGACACGACCCACAGCTGCCCTTGTGCGGATCCTTGGCCAGCACGAAGCCCGTCGGCTTGCCATCCATCTGGTGACAACTGCGGCACTGCTTCTCCGACGGTACCAACGCCTTGCGAGCGGAGTCGCGATCGGCCAGCGCCGGCAGGTCGGCGGTAAATGCATGACAGGTCACGCAGTTGATCTCGGGGAGCGACTTCATTCCAGCCAGCTTGATGGACTGGTTGACATGGCAGCCACTTTGCTGACAGGTCCGCGCCGACGGGAGAAAGCGGTGCACCTCCGCGCCGTGGCAGGTCACGCACTGGAGATCCTTGAGCGCGCTCGAGTCCGACTCGAAGTGGGCCTTGTGACCGGCCAGATTGCGGATGTGCTCCCAGGCCTTCTTGCCCTGCATCAGTTGGTGGCACCCTTCGCATCGGGAGTTCGGCACGGGCGCGTGCTTGCCGATATCCGTCGGACGATTGCTCACCCAGAGCACCAGTTGCCGCGTGCTCGCAAAGATCGACTGCTGGTGGCAGTCGTGACATTTCCGGTCGCTATGCTTGCCGGCGGTCTGCTGGAATTTGCCGAATGGCTTTTCCATCACGTGGCAGCCGGTACAGAAGCCGTTGTCGTGCTGCATGTAGTCCCAACTGGTCTTGCCGGCAAATGCGGCGACGAGCAACACGACCGCGACGCCGCCGGCAAAGGTGACCTGCAGCGGGCGACTCCGGGTCCGGATCCACAGCAGGATTGCGGTGCGATGTCGCCACGCCAGCGTCAGCAATACCATCGCAACCACTGCCCCAAGCACCACGCCGCCGATCTGGATCCAGCGCGGCACGGCGAAGATCATCCGGACGAAGCGCGCAACGCCTTCAGGTAGCGGCGGTGGCACCAGGGTGTCGCGCAGCGCCCCCGCCATTCCACCGAGCGAATCGTGGACCTGAAACGCCGAGCCCCCCGGGACACCTGTCACGGTGTCCCGGGGGTGCTGAAGGGCGAGAATGACGGGCGTGATCGTCAAACCGGCAGCACTACTTCTGCATCGAGAGCGACTGCTGCATCGCGGCGGGGAAGCGCACCTTGGCGTCGCCGATCGCCTTCTGGACGGCCGCATTGACCGCGGCAGGCGGGGCAGGGAGCGCATACGCCGCACGGAGTTCAGTGATATTCGCCGCCAGCAGGGCCCTGGCAAGGACGGGATTGTGCACTCCAAACGAGCCGTCGCCGTGACCGTTCCGATTCTCGCCGAAGAGACTGACGTTGAACAGCGCACCCTTGGCCGGCGTGATCACGGTAACCGTCGAGAGTTCGGTCGGCCGATCACGCTTGATGATCGCGAGGTAGCCGCCATCCGTCGGTGCCGCATCCACGGTCTTGTTGCCGTTGAGGTCGAGCCAGATCTGGTCGGACATGATCGCGAGGCTCGAGCGCAGGGTATTCAGGAGTTGCGAGGCAACCGCTGCAGAACCATGGCAGCCAGACGCGGTGCAGGACTTGAACGTCCGTGCGGCCGGAGTGTAGGCGCAGTCCGTGAGGCCGGTCGGCTTGCCCGTCCCGTCGACACAGGGGATCGGCCGGAACGAGTGACCGGTCGAATGGAAGACGGTGGCACCGCTGGCCGGGTCGGTCACATCAAAGGCGACGACATGACAGCCCGCGCACAACTTGGGATTCGCCTCACTCGAGTGCGTCGACAGCACCGCCTGCGTGTCCACCGAGACTCCCGCCGGACGATATCCCGCGATGCCAAGGAGTACGTAGCCTGCGGCCCCGTGCGGGGAACTCGACGACACCGTGGGCGATCCACGATTGAGGTGACACTTCATGCAGAGGTTCTGGTCGGGATCCGGCGTATTGATCGGATACCGCAGCTGGTGCTCGTTGGACGAGCCATGTGGATTGTGGCATACCGCGCAAGTCGTCGCGATGTTGACGCTCGCCGAATCGCGTTCGGAATAGTTGGTCGAAACACCCCACGCCTTCAGGGCCGTGCGACCCTCGTGGCAATTCTTGCAGTTCGACGTGGTGTTCGCGAGCGGCGGGGCCTCAAGCTTCGCGTGGCCACTGCTGGCCCACTCTTCCGCGAACGGCGTGTGGATGCCGGTGTGACATGCCGCGCAACTGGCGCTCGCCTTGGTGAGCGAGAGTCGCGCCAGCGGCCAGGTCGCCTTGTTCTCGGGCAGCTTGACGTGCTCGGTGCCCGGGCCATGGCAACTTTCGCACTGCACGTCCTGATAGCCTGGGTCGGGGGTCATGTTCCAGCCGACATTACCTACCAGTCCGTTGCCGTTCCCGGTCAGCGTGTGACAGGTATAGCAGGTCGCGCTGGCCTTGCCGCTCGCGACGAGGGTGGAGTACGCCTTGGCGTGATGCGTCGTCGACCAGTCTTTCTGGTGACCGGAGTGGCAATTGCCGCAAGTCGTCTGTTTGGTGCTGGTGGTGTAATAGCCGAGGAGGCCGCTGGCGACGTCGGGCGCGGCATTGAATGGCGCTCGATCGCGATAGACGATGTCGGAGGAACTGCATCCGGCAAGGAGGAAGATCAATCCGAGGACGTGACCACGACGCGGTAGAATCGACATGCTCCCTCCGGGGGGACATACAGCCATCATCCTCGGCAGTATCCGGGATTGTACGGTTCCCGGCAATCGCCCAAAAGGATGTGGGATGATGATCGCCCCGGCTCGATGAAGACTTTATGAAGATCTCGTGAATCGTCGGTAGTGCCACGGATGCCACAGGGGCAGGAGGAAAACGACAGTCTGTGGCGCACCGGCAACGGGCAACTACGCCACACCCGACCGCTATCGCGTCGATCGTGCAATTCATAAACCATTGAGTCTCAACGTGTTAGCCTGGAAAACCCGGTCCTCGCCAGGATCGAGTACCGCGGCACGTCAGTTGCCTCCTCTTCCTCCCAACGACACCGATCCCGATGCGAATTCACGGCCTGCAGCAGTAACCGACCCCCGGAGAAGTCCTGATGCGCTCGATCAAGGAATCATTCTATGGCTTGGCGGCTTTGGCCGTTCTGGCGTCACCAATGACCGCCCAGTCGTGGACCGCCATCGGGTCGCCCAACAACGTCAGCGCCGGCCAGCAATTCTGGGATAACGTCTCCGCCGATGGCACCTACTGCAACTCCGGCTACGTGGTCACCGGCCTCGCGGGAACGTCGGGTAAGAGCTGCGCCAATCAGCGCCCCGGAAACTGGCTGCCATATGGTGGCCCGACGCCGACGACGTACCTCGAGGGTGCGGGCGGTGGTTTTCAGGCGTTCCTCTTCGGCGCGGGCAGCTACTCCTTCTCGCTGTTGAGTGGCAATCTCGCCGGAGGCGACATCGCCGGCGCCAATACCGATTGGGGTTACTACGACGCGTCCACGAGCCTGCGGACTTCCCTCAACGGTGGTCTGCCAGGGTCGCCCATCACGTTCGGCGGGAATTGGGGGCTCTACGTCCTGCTGACGAACGGCAACTACGCCTACTCCGGGCTCGACAATCAGTTCGCGCTCTTCGGCTTCGCCCCTCCCGGGAATGCCGGCAGCAACTGGATTGCCGGCATCGAAGACATCTACACTGGTGCAGGTGGCGGTTCGGACAAGGACTATCAGGACATGATGTTCAATATCGCCTACGATCCGCCGGCGAACACCGAGGAAGTCGTACCCGAGCCGAGCACGATGCTGCTCTTCGGTACTGGCCTTGCAGGTGTGCTCGGCAAGGTTCGCCGCCGTCGCTCGACCGTCTGATACCCACTGATCCAAGGAGTCGCGCGTGCGTCACATCTCTTCGGTTGCCCTGATCTCGGTCCTGATTGCTTCACCGCTTGCGGCCCAGACTTTCCAGACGGGCACCTCGGCCGTCGGCACGCAGGACGCGAACTGGCTGGTCTCCTGGACGTCGGGGCCGTACGGTCCAGGCGGCAACTCGGGCGGCTCGTACGGAGCGTGGGTCGTTCCGGCGGTTGGTGGCGTCTGGGAACCGGATGAAGTCGGCTCCGGCGCCAAGTGGATCAGCGCCTGGCCCTCCTCCTCTGCAGTCGGTGGGGTGGGCGACTACAACAAGGACACCGATGCCGGGCTCCGGTACTTCTACACGTTTGAAGTCACCTTCAACTCGCTCTTTGCCGGGAACCTGCTCCTGAGCGCCGGCTGGGATAACATCCTCACCGGATTCGTGCTCAACGGCACCACGTTCAATCCGACGACCGCGCTGACGTCATCCACTGACCGCGCCATTGGCAATCACTTCGGCTTCTGTCGCGACGGGGACGCCATTTTCAACAGCAGTGATTACCCGCTCTGCACCGCGAACTTCTCGCTGCCCGGCCTCCTCGCCGGCTCCAATACGCTCAAGGTCACCCTCAAGGGCGATGGCCAGACAGACGGCCTCTGGTTGACGGGCGATACGCCAGTCGGTGCCACTGAAATCGTGCCGGAGCCGGCGACAATGTCGCTGCTGGCCACCGGTCTGCTCGGGCTCGCCGGCGCCGGCGTGAAGCGCCGGAAGCGTCCTGCCCGCGACGAGCAGCTCTAACGCCGATCGACCGCCGTCGGATGCACGATCGCCTGCAGCGCAGGCTCGAGCTCCGGAAAACTCCACTGATAGCCGCTTTGCGAAAGCACGGCCGGGACGACGCGCTGGCTCGCCAGTAACGTCGCCTCGGCCATCTCCCCGAAGGCCAGCTTCAGCGCGAATGCGGGGAGCGGCAACACCGCCGGCCGGTGCAGCACCCGGCCGAGGATCCGACCGAACTCTCCATTAGTCACCTCTCCCGGGGCGACCGCGTTCACGGGGCCAGCCAGGTCGGCGTTCGCCAACAGGTGCCGCACCACTCCCACCACATCCGAAATGGCAATCCACGCGAGCCACTGCTTGCCATCGCCGACCGGACCCCCCAGGCCAAGCCTGAACGGGGGCAGCAGTTTCTTCAGTGCGCCGCCGGTCGTCGAGAGGACCACACCGAAGCGCGGGTGCACGACACGCACCCCAACTGCCCGCGCCGGGTCCGCGGCGGCCTCCCACTCCTGCCCGAGGCGCGCCAGGAAGTCGGTGCCAAAGGTGGCGCGCTCGTCGAGCCGTTCATCGCCACGGTTCCCGTAGATCCCTACTGCCGATGCCGAGATGAGGACTCGGGGTGGCTGAGTGAGCCGCCCGATCGTCTCCGCGAGCAAGCGGGTCGGCGTGAGCCGGGACTCGCGGAGCAGGGTCTTGCGCGCTGGCGTCCAGCGGCCGGCGGCGATGCTCTCCCCCGCGAGATGGATGATGGCGTCGACTCCTTCGAGTGCGCCGGTATCCAGAATTCCGCGACCCGGGTCCCAGCGCGTGCCGCCGGGGATCGCGTGCCGCGAGATGGGGAGGATCGTCCGCCCGTCCGCCTGCAGCGCCGCCGTGAGGGCCTGGCCAATCATCCCGGAGGCGCCGGTGATCGCAATCGTGTTCGAAGCCGACATCGCGGTGGTTTCTCCAGGCGCAGGTCGAGCAATTGACAGGACGGATGTTAGAATTGTGCCCTCTATAGTCCCGGACCCCGCAGGAGTCGCTTGATGGCCGCTTCCTCCAGTTCCCCGTTCGTCCTGTCGCCCTCGGCGGATCCTTCCAAGTGGTCGGTTCGTGATGCCGAGAAGCTCTACAATATGCAGGGCTGGGGACTGGGGTATTTCCGGATCAGTGACGAAGGGCATGTGATGGTGCATCCCGACGGCGCGGCGACGGGCGGCATCGATCTCTATCACATCGCGATGGACCTCAGCGCGCAGGGCGTCGGGCTCCCGCTCCTGCTCCGCTTCTCCGACATCCTCCGCTCACGGATCGCCGAGCTCGCCGAACGCTTCCGTGTTGCCATCGACGATTTCGGGTACGAAGGGAAGTACACCACGGTCTATCCGGTCAAGGTGAACCAGCAGCGGCATGTGGTGCAGGAGATCGTCGAATTCGGCACACCGCACGGCGTCGGGCTCGAGTGCGGCTCCAAGCCCGAGCTGATGGCAGTGCTCGGGCTCAACGAAAGCGCCCGCCACCTGATCATCTGCAATGGCTACAAGGACGAGGAGTTCATGCGCCTCGCCCTGATCGGGCAGCAGCTGGGGCACAAGGTGGTCATTGTACTGGAGCAGCTCAACGAGCTCGAGGTGCTGCTCAAGGTCGCCGATGAGATGAAGATCGAGCCCACGGTGGGTGTGCGCATCAAGCTGGCGACCGAGGGTTCCGGCCGCTGGGCCAAGAGCGGGGGAGAGAAGTCGAAGTTCGGCCTCTCCGCGGTGGAGCTTGTCCGGTTGCTCGACATGCTCGAGAAGAGCGGCAAGCAGCACATTCTCAAGCTGGTCCATTTCCACCTCGGGTCGCAGATCACCGACATCCGGTTCGTGAAGGCAGGGCTGGAGGAAGTCGGTCGGTACTACGTGGAACTGCGCAAGATGGGATTCGAGATCGACTACGTGGATGTTGGTGGCGGGCTGGGCGTGGACTACGACGGCTCACGCAGCACACGGCCTGCCTCGATGAATTACACCATGCGCGAGTATGCCAACGACGTGGTGTACACCATCGGCGGCGTGTGCCGGAATGAAGAACTGCCGATGCCGCATCTCATTTCCGAATCCGGTCGCGCGATCACGGCGCACCATTCGCTGCTGCTCATCAACGTCATCGACTGCGAATCGCAGAACCAGTCCGCCCCGGTCGTGCTCAAGGAGGAAGACCAGCCGCTGCTGCTGGAGATGCAGGAGAACCTTGACACCCTGAGTCCGGACCGGATCGAAGAAGCCTTCCACGACGCAGTCTTCGCCAAGGAGCGCTCGCAGGAACTCTTTGCGAGCGGTGTCTACTCGCTGCGCGACCGCGCGAACGCCGAACAGCTCTATATCACGACGCTGAACGCGCTGGCGGCCTCGATGGGTGATGACCGGGCCTCGTATCCGGAGCTCGCGGCCCACCTCGAAACGGCACTGGTCGATCGGTACTTCTGCAATTTCTCGCTCTTTCAGTCGCTGCCGGATAACTGGGCCATCGATCAGCTCTTTCCGATCATGCCGATTCATCGTCTCGGTGAGATGCCGGCGCGCCGCGGCACTATTCAGGACGTCACCTGCGACTCCGATGGCGTGATCGACCGATTCACCGGTGGTCGCAAGGGGAAGCCCTCCCTCGAGCTGCATCCCTGGAAGGAGGGGGAGCCGTACATCCTCGGCATCTTCCTCACCGGCGCGTATCAGGAAATCCTTGGCGACCTGCACAACCTCTTTGGTGATACCAACGCGGTCCACGTCCGGCAGAAAGACGATGGCTACGAAATCACCGATCTGGTGCACGGCGACACCGTGACCGAGGTGCTCACCTACGTGCAGTTCCACGCTTCCGACCTGCTGGCGACCTTCCGCCGCAAGGTGAATCGCGCCAATGGCTTGTCGCGGCAGGAAGCGAACGCCTACATCGCGGATTATGTGGCGGGGCTTGAGGGGTATACGTATCTCGAGGAGTAGGACGAGAAGCGAGAAGGGAGAAGCGAGAAGCGAGGTGTTCCGGTGAGATTGCTTCGCGTGGTCGGGATCGGGCTTGTCCTGGCGGCAGTGCGTGCCGAGGGACAGGGCACTGTGCCATTGGTGATCAGGACCTCGATGGGGGAGATCTCTGTCGAGGTGGATAGCACGCACGCACCACGGACGGCGGCGAACTTTCTCCGCTATGTCGATGGCGGTCATTTCCACGGCGGGCAGTTCCACCGCACCGTCACGATGCAGAACCAGCCCGACTCACCGGTGAAGATCGAGGTGATTCAGGGATCGGTGGCGTCCGAGCGCGCCAGCGATGACTTCCCGCCGATCGCCATGGAAGGCACCCGCGTCACCGGGCTGCACCACGTCGATGGCACGCTCTCCATGGCCCGCGCCGGCGCCAACACGGCCACCTCCTCGTTCTTCATTGTCATCGGCTCGCAGCCGGAACTTGATGCCGGGGGGAAGCGGAATCCCGATGGTGAAGGCTTCGCCGCGTTCGGCCGGGTTACCGGGGGAATGGCCATCGTTCGCGCGATTCAGCACTCGCCGGCAACGGGGCAGGCGCTGACGCCGGCGATCCGGATTATCGAAATCGTGAGACGATGACAGATGACAGATGACAGATGGTGGAGAAGACACGAAGGGCCGGCGTCCAAGTGAGGGGCCGGCCCTTCGGCTGTTATCTGTCATCTGTCATCTGTCATCCAAGATCCTCTATCGCTGCTTCATCTCCACAAAATTCCGCTCCGCCGGTCCCGTATAGATCTGCCGCGGGCGCGCGATCTTCTGCTCCTTGTCGGTGATCATCTCCTCCCACTGCGCCAGCCAGCCGGGCAGGCGGCCGAGGGCAAAGAGCACCGTGAAGTAGTCGGTGGGGTAGCCCATCGCCTGGTAGATCAGCCCGGAATAGAAATCGACATTCGGGTAGAGCTTCCGCTTGATGAAGTACTCGTCCTCGAGGGCGATCCGCTCGAGCTCGAGGGCAATCTCGAGCTTCGGGTTGAGGCCAGTCTGGGCGAAGACATCGTTCGCCACGCTCTTGATGAGCTTGGCGCGCGGGTCGTAGGACTTGTAGACCCGGTGGCCGAATCCCATCAGGCGATCGCCGCCGTTCTTGACATCCTCGATGAACTTCGGGATCCGGTCCTTGCTGCCGATCTCGTCCAGCATCCGCAGGACGGCCTCGTTGGCGCCACCATGCAACGGGCCGTAGAGCGCCGCAATCCCCGCCGAGACGGCAGAGAACGGATCGACGCCGGAGGAGCCGACGGCGCGCACGGCGCTGGTGGAGCAGTTCTGCTCGTGGTCGGCGTGCAGGATCAGCAGGATTTCGAGGGCCCGCTGCAGCACCGGGTTGGGCTGGTGCTTGCCGCCGATGCTGAACGTCATGTTGACGAAGTTGCCGATGTAGTCCACGTCATTCCGCGGGAACTCGTAGGGCAGGCCGCGCGAGTGCCGGAAGCAGAACGCGGCAATCGTCGGCAGCTTGGCCATCAGGCGAACGCGCTGGATGTAGCGGTTCTCCGGATCCTCGATGTTCTTCGCATCGGGATAGAAGGTCGAGAGCGCACCGACGACACCGAGGAGCATGCCCATCGGATGTGCGTCGTAGCGGAAGCCCTCGAGCAGCTTGATGATGTTGGTGTGAACGTAGGTGTGGTACCGGATGTCGTTGGTCCACTTGTCGAGCTGCGGCTGGGTCGGCAGCTCGCCGGCGTTCAGCAGATAGGCGACTTCGAGAAAGGTGGCCTTGTCGGCAACCTGCTCGATCGGGAACCCGCGATAGCGGAGAATTCCCTTGTCGCCATCGATGTAGGTGATGGCGCTGCGGCAGGCGGCCGTATTCATGAACGCCGGGTCGTAGGTCATCATCCCGAAGTCGTCGGCGTTCACCTTGATCTGGCGCAGGTCGATCGCCTTGATGGTGTCGTCAACGATGGGAAGCTCGTAGGCTTTCCCAGTGCGGTTGTCGGTAATGGACAGGCTGTCGCTCGCCACGGACGGGCCCCTGAAAAGGAGGGTGGAGCGTGATGCCGAAATAGCTGGCAGGGGAAATCTACACGGGGCTGGAAGCGGCGCTGACCTCCGGTATCTTGTCGGGATGACCGCCCAGCGTCTCCCCACCGATCCGACGCGCGCCGAGCGCTGCGAAGGCTTCCTCGTCGGCGCCGTTCTCGGCGCCGCCCTGGCCGCCAGCACCGCCGACCTGACCGATCCGCAGGCCATCCGAGAGCGCCTCGGCGCGGCAGGCGTGCCCCAGGCACTCCCGGCGCCCCATGGCCACCGCCGGGCAGCTACCGCGCTCGCCGATGCATTGCTGGAGCAGCTTGTTGCGGGCGGAGTCGACCTGCGCCGACTCGCCGGCCGATGGGTCGAGTGGCGTTCCGCTGACGGCACCGACGTGGACCCCCTCCTCGCGCTTGCGCTCGATCACCTGCGGGACTTCGATGCGCCCATCGCAGACCTCCCCGCGCCCGGGATCGCGCCGCTGGCGGCTGCCCTCCCGGCCGCGCTCGCGAGCGCGTCGCCCCAGGCCATGATTGCCGGTGCGTTTCACGTTGCGCGATTGATCGACCCGAGCGAAACGACGGCACTCGCCACGGTCGCGGTGGTCGTCGCCGCGTCGAGATTTCTCGAGGGGAGTCGGGATTTCATTCCCGACGTCATCGCGGTGCTGCGGGCCAATGATGCTCCCGCGACGCTGCTCGATGCGATTCGCCTGATTCCTCGAGACCCTGGAACGCCGCCGCCGGTTCCGCTCGGCGCGGCGCCATCTCCCGAAGTGGCGATCGCCTGGTTGCTCTGGACCGCGCATCATCGACCAAGACCCCTCGACACCCTGGCTGCGATGGCGTTGCAGGGAGGAATCTCACCGACGGTCGGCGCCGTCCTCGGCGCCCTCCTCGGGGCGCGAGATGGCGTGACCGTGTGGCCGGCACCCTGGCTCGAGGCAGGCGCCGAAGAGGCGACGCTGCGAGCGGCGCTGGCGCGTCGCCTGGCTCCAACCTGACGGTGTTTCTGACACCCCGCTGACAGCGACTCCCCGGTGCCTCCGGTATCGTTGGCTTCACCCTGCCAACTGACCCGAAGCCCGGAATGCCATGATGCTGGATTCGTCGCTCCGTCCCGTGCCCCTCGATCGCGTCATTCGCGCCGGCCTGGCCGCAGGAGCGCTCGATCTGGTGCTGGCGCTGTCGATTTCGTTCGCGGTGCGGGGGACGTTCATCCCGGGCAAGGTGCTGCAGTCGATTGCCGCGGGTGCGGTGGGCGATGCGGCGAAGGAAGGGGGGATGCGGATCTGGGCGGCAGGGGCCGTGCTGCACTTCACGATCGCGCTGATCTGGGCCGCGATTTACGCTGTGTCAACGCGACGGATCGCACCGCTCCGGGAACTACGACTCGCGCTCGGACCGGCGCGCACCGGCCTCATCTTCGGACTCGTGGTGTGGGCAGCCATGCGATTCATCGTGGTGCCGCTCTCCCACGCGCCAAGCGGACCGCTGAAGTTCTCCGCCGTGCTGGTGGCGATGGTGGTCGGCCACATGGTGATGGTCGGCCTCCCCATCGCCCTCATCAGCGAAGGCGACTAGCGCGCTTCGGGTTCGCGGACCATCCCCTCCTCAAGCCAGGCGAATTCTCCCGCCATCACCTGCTGCGCGGCGCGATACGTCGCCAGATCGTCCGGCCCGAAGGTCTCACCGAACAGGACATCCACGCGATGCGCGGCGTGACGGCAGAAGATGTCCGCCAGCTCGGTCGCATTGCGGTTGCCGGCTTTCATGAGCGCGTCGGCCCGGGCGACGGCGGCACTCATGGCCAGCAGTTCGGCACCGATATCCACCAGCCGGAAGAGCACCGATTGCCGCTGCTCGAGTTTCGGACCGAAGCGCACCATGGCGTGGAAGAGCGTTCTGGCCAGCTTGCGAGAGCGTCGTTCGACGAACCGGAGGTGACGCGCGAGTGGGCCGAACTCACCATGCTTGAGAAAGGCCGCGCCGAACCAGAGCCGTGGATACCACCCGGCGTAGAACACGCCGGCGCGAAGCAGGCTCTTGAGTTTCGTCGACGTGGTGGCCTTCGGGTCGATCATGTCGCCGGCCACTTTCAGATGGGTGTCGACCGCCTCGCGAGCAATGAAGAGGCGCATGATCTCGCTGGAGCCCTCGAAGATCCGGTTGATTCGGAAATCGCGATACATCCGCTCCACTGGATCGGGCCGCTCCCCCCGCAGGCGGAGTGAGTCGGCGGTTTCATAGCCGCGGCCGCCCTTGATCTGCAGGCAGTCGTCAATGATCCGATCCCCCATTTCCGAGTTCCACAACTTCGCCAGCGCAGCCTCCAGCCGGATGTCGGCATCGCCCCGATCGGCCAGCAGCGATGCGAGATCGCTCACGGCCTGCATCGCAAAGGTGTCGGCTGCCATCGTCCCCAGCATCTGCGCGACGGCATCGTGTTTCCCGATCGGCTTCCCCCATTGCACCCGCTCGGCCGCCCAGCGTCGCGTGATTTCGAGCGCACGCTTGGCGCCGGCCGCGCACGACGCCGGGAGCGTGAGCCGCCCGGTGTTGAGCGTCGTCAGCGCGAGCTTGAGCCCCTTGCCCTCGCCCCAGATCACGTTTTCTGCCGGGACGCGCACGTTGGTGAAGCGGAGCACGCCGTTCTCGATCGCTTTGAGTCCCATGAAATGGAGCCGGTGGACGAGCTCCACCCCGGGCCAGTCGGACTCGACCACGAACGCAGTGATCCGCTTCCCGGTGCGCGCCATCACCACCATCACCTCGGCGATGGGGCCGTTGGTACACCAGAGTTTTTCGCCGTTGAGGATCCAGTGGCTGCCGTCGTCGCTCTTCTCGGCGGTCGTCGCGACGCCGGCGGGATCGGAGCCGACTTGCCGTTCAGTCAATGCGAATGCGGAAATTGCGCCGAGCGCGAGCCGCGGCAGGTAGCGCTGCTTCTGCGCCTCGGTACCGAAGAGCCTGAGCGGCACGGCAACGCCAATCGATTGCGACGCAGAGAGCAGCGCCGTCAGCGAGCCGTCGTGCGAGGTCACCATGGCGATCGCGTGCGTGTAGGAGAGCTGCGAGAGTCCGAGACCGCCGTACGACTCGGGGATCTTGATCCCGAAGGCTCCCAGGGCGCGCAATCCCTCGATCACCTCATCGGGGATCTTCCCCTCGCGATCGATCCGGTCACTGTCAACGTTCGCGTGGAGGAACGCTTCGAGGGCCGAGAGGAACGGCTTCGCTTTGGCAATCTCCTCGGCACTCGCCGCGGGAAACGGATGGATCAGGTCGAGCCGGAGTCGGCCTTCGAAGAGCTCGCGCACGAAGCTCGGGGCGCTCCATTCGGTCTCCCTCGCCGCCTCGGCGACGGCGCGTGCCTCGTCAACGCTCGGAGCGACATGCGGGGCCGCCGACGGCATCCGCGGTGTGGAAGCGAGCACTTCAGTCATCGTGAACTCCGTCGAGCGGAAGGCGTGCGTCGTGGGGGCAAGGCGCCGAGGAGCAGGGCGGTGATGTGCTTCTTGCGCGCGACCCCGAATCGCGGGTCGTCCGCATCGAAGCCGATCGCAGGGATCAGCGTGGTGGCGTGAATCAACGGGAACCAGGTGAGGGCGATCAGCGACAGAAAGACGTGCATCGCCGCGGAACGCGCACGCGGCGGGAAACCGAGTTCCTGAGCCAGCGCCGCGACGGCTTCCGCACCGACCGCCTGCCCAAGTGGGAGGTTGCCGAGGCCCGAGGCCTCGCCGAGCGCCTGGCGCTGGATCAGCCGGACGAATTTCGGGTGCGCCTCGACGAAGTCGACGTAGTCGCTCACTGCCCCCGCGAGCACGTCGGCCGCAGGTCGACCGCTGCGCATGGCGCGCGCGCGCCCCACCCGGACGGCATCGAGCGCGTCGGCGAAGGCGCGGTCGATCACGGCCCGATAGAGCTCAGCTTTGGACCGGAAGAAGTAGCCCGGCGTGCCGCGGGAAACGCCCGCGTGGGCGCCAACATCTGCCATGGACGTGGCAGCGAAGCCGCGCTCCGAGAAAAGCGTCTCGGCGGCGTCGAGCACGGCGCTGCGAGTACGCTCAGCGTCACGGGGTCGGGGCGGGGAAGCGGCGGCACGAGGCACAGGGGCCCTCCGATAGCTTGCTTGCTGGTCAGCAAGTTACCGCCAGCTACGCTACCCTGGCAACCGATCGCATCAGCCAGGAGTCGTCACTGGGGTCCCTTCGCGCGGTCGCTCGCTCCGCAGCACCCGACGGAGTGCGCCGTGGCCGCCCAGTTCCTCCAGCAATTCCATCTCGAGCGTCCGCACGTCGGCAAGTTGTCCGGTGAACTCGCCGGCCGAGGCGACATCGAGCGTGAGTCGCGCGAGCTGCAGGCGCAGCCCCTCGAGCGCGGTGATGGCGGCGGCTTCCCGTTCGCCCAGCTGGCGTTCCAGCAACAGATGACCCGGCGACTGCGGCAGGGCCGGGTCGGACAGGTGTCGCCGCAGTGCCTTCATTTCGGCGATCCGATGCCGCAGGGCGGTCGCAAGCGTCGGGAGGTCGTCGAGCGAGACGCGGCTCGATTCGGGCAGCGCGGCCCACAACTCTTCGATGGCGAGATCGAGCACCAGTTCGGTCGGTCGATGCAGGGTCGTCTCGGGTGGCACGGCATTGCGGAGGCCAATCCCGGCGAGGCGCGCGGCGAGCGCCCCGAGTCGCGAGCCCCAGAATCGCTCCGTCAGGGTCGCGTTGCGACGCGGAAGCGAGCGGCGCATCCGGATGACGAAGGCGGCGCCGACGCCGGTCCAGAGCAGCATCCAGCACCAGCGAGCGAGATCGACGACGGCCTTCACGAACGGCACGAAGGATTCCCAGTCGCGGACCAGCAGCGGACCGTACCGGATTGCCTGCGTCATCAGCAGGATGGCGCCCACCGAGAGCCAGGCCACGTCGTGCATCACCCGTCCCAGCAGCGGCGCGACTTCGATTTCGCGTTCGGCAGCGTGGCGCTGGAGCGCGAGGCGCAGATCCTCGAGCCCGTAGCCCGCACGCAGGGCGAGTCGAAGTTCGCGCCACTCGAAGATCGCCTGCAACAGCAGCGTCGGGATCAGGACGAGGAGTGCGCTCCGGAGAAGCGTGCCGAGGAGGTCGAACGGATCCAGGGTCATCATCGCGGCTGTAAATGCCGAGATCGAAAGCATGCCAACCAGCGGAGCCGCGAAAGCCCACGCCGGCCGAATCCGTGCGCCCCGCACGATCCATCGCTGCATCGGGGCCGCGAGGGTGGCACCAGTGCCAGGGCGTTGCAGCAGCGCCAGAAGTGCCTCGACGCTCTCGGGTCGCGCGAGCGGATCACGTTCGAGGCAGCGTTCGATCGCGCGAACGACTCGAGGCGATGTGGCCGGTGCGGCGCTGGCGAGCGATGGCAGCGGGGCGGTGACGTGCTGCAACAGGACGGCGGCGGTATCGTCGCCATCGAACGGAAAGCGCCCGGCCAGTATCGTCCACGCAGTGATGCCGAGTGCATAGATGTCGCTTGCCGGTCCGGCGCTTTCGCCGCGAATCAATTCGGGGGCGAGGTAGGCCGGTGTTCCGAGCAGCGGGCCGTGATCGGCGCGATCGACCTCGGCGGCGATGCCGAAATCAGCGAGCAGCGCGCGACCGGTGCTCCGCTCGAGCAGGATGTTGTCGAGCGTGACATCGCGGTGCACGATTCCCATCGCGTGTGCATAGGCCAGGCCCCACCCCACTTCGTGGAGGATCCGTTCGGCGTCTGCACCAGGCACCGGGCCTTCACGTCGGAGGCGGCTGCCCAGCGATTCGCCGTCAACGAGTCCCATCACGAAGAAGACGAAGCCACCGAGTTCGTCGACGGCAAAGATCGGAACGATATGCGGATGCGAGAGTCGCGCGCCGGTGCGAGCCTCGCGCAGGAAGCGTTCACGCTGCTCGTCGCGTGCCGCGAGGGCGGGGTGGAGCACCTTCATCGCCACCGGTCGGTCGAGCGAAACGTCGCGGGCGAGAAAGACCGTTCCCATGCCACCGATCCCGAGTACGCGCTCGAGCGACCAGGCACCGGCAAAGGCATCCTGTACTGCTTCGAGCGTCGCGCCCGGCGGAGTGTCGGTCACGTCGGGGTGCCCGCGCCGGGCCGGCGGGTGCGGCCAAGCAGCTTCCGCAATTCGGCGTGGCCGCCGACCTCACAAAGCAGCGCCGATTCGAGCAATCGGGCGGCCTCGAGTTGCTGGGTCAGCTCCGCGGTATGCTCGCGCGTCGCCAGCAACCGCAGCAGCTGCAGCCGGATGCGCTCAAGCGATGCCACCGTCTCGCGGTGGCGCGCCTCGAGCGGGACCAGCGCTTCGCTGATCTGGGTGAACTCGAACGAATCGGTCGACAGTTCGCGCTCACTCTCGCGCAGCCGATCAATCAGGTCGCGCAGTTCGGTCGCGCTCCCTTGCAGGGCATGCGCGAGCGAGGGAACATCGCCCAGCTCGGTGCGCGTCGCGGGCGGGATGACCTTCCAGAGATCATCGACGGCGAGCCCGAGTACGAGTTCGGTATTGCGGTGCAGCGTCGACGACGCGGCGATGACGGCGCGCTGTCCCGCTGCCGAGAGACGCGCCAGAGTTCCGGCAACGCGCGACCGCCAGAACGCTTCCTTCATGGCGTTGATCCAGCCATCCGGCTTCGGTCGGTGACCGGGCAGGAGGAAGCCGATGCCGACGCCGGTGAGCGTGCCGAAGTAGACTCCGGAGAGCATCCACACCATCGCATCGCGGACAATGCTGACGTCGGCAACATTCCACGTCTCGAGGTTGGGCCAGATCACTCCAAGCGACACAATGAGCGTCAGGGCACCGATCACCGTGAGGTCCCAGATGACTCGACCGCCCAACGGCGCCAGCCCTTCCCGCCGGCGCTCGCGCACCATCTCCGCGCGCCAGTGTGGCAGCGCCGAGCGAATGTCATCGATGCCGAAGCCGACGCGCCGCAACCGCCGCAGCTCGGCGGCCTCGAACAGCAGGTGGGTGATGATCGGGATCGCCGTGAGGGAGAGGGCGGTGGTGATGAGGGCGACCGTCAGCAGCTCGCGCTTGCCTTCTTCGAACGCGCTCTGGATCAGCAGCCAGGTCTGCATCGCGAGCAGCGGCGTTGCCAGCGCGTAGATCGAACGGATGCGATCCCATCGCGTGAACCAGCTTCGCAGTGCCGGCGCGATCGCCACCGGTTCGGGTGGTCGCTCGAGCAGCGTCAGGAACGCGGCGGTATCGGCGGGCCGCGCATCCGGGTCCTTTGCGAGGCACCGTTCCACCGCGTCGATCATTCGCCGCGATGCTCCGCGCGCCTTGGGGGCCAGCGGCCGATGCGGCTGTACCAGGTGCCGCGCCAGCAGCTGGGCCGGTGACTCGGCTTCGAGCGGCGGCGTGCCCGCAAGGGCCAGGTAGCCCACCGCACCGAGGGCATAGAGGTCGGAGGCCATCGTCGCCGGGTCGCCGCGAATGGTTTCCGGTGCGAGATACCCCGGGGTGCCGAAGACCGGTCCCTGCTCCAGATCGTCGCGCCGGGTGGCAATGCCGAAGTCGGCGAGCACGGCCCGACCAGTTCCCCGTTCGAGCAGGATGTTGGCCGGCGTGAGATCGCGGTGAATGACCCCGTGTGCGTGGGCATACCCCAGTGCCCAGGCCGTTTCGCGGAGCATCCGTTCGGCATCATCAGGAGGGAGCGTGCCACGCCGCCGCAGTCGCTCGCCGAGTGTCTCACCATCGACGTAGGCCATCACGATGACCACGCAGTCGGGGTGTTCCTCAACCGCGAAGATCGGGACGATGTGGGGGTGGGCGAGTCTGGCGGCGGTGCGAGCCTCGCGCAGGAAGCGGGCGCGCGAGTCGAGCTGTCCGGCGAGTTCGCGATGGAGAACCTTCAGCGCCACCGGCCGGTCGAGCCGGACATCACGAGCGAGGTAGACCGTGCCCATCCCGCCGCGCCCCAGCTCGCGTTCCAGCGAAAAGCGACCGAGCAGGAGTTCCTGAAGTGCGACGGACTCGGCGGAGAAGGCGATCGGGGGTGCCTCGTGGTGGTCCTACAGTGGCTTGCCCGGCAACGTGACGCTGCAGGTGGTCTCGAAACCGCCACGGACATTGTAGCGCGTAGTGACCGTGAGCGTCTTGGCGCGGAGCACCTGTTGCAGGTCCTGCGCGAGTCGGGCCGTCGCGTGTTCCTGGAAGATGCCGACGTTTCGATAACTCATCACATAGTACTTGAGGCTCTTCAGTTCGATGCAGCAATCGCCGGGCACGTAGCGTAGCGTCAGTACGGCAATATCGGGAAGGCCGCTGAATGGACAGACGGCGCTGAACTCTCCGGTGCTGGTCACGATCTCCTGATCGGGGCCCTCATACGGGAAAGTTTCCAGTACCGTAGTGTCGATTGCCTCGGGTCCCACGAACGGGATCGTCCGACCTTCTGCTGTTGCCATCGCCTGCTCCACGTAAAGTCTTACAGCAAAGCTAATCCACCGGCTTTGGCGGCCGGACGAGCCGACCGCTCCGGAGGGCGTCAAAGCCGAACTTCGCCCGAACCGAATCCATCGCGCGGACCACCTCCCGCTGGCGCCCCCGGTCGGCCGATTCGAAGAGATCCGGCGCCTCGACCGGCAGCAGCGAGGTCGCCGCGACCCCGAGCAACCGGATCCCCTGCCGGCGGCTCCGTGCCGCAGCAAAGGCGGGGCGCAGCAGGTCACGCGCGACGGTCAGCAATTCGTGATCGAACGCAGTCGGTGTCGTGAGCGTCTTCCGTCGGGTCACGGTCACGAAATCGCCATGGCGCAGCTTCAGGACGACAGCCCCTGCCACCAGCCCCTCATCGCGCAGCTGACCCGCCATTCGCGCCGTGAGGAGCAACAGCACCCGGTCGAGTTCCGTCACATCAGTGAGGTCGCGACCGAACGTCGTTTCACGACTCACAGACTTGGCGGGCCCGTGGGGTCGCAGCGTGACGCTCCCTTTGCCCGACGCGCGGCGAGCCAGGGCAGCTGCTTCGTCGCGCCCAAGCACGCTAGCGAGTTCGTCGAGTGACATCGCCTGCACCTCAGCCACATTCTCAAGCCCCAGATCGCGAAGGCGTTGTGCCGTCTTCGGACCGATGCCGGGGAGTGCCGACAGCGCGAGGCCGGCGAGAAAGTCGCGCTCCCATCCTTCGCGCACTTCGCAGACGCCGCGCGGTTTGGCGTAGTCGCTCGCGATCTTCGCAATCATCCGATTCGGACCGATGCCGATGGAGCAATCGAGTCCGGTGGCGGCGTGCACCGCATTCCGGATGGTGGTGGCCGTGGCCAGCAAGGACACCGGATGCAACAGGTCGGTGCCGCTGAAGTCGAGATACCCTTCATCGAGTCCCGTCATCACCACCAGTGGCGCATGCGCTTCGAGCACGCCCCTGACGCGTCGCGATGCGTCACGGTAGTCAGCGAATTCACCACGCACGAAAGTGGCATCGGGGCAGAGCCGCACGGCCTGGCCGATCGGCATTCCCGAGCGGACCCCGAATTTCCGCGCGCCGTAGCTCGCCGATTGCACCACCCCGCGAGACTCGCGCTTGCCACCCACGACCAGCAGTTCGATCTCGCGCAGCTCGGGCTGCTGCTGCCGGCAGACCTCCACGAAGAAGGCATCGAGATCGAGGTGCAGGATTCGGGTAGCCATGGCCGTACATTCTAGCGTCTCACACACCCGGAGCCCGGATGCGGATCGGCTTTGCCGGCCTCGGCGCCATCGGAGTCCCGATGGCTGCACGACTGGCTGAGGTCTACGAAGTAAAGGTCTGGAACCGGACGGAGGCCCGTGCGGCCGAATTCGTTGCGGCTCACCCGCTCGCGAATCAGGCCCATACTCTGCGAGAACTTGCCGATGGCGTCGACGCCATCGTGACCTGCCTGCCGACTTCGGCGGACGTCGCAACCCTGTTCGACGGACCCGATGGCCTGCTCGCGACCCTCCCCGCCGGCGCCCTCGTTGTCGACTGCACGTCGGGCGATCCGGCGACTTCGCGGCTGATCGCCGCACGGCTGCACGAGCGCGGCATTGGCTTTGTCGATGCGCCGCTCAGCGGCGGTCCGCCGATGGCGATCAAGGGCGCTCTCACGGTGATGTGCGGTGGCTCGCCGGCAGACGTTGCGCGGGCCGAGAAGGTGGTAGCTCCCTTCGCCGCCAAGGTGATCCACCTCGGCCCGGTCGGGGCAGGGCACGCCGTCAAGGCGGTCAACAACGCCCTCCTTGCCATCAACATCCTGGCACTCGCGGAGGGGATGGTCACCCTCGCCAAGGCGGGTCTGTCGCCGGCGGCGGTGCTGGACGTGATCAATGCATCGAGCGGCCGGTCATTCGTCAGTGAGGTCCTCGTGCCGGAGCGGGTGCTCAGCGGCAGCTTTCCACGGCTCTTCCGGCTCGCGCTGCTCGAGAAGGACATCGGCATCGCCCATGATCTGGCACAGGAACTCGGCATCCCCGACCCGGTGATTCGCACCGCCCGTGAGCGCGCCCGGGTCCTGCGGAGTGAACTGGGCGAAAGCGCCGACTATCTCGACCCCTTCCGCAATGCCGAACGTCGTGCGGGCGTGGAACTCCGCGCATGACCAGGGAACGGGTCATGCCGCCGGCGCCCGTGCTGGTGCTGGTGGCCGTGCAGGACCTCGTGAACCTCGCCTCCTGTGTCCGGGTCGCCAAGAATTTCGGGGTCACCGAAATCCGGCTGGTGGCGCCGGAGTGTCCGGTCGACCTCTACCGTATCGAAGGGGTGGCGCACAACACCGCCGATGTCCTCGAGCGGATGACGATCCACGCCACCATCGACGAGGCATTCGCCGACCTCAGCTACGTGCTGGCGCTCACCGGTCGGGAGCGGACCGCCAAGCGGGCCACGCTGCGGCCCCGCGAGGCGGCGGTGGAGCTGGTGGAGCGGAGCCTCGAGGGTCGAGTGGGAATCCTCGCGGGGCGCGAGGACCACGGGCTCAGCAACGAGGAACTCGATCGCTGCGCCAAGCTGGTGACCATCAGCGCCAACCCCGAGTACACCTCACTGAACCTGGCGCAGGCCTGGGCGGTGATGGCCTACGAGACCTGGGTGGCCCGTGGGGGTGACCAGATTCCCCTCAAGAGGCCGCGACACGCCGCCGGACCCACCAATCACGCCGAGCTCGAGGCGCTCTTTGCCGATTGGGAGGCCTCGATGCACGCCATCGAGTTCTTCAAGAAGCGACAGGCGGATCTGGTGATGCGGGGCTTCCGGGAGGTCATTTTCCGCGCCGACCTCGACGTTCGCGAGGCTGGCCTCTTCCGGGCGATCGGCCTCGAAGTGGGCCACTTTCTCCGGCGGAAGGGCCTGCTTCCCCCATTGCCGCGCAAAGTGGGCGGCCAGCTGGTCCCGGCGGACCCCGCTCCGGAAGACGACCCATCCGTCCCGTAGTTGAACGGACCTCTGACTTCGGCTAGCTTTGCGCCCGGCAAGGAGTTGCAACCCTGTCTCGGATCCTCTTCGGCGGTCAGCAGATATGAGTAAGCGGTTCGTCCTCGGACTCGGCGTCGTGACGATGGCAACGGCCTTGCTGGCCTTTGCCGCCCTCCCCGGCGTCGCACAGAAACCCGCCACCGGCCCGGCACCGCTCAGTGCGGCCGATTCGTCTTCCCTCAAGGGTCCGCGGCAACCGATCTTCTTCCGTCACGACATCCACACTGGCCAGCTCAAGATGCAGTGCCAGTACTGCCATTACTCGGTCGGTGTTTCGTCCGAGCCTGGCATTCCGAGCATGCAGACCTGCATGGGCTGCCATATCGCGGTCGCCGGAAAGACCGACGCCAACAAGGCCGAGATCAAGAAGCTCAAGGAAGCCTGGAGCGCGAAGAAGCCGGTGGAGTGGGTACGCGTCCACAGCGTCGCCCGCCACGTCCGCTTTCCGCACGCGCGTCACATCAAGGCACTCGGGCCCGCGGCCTGTGCCACCTGTCACGGCAACGTCTCGCGGATGCCGCAGGTCTACAAGGTCAACAACGTGAATAACATGGGCTTCTGCATCAGCTGCCACATCGAGCGGAAGGTTTCGCGCGATTGCACTGTCTGCCACTACTGATATGACGACCAGACATCCCGACCACGGAGTAGCGATGGCCGACGAGAGCGAAACGTCCGGCGTCGATCGACGGAAGTTCCTCAAGGTGCTCGGCGTGACCGGTGCTGGCGCAGCCGCCCTCTCGGGCTGCTCGACTGACAAGGTCGCCAAGCTGGTGCCTTACCTGGTCCAGTCCGAGCAGCAGGTGCCCGGCGTGGCGACCTGGTATGCCAGCACCTGCACCGAGTGCAGCACCGGGTGTGGCATCGCCGTGAAGACCCGCGAAGCCCGCCCCATCAAGCTGGAAGGACTCGCCGAGCACCCGATCAACGCCGGGACGCTCTGCAGCCGTGGCCAGGCAGGCCTGCAGGGGCTCTACAATCCCGACCGCCTCGCCGGACCGCTCGCGCGCAATGCCGCCGGCGGATTCGACAAGATTTCGTGGAACGATGCTGCCGCGCGTGTCGCGGCCAAGGTCGGTGCAGCGTCGGGCAAGGTTGCGGCGATCAACGGCTACGGTCCCTCGACGTTTTCCACCCTGCTCACCGATTTTATCGGCGCGGCAGGCGGCAAGGTCGTCTATTGGGAGGCCTTCGGTCGCGACGCGGAACGCAAGGCCAACGAGAAGACGTGGGGACGCTCCGACCTGCCGGTGTATGACTTCGCCAGCGCGAAGCACATCGTGTCGTTCGGCGCCGACTTCCTCGAAACGTGGGGTGCGGTCGTCGAGCAGCAGCGTGGCTTCGCCGAATCACACGGCTTCCACGACGGCACCATGGCGAAGCATGTGTACGTCGGTCCCCGGATGTCGCTCACCGGCGCGAATGCCGATGAGTGGATGAATGTCCCGGCCGGCAGCGAGGTGATGGTGGCACTCGCAATGGCCCAGGTCGTCGCCGCACGAAAGGGCGGCGCGCTCGCCGGATCGCTTGCCGCATATGCACCGGAACAGGCTGCCAAGGCGACCGGGCTCTCGGCTGCACAACTGACCGCGATGGGTGAGGCCTTTGCCGCCGCCACCCCGTCACTCGCGGTCGCTGGTGGCGTCGCAGCCCAGCATCGCGGCGCGATCGATCTCTGCCACGCAGTGAACCTGCTCAACGAGGCCGCGGGCAACGTCGGCAAGACGGTGCTTTTCGCAGCGGCCTCCGCTGCTCCGGCGACCGCGTCCGGATATGGCGACGTCGCGGCTCTGTTCGAATCGATGCGCGGTGGCCAGGTGCAGGTGCTCCTCGTCCACGAAGCGAATCCACTCTACGCCCTGCCGAAGAGCGGCAAGTTCGCCGAGGCGATGGCCAAGGTGCCGTTCAAGATCTCGACCGCGTCCGTCCTCGATGAGACGGCGGCCGCGTGTGATCTGATCCTCCCCAATCTTCACGCCCTCGAGCGCTGGGACGATCTCCGTCCGCGCGCTGGTGTCACCGGGCTGCTGCAGCCGACGGTTGAACCGGTCTTTGCGGCGATGCACACCGGCGACCTGCTGCTCAAGGCCGCGCAGCTCGCCGGGGGCCCCTTCGCGGGCTTCAACGCCCCGAGCTTCGAGGAGCACCTCAAGCGCGAGTGGCAGAAGAGCTCACCCGCCGGCGACTTCGACACCTACTGGCGTGAATCGCTCGGGCGTGGCGGGCTCTTCGGCGCTTCACCCACGACCACGGTCACGATGGCGTCGTCGGCGGCAACGGTGAGCGTCACGGTTCCGACCTTCGATGGCACCGGCGAGTTCGTCTTCCTGCCGTATCCGAGCTCGATGTACCACGATGGCCGCGGGACCAACAAGCCGTGGCTGCTCGAGAACCCGGACCCGATCACCAAGATCACCTGGCAGTCGTGGGTTGAAGTGAATCCGGAAACCGCAAAGAAGATCGACGTGCGCGAGGGCGAAATCGTCGAGCTCACTTCACCGCACGGGACCATCCGGGCGCAGGTGCTGGTCTATCCCGGCATCCGCGAGGATGTACTCGCGATGCCGCTCGGACTCGGCCACACCGAATACGGCCGCTACGCCAAGGGCCGCGGTGTCAACGCCGTCGACCTCCTTGGCGCAGCCGACGGACAGGGATTCCTCCCGTACGTGAGCACCAAGGTGTCGGTCAAGACGACCGGCGACTACCGCAAGGTGTCCAAGACCGAAGGGAACCCGCGACAGCTCGGCCGTGGCATCATCGAAGCGATGCCGCTTGCCTATGCAGCGAAGGGGATGACGCCGGAAGAGGCGATCAAGGCCGAAGGGCATCCGGCGCACGAAGTGAACACCGAGAAGGAAGCCGAGGCGATCGCGGGCTGGTACGAGAGCCAGACCGAGCGCACCAAGCTCGGCAACTACGCCGATCCGCATCCGAAGTGGGGGATGGCGGTGGATCTGTCGCGTTGCACTGGCTGCTCGGCCTGCGTGACCGCCTGCTACGCCGAGAACAACATCGCGACCGTCGGCGAAGAGGCCGTGCTGAAGGGTCGTGAACTCAGCTGGGTCCGCATCGAGCGCTACTGGGAGGGCGGCGAGAATGGTGAGCCGCTCGAGGCCCGCTTCGCGCCGGTGATGTGCCAGCATTGCGACAACGCGCCGTGTGAACCGGTCTGTCCGGTCTACGCGTCGTACCACACGCCCGACGGACTCAACGGCCAGGTCTACAACCGTTGCGTCGGCACTCGCTATTGCAGCAACAACTGTCCGTTCAAGGTTCGCTACTTCAACTGGTCGCGCTACAGTGAATTCGCGTGGCCGGAGCCGCTCAACCTTCAGCTCAATCCGGAAGTCACGGTGCGCGCGCGAGGGGTGATGGAGAAGTGCACCTTCTGCGTCCAGCGAATTCGCGGTGCGCAGAACACGGCAAAGCTCGAGGATCGCGACCCGACGGAGAAGGAAGTACAGCCCGCCTGCGCCCAGGCCTGCCCGTCGGGCGCCCTGGCGTTCGGCAACGTGAAGGACCCCGAGGCCAAGGTCGTGAAGTGGAAGCGTGACCCGCGAGGATATGTGATGCTCGAAGAGACCAACGTCCGGCCAGCGGTCACCTATCTGGCCAAGGTACTCCACCGCGAGCCGGCAGCTGCGCACGCGCCGGCGGGGGAGCACTGAGATGGCCGTCATCGCGCACGATCCGAGCATTCCGACCCAGACGCACGGTGAGGTCACCCGCGACGTCCTGAAGTCGATCACCGACAAGCCGACCAAGGGGTACTACTTCCTGGTCGCGACGATGGCCTTCCTCACCCTGGTGATGTTCGCCACCGTCACGGCCGAGCTCAAGTACGGCCTCGGGTTGGCCGGCTACGCGCCGCCGATCATGTGGTCGGTCTACATCACGACCTTCGTATTCTGGGTCGGTATCGGTCACGCGGGCACGCTGATCTCGGCGATTCTCTTCCTGTTCCGCTCGCCCTGGCGCACCGCGGTGTACCGCGCAACGGAAGCGATGACGGTCTTCGCCGTCATGACGGCCGCGCTCTTTCCGATCATCCATATCGGTCGCGAGTGGGTCTTCTACTGGCTGATTCCGTACCCCAACCAGCGCTACCTCTGGCCGAACTTCAAGTCGCCGCTGATGTGGGACGTCTTCGCCATCTCGACCTACCTGACGGTGTCGAGCACCTTCCTGATGGTCGGGCTAGTCCCCGACATCGCCGCCATTCGCGACAATGTCAGCGGCTGGAAGAAGAAGGTCTATGGCGCGCTCTCGCTGGGCTGGACCGGCGCCGATTCGCAGTGGCGCCACTACACCCGCGCCTATCTCTACCTCGCCGCCCTCGCGACGCCGCTGGTGCTCTCGGTCCACTCCGTCGTTTCGTGGGACTTCGCCTCATCGATCGTCCCGGGCTGGCACGGCACCATCTTCGCGCCGTACTTCGTCGCCGGCGCGATCTATTCCGGCATCGGCATGGTGTTCACGCTGGTAGTGCCGCTGCGCAAGGTGCTCAAGTTCGAGCACATGATCACCGACTACCATTTCGATAACCTCGGCAAGCTGACGCTGTTCACGGGGTCGATCCTCTTCTACGCCTACGCGATGGAATACTTCGTGGCGTGGTACTCCGGATCGCCGTTCGAACAGGTCACCTTCTACCGGCGCGCGTTTGGCCCGATGTGGTGGGCCGGCTGGACGATGATCACCTGCAACGCGTTCGTGTCGCAGTTGCTCTGGTTCCGGAAGATCCGAACCAACATGACCTCGCTGTTCGTGATCTCGATCTTCATCAACATCGGGATGTGGTTCGAGCGCTACGTCATCGTCGTCTCGTCCCTCTCGAACGACTACATGCCGTTCGCGTGGGGCCAGATGAACCCGACGTGGGCCGACTGGTCCATGCTCGCCGGATCGTTTGGCTGGTTCGGGCTCTGGTTCACGCTGTTCTACAAGAACTTCCCCATCGTGGCGATCCAGGAGCTGAAGGAACTGATCCCGATGCCGCGCCGGAACTCCCACGGGGGGGCACACTGATGGCGGCGAAGACCGTACCCGGAGTGCTCGGGTCGTTCCAGCACATCGATGCGGCGTGTGATGCGATCCGCGGCCTCAAGGCCGAGGGGCATACCGACCTCACCGTCTATTCGGCTGCGCCGAATCACGAGCTCGAAGCTGCGCTCGGCGATCCGATCTCGCCGGTCCGGATGTGGACGCTCATCGGTGGCCTGACCGGCTGCACCGCTGGTTTCTCGATGACGATCTGGATGGCGCGCGAATGGCCACTGCTGGTTGGTGGCAAGCCGATCGCGGCGATTCCGGCCTTCGTGGTGCTCGGGTTCGAACTCACGATTCTCGTGGGTGCGCTCTCGACCATCGCCGGCATCATCATTCTCTCGATGCGCCGCTCGCTCAAGGGCCGTCCGTATCATCCCAAGTACAGCGACGACCTGATTGGGGTCTTCGTCCCCTGCGGTGCCGATCAGGCCGCCGCCGTGGCCGGGATGCTGACGGCGGCTGGCTCGGTGGAGGTGCTCCGTGATGCGTAAGGCAATGTCTGCGATGGTGCTGCTGGCGCTCGGTGGCTGCAACTTCTGGTACAACGAAGTGCCGTCCCCCGACGACCTCATGCACCGGGTGCCGTGGTTCGACCACATGATTCTCTCCAAGGGCGTCCACCCGTATCAGCGGTTCGACATCCCGCGCAACACGCCCGCCCACGTGGTCCCACTCGGCGGTGGGGAGCGCGACTGGCGCGTCGGAGATCCGACGGCGGCCTTCCCGGTCTACGGCTTCGATACCCTGGTGGCGAACGCGTTGCAGCATCCCACCACGCCCGCCAAGGTCGGCGCGCGGAGCGGGGAAGAGCTCTTCGACACCTACTGCTCGATGTGTCACGGCTATCAGGGTGCTGGCGACGGTACCGTGACGCCGTACAATGGTGCCCCATCCCTGATGACGGCGAGTGCGCGTCACTGGGGTGATGGCTACCTCTACAGCATCATTCGTTATGGCCGCGCCGGTATGCCGCAGTATGGCGACAAGATCGTCCGTCAGGACGAGCGCTGGGCCGTCGTTGACTATGTGCGCTCGCTCCAGGCGAAGTCGCCCTTGCCACCTGCCGCCGGGGGAGCCCGCTGATGGCGACCGATTTTTCCGTGGTAGAAGACCGCCTCGCTGAGAAGAGTGTCAACAGCGATTACGGCTCCTTCCTGACGATCGGTGGCGGGATTGCGCTGGTCGGTATCGTGCTCTTCGTGATGGCGCTCATGGGCGAAGGAAGTCATCGCGCCTGGCAGACCTTCCACGTCAACTGGCTCTTCTTCACGTCGCTGACCGGCGGATCGATCGCCATCACGGCCGTTTACAAGATCGCCAATGCCAAGTGGTCGGGTGTGATCCTGCGGTTGTCGCAGGCGGTGTCGGGTTTCATCCCGGTTTCGCTCATCGGCCTCGCGCTGATCTTCACCTTCGGCTACCAGGACATCTACGGCAACATGCAGGCGGCACTGCACGGCGTGTCGCCGGGCAAGGCCCTCTGGCTCTCGAAGAGCTGGATGGCGGCGCGGCTCTTCATTGGCCTCGGCGTCCTCTATTACCTCGGCATTCGCCTGATCCGGAGCGACATGCTTCCGGACCTCGTGCTGGCCAAGGAAAAGGTCAGTGATGGTCGCAAGGCTCGCTACGAACGGATGCTTGCCGGGTACAACGAGGCCGAGAACCATACCCGCATCTACCGGCTGGCGGCGATCTTCGCAGCGGTCTATGCCCTGGTCTTCACCATCGTGGCATTCGACGGCATCATGTCGCTGCAGCCGCACTGGTTCTCCAACCTGCTCGGTGGCTGGTTCTTCATGGGGTCGTTCCTGGGCGCCCATATGCTTCTGGGCCTGATGGTGATCTTTGCGCGGAACAACGGCGCCAAGCTCGGTGAGTTCATCTCGCCGAAGCAGCGCCACGACCTCGGCAAGCTCTGTTTCGGCTTCACCGTCTTCTGGACCTACCTGATGTGGGCCCAGTTCCTGGTGATCTGGTACGGCAACCTGCCGGAAGAGACGGGCTTCGTCTTCGCGCGTCTCTGGGGCCCGTGGCGGGTCGTTGGCAGCGCGGTCTTCCTGGGGATGTTCGTGCTTCCGTTCACCGGCCTGCTCGGCGTTGGCCCCAAGAAGACGCCGGCGATTTTCGGCGCCTTCGCCACGATCTCGCTCTGCGCCCTCTGGCTCGAGCGCTATCTGCTGGTGATGCCGTCGGTGACCGCCGAAGCAGGGCCGGTCTTCGGGCTCCCGGAAATCGGCCCCACGCTGACCTTCCTCGGGCTCTTCATCGCCTGCATTGGCTGGTTCGCTCGCACCTATCCGATGGTCTCCCCGCGACTGGCGTTGATCACGCTGCAGAAGGAAGCGGCGCACTAGCTGACAAGTAGATGACGGATGACGGATGATGGATGATGGATGATGGATGATGGATGATGGATGATGGATACAAACTGGAAGGGCCGGCTCCTCTTTGGGAAGCCGGCCCTTCACACATCCATCATCTGTCATCTGTCATCCATCATCCTTCTGTCATCCATCACCCTGTTGTTACTGCAGCGTCAGCTTCCCCATCATCGCATTCAGCGAGTCGCTCGGCAGGTAGCCCGCAATGGTCACCATCCGGATCGTGCGCTTGGGCTCCTCATCGGTCCCGACATAGTCGGGCTTCGCGCGGAGCGGGATGCTCATCGACAGACCGCTCGCCTCAAGCAGCTGGTGCACCGGGCCGACTTCATCCACCTGTCCTTCGACCACCCAGAGCGAGCGACCGTCGGGGAGCTGGTGCCGCACGAGGAAGGTGGGCCGCCCGCCGCTGGCAGACCGCTGGATCCGTACCGCCGCGACGGCGTACCCCTCGAGGCGGGCAATCGAGCCGTGGGCGAGTGTCATGGCCGCGTCCCAGGAAAGCGACTCCCAGCCGGTCGACGGATCAATCTCTGCCAGCGGCTCTACCGGGCGGAAGCGACGAACGACCTGCATCGCTGGCGCCGGACCGACAACCTGCGGCCGGATGACGGCCCGCGAGGCGAGGGTCATCGTGCGCTGCTCAGCCGTCAATGGCGCAGGCTCGGTCGGAGTAGTGGCCGAGGCGGAACCGGCGGTGGCAAAGAGTGCCGGGGCCACGAATGCCGCAGCGAGCCGCGTTGGCGACGTCGCAGCAGGCACCGGCTGCAGGGCGAGGTAGGTGCTCAGACCGACTACCGCGACGCTCGCCGCGGCGACTCCACCCATCCAGGTGCGAACCGGCTTCGCGGTCCGGCCGGGAAGGGCAGGGCGCTTGATCGTGCGTGGTGATGCAATGGCAAGCAGGCGCGATGTCCGCGCCCGCACTTCCTGCACCTCGCCGTACATCGAACGACAGATCAGGCAAGCGAGCAGGTGCTCGGCAATCTCGGCACGCTGTGCCGGCGACAGTTCCCCGTCGGCGTAGGCGTGGAATTCCTCTTCAGGGACGTGCGGACGCACGGCGAGGCTCCTGTTCGGTCTCCGATCCCAGTTCATCGTGTGCGGCAATCAGGCGCTTGCGAGCCCGCGCCAGCGTCGTGCCCACGGCGCCCAGCGCGAGACCGGTCTGCTCGGCGATTTCGGGGTACGCGAGTCCAGCATCCCACAGCAACAGTACTTCGCGATCGCGCGGGCTCAGGGTCGCCAGTGCGCGCTTGACTTCATTCTCCTGCTCCTCGTGCTCCAGATCTTCTTCGACATTGTCGAGTGGCGCCGGCGAGGCGATCGGCTCGTGCGTCAGCAGAACCAGATGTTTGCGACGACGAATCGCCGAACGCGCTTCATCACGGGCGATATTCGCGGCGACGGCGAAGACCCAGGATCGGGGCTTCTCTGGCTGATGGGCGAGGGCGCGCATGAAAACTTCCTGCGCGAGATCTTCGGCGCGGTCGGCGTCCCATACCTTGCGGTAAAGGAAACGAACAACGGCGTCGTAGGTGGTCCGGTAGAGCCCTTCGAGATCGAAGGCCATCGGGTCCTCTTTGGTCTGGGATGCTTCCCTGTAGACGCACACCCCGGGCCCGCATGCACACCCAAGTCCAAAATATTGCGTTACAACAACTTACAGAGGAAGTCGTCGATTCCGGAAGGCGCACCCCGGATGCAGACCTGTCCTTGTTTCAGGCCAATGTGTACACATATGCGGCTTGGCCGGCTCGCCATTGCTTCGGGTGCGGCCGTGGAGGTCGCAATGCAGGCCGTCTTCCTTGAGATAATCGCAGGCCGAGATGATCTCGGCGCTCACGAGCCCTTCCTCGGGGTCCTCGCGTTCCACTTTGCACAGGTAAGGAGACTTCCGGCTGCGCAGCAGCGCCTCGAGCATCGTCTCCTCGGTAGTGCAGCGGATCTCGACATTAAGGTCGCGGCAGCACGCCGCGTGACGCGTATGATCGGCGGTCCGGCAGGGTGCCTTGGCGCAGGGGTTGGTATCGGGCGCGAGCGGGAGGGCCCGCTTGACCGGCGTCGGGGGCGGGATGACGCGGGTAACCAGCTTCCGGTTTTCCACGATACGGAAGCGGTCCTTCCCGAGTCGCCGCGGCGCCGCGGTGCGACGAGGCACCGGAACGCGCCCAGTGAAGCCATGCGCGCCGCACCGCACCGCGCTGCCTGCGCCGGCCTCGAGATACTTGCAGGGCACGAAGATCGTCGTCTCGCACCAGAGCTCGCCATCATCCACGAAGGTCCGACCGAACTCAAGCCGCTCGGTGTGGCCGAAGAACCAGGTTGCATCGTGGTCCTCCTGGCCCTCAAGCGTGGCCGCCCGGGCAGTGACCTTGAGGGTGCGGCATTGGGAGCCTAAGCGTCGGCAGGGCGGTGGAGCCATCGGATTCCTGGTGCGGAGGTGCGGTCAACAGGGCGCGCGCGGCCGGAAACTAGCGCCCTCGGCGGGATTTGCCAGCAGACAGACTACCGCGGAGACCCGTCCACGCATTACTCTTGAAGCTTCCCGAGATCCTGGTGGACGGGAGCCGGTGCTGCCGGGGGGCAGTTTCGACGACAAACATCACCAGGGATGAGGCAAGACAAGAATGCGCGTTTCTGCAATCGTGGCCGGTGTCGCGCTGGTGCTGGCGGCGTGCGGCGGTGAGAAGAAGGAAACTTCGGCGGATACCACGACGGCTGCGGCCCCTGTGGCGGCTCCGGCTGCGGCGGCGACTGGCGCCCGGCATGAAGTTCAGATGATGCAGGAAGGCACCACCTACAAGTTCTCGCCGGCCGACCTGACGATCAAGGCGGGCGATGTGGTGGTGTTCAAGAACGTCTCGGGCGGCCCGCACAACGTGGCGTTCAAGTCCGACAGCATTCCGGCTGGCGCAGAGGCCATTCTTGATGCGGCGATCGCCGACAAGATGGGTCCGCTCTCGTCTGCCCTGATCGCGGCGCCGGGCGATTCGCTCGTCGTTTCGTTCGCTGGCGCGCCGGTGGGTGCCTACCACTTCACCTGCACCCCGCACATGGCGATGGGGATGCACGGCATGATCACCGTTCAATAACCCGTAGCGACCGCGCTCGCGCGGTCGAATGGGGATCTGAACGAACAGAGCGGGCGATGCACTTGCATCGCCCGCTTTGCTTTGCTTGTCCCGGGGGCGCAGGCGTCGACTCCTACGCCACCCTCCGCATCACCAGCAGCGGCACCGAGATCCCGACCGCGACGCCCGCGACGCTGTCGATGACATAGTGCATCTGACAGTACACCACGCCAACCGCGAGCATCGCGGTTGGCACGGCGATGACCATCGCCAGCCGTCGCGAGCCGAACCACGCACCGACCGTGGCCGCGACCGTGGCCGCGACGTGGGAAGATGGAAAGGCGGCGCCGAATGCACTTCCCCGGGCGAGTGTGGCATACACGAGTCGGGCCGGTCCGTTGGCCACGAAGCTCCCCGCAGGGCGCGCAAATTCGTAGTACGGTCCGGCAACAGGGAAGAGGATGTAGCAGAGGTAACAGCAGAGATATGTCGCCATCACGCCGTTGAGATATTGCTCCAGCACGGCGAGCCGGCGAGTGAACAGGAAGAAGAGCGCGGGAATCGGGACGATGAGGTAGTACGAGAAGTACACCGCGTGGAGCACGGTCGACCAGAACACGCTCGGTGCCTGTCGCCACCAGTCACGACTTGGCTGGCCGCCGAACCAGCTCGACTCGAGACGTTGCAGTGCGCCATCGTGCGTCGTCGCCGCGCCGAAGCCGTTCAATGCGTCAATCGAGGAGTAGAGCGCCGTGAGCAGGATCAACGGATAGCTCGTCCGCAGAAAGCGACCCGTCGAACTCTCTGGGGCGTGCGCGGCCAGCCAGGCAAGCAGCGCGACACCGAGATGCGCGGCGAACAACAGCCCCATGCCCCGCTGGGTGATCCGCGTGAGGGCGATCGTCGCCACCAGCACGCCATACCCGGCCAGCAGGCGATCGACGAGTCGCCAGCGCGGTGCGGCGAATGTCAGAGCCATCCCGCCTCGCGGTACCACGCCGCGGTGTCACGAATGCCGTCGCCCAGTGCCCATCGGGGCGTCCATCCGGTGGCGGCGCTGAAGGCCACCGGATTGCCGGTCCACGCCTCCTGGTAGAACTCGTTCGCCTTGTCGGCGCGGAGGATGGTCTTTCGGCGCAGCGCTCGCGCCCAGAGACCGGTGGCATTGAGCGCCGTACGGGCGACCCACTCCGGGATCGGGAGCAGGGTGACATCCTTTCCCATCTCCGCGCCGATGGTGCGGACCAGTGAGGCGCTGGTAATCACGTCAGGGTGGTTCACGTAGAAGACCCGGTGGTCGAGTCCGGCGGTGCTCCCGGCCCGGATGATTGCATCCGCGAGGTCGGCGACGTGAATGATCGAGAGTTCCATGGAACCATCGCCAAAGACCGGGGCGACGCCGAGCCGGGCGGCCTTGAACACCGTGAGCAGGTTCTCGCGGTCGCGCGGTCCGTACACCGTGGGCGGCCGGAGGATCGTCCACGAGAGCGGCTCGCCTCGCAGCACCAGTTCCGATGCCAGCTTGCTGCGACCGTACATCGTCACCGGCTGGTCGTGTCCATCGGCTTCCTTGAGGACACCACGTCGCGACGGGCCGCCGGCAGCCATCGATGACACCAGGACGAAGCGGGCGGCCCCGCCCGCTGCCACGGCAGCCCTGGCGAGGTTCGCGGTGCCGTCGCGGTTCGCCATCATGAACTCGGCCTCGTCCACTGCGCCGGTCAATGCTGCGACGTGATAGATCACATCCTGATCGCGTGTCGCCTGACGAAGTGCGTCGAGGTCGCCAAGATCACCTGGCACGAGCCGCACACCGCGGGACGCGGCGCTGGCTGCGCGGGCCGGAGAACGAACGAGCGCGGTGACAGTGTCACCACGCTCGAGCAGTTGATCCACCAAGTGCCCGCCGACGAAGCCGGTCGCGCCCGTGACGAGGGCCCTCACGTGGCGCGGTCGAGCACGCGATATGTCTTGTAAGGCGTGAAGCCGGCCTTCGACAGTCCCTGAATGATTCCTGGGTTGTCCTCGAGCAGCCAGCCCGCCTCACCCCAGCCGATGCCGACTTCCGCCGCCTTGCTCCAGATCCAGTGGTACAGCGCCGAGTCGATCCCTTTGCCGCGCCACTCCGGGAGGATGCCCAGCAGCGGAATGCGCGCCCGGGTGATCTTCCTGGTCTTCAGCTTCCACATCATCGTGAGGGCCGCCGGAAACATCCCTCCGCCGCGATTGTCACGCAGCGCCTCATTGAGATCGGGGAGGCCGAGGCCGAATGCGATCGGCACGCCATCCTTCTCGACGAACGGAATGATTGACGGAATCACGACCGGCTTGAACTGCGTCGCGAGGTTGTCGATCTCCGCGTCAGTCATGGGGATGAAACCCCAGTTCTGTTCCCAGCCGGCGTTGTAGAGTTTCTTGATGAGCGCGACCTCGTCGGCGAACCGCTTCATGTCAAGCGAACGCATCGTGAGGCCGTAGCGCTTCTTCAGCAGCTCGACTGCGCGCGCCGTCCGTTCGGGCGGCGTGACCGGTGCCTTCAGCGAGCCACCTTCGAGGCAGACCATGTCCTTGGCCTTGGTGAAGCCGGCCGTCTCGAGCAGAGTGAGATAGTAGGGCGGGTTGTGCGGCATCATCAACGTGTTCGGCGTGTCGAATCCGTCGATCAGCAGGCCGCATTCATCGTTGACCGAGAACGACATCGGCCCCCGGATGGTATCGAACCCGCGTGCTCGCACCCAGGCAGACGCGGTGTCGAGAAGCGCCGCCGCCACGCGGAAGTCATTGATGCACTCGAAGAATCCGAAGAAGCCCACCTTGTCGTGATGGACCTCGTTGTGGAGCCGATTCGAGATCGCCGCGATGCGGCCCACGACCTCGCCGTCCTGTTCGGCGATGAAATAGTCGGCTTCGGCGTGCTGGAAGAACGGATTGCTGGCGCGATCGAGCAGCTTCTTGACCTCAGCGCGAAACGGCGGGACCCAGTTGAGGTCCCGCCGGTGCAGGCGATACGGCAAGTCGATGAATTGACCGAGATCCTTCGGCGACTCGACGCGCCGGATAGCCGGCGCGTTGTTCAGATGACCCCCAACTCCTTGCCAATGGTGCCGAACGCGTCGAGTGCCTGATCGATCTGCGCCGGTGTGTGGGTCGCCATGACGCTGGTGCGCAGGCGACACTGGGAGGGCGGCACGGCGGGCGGAACCACCGGATTGGTGAAGACGCCCGCGTCATACAGCTTCCGCCAGAAGACGAAGGTCGTCTCGAGCGGTCCGATGAGCACCGGAATGATCGGTGTTTCGGTGGGGCCGATTTCGAAGCCGAGGTGCCGGAACCCATCGCGCAGCCGACGGGCGTTGGCCCAGAGCGCGTCGCGACGCCACGGTTCCTGCTGCATCACCTCGAGGGCCGCGAGCACGCCCGCGGTGTTGGCCGGTGGAAGCGATGCCGTGAAGATGAACGGCCGCGAGTGGTGCTTGAGGTAATGAATGACCGACTCGTCGGCAGCAACGAAGCCACCGACCGATGCCAGCGACTTCGAGAAGGTGCCGGCGACAATGTCGATCTCGTCCTGCAGTCCCCAATGTGACCCGGTGCCCTGCCCGTTGGGTCCCAGCACGCCGAGCGCGTGGGCATCATCCACCGCGAGGGCGGCCCCGAAGCGCTTGGCGATCCGCGACAGTTCCGGGATGTCGGCGATATCGCCTTCCATCGAGTAGACGCCATCGACCATGATCATGGTGCCGTACCCGCTCGTGTTCTGCTCCAGCAGCCGGCTGAGTTGCTCGAGATCGCCGTGATCGAAGCGCTGCGTCTCGCCATACGAGAGGCGGGCGCCGTCCACGATGCAGGCGTGATCGAGCTTGTCGAGGTAGACGGTTTCCTTGCGCTTGAGCAAGCCGGAGATCAACCCGAGGTTGGCGCCGTAGCCGGTCGAGAAGACCAGGGCGGCTTCCTTCCCCAGGAACCTGGCCAGGGAGGATTCCAGCTGCTCGTGGAGGTCCAGCGAGCCGTTCAGGAAACGGGAGCCGGTGCAGCCTGCACCGTAGCGGTGCAGCGCCTTCTCGGCGGCTTCCAGAACCTGAGGATGGTGCGTGAGCCCGAGGTAATTATTCGAGCCCAGCATGATACGCTTCTTCCCTTCGATGACGACGACGGTGTCTTCCGACTCCGAAATCGGCTTGAAGTACGGGTACAACCCGGCGGCCTGGATTTCGCGCGCCTGGGTGAAGTTCCGGCACTTGTCGAAGAGTGCCACCTGGGTCTGGAGCGTTTCAGCCACGGGCCCTCACAGAGCACGGGTGGATCTTGGGCAGGAATACCCCCAAGTTTGCAATTAGCCAAGTGATGAAACTATGACCCCCCCCCCACCGACACAAGGTAAATCCGCTCCGGGGCGCCCCCGGCGTCCGCTACTGCAAGGGATGGTGCTGGCGCTGCTGACCCTTCCCGGGTGGGGGAGCCCGGCTGGCGCCCAGTGGCCGCGTGCCCGCCTTGGCGAGTTCGAGGTCCGTGGCTTCGACCTGCCCCAGGATGGGGGCTGGCGGACACAGGGCCAGCGAGTGCTCGCCGCCCGTCGGATGCTGCTCAGCCAGGGGGCGTTCTCACGTCTCAATACACCAGGGAGCGCGCGGCCCGCGGTCTCCGGGAACTACTTCGTTCCGGTCATTCCGATCACGTTCCGCGACGTCAACCCGGCTTTCGTTGCACCGCTCTATCAGGACCTGCTCTTCGCCGCCGCGCCGTCCACGCGGCCGTGGAGTCTCCGCAGTTTCTACCAGGCGCAGTCCCGCGGGTTGGTGAATCTCGACGGAGCGGTGTTTGACTGGATCAGGGTCGATAGCTCGGCGTCGTGGTATGAGGACACCTGCAACGGCATCGGCGTACTGGCGCCTTGCCCGACCCGGGCTCGGTCCCGGATGGCGGACTTGCTGATCAGTGCCCTCGATTCGGTCTCCCTCGGTGCCGGCGGCGATACCGTGTGGAATCGCTTCGACAATGACGGGCCGGACGGGCTGCCCAACTCCGGCGACGATGATGGCACTGTCGACCTGGTCACTTTCCTGCAGCCCAAGGTCGACGGCGCGTGCGGTACGACAGCCATCTGGGCCCACCGCTACCGAATCGCCGGCTGGACCGGGGGACAATCGTACGTCACCCGCACGCCGCGACGCAGTGCCGGTGGTGCGACAATTCCTGGGCAGTTCCTTCGCGTCAATGGCTACTCGATCCAGTCAGCGGAGGGAGGCAACACCGCCTGTACGCCGGGGCAGATCATGCCGATCGGCACCGTGGCACACGAAACTGGTCACGCCTTCGGCCTCCCCGATCTGTACGACACTGACGCCACGTCCGGTACTGAGGGTATTGGTGAGTGGGGCCTGATGGGCAGCGGGAACTACGCCCGTCCGTACTCGCCGGGCTCCTTCGATGCCTGGTCACTTTCGCAGCTCGGTTGGGTCGTGGTCGACACGGTCTCGAGCACGCGAACCACGACCACGGCCGCGGTGCAATCGAGCGACACGGTCTTCTATGCCTCAACGGCTTCCCCCGATCGCTATCTACTGATCGAGAATCGCCAGCGAGAAGGGACCGACACCGCGATGATGAATCCGGCGTTCGTGCGTCCCAAGGGCCCCGGACTCCTGATCTGGCTCGTGGATGATCCGCGAATCGATGCCGGGCGTTTCTCCAATACCGTCAACACCGGGGCGCATCAGGGGCTCTCGCTGATGCAGGCTGACGGCCGCAACCAGCTGCGTTCGAACATCAGCGGGGTGAAGAATCGCGGCGATGCAGGGGATCCTTTCCCCGGGAACAGCTTGAACCGCGATTTCGGGCTGATGGGAGCTGCCCCGGCTGTCGACTTCAGTGGTGCGCCCCTCGGCATCCGGATCGATGGCATCACGACCTTCGCCGACGGCCGGCTCCGCTTCCGCTACGTCCGTCGCGCGGCGTCGCTCATCGCCTCCCGCACTCCGCTCGCCAAAGTTCGCGTAAACGAGTTTCTCGCGCCGAGCATTTCGGAAATATTTGCAACCGGGGATACGCTCGCGCTCTCCGCTGATGAAGTGCAGACGACGGCAGACGGCCGGAGTGGGGCGCGGTTCCTCCGCTGGAGTGACGGTGGTGCCCGCGTCCATCAGGTTATCGCGCGTGCGGGGCCTCCCGACACCCTCTTCGCGGATTTCGCCCTCGCGCACCGGGTGCGCCTGCTCTTGACCGGCCCAGGTACCCTCTCCGTGTCGCTCCCTGGCGATCCGGCGGCGGGCATCTTCGCGGATGTCGGCACCGTGGTGCGGGTGACCGCTACTGTCCCAGTCGGAGTGGAATTCCTCGGTTGGCGCGGCGATACGACCACGGCCGCGCCGGTGCTCGACTTGCCGATGAATCACCCCTTCGATCTGGTGGCCGACTTTGTGAGCATTGCCTCCGTGGACGCGTCGGCTGCTGCACGAGCGCTACTCGGCGGAACCCCGCTCGATCCCGCGGCGAGCCGCTATCTCGATGCGACAGGTAATCGCAACGGCACCTTCGACGTCGGCGACTACCTCGCCTGGCTCAGGCGTACCGGCCAGCGAGTGCCGGCGGCACTCCTTCGTCTCGGCAGCCATGGCGGGGTAACGCGATGACGCGGCGATACGGGCTCCTCCTCCTCTCGCTCTTCGCCGCGGCGTGCGGCGGTGAAGCCATCGCACCCGCAAGACCCGGGACGCTCACCCTGCAACTCACCACACCCAATGCGAACGACGGCGCGCTGGTTGTGGTCATCAGTGGTGGCACCGTGAGCACCGTCCATCCGGCGGGGAATCTCGAGGTCGTTCGTCAGGCGGACGGCTCGGGGACGCATCTGCTCCTCGTCGGTGATGTCACCGCGGGCATCGTCGCGACCATCGACGTTCCCGACATCGCGCGGGCGAGTGCGTATGTTGCGGTCGTCGAACAGGCGGCCGATCGAACGTCATTCGCGCTCCTCGATCCGGCGGCGTATCGCATCACCATCGTGCCCGCGCCGTGAGGCCGGGCTGACCCGAACGGCGAGAATCCCAGCGTGAACAATCCCCGGGTGGTCGTCGTGGGTGGCGGCGTCGCGGGTCTGCTCGCGGCGCTCCAGCTCCGCGACCGGGGCATCGACGTCGTCCTGCTCGAAGCGTCGCCGCGCGTGGGCGGCGTCATTGCCACCGTCCATCGCGACGGCTGGATCGCCGAGTCGGGACCCAACACTCTCGCGGAACCCGAGCCAGCAGTGCGCACGCTGCTCGACCAGGCCGGACTCGGATCGCGCACACTTCGCGCTGATCCGCGCAACGCCCGTCGCTTCCTGGTCCATCAGGGTGCGCTGGTCCCGGTGCCGAAGTCTGCGGGCGAACTGATTTCGTGGCCAGTCCTTTCGACCGCCGGCCGTATGCGACTACTCAAGGAACCATTCGTCAAGGCAGCGCTTCCAAATGCGGAGGAATCGGTCGACGCCTTCGTGCGCCGACGCCTGGGCGACGAAATGGCCGAGCGCGTCTTCGACCCGCTGATCGGTGGTGCCAGCGCGGGAGATCCGGCGCAGGTCTTGATGCGCTACGCCTTCCCGCGCCTGGTGGAATGGGAACAGGCGGGCGGTTCGCTGCTGCGTGGCTCGATGCGGGCCGGGATGGAGGCGCGACGCAAGGCCGGAAGGTCGCGTGGCGGGGCCAGCGGTGTCTGGTCGTGCCCTGAAGGGCTCGAGGAACTGCCAGCGCATCTCGCCGCACGACTCGGCAGCGTCATCCGGACCGGTGTAACGGTCTCCTCGATCGAAGCCCACGGCGCAGAATTCGACGTCGCGACAGCCGATGGACAACGTGAGCGAGTCCAGGGCGTCGTGATGGCGGTTCCTGCAGGGGCCTTCCGGGCGCTTCGTGTCGGAATCCCCGGCGGAGAAATCCTCTCGGCGATCGCCGCCGCACCGCACGCTTCGCTTGCCACCGTCTCGCTGGGTTTTCGACGCGCCGACGTGTCGCATCCGCTCGATGGCTATGGCATGCTGGCGCCGTTTGCCGAACGGCGGAATATTCTGGGAACCCTTTTTGTGTCGTCACTCTTCGCCGGCCGGGCGCCGGACGATCACGTCCTGTTGACCAGCTTCGTGGGTGGCGCGCGTCGCGCAGAGCTGGTCGAGCGTCCTGCAGCGGAACTCGTCGACCTCGTGCACGCTGAACTCCGGGAGCTCGTCGGCGCTGCGGCGCCGCCGGTGTTCGAGTCGGTGGCCTACTGGCCAGCAAGCCAGCCGCAGGCGGTCGCCGGCCACGGTGCCAGGCTCGCGGCGGTCGCTGCGCTCGAGGCGGAGACGCCCGGGCTGGTCTTCGCGGGTGGATGGCATGACGGACTGGCCTTGGGTGAGGCAATGCGCGGTGGGCGAGCAGCGGCGGAACGGCTCGCGGATCGAATGCAGTGGCAGAAAGCGGAACCAATTTCTCCCTGAAGGAGGCTTCGAATGCGGCGTGTCGTGTCGGCGATCCTGAGTTTCGGCTTCCCCTTCGCGCTTGCGGCACAGCGTCCGGCTCCAGCTGCCTCGAGGGCCGCAACGGCGCCAGTGAAAGGCGCCACCGTGGAGGGCATCACCGAATACACGTTGAGCAACGGGCTCAAGGTGCTGCTCTTTCCGGATGCTTCGAAGCCCACCGCCACCGTCAACCTGACGGTGCTGGTCGGGTCGCGGCACGAAGGATACGGCGAGACCGGGATGGCTCACCTCCTCGAGCATATGGTCTTCAAGGGCACCCCGAAGCACAAGAACATTCCGCAGGAACTTTCGGAGCGCGGCGCGTCACCGAACGGCAGCACCTGGTTTGATCGGACCAACTATTTCGAGACCTTCCCCGCATCCGATGCCAACCTCACGTGGGCCCTCGACCTCGAGGCCGACCGGCTCGTCAATTCGTACGTGGCGAAAAAGGATCTCGAGAGTGAAATGACGGTCGTCCGCAACGAATTCGAATCGGGCGAGAACGATCCGGGGAGCGTGCTGCAGGAACGGGTGCTTTCGACCGCCTTCCTCTGGCACAACTATGGCAAGAGCACCATTGGCTCGAAGGCCGACCTCGAGCACGTTCCGATCGAGCGACTCCAGGCGTTCTACCGCAAGTACTACCAGCCCGACAATGCCGTGTTGGTGGTTGCCGGCAAATTCGAGCCGGCCACCGCACTGCGGCTGGTGCAGCAGACCTTTGGCCGGCTGCCGCGACCTAAGCGTGACGGCGAATACAAGATCTGGCCGACCTATACGCTCGACCCGACACAGGATGGTGAGCGGACGGTCACGCTCCGACGCGTGGGCGATGTGCAGTCGGTGGTGGTGGCCTGGCACGTGCCCGCTGGGTCGCACCCCGATTTCGCCGCCGTCGATGTCCTCGCCGACGTCCTCGGTGCGGAGTCCACGGGTCGACTCTATCGCGCGGTTGTTGAGACGAAGAAGGCCGCCAACGTTTTCGCCTTCAACTTCCAGCTGCGGGAACCCGGTGTCCTGATTGCGCAGGCCGAAGTCAAGAAGGAGGATGACGTGGCGGCGGCGCGCGATGCCATCCTCGCGGCCGTCGACTCCCTGGTGCAAAAGGCGCCTGCAACCAGTGAGGAGGTCGAACGCGGCAAGGCCACGCTCCTGCGCGGCATCGAACTGCAACTCACCAACTCCGCATCGGTCGGGCTCTCGCTCTCCGAATGGGCGTCGATGGGCGACTGGCGGATGTTGTACGTGAATCGCGATGCGATCCGGAAGGTCACGGCCGAAGATGTGAGTCGGGTCGCGCGGGCCTACCTCAAGCCGTCGAACCGGACTGTTGGGGTGTTCATTCCCGACGCCAAGCCGGATCGCTCGGAGATGCCGGCCACGCCGGATGTGCTGGCGCTGGTGAAGAACTACAAGGGCGACAGCACGCTGGCGGCCGGAGAGGCGTTCGATGCCTCGCCCGCCAACATTGATGCGCGCACGAAGACGTCCCGGCTCCCCGGCGGCCTCCAGCTGGCGTTTCTGCCGAAGAAGACGCGCGGCACCACCGTGTCAGCGACGATCACGCTTCGGTTCGGCAGCGAACAGAGCCTGATGAACAAGGGGGCCGCCCCGGACCTCGCCGGTCAGATGCTGATGCGCGGCACCGAGAAGCGGAGCCGCCAGGAAATCACCGACGAGCTCAACCGGAGCAAGTCCCAGGTGTTCGTCAGCGGTGGCGCCACGTCCGCCTCGGCGTCGATCACGGCGAAGCGGGAAAACTTCGCTGACGCCTTGAAGCTGGCCATCGAGATGTTGCGCACGCCGCGGTTTGATGCCAAGGAATGGGAGCTGCTCAAGACTGAAAACATCACCGGCCTTGAGTCACAGCGTTCGGAGCCGCAGATGCAGGCGATCATGACCTTGCAGCGGCATCTCTCGCCCTTCCCGAAGGGACACCCGAACTACAACGGCACCCTTGACGAACAACTCGCCGACCTGAAGGCTGCGACACTCGACGAGGCGAAGGCCTTCTATCGCGGCTTCTATGGCGCGTCGACGGGGGAAATCGCCGTGGTGGGCGATTTCGATCCCGATTCAGTGAAGGCGCTGCTGGCCGCTGGTCTCGACGGCTGGAAGAGTCCGGCCCGCTACGCGCGGATCGCAACTCCGACGCGTACCTCCGCGCCGCTCGATCTGAAGCTCGATACTCCCGACAAGGCGAACGCGATGTTCGTGGCGGGGAAGACGATCCCGATGCGCGACGACTCGCCCGACTACGCCGCCATGGTGCTGGCCGACTACATGCTTGGCGGCGGGTTCCTCAATTCGCGACTGGCGACCCGGATCCGCCAGAAGGACGGGCTCTCCTACGGTGTGGGGTCGTTCTTCAACGCCTCGGCCACCGACACGGTTGGCAACTGGATGAGTTACGCCATCTACGCGCCGGAGAATCGCGAGAAGCTGGAGAAGGCATTCAAGGAAGAGATGGAGCGCGCCGCGAAGGATGGGTTCACTGCCGAAGAGATTGCCAAGGCGAAGGAAGGATGGACACAGAATGCCAAGCTTCGGCGCGCCAGCGATGGTGCCCTCGCCGGCACCCTCGCCAGCAACCTCTTCCTGGGCCGGCACTTCGCGAAGACGGCGGAGCTCGAGGCGAAGGTCAATGCGCTCACCGCCGCCCAATTGCAGGCGGCGGTGGCGAAATACCTTGATCCCAATTCACTCGCCATCGTCAAGGCGGGCGACTTCAACAAGAAGCCGCCCACGGAGGCGCCGAAGCCCTAGGGGACCAGTCCCTTCTTCGGTTCGAGCTTCACCGACCAGAGGCCGGAATTGAAGTCGGTGAAGAGGATGTGCCCCTTCCAGGGCATGGCGTTCATGACGAACGGCGCATTGGCCGTGTAGCCATCCGGATCGAAGGACTTGAACACGGCAATCTCGCGGCCCTGGGTCGCGAGGTTGCCCACCAGTTCTCCGGAGACGTCCACGACGCGAATGCCGCCGTCGTAATACGCCTGATAGAGCACGTCGTCCTCGACGATGATGTCGTGGGTGCCGAATTCCTCCTGGTGATACTGGGCGATGTTCACCGGATGCATCGGGTCGGTGAAGTCGATGATATGCGTGTACCCGCCTGAGGTCTGCGGTACGCCTCCCTTCTTCATCAGGTCGTAGTTCGTTCCTTCCCAGACTTTCCCCTGCCGTGACATGATCTCATCGCCCAGGAAGAGGTAGAGCTTCCCTGTCTTCTGCTGGAAGTACGGGTAGACCTCGTGGGTCCCGCCGCTGGTGGTGGGATAGGTGTTGATGAGCTTGGGATGCTCGATCGTCCCACCGTATTTGCCGTTGCCGACATCCACCGCCACGATCCCGGTGCCCCATTCGGCCGAGTAGGCGATGCCGTTGTAGACCCAGAGGTCGTGGATGCGCGAGTCGGGGTGATTGTACTCGCTGACATACTTCGGCTTGGTGATGTCGCGGACGTCGATGATGACATACTTGTCGCCGCCGGAGATCGCGAAGAGGTAGTCATTGGTGGCGAACATGTTGTGCACGCCGCCCGTCAGCTCCTGATCGAAGGTCGAGACGATCTTCGGATGCGCCGGGGTGGCGAGATCGAGGATGACAACGCCGTTGACCCGGTTCGACGCGCCCTCCCGGGCGATCACACCGTAGCGGCCATCGGGTGACACCGTCACGTCATTGATGGTACGGGCATCGACGTGGACTGAGTCGACCTTCCGGATGTTGTTGAGATCGCTGATATCCATGATCATCGCGTAGCCATCGCCACCCCAGGTGCCGACGATGGCGTAGTCGCGACCATCCTTGCCGGTCCAGGGCCACAGGTCGGAGGTGTGGACGTTGGTGATGTTGCCACGGCCGGTCGCCGTGATCTTCCGGCGGACATCGCGCGGCTTCACTTCAAACGCCCGCCGTGCCGTGACCGAGCCGGTCGTCGCGAGCAGGGTGTAGCGACCCGGCACCTCCGCGGTGAAGAGTCCGCGATCAATGACACCGGTGGCACCCGGCGCGGCGATCGAGTCGTCGGGCACGTAGGTGTAGCTCCAGGTGACCGGTGCGTCGGCAATCGCGGCACCGTTGGCGCCGCGCGCACTCGCCTTCAGGTGGACGACATCACCGGTCCGGAACGAGGTGTCCTGGATCTGGATCGCGAGTGTCGTCACCGGATTCGCCGCGACCGCGTATCGCTGGCTTCCGCGGGCTCCCTCTGCCTCGGCGGTAATGGTCACGACCCCGGGCTTGAGGCCGGTGACGGTGCCGAAACGGTCGACGGACGCGATCGCGGGCGCACTGCTCTTCCAGCTCCAGTTCACGGTGCTGGCGGGGCGCGCGCTACCGTCGGCGTGGAGGGCGGCCGCATGATGACTCAACGCCACGCCGGTGTAAAGGCGCCCGGCGTCTGCGGTGAGTGCGACCTTTTCGATCGCTGGCCAGGTCACCTTGACTGGAATGCGAATCGCCACGGGCGTGGTCCCCGTGGCCACAACCATCGCAATGATTTCGTAGGAGCCGGCCAATGTCCCGGTCACTTCGCCATTGCCGATGCGGAGGGCGTTGCGAGGTCCGCTGATGCGCAGCGACGGATTCGGGATCACCGCACCCTTGGCATCAAAGGCGGTCACCTTCAGCGGCGTGACCTGGCCCGCCTTGATGGTCAGCGAGGCCGGCTCCGCCACCAGATGATCGACCTGGATCGCCGGCGGAGGTGCCGGCTGCTGGGCTGCGACAGACCCGACGAGACAGGTCATCAGGGCGATGCTGCGTGTACTGCGCCTGACGAACGGACGAGCGGACGTTACGTTCATGACATCGTTCCTCTGTCGCGGGGCGGTCGACGCGTGCCGGGCGGCGCGCAGACCAGGATGAACATCATCAGCATTCAGGGATGTGGAGAGTATGGTCCGCACGAACCTTCCTCGCAAGCCGTGGAACACCACCCTTCGCATTGTCACCCTGCTGACGCATTCCTTCGTCAGCGCGAGTGCGCAGCAGCCCGCCGCGTCGCCGCCCACGGCGAACTACTGGGTCTACGTGGGGGCTGAATCGGCCGATCTCATCCACCGCCTCCGCTTCGGGCCCGGCGGTTTCGTGGTCGAGAAGACGACGGCGGTCGGCGAGATCGTGACCGAGATGGAAGGACCCCACGGCCTGCAGATTTCCCGTGACGGCAAATTCCTCCATATGACGACGGGGCACGGGGCGCCCGATGGAAAATACTGGCGCTTCGCGCTGGGCCCCGACACCCTCGTGGGTCCCGGAATCCCACTGGGGTTGTTTCCCGCCTCCCTTGATCTCTCGCCCGACGGACTCTACGCGTTCGTCGCCAACTTCAACCTGCACGGCGAGATGGTGCCCTCCTCGATCTCGGTGATCTACACCCCGACCAATACCGAGGTCGCCCGCACCACGACCTGCACCATGCCGCACGGCAGCCGGGTCACGCCGGATGGACTGGCGCAATACTCCGGCTGCATGATGGACGATCAATTGGTCGAGATCGATACCCGCACCTTCGCGGTGAGTCGTCGCTTCAGTCTGGCCAAGGGGAAGGAAGGGCCACTCTCCGCCGCGATGGCGGGTCACGACATGGCGGCAATGCAGCACACGACCACGGCGCCGGCGACGATGCCGCCCGCGAGCTGCTCGCCGACCTGGGCTCAGCCCTCCGCCGACGGTTCGCACATCTTCGTCGCGTGCAACAAGGCCGACGTAATAGTGGAAGTCGATCGCAGCTCGTGGACGATCAGCCGGCGGATCACTACCGGACGCGGGCCGTACAATCTCGCCGTCTCGCCGGATGGCAAGCTGCTGGTCGCCACGCTCAAGCAGGGCGGGGCCTTTCAGGTGTTCGACCTCGCCACGGGCAACTCGGTGCTGCAGGCGAAGAGTTCAACGACGGTGACCAATGGTGTCGCCATTTCCCCGGATTCCCGTTACGCCTTTGTCAGCAGCGAAGGCGTGGGCGCGGCACCGGGGAAGGTCGATGTCTACGACTTGCGTGCCCTGGTGCGGGTCGCCACGGTCGATGTGGGACAGCAGGCCGGCGGCATTGCGTTCTGGAAAATGGCGCCAGCACAGTAGCACCGAACAGCACACTTCTCTTGAGGGAACGGAGCCGATGACGAAGCGCGGAGTGCGGGGCTGGCAGTGGAGTGCGGTAGCGATCGGGCTGGCGGCGTGCGGCGGCAATCCTCGACCGGCGACGTCGGCCGCGGCGGCGCCGGCCGCCGAGGAGGCGCAGATGGCAAAGGCCCGGGCGATTCATCAGCGGGTGATGACGCTCGACACCCACGTGGACATCGCCCCGGGCAACTTCAAGAAGGACACGCTGAACTACTCGCAGAAGCTGCCGCGCACGCAGGTGGACCTGGTCAAGATGGAGGAGGGAGGACTCGATGCTGCCTTCCTGATCGTGTATGTGGGCCAATCGCCGCAACTCGACAGCGCCGGCTTTGCGCGGGCCAATGCCCAGGCGATGGAAAAGTTCAAGGCGATTCACCGCCTGACCGAGGAGATCGCCCCCACCAAGGCGGGACTGGCGCTCACTGCCGAGGATGCGCGGCGCATCTATGCCAGCGGACGAAAGGTGATCTTCATCGGCATCGAGAACGGCTTTTCGATGGGAACCGATATCACCAACGTCCAGCGCTTCTACGACCTTGGTGGCCGGTACATGTCGCTCGCCCACAATGGCCACAGCCAGCTGAGTGATTCCAACACCGGCGAACGCGATAACGTCTGGATGTGGCACGGCCTCTCGCCACTCGGGAAGCAGGTCATTCCCGAGATGAACCGGGTCGGGATGATGATCGACATCTCCCATCCGTCGAAGGAATCGATGATGCAGACGCTGCAGATCACGAGGGCGCCGATCATCGCGTCGCACTCCGGCGTCCGCGCCATCTGCAACGTCTCCCGCAATCTCGACGACGAGCAACTCAAGGCCCTGGCGAAGAACGGCGGCGTCGCGCAGCTGGTGGCGTTCACCGGCTATGTGAAGTGCGATCCCGCACGTGATGCCCTGCGCGCGGACGCCATCGCAGATCTTCGCAAGGAATTCGGGATCACGGCCACCGGCTTCCAGCAGATCAGTGCTGCGATCACCGCGTTGCCCGAGGAAAAGCGGAACGCCTACCTGTCACGGCAGGAGGACATCAACAACCGACGCTATCCGCAGGAGACGCCTGCCAGCGTCAAGGAGTTTGTGGATCACATCGACTACGCCGTGAAGCTGATCGGCATCGACCACATCGGGATCGCCTCCGACTTCGACGGCGGCGGCGGCGTGAACGGCTGGCGTTCGGCGTCGGAGACCTTCAACGTGACGCTCGAATTGGTGCGGCGCGGTTATTCCGAGGAACAGATCGGCAAAATCTGGAGCGGCAACCTGCTCCGGGTGTTGGGCGAGGTGGAGCAGGTGGCGAAGCGGATGCAGCGGGAGAAGCGCCCAGGCTGACCGCGGCGCGGTCAGCGCGGCCGCGGTGGCATCTCGTGGGGCAATTCGCCGAGCCCGAAGTACTGGTGGGTGAGGCTGGAATCGGTGATGGTGACGAGTCGGATGCCGCTCTGGATGCCGCCAAAGGGCATCCCGACCGGACCGGTCGTCACCATTTCGATCTCTCCGTCACGCGCAACGGCGTTCTGGTGGTAATGTCCCGAGAAGAGCGCCTCGACACCGTAGCGGTGAAAGAGTGCGAGGTAACGCCCACGGTGCGCCAGCGGGATGTTGAAATACTGGTCCGGCTCGTTGGGCGCAGTGAGGAACCAGGGATGGTGCTGGAAGATCAGCAGGTGGCGAACCTTCGCGTCTCGTGCCTTGGCGAGTTCGCCTTCCAGCCAGCGCTCCTGCTCCGCGAACTGGGCGGGGGTGTTCGCGGAAGAATCAATCACGACCGAATTGAGGACGATGCCGGTCACGTCGCCCGAACGAAAGGTGTAGTGATCAGGGCCGAAGCGGCTGATGTACCGACGGATGGTTGCCGGCGTCGGCGTGTTTCCGACATCGTGGTTGCCGGCGACATTGTAGAGCGGAATTCGCTTGTCGAGCTTGCGCGCGATGCGCCAGAACTCGGCCACCTGCGCCGGGTCACCCGGCTTGTTGATGAGATCGCCGGTTATCACCACGAATTCCGGCCTGAGCCGGTTGGCCGTGGCGATCACCATTTCGAAATTCGCCGTTTCCTGCACGAAGTTCGAATCCCGCGCGAACATGCCGAACTGGGGGTCACTCGCCACCATGAAGAATCGTGGCGGCGCCGCCGGATTCGCGAGCACTGGCCCGCCGAAGGCAAGCAGGCAACTGAGGGCATACTGAAAGAGGTTCATGCGGTGAAAATGGCGGAAGAACTTGCAGCGGGCCAGAGGCGGATCGTGATCACGGCACTTCCGACGGCGTTCCCCGGTTTGGCCTCGTGGTTCGACGGCCTGCCGGTGATCATCCGGAGGCAGCCCCTGCTTGAAGTCGATGTGGCGAGTGACCTCGCCGGTCTCGACCGGGCACTGGCAGAGGGCAGCACCTTTCAGGCGATCATCTGCACCTCCGCCCGGGCGGCCTCCGTACTGCTCGCGCGCTGGCCCCAACGAGGTCAGGTTGCGCCCGCGATCTGGACCCTCGGGGGTGTCGACTCGCACGCGCTCGCTTCTATCGCACCGGTCGTCACTCCATTTCCTGGCGACCCGTTCGACCCGGCCGTCGCGGCAGCGATGGTGGCGCAGATCGTCGGCACCGGTGTGCGCGGCCGGGTGTTGTGCCTCATCGGCGACCCGGATCTCCCCGACGTCTCCTCGCGGCTGGCCGATGCCGGATTGCTCGTGTCGGCCGTGTCGGTGTATCGGTGCGGCCTCGTGAGTGATGTGGAAATTCTCGCGACCCTTGAACGCGCCGAGCTGTTGGTCGTCGCGAATCCACTCGTCGTGGAGGCACTCGCGTCCCATGGGGAAGATGCCTTCCTGCCCGGCTGGGTCGCTGTGGGGCGTGCGACGGCGGACAGTTGCCGCCAGACCCGGGTGCCGCTCATTGCTGTGGCCGATGATGCCACGACGCCACGCGTCGCACAGGCGTTGCTCTCCGTGCTCGCCGCCCGGTTCGGACTGCAACCCCGTGTTCGGGTGTAAGCCACTCCGGCTGAGTCGTCTCTGAAACGATGGCTTACTTCACACGGAGATGCTCGATGCGAAATCTCTTTCGCGCACTACTCGTAATTGGCGCGATGGCGCCGCTTCACACCGCCGCGGCGCAGACCACCTTCGGGATCAAGGGCGGTCTCTCGTTTGCGACGCTCTCGAACAAACACCCCGACTGGGATAACCGCACCGGCTTCGCGGCCGGCGTCGCACTTGATATGCGTGCCGGGCCGATCGGCATCCAGCCGGAAGTGCTCTACGTGCAGAAGGGCGTCAAGACCGACGGCTCGCCCGATTCGGATGCCCCGAAGCTCGACTATATCGAGGTGCCCGTCCTGCTAAAGGTCACAATCCCTATTCCGGCGATCCAGCCGTTCGTCTACGCGGGCCCTTCCATCGGCTTCCGGCTTACCTGCAAGGCGGGTGAGGTCGATTGCGACAAGGACGCCGTCAAGAGCACCGATTTCGGAGCGGCCCTCGGTGGCGGCATCCGATTTGGCGGCGACAAGGGGATCACCCTCGAGGCGCGCTACATGTGGGGACTCAAGGACGTCAACAAGCTCACCTCAGGGGTGGAATCGAGGACGCGCACCTTCCTGGTCATGGCAGGCGTTTCGCTCTGAACCTGCGGGAGCGGGGCAGGGGGCCAACCCGGTGCGGCCGTTGCGCGTACCTTTGGGGTTGTCCCCCTCCCATATCTCCTGGAGTCGTTTCATGGCACTCCCGCTGGTTCGCCGCACTCTCGCGTTCGGCACCTTCCTCGCGCTGACCGCCGTGGTCGCCCCGCTCGCCGCCCAGGAAAAGGTCGACGTCGCGACGATCGAAAAGATCAAGACCGAAGCGATGGAACACTCGCAGGTCATGGACATCATGAGCTGGCTCACTGACGTCTACGGGCCACGCCTCACCTGGTCACCCAATCTCACGAAGGCCGGCAACTGGGCCGCGACCACCCTCAAGGGATACGGCCTCGCCAACGTCCATCTCGAGCCGTGGACGACCCCGGCAGGACTCGGCTGGGCGAGTGAGCGGTTCTCGTTCCAGGCCGTCGCACCGAACCCGTTCATCATTCAGGCGGTGCCGCGAGCGTGGTCGGCAAGCACCAAGGGCAAAGTGACCGGCACCGCAACGATCGTGGAAGCCGGCTGCGTCAGCGAGCTGCAGCAGAAGTACGCGGGCAAGCTCAAGAACGCGTTCATCATGGGCACTCGGGCGGACACCAATCCCGTGCGTGAATTCACCGCGTGGGCCACGCGCCTGAGTGATTCGGCGCTGGCGCTGATGGCGAATCCGCCGGCCGCAGCAGCGCCTGGCGCGGGACGGGGGAACTTCCCCGGTGCCGGTACGCCGCCGGCACTCTCCGCGGCCTGTCAGGCTGAAGCCACGGCGCGCGCGGCAGCTGCCCCACCTGCCAATGCGAACGCCGCAGGCGCTCGCCCCGGATTCGGTGGCGGGCGCTTCAATCTCAACAGCGACACCACTGCGCTGCGCTGGCTCGAGAAGCAGGGCGTTGGCGCCATCATGATCGGCGGCACCGGCCGCGGCTACGTAGGTGGCGATATCGCCACAGACAACGGAGCCTCACGCGCCAAGGGCGCCCCGCAGGTCCCCTTCGTTCATGTGGCGACCGAGTCGTACGGCCGGATGTACCGGATGGTCCAGAAGGGGGTGCCGCTGACCCTCGAACTCGAGATGCAGAATCACTTCTACCCGGCGGACTCGACGTCGTTCAACGTCATCGGCGAAATCCCCGGCACCGATCCCGCCCTCAAGGACGAAGTGGTGATGATCGGCGGTCACTTCGATTCGTGGCACTCGGGAACCGGGGCAACGGACAACGCCGCCGGCTCGGCGACGATGATGGAAGCGATGCGGATCCTCAAGAAGCTCAACCTGCAGCCGCGGCGTACCATCCGGATCGGGCTCTGGACCGGTGAAGAGCAGGGCCTGATGGGATCGCGCGCCTACGTGCGCCAGCATTACGGCTACTCCGACAGTGTCGGGTTCCACCCCACGGCCGAGCAGGCGAAGTTCGCAGCGTACTTCAACGTCGACAACGGTAGCGGCAAGATTCGTGGCGTGTACCAGCAGGGCAATGCCAGCGTCGCTCCGGTTTTCACCGCCTGGATGACTCCGTTCAATCCGATCGGAATGAAGACGCTCAACATCGGCAACACTGGTGGCACCGACCATCTCTCCTTCGATGCCGTCGGACTGCCGGGATTCCAGTTCATTCAGGATGGCCTCGACTACGGCTCCCGGACGCACCACACGAACCAGGACGTCTACGAGCGCATTCAGCCGGACGATATGCGCTTCAACTCGGCCGTACTGGCCGCCTTCGCCTGGCAGGCGGCCCAGCGTGACGAGCGGCTGCCGCGGAAGCCGGAACCGACGGCGACCCCAGCACGCGGTGGCCGGCCCGGGGGGCAGTAACCCCGGCGGGCGCTAGCCGTTCTGCACGAGGGGGGTGGCCCAGGCCACCCCCTTCCTGCGTTCGGGTGGGGTCGCGTATTAGATTTGCCTCGACTGGGGCGGTAGCTCAGCTGGGAGAGCACCGCGTTTGCAACGCGGGGGTCAGGGGTTCGATCCCCCTCCGCTCCATTGGTCGCGGTCGCCGCGACGGAAGCACCCCACTCCTACCCCGACTTCCATGCCATCCAATCGACGCTTCCTTCGCGTATCGGCCGCCGGCTTCGCGGTGTTCCCCCTCTTCCTGGTCGCGTGCAGCGGTGGGAAGCTCTCACCCGAGAAGGCCAAGGTTGCGGTGGTCGTCGAAGCGGGCGGCGCGAAGCTTACCGGGGCGACGCTCGCGTCGTGGCTGGCGCAGGCGCCGACGCCCCCCAACGAACTCGCCGCGGCACTGCTGGTGAGCACCTGGCTCGACCAGACGTTGCTCGATCAGTCGGTTCGCAAGGGACTCGTCCTCGACGACTCGGCAACGATCGATGAAGCGATCGCCCCCGATGCTGTTCGCGGGATGCTGCTCGACTTCTGGGAGGCGCGTGCCAAGGCACGTCCCCCCATCACCGATGGGCAGGCAGATTCTCTGGCCGATGTCGATCGGGTCCGCGTCTACCAGCAGCTCTTCATCCCGCTGCCGAAGGAACTCGACAGTGCCGCCTCGGCGCCAATCATCGCGCGGATCAAGTCGGCCTCGGCGCGCGCTCATGCCGATGGCGCCAACTTCTCTGCGCTCGTCAAGGAGTTCTCCAAGGACTCGGCCTCCATGGCCAACGACGGCTTCATGCCTGCGCTGACGCGTGCGGACCTGCCGAAGCCGGTTGCCGACGCCATCTGGGCGCTTCGCGCGGGTGAGGTCTCCGGCATCCTGGGCAGCTCCGGGGGCGGGCACCTTTTCCGTCGGGCTACACGCGCCGAGTCGCGGGCGGCGCTGAAGAAGTGGCTGGCACCGCAGGTCGCTCTTCGCGCCGAACAGCGGTTCATCGATTCCACCAGCAAGGCACTGGGACTCAGCTACTCGGGCGATGCCGTCGTGCGAGTCCGCGCCATGGCACCGGAGCCGATGGTACTCGCCTCCGGGGCGCCGCTGGCGACGTGGAAGGGTGGCGAGCTCAGCGCTGCCAAGGTTCGCAGCTGGATTGCAATGCTCGGCCCCAACGAGCGAGTCCTGCTGAGCACGACTTCGGATTCTGCCGCGACTCGTTTCCTGCGGGAACTCGCCCAGCGCGAGATCCTGCTCTCACTCGCTTCGCCCGGGCGGCCAGCACCCAACGCCGAGGCGCGCGCGGCGCTCACACCGCAGTACAAGCTCGCACTCGATAGCGCGAAGATCCGGTTGCGCGAGGTCGCCGGGAACACGCCTGAGTCGGAAGTCGGCAGCATGTTCATCGCCGCGATTCTTTCGCAGCGCGTGTTCTACCGGCCGCTGCCGGGCAATCTCGCGGGCATACTCCGGTCCCGGCTGCCGGCAACCGTCAACAAGCCGGCACTCGACGGCATCATCGCGGCAGCGAATGCGACCTGGCGCGAGCAGCACGCCAAAGACAGCAGTGGCGCCAAGGCGGGCCCGCCGAGCACCGCCGCGCCGCTCGACAAGATTGTGCCGTTGCCGGCTCCAGCTGCTGTTCCTGGCGCGACGGTACCGCCCAAGCCGTGATGATTGCGGCGACCCCGACTGGCGTGCGCCTCACGGTGCACGCACAGCCCGGGGCCGCGCGGAGTGAGATCGCTGGCGTGCACGGTGACGCCATCAAGGTGCGCCTCGCGGCCCCTCCCGTTGATGGGAAGGCCAACGAGGCGCTGCTTCGTTTTCTGGCGGAGCTGTTCGGGATACCGCTGCGTCAGGTCACGCTGGTGCGGGGGATGGCATCACGTACGAAGGTGATCGATCTGGTCGGCGTCACCCCCGAAATGGCGACGAGGGTCCTCTGTCTCTAGTCTCTAGTCTCTAGTCTCTCTAGTCGTTCGGCCGCCGTTCGGCGGTGCGCCGTGCCTCGACGGCGAGGAGCTGTCGCAGGCGGCGTCGCTCGGCCGCGGGGAAGGGATGCTTCGGGGAGAGTCGCGCCCAGCCATCCGGTCCGTGCCCGACCCATAGCACGTCGAGTACCAGCACCAGTTCTCGCGCGAGCACGGCGAGTGGGCAGCCGAGCGCGACTGAGCGCTCCTGGGACATCACCATGTCGGCGCTTCCCGAGCGTCGGTCGGCCCAGCTGTGAATCCGCAACTGCACCAGGTCGCCTTGCCGCTCGAAGGTCCATTCGTGGACCCCGGGTGCGTCTTCGAGGACCAGCGAGGCGTGGTCCCCCCCTTCGAGCAGCGTGACGGCTGCCCGGGTCAGGTCGCCCAGTGCATCCGTTTCGTCGGTCGCCTGCATCGCCACCCGGAGATCATCGGCCTCCAGCGCCACTACGGCCCGGCCGGGTGATGTCAGGGCGTAACGGAGTGAGAGTGCCACGGATTGCGTTCCTCGGTGTGTGCCTGCCTGAGTATCGGCGTCCCCGGATTGGGTTCAAGGTCGGGACCTCGTTGCCCCGCTTACCGGGGCGAACCATCTTTGGCGTACAGTTTACCCCTGCCGGAGTCACTCGATGTCATTCTCGCTGCCACCACTTCCGTATGACTATACCGCGCTCGAGCCCCACGTGGACGAGCAGACGATGCGCATTCATCACGACAAGCACCACGCCGCATATGTCACCAACCTCAACGCCGCACTCGAAGGGCTGCCCGAGCTGCTCGCTCTGCCGATCGAGAAGCTGATTGGCGACCTCAGCCAGGTTCCGGAAGAGAAGCGGATGGCGGTCCGGAACAATGGCGGTGGTCACTTCAATCACACCATGTTCTGGGAGATCATGGCACCCGGTGGTGCCTCGGCGCCAGAGGGCGACCTGGCCAAGGCGATCACGATCGCCTTCGGAACCTTTGAAGGCTTCAAGGAAGCGTTCGCGAAGGCCTGCACCACCCGGTTTGGTTCGGGATGGGCCTGGCTGGTTGCCACCAAGGGCTCCCTGTCGATCGAGAGTTCTCCCAATCAGGACTCGCCGGTCATGGAAGGGCGCACGCCGATCCTTGGCTGCGATGTCTGGGAGCACGCCTACTACCTGAAGTACCAGAATCGCCGCCCCGATTACGTCGCGGCCTGGTGGAGCGTCGTGAACTGGACCGAAGTCGGGCGTCGCTTCGCCGGAAGCCGCTGAGATGCCGGCCGACGCGCTGCCGCCGGTTGGCTCCCAGGCACCGGCATTCACGCTGCCGTCAACCAGTGGAGAAGAGGTCACCCTGGCCTCCTTCCGGGATAAGAAGAATGTGCTCCTGGCCTTCTTTCCGCTGGCGTTCACCTCGACCTGCAGCACCGAGCTGCATGCCTTCTCCGAAGACCTCGAGCAGTTCGCGAACGCCGGCACCATTGTCCTGCCGATCTGCTGTGACTCGGTGCCCACACTCAAGGCGTTCAAGCAGCAGGGGAAGATGCGGATCGACCTGCTGAGTGATTTCATGCGCACCGCGTCCCGCGACTACGGGACGCTGATCGAGGCGAAGAATCATTCATCCCGGGCCTACATCCTCATCGATCGGACGGGTGTTGTCCGCTGGACATGGGAAGAGGCCGAACTGGGTCATCGGCGCGAGAACAGCGAGTTGCTGGCGCAGCTTGCGGCACTTCGCTGATTCCCGGATGGTGCGCGGCCCTTGGCACTGCCGGGGTCGCGCGGCCACCTTCCAGTCGATGTCCACCCCGAACCGCTCCACCGCCATCCTCCTCACCCTGTTCGCCCTCACCGGGTGCCGCTTCGACTACCGCACCCCGACCGGGGCACGGAACGAAGACCCGGTGCTGCAGGGGCTTCCCGTTGCCTTCTATCGCGCCCTCGCGCGACACGATTCGGCAGCGTTCGGTCGGGCGGTCTTTCCGGCCGCTACGGTGCTGATCGACGGCGGGAACAATCCAGCCACCCTGGTAGCCGCTCGCGCCCTGCTCGGCATCCCGGAGTACCGGACGGAACGGTCCGGCGTACGGCTGGTTCGTTCGGAGGTCCGTGCCGACGGGAACCTGGCCACCGTGCGCGTCGTGATCGCGGCCGACGGAACGCTGGGTGCGGGCGACTTCGAAGCGAATGATTTTCTCACCCTGGCCCGGCGTGATGGCGCCTGGCGCATCGCCCACGCGGTCTTCGGTCCGTGGCGCCCCCGATCAGCACCGTGACCGACGATTCCCGGATGTCGATTCCTCCCCTCGCCATCATTGCGGGGGCCGCTCGGGTGCTTGGCGGTGCAATGCCGGCGGCCGACCGGCTGCGCGGGCTCTGTGAACAGTTGCGCAGCGCCTTGCCCGCCCACGAAGTCCGGTTGCGCGCCGGTGCGCGGCGCGCTGATGCAATCACGGTCACGGATGGGACGGCAGACGAGTCGGCGCCGTTCGCCGTGACAGTGCCGTGGCGTGGCGATCGCCACGCGGTGCTCGAAGTCGTGGGCACGCCGCGTCCGCCGGCCGAGCTGCGGCCGATCCTCGAGACGATCGCCTCCCTCCTCGCCGCCGTCCTTCCGGCATTCGAACTCGGTGCCGATGACGAGGTCATGCTCGAGCGGCAGATTCACCGGCTCACGATCGACTCGCTGCCGGTCGGTCTCTACGTCGTCGACGAACAGTTCCGCATCGTACTCTGGAATCGCAAGCGCGAAACCGGGATGCAGGGGCTGCGGCGCGATGATGTGCTCGGGAAGCCGGTGCACGAGGTGCTGTTCCGCCAACCACCCGCCTCGCTACGGGCGGAGTTCGAGGGCGTCTTCCGGAATGGCGAGACCCACGAAAGTGAACAGGAAGTCCAGGCCGGCGACGGTGACCCGCGCATCTACCGGACGTCGCGCATCCCGATGCGAATCAGCGGGACCCGGGTGACGCACGTCATCTCCATCGGAGAAGACGTCACCGAGACCCGGATCATCCAGCGCGCGATGCACCAGACGGAAAAGCTTGCAGCGGTCGGCCAGCTTGCCGCGGGCGTGATGCACGAGATCAACAATCCGCTGGCCACGATTGGCGCGTGCGTTGCGGCGATTTCCTCACGGCTGGGCGGGCAGGCCGATCCTGTCGTGCGCGAATATCTCGATATCATCGAGAGTGAAGTCGGCCGCTGCACCAACATTGTCGACGGCCTGCTGGATTTCTCCCGCGCCGGTCGCAGTGGCGGGGCGCACGAACCGACCGACCTCAACGCGCTGCTGGAGCGGACGCTCTACCTGCTCAAGCACCATCAGCGATTCCGGCGCCTCAAGGTCGTGCGCGAGTTTGCCAGCAACCTGCCTTCGGTCACCGGAAACAGCGAGCGTCTGGTGCAGGCCGCGATGGCCATCCTGCTCAATGCAGCCGACGCGACCAACGGCTACGGTAACGTCGTCGTCCGGACCTGGGTCGAGAGCGGAATGGTCATCACCGAGTTCCAGGATGACGGACCGGGCATTCCCCCCGACATTCTCCCGAAGATCTTCGAGCCTTTCTACACCACCAAAGGGCCATCACGCGGGACCGGCCTCGGCCTCGCCATCTGCTACGGCATCGTTGCAGACCATCAGGGACGACTGGACGTGCGCAGCGAGCAGGGGCGCGGGACCGTCTTCCGGATGGCGCTGCCCATCGTCAGGGAAGGGAGTGCCGGATGAAGCTGCTGGTGGTAGAAGACGACAAGACGGTGGGACAGTACGTCAAACGCGGTCTGGAGGAGCAGCAGTACATCGCCGACTGGGTCGGAGATGGCGCCGAGGCGCTCAAGCTCGCCTCCTCGGCGCCCTACGACTTGATCATCCTCGACTTGCGCCTCCCCGGGATGACGGGACTCGAAGTGCTTCGCACGCTGCGCGACCGCGGGCTCACGATGCCGATCCTCGTACTTACCGCGCAGGACTCCGTGGAATTCAAGGTCGATGCCCTTCGCGCCGGGGCCGACGACTACGTCACCAAGCCATTTGCGTTCGAGGAATTGCTCGCCCGGATCGAGGCGCTCTCCCGGCGGCCACGAGTGCTATCGGCCAGGATCCTGCGCATCGCCGACCTCGAACTCGACCTCGAGACTCGCGCGGTTACCCGCAACGGCGTGGCGATCGAGATCACACCGAAGGAGTTCGCCGTTCTCGAATACCTGATGCGCCATCCCGGGCGGGTGATGTCGCGAACCCTTATCACCGAGTATGCCTGGGACTATCACTTCGATCCCGGAACCAACATCGTCGACGTGGTCATCAACCGGCTTCGCAAGAAGCTCGATGCCGGGTTCACCCAGAAACTCGTGCACACGGTGCGCGGCGTAGGATATGTGGTGAAGGGATAGATGCAGTCGATCCGTCGCCGCCTCACGATCTCGTACACCATCGCCCTGACCGCGTCGATTGTCGTGTTCGGGGCGGCGCTGTATTGGGAGCGGCGGCAGGCGTCGATTCGCGAAGCGGAACAACAGCTTGAAGTCCGGCTGACCGAGGAGTCACGCTTCGCGATCCGCTGGTTGCACGATCAGGCGCGCCAGGGGCCGGTCGTGGTGCCGCTGCCGAATCTTGGCCAGCGTGACAGCACCTTCGAATTGGTGAGTGATGCGCGCACGCTGTTCGAAGGGATGCGCGACTATCTCTTCGTCGCCGACGATGTCGGTCGACTGGTCTATGTCTCGCCACCAGCCCGCGATCTGACGCCTGGCGCACTCGTCGAAGTCCGGCGGATCGTGCTGCGACAGCCCGTGATCGTGCGTCGGGGGCAGCTCGAGCTGATTCCCGGTGAGTCGCAGTTCCGCTTCCTGCTCCAGCCAGCCGATTCCATCAGCGGCGAACTGGGCTCCATCCTGATTGCGGCGCAACCGACCACAGAACTCAATGGCCCCGCGCAGCTTCTGGTCTCGATGATCCTGGTGGCGCCACTGATCCTGGTTGCTTCAACCATGCTCGGCTACTGGCTGGCGGGGCGCTCGCTCCGGCCCGTGGACACCATGGTCGAGGAGCTCGAAGCGGTTCAGGATGGGCGCTCCCTGCACCGGCGCCTGGCGGTGCCGACGGGCGAGGATGAGCTCACCCGGCTCGCCCAGAAACTCAACGCGATGCTGTCACGAGTGGAGCAGAGCTTCAACGCCCTCCGTCGCTTCACCGCCGATGCGTCCCACGAGCTCAAGACTCCGTTGATGGTTTTGCGCGCCGGGGTCGAGCGTTCACTCACCGATCCCAAGACACCGCAGGAGCTGGTCGGGTCGCTCGATGAAACCCTGCGCCAGATCAACCAGATGTCGGAACTCGTGACCAACCTGCTCACCCTGGCCCGGGCCGATGAGGGCCGGTCCGGGCTGGTTCTGGTCGAAGCGGATCTTGGTGCCCTGGTCCGGGACGCCCTCGAGACGGCGGAACTGCTCGGCACCGATCAGAATGTGGAAGTGGTCAACGAGGTGCCGCAGGAGCCGGTGATGGTCCCGGCCGATCCGCCGCGGATCAGACAGCTGCTGATGAATCTGGTCACCAACGCCGTGAAATACACTCCGGCCGAAGGGCAGGTCAGCATCCGGCTCACCAGTACTCCAGAGGCCGCGGTGCTGACCGTGGCCGATACCGGCATCGGCATTGCTCCGGGTGATCTCGAGCACGTCTTCGAGCGTTTCTGGCGGGCCGATCCCGCCCGCTCTCGAACCGGCGAGCGTCCGGGGACCGGGCTCGGCCTGGCCATTTCGAAGTGGATTGCCGAGGCGCACGGCGGGACCATCGAGGTGCAGAGTCGCCCCGGGCGTGGTAGTATTTTCACGGTGACATTCCCTCGGGGTGCGCACCTCCCTGCGACCGACGTCTCCTCCCTGTAGGTACGCCGTCCGCTAATCCAGTTGTCATCGAATTGTCATCCAGCGGTGAGGCCACCGCGAACTCGTCGGGTGACATTTCACCCTGACAGCGCAGTACCACGTCCCATCAGCGGAGGTCCGTCCGCGTGTTCGAGAACCTGATCGAATCCAAGCCGAAGAAGGAACAGTCGACCGGACAGCTCATCCTGTCCGTGATCTTCCATGTCCTGCTGATCTTCGGCGCCGTGAAGGCCACGCAAGGCGCGGCTGAAACGGTCAAGAAACTCCTCGCGGACAGTACCGCGGTCTTCATCAAGCCGCCCGACCCGCCACCACCACCGCCACCCGATCAGCCGCCGCCGGACGTGGTCGTCTCGCAGAATCCTCCGCCACAGGGATTCCAGACCATCGTGCCGCCGAAGGAGATCCCGACCGAGATTCCGCCGGTCGATCTCAACCAGAAGTTCAACGCAAAGGACTTCTCGGGTAAGGGTGTCGAGGGCGGTATCGCGAAGGGCGTCGTCGGCGGCACCGGTCCGGTCGACATCGTCAGCGGCGAGTCGTTCACGGTAGATCAGGTCGATGATCCGGTCCAGTATCTCGATGGCCCGCAGCCGACCTACCCGCCCGTGCTCAAGGGCGCCGGCGTCGAGGGCAAGGTCTCGCTCCGGTTCGTTGTTGGCACCGATGGCCGCCCCGAGGCCGGGACGATTCAGGTGCTCAGCAGCACCAACAAGGCCTTCGAGGCTCCGGCCATCGAGGCAATCAAGAAGTCGCGGTTCAAGCCGGCCAAGATCCGTGGGGCGCCGGTCCGCCAGCTGGTCGATCAGGCAGTGTCGTTCAAGTTGACAGGTTGACGGCGCCTACGCCGTAATCGCGGGCCGCGCCGTCGCGGCCGGAACTCTTCACTCAGGAAAGGTCATCCAATGAACACCAGTATGCTGAAGCTGTGGGAAGATGCCGGTCTGTTCGCCCGGGGTATCGTCGTGGTCCTCGCGATCATGTCGGTCTACTCCCTGACCATCTGCATCCAGAAGCTCATCAAGATCAAGAAGAGCGAAGCGGGCACCCGCAAGTTCGCCCCGCAGTTCTCCCGCGCGATTCAGGAAGAGAATCTCGATCAGGCCATCACGCTGGCCGAGAAGAACAAGGAATCACACGTGGCTCGCGTCCTCGGTGGCGCTCTGGCCGAAGTGAAGCCGCTCCTTCGTGACCGCGCTACGATCACCGCCGCCGACATCAACTCGGCCGAGCGCGCCGTCGAGCGCCAGATGATGATCACCCTGGCCGAGTTCAAGCGCGGCCTCGGCATCCTCGGCACGGTCGGTTCGACGGCGCCGTTCGTCGGTCTGCTCGGCACCACGATGGGTATCGTCAACGCCTTCCAGGCGATGTCGTCTGGCGGCGCGTCGGGCGGCCTGGCCGGCATCGGCTCCGGCATCGCAGAAGCACTGATCACCACCGCCTTCGGCCTCATCGTCGCCATCCCGGCCGTGTGGGCGTACAACTACTTCACCACCAAGGTCGAGAACCTCGCCGTCGAGATGACCTACACCTCGAAGGAGCTCATCGACTACCTGATCAAGAGCGTGGGGAGCGAGTTCGGCCGCTCGATCTTCACCAAGGAGTTCCAGGCGCAGAAGGCGGTGAGCGGCAGTGGCCATATCCACGGGTAGTTCTGGCAAGGGGAAGGTGAATGCGGACATCAACGTCACGCCGATGATCGACGTGATGCTGGTGCTCCTGATCATCTTCATGATCGTCACGCCGGTGCTGGCATCCGGTTTCCAGGCGACGATGCCCAGCGGTCAGAACGTGGATTCGCGCGCCGAGGAGGATGACGAGATCACCTTGGGCCTGGACAACCAGGGAAACTACTTCATCGATATGAAGCCGATTCCCAAGGATCAGGCCGAGGCACAACTGAAGTCGATGTACGCTTCACGGACGAAGGACAAGATCCTGTTCTTCAAGGCCGATATCGGGCTGCCGTACAGCAAGGTGCAGGAAGCCGTTGAGATGGGGCGCCGCGCTGGCGCCCGCGTCCTGGTCGCGATCACCGATCGCAAGGGCGGACTTTCGTCGGTGCCCAAGGACAAGGAGAAGTAGCCGATGGCCATGGCCGCAGGTAGTTCCGGGGGCGTCAACTCCGACATCAACGTGACGCCCATGATCGACGTGCTGCTGGTGCTGCTGATCATCTTCATGATCGTGCAGGCCCTCAAGCGCGCCGCCATCGACATCCAGATTCCACCGGTCGAGACCGGGGTGCAGAACAATTCGGCGCAGAGCAATCAGATCGTGCTCCAGCTCAAGGCCGATGGGAGCTACGCCATCAACGGCACCGTCTATTCCAAGCCGCAGCTGGAACAGGCGTTTCACACCATCTACGACGCCCGGCCGGCGAAGCTGCTTTTCGTCAAGCCGGATCCGACGCGGGTGTATGGCGACCTGATCGAGGCGATTGACATCGCGCGCGGAGCCGGAGTACAGATTGTCGGCTTCACCCCGATCGAGGCGAACTGAGCGGGACTTGAAGTCTCCACCGGCTGTCCGCGACGCGGGCGCTCCCACCGGGGGCGCCCGCGTTCGTGCGAGCATGCCACTCCCGCCCGAGCGTAGCCGGGCAGCGATTGTCATTTCCGCGCTGCTGCACCTGCTGTTGATCTACGCGCTCCTGCGCGTGACGGCGCAGGTGATGCCGCCAACATCCTCCCCGATCGGTGAGGCGTTTCGACTGGCGCTCGGTGGCGGCGGTGGAGGAGGAAACGGCGGTACGGCGTTCACCGCAGCCCCGCCTCCACCACCGACTGCGGCCGAGATTCCGCCGCCACCACTCGTGGTCCCGCCGGAAGTGGTGCCGCCACCGCCGACGCCGGTAGCCGAAGCGCCGATGGCCTTCCGCGATACCACGCCCGCCAGCAGCAGTCAGGTCGCAGGTGGCACCGGCGGTGGCTCGGGCGGCGGCAATGGCACGGGCGTCGGCCCTGGCAGCGGCAGCGGGACCGGACCGGGGAGCGGGAGTGGTAGCGGCGGTGGCAACGGCAACGGTCGTGGTGGTACGGAGCCGGTCTCGAAGCAGATGATTATTCCGACGCTAAACTCGCCGAAGTCGCTCCGAGGGGTGACGGTGGATGTGATGTTCAGTGTCGACGCGCAGGGAAAAGTGCTTGATATCAAGGTCACTCCGCCAATTGCGGACAAAGGCTATGCCAAGAAGTTCGATGAAGCGATGCGGAACTACGGCTTCACTCCCGCGCGCGACTCGTTGGGCAAAGCAGTCGCTGCCTCGGTTGTCGTCACCGTCACCTTCTAGGGGGCCCATGCTCGCCCAATTCTTTGCTCGCAAGCCGATCGCCGCCGAGACCGAACGCGGCCTGATCCGCACCCTGGGTGCCGGCGACCTGATTATGCTGGCGATCGGCGCCGTGATCGGTGCCGGCATCTTCTCGTCGCTGGGGACGGCGGCCGCCGGAGAGATCGCGCGTGACGGCACCGTGATTCGCGCGGGTGCCGGGCCTGCGCTCATCCTGTCGTTCCTGCTCCTCGGTGCGGTGTGCGGACTGGCCGCGCTCTGCTATGCCGAGCTCGCTTCGATGATTCCCCAGGCCGGATCGGCCTATGCCTACACCTACGCGACGCTCGGCGAGATGCTCGCCTGGATCATCGGGTGGGACCTGATCCTCGAATACGCGGTCGGCAACATCGCCGTCGCCGTGGCCTGGAGCGGCTACTTCGTTTCGCTCCTCAGCGGATTCGGGATCACGCTCCCACCCTGGCTCACGCACGGTTACTTGCAGGCGACCACCAGCAATGATGCCGCGGTGCACGGCCTGCTCGAGACGGCGCCACACATCGGCGGGGTGCCGATCATTCTCAATCTGCCGGCCTTTGCGATTGTCGCGTTGATTACCTGGCTGCTGCTCCGCGGGGTCCGGGAGAGTGCTCGTGCCAACAACATCATGGTTGCGATCAAGCTGGCCGTGCTGGCGCTCTTCGTGATCGTCGGGGCGCAGCACATCAACCCGGCCAACTACGTCCCGTTCGCACCCAATGGCTTCCGGGGCATTCACCAGGGCGCCGCGATCGTTTTCTTCGCCTACATCGGTTTCGATGCTGTCTCGACGGCAGCAGAGGAAACGAAGAATCCGCAGCGCAATCTGCCGATCGGCATTCTGGGCGGACTCGCCATCTGTACCCTCATCTATGTGATTGTCGGAGCCGTGGCGACCGGCATCGTGCCCTACCAGCAACTGGCCGCATCGGATCCGCTGGCACGCGCGCTCGAACTCGCTGGCCTGCACAAGACGAGCTGGATTGTTGCGGCGGGTGCGGTGGTTTCGCTGTCGGCGGTGCTGCTGGTATTCCAGTACGGCCAGCCGCGCATCTTCTTCGGCATGGCGAAGGACGGCCTGATGCCGCGCTGGGCGGCGAAGGTTCATCCGAAGACACGCGTGCCGCACGTCACGACGATCATCACCGGTGTCTTCGTCGGTCTCGGTGCGCTTGGTGCCGAAGAGAACATGATCTACGACCTCACCAACATCGGAACCCTCGCGGCCTTCGCGCTGGTCTGTGTTGGCGTGCTGGTGCTGCGCGTACGTGAGCCGGAACGCCCGCGCGGCTTCCGGGTGCCATTCATCTGGGTGGTTGCTCCCCTCGGGGCCGCTGCCTGCCTCTTCGTGATGAAGGGGCTGCCGCGCACTGCCTGGGAACGTTTCGGAATCTGGCTGGTGCTGGGAGTGGTGCTCTACTTCGCCTATGGCTACAAGAACTCGGTGCTGCGCACCGGCCGCGATGTAGTGACCGACAACCTCGACTGACGCAGAGTGCGGTGGGAAAAGAGAGCGGGGCGACGGCATTGCCGTCGCCCCGCTCTCTTGTGGTGGTCCGGCCGGCTCAGCCCTTGATTCCGCTCGCAAGAAACTGACGCTGGGTGCTGGCGCGGTCGATCAGCTCGATTGCGGCCGTGAGCACCTTGTCGCGGCTGGCCTGACGACGGAACGCCTCACCATCGCCGAGCGCAAGCCCGGCGACCTGGCCGTCGAGAAGTCGATCCACGACGTCCCGTGCCGCATCAAACTGTTCGCGCGTCACCGGCAGCTTGGCCTTCTCGAGCCGCGCGAAGAGCGAGTCGCGCCACGCCGGCTGGATCTCGAAGCCCGAATGGATCGTCGGCTGCACACTCCGGGCGACTTCGTAAACCGCATCCTGGAACTCGATCTGCCGATTGCCGAGGGCGCGGGCGAGTTCGGTCTCGGACTTGGCGATCGAATCAGGGCGAACGAGCCGTTCCGGCGTCACTCCACCGCCGCCGATCACTTCTCGGCCGGCATCCGAACGAAAGATCGGTCGCGCGCCGACGCTATCGGATTCGATGAAGCGCTCGTCGCCCAGGCCGCCGTGGTCCGCCTGAATCGAGCGACCACTCGGCGTGTACCACTTCCCCGTCGTGAGCCGGAGCGCCCAGCCGCCAGGGAGCACGCGCTGGGTCTGGACGAGACCCTTCCCGAACGACCGGGTGCCCACCACGAGGGCACGATCGTGATCCTGCAGGCTCCCGGCGACAATTTCGGACGCCGAGGCTGTGCCGCCATCCACCAGGACGGCGATCGGTGCATCGCCGATGGTTACTACCTGTTCGGCGTTGTAGAGAATCGGAGCCTGACCGCGATGCTTGACCCGGGCGACTTCCTGACCCGGCTTGAGGAAGAGCCCGGCCATCGCGGTGGCGGCGTCGAGATCGCCACCGCCGTTACCCCGGAGGTCGAGTACATAGCGCTTGGCACCATCGCGAGCGAGCTGGTTCACCGCCGCCTGAACATCGAGTGCGGCGGTCTGGTTGAAGCGCTGGATCGGGACGTATCCGACGTGGTCGCCGAGCAGCAACGTGAACGGCACCGCGGGGATGCGGATCTCGCCGCGATGGACCACCGTGGTGCGCGACGTGGCCTCGGGGACCCGTTGATAGACCACCTTGACGTCAGTTCCCGGGGGGCCGAGGAGATAGCTGGTCACCTTGGCGACCGGGAGCCCGGAAACGTTCACCGTGTCGACCGTAAGAATTCGATCGCCCTGGCGCAGGCCGCCCTTCGCAGCCGGCGAATCGTCATACACCCGGAACAGCGTGACGTGGTCTCCCTGACTGCGGATCTGAGCGCCGATGCCGGCGTACCGATTGCCGAGCGTGTTGCGCTGGAAATCCGCGATCTCCTTCGGGGAGAGCAGGGCGGCATAGGGATCGTTCAGCTGGGCGACGAGACCACGCGCAGCACGTTCGTACAACGAGTCCAATGGCAGAGAATCGACTGCGGTCTCGGCCACGAGGCCGAGCACCTGGCCGAAGAGATCACGGGTGGCACTCCGGGATTGTGCGGAGAGCGGTACCACAAGGAGTGAAAAGAGCAGTGGGAGCGCGGCGATGCGACGGCGATTCACAGGCCAGTCCTTGAAAGATGCCAGGATGAAGAGACCAGAATGACTACCATACGTATGATGCGCGTGGGGCGTGTCAGGAACGTCAGGGGACGGTCAGCCCCGAACCGCCAGCACGACCGCTCCGCGGCAAGGGTCCACGGGTTTGCGGGATACGGCGGCGGAGTGCCGGATCTCGAGCGCCTCGGCTACCCGCTCGCGAAGACCGCGCTCGGGAGCCAGCAGCCCACCGGCCAGTGCAACCGGCAACGGTCCGGCACCGGCGGCAACAGCAATACGCACCAGCCAGTTCACCGCACTCTCGCGGAGTTCCGCCGCGACCGGGTCGCCACTGTCGGCGGCTCGCAGCACGGCGGGGGCAAGCGATGCCACCTCGGCCAGTGTGGCACGAACCGACCAGCGAATCAGTCCGGCGATACCGTTGACCTTGGCGGCGACGCAGAGGGCCTCCGCGAGGTGGGTCGTCGGCCCCAACCCGTCGTGCATCGTGCCGACGGCCTCGAGCGCGTGCGCGCCGATCCAGTGGGCCGAGCCCTGATCGCCCATGCGCCATCCCCGACCGCCGACGCGCCGTTCATTGCCATCGCTGCCACGCGCCAATGCGATGCTCCCGGTGCCCGCGATGAGCAGCACCCCTGCGCCACCCTCGAACGCGGCGGCGCGCGCGAGTTCGGCGTCGCTGGTCACGCGCACGCGCCACGCGAGACGCTGCTTCTCCAGCGCGCCCTGCAACTCAGCCTGCTCCTCGCTGCGACCGGCACCGGAGGCACCGACTACAAAGGCATCGGCTCGCACACTGCCGCCACGGAGCAGGAGCGGGCGCGCGAGCTCGGCCAGCCGTGTCGCAAGCCGATCGCCTTCACCGAGGCGCATCGGGCCACCGGGGCCTTCGGCCCGACCGCGCTCGGCATCGCCGTCGTACAGCACGACGCGCGTTGAGGTGCCACCTACGTCGGCGCCGAGCACAATCACGCGGAGACGGCCTCGCGACGGGTGAGGGAAGAGAGGTTTGCCCCGGCGAGCGTGATGAGAAGACCCATCGGTACATACCACGGCCACGCGAGCTTGCCGAGCGGTGCGAGCCACGGAACACCATGCAGTGCCAGTTGCTTGGCAAAGATGGTGACGAGCATCACGGCCATCGTGAAGCACGCGGCCCGAATGACATCGCGTCCGGCAATGCGCGGACCGGCGCCGGCGAGGAAATACACGCCCAGCGTGGCACCGTACGTCACTGAAGCAATCGACAGGGCCAGCACGACGACCGGTGTGTCGCTCGCGGTCTCCAGCAAGTGAAAGCCGAGCGCCGCGCCCATCAGCGCGACTCCCCAGATGAACGACACGATCCGACCGACGCGCAGCAGTTTGACCGGATCCTTCTCGCCGGTATAGCCGGCGTAAAGGTCGTGTGTCATCGAGGAGGCCAGCGCGTTGATTGCCGAGGAGTGCGAGCTCATTGCTGCAGCAAGAATGCCGGCGATGACCAGTCCGGCCAGGCCGACCGGCAGATGCTCGAGGATGAATGCCCCGAACAGCTTGTCGGCTGGAACATCGGCCGGCGCCAGCTGCGCGGCCCAGAGTGCCACGCCGACCAGCAGGAAGAGCGAGAACTGCAGGATGACGACGACGCCCGAGCCGACCAACGCGATTCGGGCGTCGCGCAGCGAGCGCGTCGCGAGCAGGCGCTGCACAATCAAGTGATCGGTCCCATGCGAAGCTGCGGCCAGGAGCGCACCGCCGATCAGGCCGCCGAGGAAGGTGTACGGCGTGGTCAGCGAAAAATGGAAATCGAATACCCGCAGTTTGCCGGCCGCGGAAGCGATGGCCTGAGCGTGCTCGAATCCACCCGCGAGTTTCACGGCGATGACGAGTGCCGCGATGCCTCCGGAGATGTACACCATCAGCTGGATCACGTCGGCATAGATCACCGCCTTGATGCCACCGAAGTAGGTGTAGATCAGGGTGATGGTGCCCATCGCGAGAATCGCAGCCGGAATGCTCCAGCCAGTGAGCAGGGCAAGCGGGATCGCGCCCGCGAAGACGCGAACGCCATCGCCCAGGAAGCGCGTGACCAGGAAGATCATCGAGAGGAGGCGGCGCGTGGATGTCCCGAAGCGACTCTCGAGTCGGGCGTAGGCGGTTTCCTGGTCGCCGCGGAAATATCCGGGGAGCAGCCAGAGCGCTACGCCGATCCGGCCGACCAGGTAGCCGAACGGCAACTGCAGAAAGGTGAGATCTCCGCGGGCGCCGACGCCGGGAATCGAGATAACAGTGAGCGCCGACGTTTCGGTCGCGACGATCGAGAGCAGCACGCCCCACGCCGGCAAGTCGCGGGCGCCCAGGAAATAGTCGCTCGAGGATTGCTGCCCGCGGGAGACCCAGAAGCCGATCCCCAGCGTGGCCACGAAATAGACGACGATGACGGTCAGGTCGATGGGATTCAAGAGCGCGCCGAAGTTGTCGAGTGAAGTGAAAAGGGCTCCCGTTGCGGAAGCCCTCATTCAAACTGGTGGTGGTAGTCGCTGGCCGTTCAGGCCGTAAAGCTGCTCCCGCAGCCGCACCCACCCGTCGCGTTCGGATTGTTGAACGTGAACCCGCTCCCCTGCATCGAGGAGGTGTAGTCGATCGTGACGCCGGTGAGGTACTGCGCCGAGAATGCATCAACGAAGACCCGGACGCCGTTGATCTCGGCGGTCATGTCGTCATCGGCCGGCTTGTCTTCGATGTTCAGCGAGTACTTGAAGCCGGAGCAGCCGCCGGGGAGGACCGACACGCGAAGCCCTGCCGTTTCCACCGGCACGCCTTCGGCGGCGACGAATTTTGCCACCTCGCCGGCAGCCTGATCGGTGATGTTGAGGACGAAGCCCTCAGGGAGGGCCTGGGTCGTGGTCTCGCTCATCTGGTACTCCAGCAACTGGTTAGTTACCAAAAACTTAGGGCTGGGAGGGCACCCCGGTCAATTCGAAGAACGACGCGCCGGGGAAGCGGGTTCCCGGGGCGGTTCACCGGGAAACAGCCCGCGCATCACGGCATCGGCCACTACGGCCCGGATCAGGCCGAATTTCGGGGTGTTCCTCGTCGGGTTCACCCGGTTGGTCAGGAGGACAATGACCACCTCGCGAGTGGGGTCGACCCAGATCGAGGTGCCGGTAAACCCGGTGTGTCCGAAGGACCTCGCCGACATGATCGACCCTGCGCTGCTCACCCCAGACGGGGTGTCCCAGCCCAGCCCGCGGGACGAGCCTTTGGGGTGGTCCTGCTTGATGGTCCAGGTCGCGAATTCACGGGGAGGCGTCGGGTCATTGGGGAGCGAGCGGCCGAGGGAACCGGCCAGTGCCCATTCACCGAAGCGGAGCAGATCCTCGGCCGAGGCGAAGAGGCCGGCGTGACCCGAGACACCTCCAAGCCGGCCAGCGTTCTCGTCGTGGACTTCGCCACGGAGGATCCGGCCGCGCCAGGGATCGTTCTCGGTCGGTGCGATCTCGCGCCGCCACCCCTTGGGCGGGAGGTATCGCATCCGCCCGAGGCCGAGGGGTTTGCTGACTCGCTCGGCGAAGAGTTGGTCGATGCGACGGTGGTACAGCTTTTCGAGGATCGTGGTGAGCGTGATGGCACCGAGATCGGAGTAGACCATCTCGGTTCCTGGCGGCGTCACCAGATCGCTCGTGATGGTGCGCAGGATGGCACCCTTCCGGACGAAAGTTTCCTTCCACAGCGGACGGTGTGCCGGGAGGCCACTGTCGTGAAGGAGCAGGTCGCGCACCGTGACGTGGCCCTTGTCGCCGGTACCGCGCGCGAAGTCGGGGAGATAGTTCACGACCGGCGTATCGAGATCGAGCCTCCCTTCCTCGACCGCTTCCATCGCGATCGTTGTGAGCACAATCACTTTCGTGAGTGACGCCATGTCGTAGAGCGTCGAGCCGGACGGTCTGCTGTCATCACCGACGCCCAGCTTGCCGCTGCCGTAGACGAAGCGCTCGCCCTTGATCGAAACCGCGAGCACTGCACCTGGGGTCGCGCCTGCGGCGATCGCTGAATCGAGCACCCGTTGAGCACCCGCGAGTCGCGAGGTCAGCGATGCCGAGGTCGGGAGTGGAGCGGTGTGCGGTGGCTGGGAGGCGCAGGCGCCGAGCACGAGCGCCGCCACACATCCGACCGCGGTGGCCGTCGAGAGTCGCATCATTCCGGGAGGTCGCCGTTATTCTGGCGCGGGCGGACCGGTTCGCGTCGGAGATCGTCGTATGGTGAGAACGGGACGCCAGGGATCAAACGAAATCGACTCGGAACGGGTTCGTCGGGCGGAAGGTTGGTTCCCGGCCGTTGCAGACCGCTGTGAATCGGAAAGAGCGGCGGAATGGGCGTCGGCGTGGTGCCGGTGATGCCGATCCTCTTCGTGAGCGCCATGCCGACCGCAGTTTCCGCGACCACTGAATTGGTCCACGCGATCAGGTAGCTCCCCGCCATCGGCACCTGACTGATGATGTACGGCGACCCGAACGAAATCAGCAGCGTCCGCTTGCGCGACGCCAGATCGGCGAGCAGCGCAGCAGTGGTCGGGTTCAATCCGACCGTGCCCTTGTACGAACCCCAGCGCACCGCCGTCGCGAGCACGGTGGTATTTGCAGCAGCGATGGCAGCCGTCGCACGCTCGAGATCCTTCGGTGATGGTTCGGTCGGGATCGTCACCGTCGTCACAGTGTGCCCGCCCTTCCGCATCTCGGCTGCGAGCGCAGTGCCAAGGGTCGTGCTGCCGTCCGCCACGGTGATCAGTGCCACCTTGTCGGGGCGGGCGCGCAGCGAATCGACTGTGCCGAGTGAATCCTTGAGCAGGACGAGCGAGCGCTCGGTGACATCGCGCGCGATATCGCGAAACTGTCCGCGGGCGACAAGGTCGGGGACGCGGGCGAGGTCGACTTCGCGCTGCTGGAAGAGTCCCATCTGCTGCTTGAACTCGAGCACCTTGCGCACCGAGAAGTCGAGTCGCGCCACCGAAATGCGTCCGCTCTGGACGGCAGCCGTCATCGCGGCAATGGCATCGGCTGGGTTGGCCGGCATCAGCAGCAGGTCGCTCCCGGCTTCGAAGGCACGGATGACCGCCTCGCTGGGCGAGATCTCCTTGGCGATGGCGCCCATGTCGAGGGCATCGGTGGTCACGAGCCCCTTGAAGTGCAGCGAGTCGCGGAGAATGCCGGTGAGGACTGCTGGCGAGAGGGTGCCTGGCCGCGACGCGCCGTTGTCGAGCCCCGGCACGGCGATGTGTGCTGACATCACGGCATCAACGTTGGCAGCGACGGCGGCGCGGAACGGTACCAGCTCGAGCGTGTCGAAGCGTGCCCAGGGAGCGGTGATGGTCGGTAGCGACAGATGCGAATCGGTGTCGGTGTCGCCGTGCCCGGGGAAGTGCTTGGCGGTCGAGAGGATCCCGCCATCGCGCATCCCGCGGATGGTGGCAGCCACCAGCGCCCCGACTTCCTTCGGGTCGGCGCCAAAGGAGCGGGTGTTGATGATCGGGTTGTTGGGATTGCTGTTGATGTCGGCGACGGGTGCGAAGGCAAGATGTACCCCGACCGCGCGTCCTTCGATCGCGGTGATCCGCCCCATCTGATAGGCGTCATCCACATTTCCGGTCGCGCCGACGCCCATCTGGGTGGGGAAGGCGGTGCCCGCCGCCATCCGCATCACGGTGCCGCCTTCGAAGTCGGCGGCGATGAGGAGGGGGAGTGGCGCGCGCCGCTGCAGTGCATTCAGCTTCGCGGCGATATCATACGGGGTGCCGGTGGAGATGATGATGCCACCGACCTCCAGCGAGTCCACCCACATCTGCGCTCGGCGCATCGTGGGGTCGTCGCTCGGGACGTAGTCGCCGAGGAGCCACGGCATCACCAGCTGGGCGACCTTCTGGCGCACGGTCAGCGAGCCGAGCAACGAGGCGATGGTATCGCGACCGGCGGGTCGCACCACGACGGGCTGACGGTCGGGGACGACCGGAATCGGGGTGGGTCGTGGCCCCGAGGCCGGGGCGCACGAGACGAGGGCCAGGATTACCAGCGAGCGACGGGAGATCGAATGCAGAGTCACAGTCGGTTCGTGTGCAGAGGGTGGTTGATCGCGCTGGTGCTTCCGGCGTGTACACCATCGGCGCCCTTGGCGCAGACAGTGTCGCCGCGGGTGTCAGTACGGCCCGGGCTCGAAGTCCTGCTCGCCGATTCGATGGCGATGGTGACGGGCAAACGGATTGGCCTGGTCACCAACATGGCCGCCGTGGACTCGCGGGGCGTCGGGGTCATCCCGCGATTGAGGCAGGCGGGGGTCAGACTCGTTGCCCTCTTCGGGCCGGAGCACGGACTCAGTGCCAGTGCCGCTCCGGGCGAGCAGGTGGCCTCCACCGTCGACAGTGCCAGCAACATTCCAATCTACTCACTCTATGGGGCCACCGCCGCGCCCACGCCGGAGATGTTGCGGGGGATCGATCTCCTGCTGATCGACCTTCCTGATGTCGGCGCACGCTACTACACCTATCCTGCGACTGCCGTGCATGTGATGCAGTCGGCGGCCAAGGCAGGTATCCCGGTCGTGATCCTCGATCGCCCCAATCCGATCGGCGGGGCAATGCAGGGCAACATCCTCGACATGGCGTACACGTCGATGGTCGGTCGTCTGGCCGTTCCGATGCGGCACGGGCTCACGATTGGCGAAGAGTCGCGACTGGCGCGCGCAGATCTCGGCATTGCGGTTGACCTCCGGGTAATCCCGGTGAGCGGCTGGCACCGCGACGTGACCTTCGGCGAGACGGGACTGCCTTTCCGGGCGCCGAGCCCGAACCTGACGGACCTCGAATCGCTCTTCCACTATCCCGGCAGCTGCCTCTTCGAAGGGACGGCGCTGTCGGTCGGGCGGGGAACCGATGCTGCGTTCAGTCAGATCGGGGCGCCGTGGCTCGATACCACCGCCGTACTCGCCCGCATTCGCGCGGCGCATCTGCCTGGGGTCGCCTTTCGTGGCGTGCGTTTCACGCCGCACAACCCCGGCGACAAGAAGTTCGCCGACACGACGGTGGCTGGCATTCGCTGGGTGATGACAGATGCCAAGGTCTACGACCCGACCCGTACTGCGGTGCATTTACTCGCCGTGATCGGGGATGTTCATCCTGACAAGATCCGGATTGGCGGGTCCTTCGACCGGCTCGCGGGCGGAGCTGCGTTGCGCACGGCGCTGGTCCGTGGTGACTCGCCGGCGTCGATCGTGGCGACCTGGTTGCCGGGAGAAGCGGCCTATCGCGAACGGGTGCAGCCGTTCCTGTTGTACCGATGATGAATCCCGCGCTTCGCGAGGCATCCCGGTTCCGCAATCCGGAACAATTCCGCGACGACGGCCGCCTCGTCGTCGAGTGGGTCGCCAACTACCTCGCGTCGGCGGGGAGCGTCGCGGTGCAGCCGGATGTGGCGCCGGGGGATACGCTGGCCCGTCTGCCACGCAGTTGGCCGACGGAGCCCGGCAGCATCGCCGAGCTGCTGGGCGAACTCGATCGCGACATCATGCCGGGGATGACCCACTGGGGCGATCCTTCCTTCTTCGGCTATTTCCCCTGTACGAACTCCTCGGCCGGGATGCTCGCCGACCTGCTCGTGAGTGCCACCAACGTCAGCACGATGAAGTGGAGCACGTCACCAGCGGCCACCGAACTCGAGCAGCGGGTGCTGCGTTGGCTCGGCGATGCCATCGGACTCGACGACTCCTGGTCCGGCGTCATCACGGAAGGCGGATCGATCTCCACCATCATCGCCCTCGCGGCGGCCCGAGATCGTGCTACCTCGGGGGAAGCGCGTCGCCGCGGCATCAGCGGAACGACGCTGCGGATGTACACCTCGGACCAGGTGCATTCATCGGTCGACAAGGCGATCATCACGCTGGGCATCGGCGAGTCGAACCTGGTAAAGCTCGCCACGGATGGCGCCTTCTCGATGCGGCCCGAAGCACTGCGCGTCGCGATCGCGGCAGATCGTGCAGCAGGGCTCGCTCCCGCGGCCGTCATCGCGACCATTGGCACGACCAGCACAACGAGTGTCGACCCCATCGCAGCGATCGCGACCATCTGCCGTGAGGAAGGGCTCTGGCTGCACGTCGACGCCGCGTACGGTGGCAACGCGGCCCTGCTGCCGGAATTGCGCGCGCACTTCGTCGGCATGGAGCTGGCCGATTCCGTCGTGCTGGATCCGCACAAGTGGCTGATGACGCCACTGGAGCTCTCCTGTCTCTACTTTCGAGACCACAACGAAGTGCGGCAGTCTTTGTCGGTCACCCCGGCGTATCTCGCCAGTCACGGCGAGGATGCCCCCACCGACTTCATGGACTACTCCCTGCAGCTGGGAAGAAGTTTCCGTGCGCTCAAACTCTGGGTGGTGATGCGGCACCACGGCCGAGCCGCCCTCGAAGCGACGATTCGCCACAGTTGCGCCCTCGCCCGCGAGTTCGCCGGGTGGGTCGGCGAGGCGGCAGATTGGGAGATCCCGCTCGCACCGCCGTTCGCGACCCTCTGCTTCCGCTACGCGCCTCCCTCGCTTGAGCTGGCGGCCGCGAATGAGGTCAATCTCGGGATTCAGGACGCGATCAACCGGAGCGGACTCGCCTTCGTTTCGAGGACCATCCTCCGCGGGCGGCTCTACCTGCGGGTCGCCATCGGCCATCCTGATACATCGAGCGATGATCTGGCCCGCCTCTGGGCCGAAATCCAGCGGCTGGTCCTTGCACCGCGGCCCCAGTAGGACGCTCCGACTCCACTGGAGCGCGTTGCTCGGAACCCCTCCGACCGTTACGTTTTGGGCCTTCTCCGCCGCCTGCAACAGGCGGCGGACCCGTTCGGACGACTTGGCAGGGGGCACGTGGCAGAGCTGGTTCCGGAGTCGGTCAAGCGGGTGTACCTGAGCGGCATGGACCCCGTGGTGCGGGGGCTGCTGCAGCTCGGCGTCACTCCCAATACGCTGACGACCATCGGTGCCATCGTCATCCTCGCCTCCGCGGTTGCCTACGGCGTCGGCTCGATCCGGCTTGGGGGCGTGTTGCTCCTGCTGAGCGGCATGGTCGATACCCTCGACGGTCAGGTGGCGCGAGCCAGTGCCCAGACCACCAAGTTCGGTGCGTTCTACGATTCGACGCTCGACCGTGTCGGCGACGGTGCAACCTTCATCGGGATCGCGGCCTACCTGGCGGAAGCGCCCGATGTCCAGTGGCGTGAGCTGGCTGTCATTGCGTGCATGCTGGGGATTCTCTCGACGTCGCTGGTGTCGTACATGCGGGCCCGCGCCGAAGGCCTCGGCCTGAGCGGCAAGGTCGGCATGGTCCAGCGCGCTGAGCGGATCATCGGGCTCGGACTCACGACGGCAATTCTTGGTGCAGGAGCAGGGGGAGTGGTGCTGACGGCCATCGTGGTCGTGCTCACCGTGTTGTCGTTCATCACCGTTGGCCAGCGGTTCGCCCACGTCCGTCGGGAAGCCGCCGCAGTCGACGTCAAGTAGAGGGGTACTCCGTGGCAGACTCGAAGTCCCGGCCCGTTGCGCCGGCAGATGGCAAGCTTGGTGTTCTCTGTGTCGGTCTCGGCGCGGTCGCGTCGACCTTCATCGCCGGTGTCGAGCTCACGCGCCGGGGCCTGTCCCAGCCGTATGGTTCGCTCACCCAGCTGGCAACCATTCGTCTGGGCAAGCGTACCGAGGGCCGGACGCCGCTGATCAAGGACTTCGTGCCGATCACGCCGCTCTCCGATATCGTCTTCGGCGCCTGGGATCCGGTGCCGGACAATGCCTACGAGTCGTGCCTGCATTGCGGCGTGTTCGACAAGCATGAGCACGTCTTCCCGATCAAGGATTTCCTCGAGACGATCAAGCCGATGCCGGCGGTGTTCGACCAGCACTACGTCAAGCGCCTCGTCGGCACGAACGTGAAGAAGGGGAAGACCAAGCGCGAACTCGCCGAGCAGTTGCGCCAGGATATCCGCGACTTCAAGGCGAAGTCCGGCGTCGCGCGCTGCGTGATGGTCTGGTGTGCCTCGACCGAGATCTTCATCGTCCCGGGGCCCCAGCACGAGACGCTGGAGAGCTTCGAAGCGGCGATGGATGCCAACGATGTGACGATCGCGCCTTCGATGCTCTACGCCTATGCCTCGATCATGGAAGGGGTTCCGTTCGCGAACGGTGCGCCGAACCTCTCCTGCGATATTCCCGCCCTGGAGAAGCTGTCGCGGGACAAGGGTGTGGCGATCGGCGGCAAGGACTTCAAGACCGGCCAGACGATGCTCAAGACCGTGCTCGCGCCGATGTTCAAGGCGCGCATGCTCGGGGTTGCCGGCTGGTACTCGACGAACATTCTCGGCAATCGTGACGGTGAAGTCCTCGACGATCCGGAGTCCTTCAAGACCAAGGAAGAGTCGAAGCTCGGCGTGCTGGAGTTCATCCTGCAGCCGCAGCTCTATCCCGACCTCTACGCCAAGATGTATCACAAGGTGCGGATCAACTATTACCCGCCCCGCGGTGACAACAAGGAAGGCTGGGACAACATCGACATCTTCGGGTGGTGCGGCTACCCGATGCAGATCAAGGTTGACTTCCTCTGCCGCGACTCGATCCTCGCGGCCCCGCTGGTGCTCGATCTGGCGCTCTTCTTCGACCTTTCCCAGCGGGCCGGGATGTCGGGGATCCAGGAGTGGCTCTCGTTCTACTTCAAGAGCCCCCAGACCGCGCCCGGGCTCTACCCGGAGCACGATCTCTTCATCCAGCAGACCAAGCTGAAGAACACGCTGCGCTGGATGATGGGTGAAGAAATGATCACGCATCTCGGGCAGGACTACTCCCAGGACTAGTCCCTCGCGGACCGGTGAAGTCAGGAACGCAGGCGGGTGCAACGAGGTCGCTGCACCCGTTTTGCTTGCCGAGTGGCGCTTCGACCGGTAGCTTTTGCACTCGCATGCAATACTTCCATCGAACGCACATCTCGCCCGACGCGGTGGTCGCTGCCGCCACGGGCTTCTTCGGCGCGCATCTCACGCCCGCCGAGGAGTCGCCTCGCCGCCTGGGCTTCAAAGGCGCCCTCGGGAGCGTCACCGTCTCGGTCCGGGCGGAAGGCGGCCACTACACCCTGATCACCGTGGCCACCGATCAGCCCGGTGAGAGTGAACTGGACCGCCTTGCCAAGCGCTTTCTTGGCGAAGTGCATCGACTGGCTGACCCCGCGCACACGTTGCGCGGGGCCTACTGACGACCCACCGACCCCACCCGGCGCCTCGACATGGCACTTCATCTGCTTCCACGCGACGAAAAATTCTTCGACCTCTTCACCCAGCTTGCCACCAAGTCGGTCGAGGCCTCTCGCCACCTGATGGAGCTCTTCACGCGTCGGGACGAAGAGCGCTGGGAGCTGGTCGAGATCATCAAGGGGCTCGAGCACGAGGCCGATGGGATCACCCACAGCATCGTGACGCGCCTCGATCGGTCGTTCATCACCCCGTTCGACCGCGAGGACATTCACGAGCTGGCCTCGCGGCTCGACGACATCATCGACCGGATCGATGGCACGGCGCGCCGCGCCAAGATCTTCCACATCGCCGACGTGCCCCAGGGCGCGCTGCTCCTCGCCGAGGTGGTCCACCGGATGTCGGTGGAAGTGGTGGCCGCCGTGCGGACGCTCGAGAAGGGACCGGCCGCGATCACGCTGCAGTCGTGCCGCGAGATCAAGCGCCTGGAAGAAGAGGGCGACGGCATCTACCACCAGTGGCTGGCGAAACTCTTCAGCGAGCGCACCGACCCGATCGAAGTGATCAAGTGGAAGGAACTGTACGACACGCTCGAGAAGACACTCGATAGCGCGGAAGATGCCGCGAACGTGATCGAGTCGGTCACCATCAAGCACGGCTGACGCGCGATGGACAGCTCGATCGGTTTTGTGCTCCTGGTGGTCGTCGTCGCGCTGATCTTCGACTTCATCAACGGTTTCCACGACAGCGCGAATTCAATTGCCACGGTGGTCGCCACGCGCGTCCTGACGCCGGGCATCGCGGTGCTCTTCGCAGCGGCCTGCAATTTCATCGCGGCGTTCGTGGTTGGGACGGCGGTCGCGAAGACGGTCTCAAAGGGCCTCATCGACCCGAGCATCGTGACCCCGACGCTGCTCCTGGCTGCCCTCCTCGGCGCGATCACCTGGAACCTGATCACCTGGTGGCTGGGGCTCCCCAGCTCGTCGTCTCACGCCCTCCTGGGTGGCTTCGCTGGCGCCGCCGTCGCCAAGGCGGGGACGGGGGCGATCATCTGGTCCGGCTGGGTCAAGCCGCTCATCGGGATCGTGGTGTCGCCGCTGCTCGGCATGGTGCTCGGGATGTTGCTCTCGATCACGCTGTCGTGGACGCTCTGGAAGCGGGACGCCCGGACGCTCGAGGGATTCTTCCGCAAGGCGCAGCTGGTGAGTGCCGGCGCCTATTCGCTCGCCCACGGCTCCAATGACGCCCAGAAGACGATGGGCATCATCGTCGGACTGCTGGTGTCGGCGCAGGCGCTCTTCGTGGGGCAGACGGGCCTCATGGCGCATTTCCACCTGCTCAATGCCGACCACGTCCCGTTCTGGGTCGAGATGGCGTCCTATTCGGCGATCGCGGCTGGCACCGCCATGGGCGGCTGGCGCATCATCAAGACCATGGGGACCGGCATCACCAAGCTGAAGCCGTTCGGTGGATTCTGCGCCGAGACGGGCGGAGCGATTACCGTGCTCTTCGCCTCGCACCTCGGAGTCCCCGTGAGCACGACGCACACGATCACCGGCGCCATTGTCGGTGTTGGCGCCTCCAAGCGGATGGGGGCGGTGCGGTGGGGCGTCGCCGGCCGGATCGTCTGGGCCTGGTTCCTGACCATTCCGGCGAGCGCGATGGTGGCTGCGGTGATCTTCTGGCTTTTCCCAGGGTAGGTTCACCCGGAGTAGCGATCGGAACCACCTTCTCCGCTTGACCGAGGTCGCTGTCGGGTCGAAGTTTCCGCGCTTCCTGACCCGCACCCGAGGCGACGCCCACGGCATGGCAGTTCCCGGTACAACTTCGCCCACGGCGATCCCCAGCGGACTCTCCCGCGATCAGCTGCTCGATCTCTACCGGTGGATGCGGCTGACCCGCACCCTCGAAGAGCGACTCGTTGCCCTCTATCGCCAGACCAAGGTGGTCGGCGGACTCTTCCGGTCCCTTGGCCAGGAAGGGTGCGCGGTGGGCAGTGCCTTTGCGCTCGAGCGGCGCGACGTGCTCTCGCCCCTGATCCGCAATCTCGGATCGATGCTGGTGAAGGGCGCCGAGCCATTGGAAATCCTCCGGCAATACATGGCGAAGGGCGACTCCCCGACTCGCGGGCGCGAACTCAACATCCATTTCGGCGACGTCGTCGATCGCAACTTCGTGGGGCAGATCTCCCACCTCGGCGATATGGTCCCGGTGATGGCGGGCGTGACGCTCACCTTCCGGATGCGCGGTGAAGACCGCGTCGGACTGGTCTACGTTGGCGATGGGGCGACCAGCACCGGCGCCTTCCACGAGGGAATCAACTTCGCAGCGGTACAGCGCTGCCCCCTCGTGGTCGTCGTCGAGAACAACGGCTACGCCTACAGCACGCCGACCTTCCGGCAAACGGCAGCGGCGCAGTTTGTTGACAAGGCGATCGGCTATGGCATTCCGGGTGTCCGCGCGGACGGCAACGATGTCCTCGAAGCGTACCGGGTCACCAAGGAAGCGGTTGATCGTGCTCGCAGTGGCGGTGGCGTCACGCTCATCGAGCTGCTGACCTATCGACGGAAGGGGCATGCCGAACACGACAACCAGAGCTACATCGCGCCGGGTGAAATCGAGCACTGGGCCGAGCACAACGATCCGATCGATCGCTACGTCACCCGACTGACGCAGGAGTTCGGGTTCACCGCGGAAGAGCTCGCCCGGGTCGACGACGTGGTGCGGGCGGACGTTGACGCGGCGACCGATCTGGCGGAGCAATCGCCTCCGTGCGACGGCCCCGACGCCTTGGTCGGCGTGTATGCCAACCCGGCCACGATGCCGGCGCTCTGGTATCGCGAAGGAATCTCCAGCGCGGTGAATGAGCACGAGCGCCCCGCAAGCTGGGGGACGCACCATGTCTGAGATCACCTTTCTCGAGGCCATCCGCGAGGGGATCAGCGAGGAGATGGAGCGCGATCCCGCCGTCTTCTGCCTGGGCGAGGATATCGGCGGCTTTGGCGGGGCCTTCAAGGTCACCGAAGGGTTGCAGGCGAAGTACGGCGAGCAGCGGGTGATCGACACCCCGATTGCCGAGGCGGGCATCATAGGGGCTGCTGCGGGCGCCGCGCACTATGGCATGCGCCCGATCGTGGAGATGCAGTTCATCGACTTCATCTCCTGCGGCTACGACATGCTGACGAATTACGTCGCCACCGCCCGCTATCGGGCCTTCCTGCCGTGCCCGATCGTGGTGCGGGGGCCATCGGGAGGGTACGTTCGCGGGGGGCCATTTCACTCCCAGAATCCCGAGGCGGCCTTTCTGCACACGCCGGGGCTGAAGATTGCCTATCCGGCAACGGCGGAAGATGCCAAGGGGATGATCAAGGCTGCGATTCGCGACGATGATCCGGTGCTCTTTTTCGAGCACAAGTACCTCTATCGGCGCATCAAGGGTACCATGCCTGCTGGTGATGTGGTTGTGCCGCTCGGAACGGCGCGGGTGGCCCGCGAAGGGAAGGACCTGTCGATCATCACCTACGCCGCGACAGTGTGGAAAGCCCTCGAAGCGGCCGAGGTGCTCGAGCGGGAAGACGGCCTCTCGGTCGAAGTGATCGACTTGCGGTCGCTCCTGCCGATGGATGACGCGGCGATCGTGGCCACGGTGAAGAAGACCAACCGTGTGCTGGTGGTTCACGAGGACACCGTCACCGGCGGGATTGCCGGCGAGATCACGGCGCGGATCAACGAGCTCTGCTTTGAGTGGCTCGACGCGCCGGTCCGGCGAGTGGCGGCACACGACGTGCCGCTGCCCTATGCTCCACCGCTGGAGGACTTTGTCCTTCCGCAGACATCCGATATCGTGCGCGCGAGTCGTTGGCTCGCCGCTTACTAGACCAGCTTTACCGAGGAGTCGGGATGGCACGCATCGACGTCATCATGCCGCAGATGGGCGAGTCGATTACCGAAGGGACGATGTCGCGCTGGATGAAGCAGATTGGCGACACGGTCAAGCGGGACGAACCCATCTTCGAAATTTCCACCGACAAGGTGGATGCGGAGATTCCGGCCCCCACTGCGGGCACACTCGCCGAGATCCTGGTGAAAGACGGCGAAACCGTCGCGGTCGGCACCATCGTGGCGCGGATCGAGACGGAAGCCGGAGCTGCCGTGGCAGCTCCGGCTTCCGCCCCGAGCGCAAGCGCGGGGCCTCCACCTGCGGCACCCGCGCCTGCGCCGGCACCGACGCCACCACCCGCCGCTCCCGTGGCCGCTCCAGCCCCGCCGCCAGCTGGGGCGCCTGTCGTCGCGCCGGCGCCGCATATGGGTGATGAATCGGCGGAAGAGCGCCTCAAGCGGAAGTCGACCCCGCTCGTTCGCAAGATGGTGGAAGAGCATGGTCTTGATCTCGGCGCAATTCCCGGCACCGGTTCAGCGGGTCGTGTCACGAAATCCGACGTGCTGAGCTTCATCGAAGCGGCGCCAACCGCAGGGGCGCCGGCAGGGGCGCCGGTAGGGGCGCAGCTTGCTGCGCCCACCGCTGCGCCCGTACAGCCGAGCGCCCCCCCGACGCAGGCGTCGCCCACCGTGATCCCCGCCGGCGCGCTGACGCCCGCCTGGGAAGGCGACCGCGTCGAGCCATGGACCCGGATTCGCAAGCTGACCGCCGACCACATGGTCCTCTCACGTCGCGTCTCCGCGCACGTGAACTCGCTCATGGAAATCGACTACACTCACGTCGCCGGCATCCGCAAGCGCCAGAAGGCTGCCTTCGCCGAGCGCGGCGTGAACCTGACCTATCTCGCCTTCATCGTGAAGGCGATCGCCGATAATCTGCGGAAGCATCCGGTCGTGAATGCGGCGGTGTCGGGCGACAACACGATCTACCGCCGCGACATCAATCTCGGGATCGCGGTCGCGCTCGACTGGGGGCTCATCGTCCCCGTCATCAAGCATGCCGATGAACTCTCGCTGCTCGGCATTGCGCGCAGTATCCAGGATCTCGCCGAACGCGCACGCACCAAGAAACTGGCGCCAGAAGATGTCCAGAAGGGCACCTTCACGATCACGAATCCGGGTGGTTTCGGTACCTTCGTCGGGACGCCGATCATCAATCAGCCCCAGGTCGCGATTCTCGCTGTCGGCTCGATCGAGAAGCGTCCGTCGGTGATCACGCTGCCCGATGGCAGTGACGCACTCGGCGTGCGCACCAAGGGGATGTTCTGCATGGCGTACGATCACCGGGTCGTGGACGGTGCCGACGCCGATCGCTTCCTGGCCGATGTCCGGCACACGCTGCACACCTTCCCGGAAGAGCAGGGCTGACGTGTCACGCGTGCTGACGATCCGTCGGGTGACGGTGCCGTCGGCGCGCAGCGAGGAATACCAGACGCTGGTGGCAGCACTCGCCACCAGACTCGCCCTGCGGCAGCAGCACCTCTGGCTGTTCCGGCTGCGCGGCGAGCCCGGAACCTGGATCGAATTTGTTGAAGGCGCGAGCGATCGACACCATCGTGCTGTTGGCCCGGCCGATGCCGAGGACGCCGCGCTCGAGGCAGCGCTCGTTGCCCTCGCGCCAGGCAGTACGGCCGCGCCGGAGATCTGGGAGGAAATGCGTCTCCCGCACACCTGAGGAGGGTGAATGGCTCGCAAGGTGCTTGATGCCCACGGCGCGACCTGGGAGGTCACCCCATCGGGGCGGCACACCCAGTATGGCAGTGACGAACTCTCGCTGGAGTTCCGCTGCACGATGGGCGGCGTTCCGGAGAAGCGCTTCGCCCGCTTTTCTCCGCAGGGAGCCAAGTCCGCCGAAATGGCGCTCGAAGAGATTTCGGATCGCGCTCTCGTGACGTTGCTTGGCACTGCGCAGCCCGCCTGGACCTCGCCCGACGCGGGCTACGGCCTCCCAGCGTGACGTGATCGACCTCCACTGTCACTCCACGGCGTCCGACGGGTTGCTCCTTCCCGCCGACGTGGTGCGCACCGCCGCCGAGACAGGGCTCACCGCCATCGCGCTCACGGATCACGATACGACGGCCGGGCTTCCTGAAGCGCAGGCGACGGGAGTGTCGCTCGGCGTGCGCGTCATCGGCGGCTGCGAATTTTCCGTTGGAGTGGAATGGGGCGAGATGCACTTGCTCGGCTATTTCATCCCGCACAACAATCCCGGTATCGAGGCGTTTCTAGCCCACGCCCGCTCCGACCGCGATCGGCGTGGGCACGAGATGGTGTCGCGGCTGGTCGGCCTCGGACTCCGCATCAGCTTCGAGGATGTCGCCCGCGAAGCAGGCGGCGGCGCGATCGGTCGACCGCATGTGGCTCGGGCACTGAAGAGCGCCGGTCACGTCCGGACAGTGCAGCAGGCCTTCGACAAGTACATCGGTCGAGGCCGGCCCGCCTACGTCGACAAGCTGCTTCCCACCCTGCGGGAAGTGGCCGAGCTGGTGCATGCGCGTGGCGGGATTGTCTCGGCGGCGCACCTGAAGTCGTTCGGCACACTCGCCAACATCACCGCGTTGCAGCTTGATGGGCTGGATGCGGTCGAGACGCGGCACCCGAGTCACGACGGCGAAACCGTCGCCAACATCACCGACATTGCGGTCCGACTCGGGCTCGGCCGGACCGGTGGCTCCGACTGGCACGGAGAGATCGATACCGTCGGAACGCATGCGCGGCTCGGATCCCAGGAGGTTCCCGACTCGTGGCTCGATGATCTTGAAGCGCGTCGACCCGCCGCGACGGTGCCGCACTGATGCAGCTCGGCGGCCGAGTGGCGCTGGTGACCGGTGGGGCACGGCGCATGGGTCGCGCCTTTGCCGAGGCCCTCGCCGGTCGCGGGATGCGACTCGCCATTCACCATGGCGCGTCGGCCACGGAGGCCGAGGCGGTCGTCGCCTCGCTTCAAGCCGCCGGTCACGATGCCGCAGCGTTCGGCGCCGATCTGCGTGACGTCGCCCAGGCGATCGCGCTGCCGGCACGGGTCGCGGCACACTTCGGCCACCTCGATGTCCTGGTCAACTCCGCCGCGGTGATGGAGCGGATTCCCGTTGCCGAGACGACGCCACAGCAGTGGGACGACATCCTCGCGCTCAACCTCCGGGCACCGTTCTTTCTCGCGCAACAGGCCGCTCCGTTTCTCGCGAAGGGGGGCGGCAAGATCGTGAACATCGCCGACCTGGGCGGGCTCGAGCCGTGGGGCAACTACCCGGCCCACTCGATCAGCAAGGCTGGTGTGGTGATGCTGACCAAGGTGCTCGCAGTGGCGCTCGCTCCCGAAATCACCGTGAATGCCATTGCCCCCGGTACGGTCCTGGTGCCCGAGGACTACGACGACGCGCGCCGCGCCTTCCTGAGCGAGACGACGCCCCTCCAGCGCCTTGGCGCTCCTGACGATGCCGTGCAGGCGCTGCTCTACCTGCTCGAGCATGGCGACTTCGTCACTGGCGAGACCCTGGTCGTCGACGGCGGTCGGTTGCTGCGGCGATGATCACCCTGGGTGATGTCGCCATCATGGGCGGCGGCTGCTACGGGACGTTTTATCTCAATCAGCTCGAACGTGCACGGGACAAGGGAGCGGTCGATTATCACCGCCTGCTGGTGGTCGATCATGACCCGGCGTCCCGCGCGGCGTTACTGCCGCCCGATCCGCAGCGAATGCTTGTGGTACGCGACTGGAACGCATTCCTCGACGAATGGCTGGTGTCCGGGGAGCGTGACGGCGGCGGACGCAGCGACACCGTCGTGCCCACGCCACTGATGCCGCACCTGCTCGCCGACTGGCTCGAACGCCAGGCCCGCGCTCGCTGGCCATCGCGGACGGTCGAACGTGTGCGCCCGGAGCAGCCGATGGGAACGCCGTACGATCGATTGCACACCGACGGCGTCCGCTACGTCTCGCACGCCGACTGGATCTGCCCGGTGCATTGCATCGAGCCACTGGTATGTCCGGCCATCAAGGCGCCACGCACCTGGGAGATGGGGGAAAGCGTTGGCGAGTGGACGCAGCTCCTCGGCAGGTCGCACCCTACTGCCGCCACGCCGGCACTTTTCACCTGCCGTCATGCCGTCTACGGCGTCGGAATGTTTCCCGCACGTCTGGCGTTCGAAGGCGTCGATTCCCTGACGACGGTGGCCGATACGCCGACCGGAGGTGACCTGGTGATCGGGTCCATTTCCGCGTGTCACGGAGCAGTCGCCGTGCTGCGGGTCGGACCGGCAGCGGGGTAGTGCGCGGCCAGCGAGCTTGACGCCTCCTCTGGATCGCCGTATCCTCTCCCCTTAGCACTCACGGGGAGCATGCTGTGCCCAAGCCACCAGAAACGGTTGTTCCCCTCCTCAAGGGGACCCTCGACTTCCTGATTCTCAAGACCCTCTCCTTCGGACCAATGCACGGCTACGGCATTTCGACGTGGCTGGAGCAGCAGTCGCGAAGCGAGATCGCGGTGGACGACAGCGCCCTCTACCAGTCGCTGCAACGCATGGAAGGTCGCGGCTGGGTGACGGCGGAATGGGGTGTCACCGAGAACAATCGTCGCGCCCGCTATTACACGATATCGCGCCATGGCCGCGATCACCTGCGAGTGGAGACCGCGACCTGGCTGCGTTACACCCGGTCGGTTACCGCCATCCTCTCCCTCACTGCTCGTGAAGCGTGAGCGACCGACGATGAGCAAGTACCTCCGACTCTTCCGACTCCGTTCACGGGCCGATCTCGAGATGGACCAGGAACTCGAGGCGCACGTCCAGCTCTGCATCGACGACCTCGTCCGTCAGGGCAGGTCCGTCGCCGAGGCCACGGGCGAAGCGCGTGCCCGCTTCGGTGACTACGAGTCGTCGCGCCGGCAGTTGCACCGGAGTGCCCGGCAGCGCGACGCCGCGGTGTACTCGCGAGATCGGTTCGGGGCGATCCTGGCCGATGCGCGTGGCGCCGTGCAGCAACTCCGGCGCGCGCGCACCTTCACCGTCCTGGCGATCGCGACGCTCGCACTCGGCATCGGTGTGGCGACGATGATGTTCACGCTGGTCGAACGCATCCTGCTTCGCCCTTTGCCGTTCCCGCAGGCGGAGCGGCTGGTCATGCTGACCGGTCGCGACTCGCTGCAACAGCCGGTCGAGACCGTCTCCGCGGCTGACTGGCTCGACTGGCAGCGTGAGTCACGCACGCTCGCGACGACGGCGTTGCACATCCGTGGGCAGCGGATGAGTATCGCACTCGGGGGGAGTGCGGTGCGCGCCAACGGCCAGACGGTGACGGCCGATTTCTTCCGCGTGCTTGGCGCCCGCTTTCTCCTTGGCCGCAGCTTCGATGCCGAGGAAGTCCAGCGCCGCGATGCCGTCGTGGTGGTCAGTGAATCCTTCTGGCGTCGGCAACTGGGCGCCAATCAGCATGTCGGCATGGCGCTCCGCATCGATGGTGTCCCTCGGACCGTCATCGGTGTGGTACAGTCGGAGGATATCTACCCCGAAGGCACGGACCTCTGGCTGCCCCGCGCACTGGGGCGGGAGGGATCGCGCGCCAATATCAACTTTCTCGCGATCGCGCGCCTGCGCCCCGGCGCAACCGAGGCGTCAGCCGCTGCGGATCTTTCCCGAATTGCGCGTGCGATCAGCGCCGCCGATCCGCGGGCGCTCTATTCGCACGGCGTCGGGGTCGCCGGGTTGCAAGCGACTCTGGTTGGCACTGCGGCGAACTCGCTTCGACTTCTGATGGGCGCCGTGCTGCTGGTGATGCTGATCGTCTGTGCCAACGTGGCCACTGCGACGCTGGGTCGCGGAGCGTCGCGCGGCGTGGAGATGGCGATTCGTGCCTCGATCGGTGCCGGCAAGGCTCGGCTGGTGCAACAACTACTCATCGAGCATCTGCTGCTGGCGGCCGCTGGAGGAGTGCTGGGTGTCGCAGTGGCCGCTGCCGGGCTCAAGACGATCCTCCATTTCTGGGGTGCCGAGATCCCGCGAGCCGCCGACGTGAGAATGGATGCTGGCGTCCTGGTCTTTGCGCTGGGGATTTCGCTGGTGGTCGGAGTGCTCGCCGGCATTGTTCCGGCGCTGGTTGGCTCACGCGTCTCGCTGCGCGAACTACTCTCCAGCGGTGGTCGGACGGCGACTGCTGGTCGGAACACCGCCGGCGCTGTGCTCGTCGGTGCGGAAGTCGCGATGGCGATTCTGCTGCTCGTCGGGGCGGCGCTGCTGATCCGTTCCTTCCGCGTCCTGATTGCCCGCGATCTTGGTTTCGACAGACGCGTGGTGACTGCGGAGATTGCCTTGAGCGGGGGGAGGTATGACACGCTTCCCGAACGTCGAACCGCGTATTGGGACGCAGCCAGCGCCGCGGTTCGCTCGATCCCCGGCGTGACCGCAGTGGGTATCGGCAACTGGGTACCCCTCGGGTTCGCCGGTCATTCGTTTGTGGAAATCGAAGGCCACGATGTCGCGAATGCGGGGGCAGGGTATCGCGCGGTGACCGAAGGGTACTTCGACGCACTCGGGATCCCGCTGCTGCAGGGAAGGGGATTCACGGCCCGCGATGACGCGCACTCTGCCCGCGTTGCGGTGGTCAATCACGCAATGGCCCAACGCGACTGGCCCGGCGAGAGCCCGATTGGCAAGCGCGTCAGGGCGAACAGCATGGAGTTCAACCCCGACGGCTCCCCCGCTCCCTGGCTCGAGGTGGTGGGTGTCGTGGCCGATGTGCGACACTGGGGACTCAATGGCGACGTCGAGGCCGAACTCTACAGTGCGTCCCGCCAGGTGTCTCGCTGGACGCACACGATGACCATGCTGGTACGCGGTTCGACGCCAGGGAATCAGTTGCTACCGGGAGTGCGGGCACGGCTTGCGAGCATCGATCCAGAGATTCCGGCGGATGTCGGAACCATGGAGGATCGCCTCCGCGCCCAGCTTGCGCCGCGGGTGCTGACCCTCACCCTGTTGACAGGCTTCGCCGGCATCGCGCTGTTGCTTGCCTCACTCGGGGTCTATGGGGTCCTTTCGCACGCAGTGGTCCGTCGTCAACGCGAGCTGGCGGTCCGCGCTGCGCTTGGAGCGATGCCGAGGCAACTGGTGGCCGAGGTCGTGGGGTGGGCGGCAAGGATTCTCGTTCCGGGTGCTGTCCTTGGCCTGGTCGGTGCCTGGTTGCTGACCCGGCTGATGGCCGCACAGCTCGTGGAGGTGGTCCCGGCCGACCCCTGGTCATACGCCGGGGCCTTGATGGTCCTCGGCGTAGTGGCGGCGCTGGCGGTCGTCGTGCCGGCGACCCGTGCCGCCCGGCTCGATCCGGCACGCACGCTGCAGGCGCCATAGCGCGGGGAACCCATCGGCGCGGCGGACGTTCTATATTCGCGCGAACGATATCGCGTGACTGACCTGCCCGAGGAACGCCCGTGACGACCAGCTCCGAATTTGATGTGATCATTGTGGGGGGAGGCCCGGCCGGCCTGTGTGCGGCGATGTACGCCGGGCGCGGCATGCTGAAGGCGCTGCTGCTCGAGCGCGGCCTCACGGGCGGCGAACTCCTCAATACCGAGAAGATCGAGGATTATCCCGGCTTCATCTCGATTCTTGGTCCCGACCTCGCCGAGAAGATGACGGAGCACGCGATTCACTTCGGTGCCGACATCCGCACGGAGGAAGTCACCACGATCGTGCGCGACGATGACGGAATCTTCACGGTGACTGGCGCCGGCGGCGCGATCTACCGGGCGCCAGCCGTGATCCTCACCGCCGGCGGTACCCCCACCAAGCTCGGGGTTCCGGGCGAGGTCGAGTACGCCGGCCGCGGTGTTTCGTACTGCGCGGTCTGTGACGGTGCCTTCTTCAAGGGTGAGACGATCGCCGTGATTGGCGGCGGTGACGCGGCCGTCGAGGAAGCGGATTACCTGACTCGTTACGCCAGCAAGGTCTACCTGATCCATCGTCGGGATTCGTTTCGCGCCTCGCGGGTGGTCCAGGAGCGGGCGATGAATAATCCGAAGATCGAAGTGATCTGGAATACGGCGGTCCGCGAGATGGTGGGGGAGCCGAGCGGGCTCAAGCATCTCGACCTCGTCGACACGGTGACCGGCGCGCCTTCGCAGCTTGCCGTCACCGGCGCGTTCGTCTTCATCGGTTTCAAACCGAACACTGGCCTGGTGACGCAGCATTTCGCCCACGATGCGAGCGGATACATCATCACCAACGACCGGATGGAGACGTCCATTCCCGGACTCTTCGCCGCTGGCGACTTGCGGGTGCAGCTGACCAGGCAGGTGACTACCGCCGTCGGCGATGCCACCACCGCTGCCATTGCCGTCGAGAAGTTCCTGACGGAGCGAAAGACCAAGGCGGCCAGTGTCGGGGCCTGAAGTTCTCGGCATACCCAACGGCTCATTCGCCCAGAACTGCTGGCTGGTCTGGGATGCTGCGACGCGCGAGGCCGTCGTCGTTGACCCCGGTGAGGAAGCGGGGCGCATCCTCGCCGCGGTCCGCCACCGCAACCTGGTTGTCCGCCAGATCTGGCTCACCCACGCGCACATCGATCACATCCAGGGCGTCGATCACGTCAGATCAGCCACCGGGGCCCAGGTCTGGCTGCATCCGGCCGATCGGCGCTGGTACGACTCGCTCCCCGAGCAGGGGCTGATGTTCGGGCTGGGCGACCTCCAGAGACTCGCTCCCCCGGATCATCGGCTCGCGCACGGCGACACGCTTTCGTTGGCCGGCCATCGCTTCAAAGTCCGGCATGTGCCCGGTCACTCGCCGGGGCATGTCGCCTTCATTGGCCCTGGCCTCTGCATTTCTGGTGATGTGCTTTTCGAAGACTCGATTGGTCGCACCGATCTCCCCGAAGGGAGCCTGACCGAACTGCTCGCGAGCATCGCCAGCGAACTGCTGCCGCTGCCCGACGAGACCCGCGTCCTCCCGGGCCATGGCCCTGAAACGACCGTCGGGCGAGAGCGCGCCCGGAACCCCTTCCTCAGCGGGCTGGCGCCGAGACTGTAAACTCCCGGCTCGCGCTCTTAGCTTTGGCGCGGCCTCCCGCCGGAACCCCGAACCAGGACCTCGCGCCAGATGAGCTTCCGCACCGAAAAGGACCCGCTAGGCGAAAAGTCGGTCCCCAGCAGCGCACTCTACGGCATCCAGACCCTGCGCGCCGTTGAAAACTTCCCGATTTCGGACCTCAAGCCACTCTCGGCGTTCGTCGATGCCGTCGTGATGATCAAGCGCTCCGCCGCCGTGACGCACAAGGAGACGGGCCGCCTCGAACCGGAATACGCCGATGCGATCATCGCGGCCGCTGACGAAGTGCTCGGGGGCCAGCATCGTGACCAGTTCGTGGTGGATCCCTACCAGGCCGGCGCCGGCACGTCGCACAACATGAACGTGAATGAAGTGCTCGCGAATCGCGCCAACGAATTGCTCGGTCACGCGCGCGGCAGTTATGCACCGATCCATCCGAACGATCACGTCAACATGGCGCAGTCGACCAACGACGTGATTCCGACCGCGATGCGCCTGTCGACGCTCCTGACCTTGCCGATGTTGCTGTCGGCTCTGGATGGTCTCGCCGGGGCCTTCCTGGCGAAGGGGAAGGAATTCGATCACATCATCAAGTCGGGACGCACCCACCTGCAGGATGCAACGCCGATCCGGCTGGGGCAGGAATTCACCGCGTACGGTCGCACGGTGTCGCGTCATCGCGAGAAGCTGGTGCAGGCGGCGGGATGGTTGCGGGCGATGAACATCGGCGGGAGTGCCGTCGGGACCGGTATCAACGTGGAGCCCGCGTATCCCGCGTTGATGGTCAAGCACCTGCACGCACTCACAGGGCTCGAACTCGAGGTCGCCGAGGACCGCATCCAGCTCATGCAGTCGATGGGCGACATCGCCACCTTCAGTGGCGCGTTCCGAGCCTTCGTCCTCGACCTCTGCAAGATCGCCGATGACATCCGGCTGCTCGCATCGGGCCCTCGCACCGGGCTCGCCGAGATCCTGCTGCCGGCGGTGCAGCCGGGTTCGAGCATCATGCCCGGCAAGGTGAATCCGTCGATCGCCGAGATGGTGAACCAGGTCTGCTACCAGGCGATCGGCTTCGACACGACCATCGCGATGGCCGCCAAGGCGGGAGAGCTGGAGCTGAACGTGATGATGCCGGTGATCACGCACAACATGGTGTTCGGCATGCGCATCGTGGCGAACGCGGTGCGGGTGTTCGACGAGAAATGCATTCGCGGCATCCAGGCCGATGAAGTGCAGTGCGCCTACTGGCTGGAGCGGTCACCGGCGCTGGTGACCGCGCTGATGCCGAAGATCGGCTATGCCGAAGCGGCGAAATTGTCGAAGGAAGCGCTGGCGACCGGCAAGACAGTGAAACAGCTGGTCACCGACAAGCAGGTGCTGGTAGGGAAGGAGCTCGACGAGGTGCTCGACCTCCGGGCGATGACCGAGCTCGGGGTGCCGGGCGGTGGCAAGGGCGTGCCGGTCAGCGGATGACTGACTCCGGCGAGCGGTGGCGCCAGCTGGCCCTGCTCGCCGTAGTGCAGGTGCTGGGAATGTCGGTCTGGTTCGCGGGGAGCGCTGTGGCACCAGTGCTCGCTGCAAAGCTCTCGCTCTCACCCGGCGAGACGGGGTGGCTCCTCTCGGGCGTGCAGCTTGGTTTTGTCGCCGGGACACTCGTCGCAGCCGTTCTCAATCTTCCTGATCTCCTTCCGGCGCGCAGCTACCTCTCGGTGGCTGCGCTTTTTGCCGCGGCCGCGAACGCGACGTTGCTCTTCGCCGATTCCTTTCCGCTGGCAATCGCCGGCCGGATCGCGACCGGGATCGGGCTCGCGGGAGTCTATCCCCCGGCCATGAAGATGGCTGCCACCTGGTTCCGTCAGGAGCGCGGCCTCGCGATCGGCGTGGTCGTTGGGGCGCTCACGGTCGGCAAGGCCTTCCCCTATCTCCTGGAAGGGGCAGGGCACCTGCCACTCGCTCCTGCCGTCCTGATACCGAGCGTGGCTGCCGCACTCGCTGGAGTGTTGGTCCTGGTGGGCTACCGTGAAGGCCCGTTTCCCTTTCCGGCGCGTCCCTTCTCGTGGGGACTGGCAACGACTGTGGTCCGCGACCAGGCGCTGCGTCAGGTCACCGGCGGCTACCTCGGTCACATGTGGGAACTCTACGCCTTCTGGGCGTGGGTCCCGTCCTACCTCAGTGCGTCCTGGGCAGCACGGTCCGCCTCACCGGCCAATGTTGGCACGCTGGCGTTCATCGTCGTTGCCATTGGTGGGGCCGGCGCGGTATGGGGCGGGCGCGCGGCGGACCAGATCGGGCGGGCGCCAGTAATTCGCCGGGCGCTCACCGTGAGCGGGGCCTGCTGCCTGCTCAGTGCCGCCGTCTTCGGCGGGCCGAGGTGGCTGGTGATGATCGTCTGCCTCGTGTGGGGGGTGGCGGTCATTGCCGATTCGGCGCAATTCTCAGCGCTGGTGACCGAACGTGCTCCCGAGCACGCCGTCGGGACCGCGCTCACCTTGCAAACCTCGATCGGGTTCCTGCTCACGATTGCCAGCATTCAACTTGTCCCGGTGGTCGCAGGATGGGTCGGCTGGCGTTGGGCGCTCGCCATCCTCTCCCTCGGCCCCCTGGCCGGGCTCGCGGCGATCCGAGGGATGCGTACGACCCGGGCGTGACAATGCCCGCTCATGGGAGCAGATTGCAGGCATGCGGGTAACCAATCTGACCGAGTACTCCCTGATCATCGCGTTGCACCTTGCGCGTCGTCGTCGCGAGGGCGCTGGCGCCGTGGCCGCGCGCGAACTGTCCGAGCAGGAGCGGCTCCCCGCCGACTATGTCGAGCAGATCCTCCTGCGACTCCGTCGGGCCGGACTGGTCGATTCGGTGCGTGGTGCGAAGGGTGGTTACCTGCTGGTTCGTGAGGCCGAGCACGTCACCGTCCGCGACGTGATGCTGGCCTCGGATCATCGCATCTTCGAACTCAATTGCGAATCGCAGCCGCTCGATCCGGAACGGTGCGCCCCCTCCTCGAGCTGTCAGATCCGGCCGGTCTGGCGTGCGCTCCAGGTTCGCATTGATGATCTGCTTGAATCCGTCACGCTCGCGGACCTGCTCCGCGATGCGGCTGTCTCCGCGCCCGAACTCATTCCGCTCGCAGGCATTCCGGCATAACCGCGCTGCGTCCTCGTGACGCCATGGTGAAGGGCCATTCCGTGTCAGCCGAACTCAGCTCTGAAGAACTCCTCCGTTATGCGCGGCATCTGACCTTGCCGGAAGTCGGTGTGGCCGGACAGGCGCGACTTCGAGCCGCGAGGGTCCTGCTCATCGGTGCGGGCGGGCTCGGCTCGCCGGCGGCACTTTATCTCGCCGCGGCTGGCGTCGGCACGATCGGCATTGTCGATCACGACCAGGTCGATCTCTCCAACTTGCAGCGACAGATCCTGCACGACACTGCGGGCGTCGGCGTCAACAAGGCGATTTCGGCCAAGGCTCGGCTGAAGGGACTCAATCCTTTCGTGTCGGTGGAAGCCATCGCCGAGCAATTCACCAGCGCGAATGCCCGCGAGATCGTGCGCCGGTTCGACATTGTGGTCGACGGAAGCGACAACTTCCCGACCCGATACCTCGCCAACGATGCCTGTGTCCTCGAGGGGAAGCCGCTCGTGTATGGCTCGATCTTCAGGTTCGAGGGGCAGTTGTCGCTCTTCGGAACTCCGGGAGGTCCCTGCTATCGCTGCCTCTTCGCCGAACCGCCCGCTCCCGAGCTAGTCCCGAGCTGTGCCGACGCCGGTGTGCTCGGGGTATTGCCGGGAATCATCGGGTCTCTTCAGGCGCTCGAGGCAATGAAATGGTTGCTCGGCATCGGGGAGTCCGCCGCGGGCCGGCTGCTCCTCGTGGATGCCCTTCGGCTCCGATTCCGTGAGATCGCCGTCGTCCGTGATCCGGCGTGCGTCATCTGCGGCGATGCGCCGATACTCACGGAATTGCAGGACTACGACGCCTTCTGCGGGGTCGGCACGCTCGGCGGCTCACCGGACGAGGCCGAGATCGCGCCAGCGGTTCTCGCGACCGCATTGGCCGCGCCTGGGGGGGCAGTGTTGCTCGATGTCCGCGAGCCGTGGGAGTTTGCCATCGCCCACATCCCCGGTTCGGAGCTGGTGCCACTGGGGGAACTTCCTGCGCGACTGGCCGAGATTCCCAGGCATCGGGAAGTGGTGACGATCTGCCATCACGGAATGCGTTCGATGAAGGCGAGGGACCTGCTGCTACGTGCGGGGTTCGCCCGGGTGCGTTCGCTGGCCGGGGGTGTCGATGCGTGGGCAACCGATGTGGACGGGACGATGCCGCGATACTGAGAGGCGGCGGCCTGCGGGGTGGAAAGTGCCGAAGGGGGGACTCGAACCCCCACGGGCTTGCGCCCACTGCGACCTGAACGCAGCGCGTATACCAATTTCACCACTTCGGCGGGGAGGCAAACCTACTCGCGTGGTGTCCCGAGCGTCAAGCATCGCCCCGGTTATTCTTCGTTCAATGGTACCGAAACCCTCCTCCGCCGGCGACCCGAGCCACGAAGCGCGCCTCAGCATCGCGCGGAACCCCAAGGCCGCCCACGACTTCCATATTCTCGACACGGTCGAGGCCGGCCTCGTCCTGACCGGCACAGAGGTCAAATCCCTGCGTCGTCGGGGCGCTTCCATCAAGGAAGCCTTCGCCCGGATCAGTCGCGGAGAGGTGTGGGTGGAGGGGCTGAACATCACCCCGTACGAGCAGGGGAATCGCTACAACCACGACCCGGTTCGTTCCCGGAAGTTGCTGCTTCACAAGCGCGAGATCGAGAAGCTGATCGGGGCCGTCCAGCGTGACGGACTGTCGCTGGTCGCGCTCGAAATCTATTTCCTCCGCGGCCGCGCGAAGCTGATGATTGCACTTGCCCGAGGCAAGAAGGTCCACGACAAACGCGAGGACCTGAAGAAGCGGATTGTCGATCGCGAAGTCGCCCGCGCCATTTCGCGGAAGGGCCGCGAATGAAGTTGCTTGCGCTGACCATGTGCGCCCTGCTCGCCGGGGCACCGACGCGACTGCAGGTCAGCACCGCGCGCGGTGTGGTGGTGATTCCGCTGCGTACCGAGTCGGGGCAGGGCGCCATGGTGCCGCTTGGGCCCCTCGCCCAGGCGATCGGCGCGAAGTGGCAACGCGAGGCCGAGTGGTTCGTCCTGGTGAGTGCGGCCGGCACCTTCCGTTTTCTCCCGGGAACTTCGCTGGTTGACGACGGCTCTACCGTCCGCGGACTCCCCGCCGATTCGCACCGCCGCGGTGATTCTCTCTTCGTGCCACTCGCGTTCGTCGCCGAAATGCTTGCCGATCCCTTGCGTCGCAGCTGGAACTGGACGCCCGGCACGGCCGTGCTCGCCGAGGGGCCGGCGCCGTCGCAACTGTTGACGCGTCCCTCGCGGACCACCGTCGGACGTGAGGAACGCAGCCGGCTCCCGAACGGGCTGAAGCCCGGGCACCACGTGACGGTCGATGCCGGGCATGGTGGCTCGGATCCGGGAAACCCGGGTCTCTACTTCCCCGGCGGACTCAAGGAAAAGCACATCACCCTCACCATCGCGATGCTGCTGCGTGACGAACTCGAGCGTCGCGGGGTCAAGGTCACGATGACCCGGACGACCGACACGCTGATCTCCCTCGGCCATCGCGCACCGCGCTACTGCCGCACCGAGGATTGTGATCTCTTCGTGTCACTGCACGTGAATTCCCTCAATGCGCGGCCGGGGTACACCAGGGTGCGAGGGTTCGAGACCTATTTCCTCGCCGAAGCACGCACTGCCGACGCCGAGCGTGTCGCGAAGATGGAAAACGATGCAGCGCGATTCGATCCCGATGCGGCCGATGAAGCGGCTTCGGGCGGTCTCGATTTCATCCTCAAGGATCTGGCCCGCAACGAATTCCTGCGCGAGTCGGCGCGCGCGGCTGAACTGGTGCAGTCATCGCTGCGCGAAGTCGCTGATGCGGGCACGCTCGATCGCGGCGTGAAGCAGGCTGGCTTCGCCGTGCTGAGCACGGCGCGACGTCCGGCGATCCTGGTCGAGATGGGCTACAGCACCAACCCGGATGATGCGCGTCAGATGACCACTCGCAATGGTCAGGACGGCATCGCCTCCGCCATCGCCGAGGCGATCGTGAAATATCTGCAGCAGTACGACCGCAAGACGACGGACGCTCGCCGCGCAGGTGAGCCGTGAGGCAGGTCGTTGCGGCAGCGGCATTGCTCGCCCTCACCGGCTGCACCTGGTCCAACTCGCTCTATCAGGCCAAGGTCAACTCCGCGGCCGCCCTCCGCGCTGAGCGGGAGGGCCGCCCCGGTGATGCCGAAAACGCGTGGGGTGTGGCGGCAGTCAAGGCGGAGTCCGCATTCGTGCGTCGGCCGCGAAGCGAGACGGCGGCGGAAGCACTCTGGCTCCAGGGTCGTGCGCTTGCCCGTCGGCGCGACTGCGGGAATGCCACGCCGGCGCTGGAGCGTAGCACTCTGCTGCGTCGCAACGCGCCGTGGCGTGAATCGCTGCTGCTCGAACTGGCGCGCTGTCGCGAGGTGCTGCAGGATGGCGGCGCGGTGGCGCTTTTCGAGGAATTGTCGACCAGCCGCGATACCGCGGTGAGCCGCGATGCGAGCCGACGGGCGGGTGAAGCGCTCGTGCGCGACGGTCGCTGGAGCGAGGCGCTCAGCTATCTGGCCACGCTTGATGACGCCCGCTCGCGCCTCAACCGGGCGACCGCCCTCGCGGCCCTCGATCGCAGTGCGGAATCGCGGGCGGAACTCCGAACCCTCCTGCTGACGGCCGACTCCTCGCTCGACTTCGTTCCTCTCGTCCGGGCGCAGGCTGGTCGAAGCAGCATCGCGACGGACTCGCTCCTGCTGCTCCTCTCCGCTTCGCGGATCGCCACACCGGAGCGGCAATCGCGGTGGCTGCTGGGAGCGATTCGTGGCACCGAGCAAGAGGAATCTGCGGTGAGCGATCGCTACCTCGGCAAGCTCCTGACGTTTCCGGGGACCGAGGCCGCCGGGGCGGGAGTTCTCCTCGCCGTCGATCGAACCGTGGCCCGCGCCCATTCCCCAGGGGACTTGAAGGTCCGTCTTGATTCACTCGGGCAGGCCACCGACGAAGGGCTCGCGCGTCGCCGCGCGGAGGAACTTCGGCGACTCTCGATCGCGCTGCTCGATGAGGAGGCGGCGACCCGGGCCGGCGGACCACAGGGCGATCTCGTCCTGTTCGTGCTGGGCGAGAATGCTCGCGACTCCTTGCGGGCCCCGGCCCTCGCCAGTTGGCTGTTTGCTCGTGTCGAGCGCGACTGGCCGCAGTCCCCCTATGTCGCGAAGGCAATCCTCGCTCGCCTCCCGATCGAGCCGGATTCCGGTGGTGCGCTCCGCGCCCGGCTCGCTGCACTCCCGCCGGGCAACGCCTACCTCGCGTATCTGCTCGGACGTCAGGACAGCGGGTTCGTTCAGCTCGAGGATTCGCTGCGATCGTTTCTGCTCTACCGGGCCCGTGCCGCTTCGGGGCGCCGAGGGTCGGCACCGGGAGGCGCTCCTCTCCCGTGAAATCATTGCGCTGTAGCGTCGCGGGGTTGGAGTTCGCGAATCCGCTGATGCTCGCGTCAGGAACCGCCGGCTTCGGGCGCGAGTTGCGCGGCGCCATGGCGCTCGAACGACTCGGGGGCCTGGTCACCAAAGCGGTGTCGCTCACTCCGCGCATCGGGAACAAGGCACCGCGGGTCGCGGAGTTTCGCGGTGGGATGATCAACTCGGTGGGCCTCGCAAACCCGGGTGCCGTTCAGGTTCGCCAGCAGGAATTGCCCTGGCTGCAGGCCAACCTCAGCGGGCCCCGGATCATCGTGAACGTTGTGGGGTTCACGATCGAAGAGTATGCGACGGTCATCGAACAACTTGATGACCTCGAAGGTCACGCGGCGTACGAGATCAACCTCTCGTGTCCGAACACATCTGCGGGCGGGGTCGAATTCGGCGCCGATTCCCGCAGCATCGCCGAGGTGGTGTCGCGTTGCCGCCGAGTGACGGCCCGACCCCTCTTCGCGAAGCTCTCGCCGGCGCTTCCCGATATCCCGCTGATGGCAATGGCTGCGCGCGACGCCGGGGCCGACGGGGCCAGTCTGGTGAACACGCTCCCCGGCTTCCTGTTTGAAGGCGCCTCACCGCGTCTTGGCAACGGTTTTGGCGGCGTGAGCGGTCCGGCGCTTCTGGCGACCGGACTACTTGCTGTGCGTCGCACAGCGGAGCGCTTGCCGGGATTTCCGCTCATCGGCGTCGGTGGAATCCGCGGCGCGACCGACGTGCGTGACTATCTCCGGGCCGGCGCGTCGCTGGTCGCCATTGGCACCGCCGCGCTGGCTGATCCCCACCTACCCGAACGATTGCTGACCGAACTGGAGCAACACGATGGCTGAGCTTTACGTCGCCCTGGATCATCCCGATGCACCGAGCGCGGTCGACCTGCTCGACCTGCTGCCGACCGGAGCGCCGGTAAAAGTCGGGTCGGTGCTGATGACGCGGGCGGGCCACGGATTTGTCCGCAGCGTCCTCGACGCGGGTCATCCCGTGTTTCTCGACCTCAAGTGGCACGATATTCCCAACACGGTGCACGGCGCGGTGACGGCGGCTGCCGAACTCGGCGTCCGGATGATCACGGTTCACGCCCTCGGCGGGACCGAGATGCTGCAGGCGGCCGTAGCGGCTGCCGCCGGGCGATTGCACGTAGTGGCCGTGACGGTCCTGACTTCCCACGATGCGGCCGGTTTCGCAAATGTGACGGGCCGGTCGCTGGTGGATCCCGGGGCCGAGGCCGCGCGACTTGCCGGCATCGCCATGGCGGCGGGGGTAGACGGGGTGGTCTGCTCGGCCAGCGACCTGGCCCTGGTCCGCCCCGTAGTGGGCGCCGGGCGGCTGGTGGTGCCGGGAATCCGGCGGGCCGGAGAGGAGGCAGGGGATCAGCGCCGGGTCGCGACGCCGGAGGCGGCACTTGCAGGTGGCGCGACCGACCTGGTGGTCGGCCGTCCGATCACGGCGGCGGAAAAGCCAGGAGAAGCCTGGGCTGAGTTTCGGCGTCTGATCGGGTCCTGACCACCCACGTTGTTGGGGGGCACAGGGTTGCGCACGGTCCGAGGCTCCAGTATCATTCCTTGCTAGGCCGAAACCCCGTCTTCAGGGAGACGCGTGTCGTGAAGGTTCGCTCGAGTGTGAAGCCGATTTGCGAGAGCTGTGTGGTGGTGAAGCGTCGCGGTGTGACGCGCATCATCTGCAAGCGCACCCCAAAGCATAAGCAGCGGCAGGGCTGATATGGCGCGTATTGCTGGCGTCGATCTTCCGCGCGAAAAGCGCGTTGAAATTGGCCTGACGTACATCTACGGGATTGGCCGGGTGACGAGCAAGAAGTTGCTCGCCGAGACCGGCATCTCGCCTGACACGCGCATCAAGGATCTTTCCGACGCCGAGGTCGGCCGCCTGCGGCAGATCATCGAGCGTTCGGTGAAGACCGAAGGCGCGCTTCGCACTGAAATCGCGATGAACATCAAGCGACTTCAGGACATCGGCAGCTATCGCGGGATTCGTCATCGGCGCGGGTTGCCGGTGCGCGGCCAGCGCACGCACACCAACGCCCGGACGAAGAAGGGCCCCCGTCGGGCCATCGCCGGCAAGAAGAAGGCGACGAAGAAGTAAGCCATGACTGCACCTACTACGGCGAAGCCGAGCGCCAAGCGCTCGAAGAAGATTGTCGAGTCGGAGGGGATGGTTCACATCTCCGCGACCTTCAACAATGTGCTGATCACGATCACCGACTTGCGCGGCAACACCATCGCGTGGGGCACCGCCGGCAAGGCGGGGTTCAAGGGATCGAAGAAGTCCACGCCGTTCGCGGCCACCGTGGCGTCCGAGAACTGTGCCCGCGAGGCGCTGAATCTCGGACTCCGCAAGGTCCACGTGCGCGTGCAGGGTCCCGGCAGCGGACGCGAATCGGCCATCCAGGCCCTCGCGTCGGTCGGGCTCAAGGTGGCGTCGATTCGCGACGTGACCCCGATTCCACACAACGGGTGCCGTCCTCCGAAGAAGCGGCGGGTCTAGCCTATGTCGCGATACACTGGACCAGCGTGCCGGCTCTGCCGTCGCGAGGGCACGAAGCTCTTCCTCAAGGGAACCCGTTGCCTCACCGAGAAGTGCGCGGTGGAGCGTCGGGCCTATCCGGCCGGCCAGCATGGCCAGAATGCCGGGCGTGGCCGCAAGACGTCGGAATACGCCAAGCAGCTGCGTGAGAAGCAGAAGGTGAAGCGGATGTACGGTCTCACCGAGACCCAGTTCCGCACCACCTACACCAAGGCGTCGCACCTGCCCGGCATGAAGGGCACCAACCTGCTCGTCGCGCTCGAGACTCGTCTCGATAACGTCGTGTACCGGATGGGCTTCGCGGCCTCGCGTCGCGCCGCCCGCCAGCTGGTGCGTCACGGGCATATCGAAGTCAACGGCAAGCGGGTCGACATCCCGTCCTTCAAGGTCCTTCCGGGCCACGAAGTACGTGTCACCCCGACCGATCGCGAGATGGTTGCCGTGATGGCCGCGCAGGAGCAGGCCTCCCGCGGTACCACCGTGGGCTGGCTCTCCGTGGATGCCGAAAAGGCCGCGGGCCGTCTCCTTGAGCTGCCGACGCGCGATGCGATTCCGGTGAACGCGCAGGAACAGCTCATCGTCGAGCTTTACTCGAAGTAACGAAGGAAATCGCGCTGATGAGCATTGATCTGACCGGGCTCGTCCGTCCGCACGTGGTCGAAATGACCAAGCGGGACGACAACCCGAACATCGCCGAGTTCCGTCTGCAGCCGCTCGAGCGGGGCTTCGGCCACACGCTCGGCAATTCGCTGCGGCGGTTGCTGTTGTCCTCGCTGCGCGGCAGCGCCGTCTGGGGCTTCCGCCTCGATGGCGTCGTGCACGAGCATCAGACGGTGCAGGGCGTCCTCGAAGACGTGCACCAGATCGTGCAGCGTCTCAAGGCCCTCACGCTCGTGCTCGAGGCCGACGTCGACTCGACCGTGCTCCGGCTCACCAAGCAGGGCCCGGGTCCGGTGTATGCGCGTGACATTCAGGAGAGCGGCCGGGCGACCATCATCAATCCCGACCAGCTGCTCTTCACGGTCCAGGATGATCGCGAAGTCACCTGCGAGCTCTACGTCAACAAGGGTCGCGGCTACGTCGAGTCGGAAATGCATCCGACCGAACGCTCCTTCCCGATCGACCTGGTGCGGATCGACGCGATCTACAATCCGGTCCGTCGTGCCAACTTCACGGTGCAGGAAACGCGCGTCGGCCAGCGCACCGACTACGACCGCCTTGCGGTCTCGGTCGAGACCAACGGAACTATCTCGCCCGAGGATGCGATCGCCTATGCGGCCGCCCTCGCGCAGGAACACTTCCGCTACTTCGTCGAGTTCGGCAAGGTGCCACATCACGCTGCGCCGGCTGCCACCAACGACACGCCGATGGTTGCCACCGGGCTGAAGGCTCGCCTGGCGCGCTCGATCGACGATCTCGGGCTCACGGTGCGGTCGCTCAACTCGCTCAAGAATTCCAACATCCGGACCCTGCGGGATCTGGTGGAGTTCTCGACCAAGGAACTCGACGGCGTCAAGAACATCGGTGACAAGGCACTGCAGGAAATTGCCGAGCTGTTGCAGCGCGAAGCGCTCAATTTCGGCATGGAATTCGAGGAGGCCGATGGCGACCTCCGGATCACGAATCAGGGCACGTCGCCGATGGCGGTGGCCGGTAACGGAGAGGAAGCGTAATGCGGCACCGCGCAAAGGGACGTCAGCTTTCCCGGACGTCCTCCCACAAGCGGGCGATGATGCGCAACATGGCGGCATCGCTGTTCGAGCACGAAGGGATCAACACCACCGTGGCCAAGGCGAAGGAGATCCGGCCGTACGCCGAGAAGCTCATCACGCTGGCCCGCAAGGGTGACCTGCACGCCATTCGTCAGGTGGAGCAGAAGATTCCGAATCGCGCCATCCTCACCAAGCTCTTCAAGGTGCTGGGTCCGCGCTTCGCGTCCCGTCCCGGCGGCTACACCCGGATCCTCAAGCTCGGCCACCGGCCTGGCGACGGCGCCGAGATGGCGCGGATCGAGCTCATCCCGGAGTGAATCACTCCGTCGGTGCTTCCGCTCTGATGTACCAGCAGGGGACCTTCGGGTCCCCTTTTTTTCTGTCCCGGGGTGACGCAAATGAAACGGGTGGCGCCCGTGAAGGGCGCCACCCGTTGGCGGTGCGGTGTTCGAAGGGATCAGGCCGCGGAGGCCTTGACCACCTTGCCACTCTTCATGCACTTGGTGCAGACCTGCACGCGGCGGGGTGCATCGCCCACCATCACGCGAACGGTCTGCAGGTTCGGATACCAGCGCCGCTTGCGCCGATTATTGGCATGGCTGACGTGATTACCGGTCGTCGGTCCCTTGTCGCACACGGTGCAGGTACGCGCCATGTCGTCCTCGCTAGCTACGGTCCAAAGTCGATTTCCACCACAGACCTTCCAATCTATCGGGTCGGACGGTCTGGGACAACTCCCAGGAGGGCTGTGTGCCCAGGGCGCTGATTACCGGGATTACCGGGCAGGACGGATCCTACCTCGCTGAATTCCTACTCGCCAAGGGGTATGAGGTGGTCGGCGTGGTCCGCCGCACCTCCCACCACTCCTACGAACGGATCGATCACCTGATCCCCCGGGTGCGGATCGTGGCCGCCGACCTGCTCGATCAGCATTCGCTGACAGTCGCGATGCAGGACGTCCAGCCGGATGAGGTGTACAACCTCGCTGCCCAGAGCTTCGTGCCGACCTCCTTCACCCAGCCGGTCCTGACAGGGGAATTCACCGCGCTGGGCGTGACCCGTATTCTCGAGGCCATTCGCCTGGCGTGCCCGACCGCCCGATTCTACCAGGCGTCGTCGTCGGAGATGTTCGGCAAGGTGGTGGAAACGCCGCAATCGGAATCGACGCCGTTCTATCCGCGGTCGCCCTACGGCGTCGCCAAGCTCTATGGCCACTGGATCACGGTGAACTACCGCGAGTCGTACGGGCTCTACGCCGTGAGCGGCATTCTCTTCAATCACGAGTCGCCGCGCCGCGGCATGGAGTTCGTCACGCGGAAGGTCACCGACGCCGCAGCCCGCATCAAGCTTGGGCTCGCGACCGAACTGCGCATGGGCAATCTCGAAGCGCGTCGCGATTGGGGGTATGCGGGCGACTATGTGGACGCGATGTGGCGGATGCTGCAACCCGACACCCCGCAGGATTACGTCATCGGGACCGGCGAGACCCACAGCGTCGGTGACCTGGTTCGAATCGCCTTCGATCACGTCGGCCTCGACTGGAACAAGCATGTAGTGATCGACCCCCAGTTCTATCGCCCCGCCGAGGTGGATCTCCTGCTCGCCGATCCGGCCAAGGCAAAGGCCGACCTCGGCTGGAGTCCTTCGGTCTCTTTCCAGCAACTGGTCACGATGATGGTCGACGCCGACCTGCAGCGGTTGCAGGCACGTTGATGCGCTTGCTCGTGACCGGCGCCGATGGGTTCGTCGGACGACACCTGGTGCGCGCCGCGCGTGCCGCCGGCCATTCGGTCGTGGCGGCGGTCGGCCCGGGCGGAGCGATGCCCGAAGCGTGGCTCTCGCCGGATGAGGTTGCTGGTGTCACGGCCCTTGTTGCCGACCTGCGGGCTCCCGACACCTACAAGATCCTCGCCGATTTCGCCCCCGACAGCGTGGTGCACCTCGCGGCGCTGTCATCTGGCGCCGCGGCGCGGCAGGATCCCGCGACCGCGTGGAGCATCAATGCTGGCGGGACTGCCGCCCTCTTCGATGCCCTCGCACAGACCGGAACGCCGACCGTCCTCCTCGCATCGACCGGAGAGGTCTACGGGCGTGGACACGCGGAGCAGATCCCCGAGAACGCGCCGCTGCTGCCGGCATCTCCCTATGCCGTGACCAAGCTCGGTGCCGAGTGTGCCGCAGACGAGGTGCGTCGTCGCACCGGTTTGAAGGTCATCATCGCACGGCCGTTCACCCATACCGGGCCAGGGCAGGCGCCGCTGTTTGTGATTCCGGCACTCGCGAGCCGCCTGCGAGAGGCGCTCAAGCGCGATCTCTGGCAGATCCCGGTCGGTGACCTCACGCCGGTGCGCGATTTCCTCGATGTGCGGGACGTCGTCGCTGCCTATCTTCTGCTGCTGGACCGCGGGGTATCGGGTGAGGCATACAACATCGCGAGCGGGGTCGGCCAGTCGCTGGCCGATTGCTTCAAGCGGCTGGCTGCGCTGCTGGGCTCGCCGGCCCATGCCGTGACGATGCCTTCGCTGCTCCGCCAGTCGGACATCCCGGTGCTGATAGGCGATGCCAGCAAGCTTCGCGCAGCGACCGGATGGGCTCCGCAATATTCTTTTGAACGTACGCTCCAGGACCTGGTTGATGCCCAAGCGCACTGATCTCAAGTCGATCCTCATCATTGGCTCCGGTCCCATCGTCATCGGGCAGGGAGCGGAGTTCGACTATTCCGGAACGCAGGCGGTCCGCGCCCTGAAGGAAGAAGGGTACCGGGTCATCCTGGTCAATTCGAATCCGGCGACGATCATGACCGATCCGGAAATCGCCGATGCGACCTACATCGAGCCGGTGACTCCTGAGTGGGTCACCAAGGTGATCGAGCGCGAGCGCCCCGACGCGCTGCTCCCCACGATGGGTGGGCAGACGGCGCTGAATGTGGCGATGTCGCTCGTGAAGGACGGCACGCTCGCGAAATACGGGGTCGAGTTGATCGGTGCGAACGAGCGCGCGATCCGGATCGCCGAAGATCGCGCCGAGTTCGCGAAGGCGATGGTCCGGATCGGCCTCGCGACGCCGGCTGGGTCAACCGTCGGCACGCTCGAGGAAGGCCTCGCCGCCGTCGAGCGCACCGGCTATCCCGCAATCCTCCGGCCGTCGTTCACCCTCGGTGGCACCGGCGGCGGCATCGCCTACAATCGCGACGAATTCGTGGCGATGCTCTCGCGTGGCCTCGAACTTTCGCCCGTCACGTCGGTGCTGGTCGAGCGAAGCATCATCGGCTGGAAGGAGTTCGAGCTCGAGCTGATGCGCGATGGTGCCGACAATGTCGTCATCATCTGCTCGATCGAGAATCTCGACCCGATGGGCGTGCATACCGGTGACTCGATCACCGTGGCCCCGGCGATGACGCTGACGGACCGCGAATACCAGAAGATGCGCGACGCGGCAATGAAGATCATTCGTGAAATCGGCGTGGAGGCCGGCGGTTGCAACATCCAGTTCGCGGTCTCCCCCGAGACCGGCGAGCAACTGGTCATCGAGATGAACCCCCGCGTGTCGCGATCCTCGGCTCTGGCCTCGAAGGCGACCGGTTTCCCCATCGCGCGCATCGGTGCCAAGCTCGCCGTCGGCTTCACGCTGGACGAGCTCCCGAATGACATCACCAAGACGACACCGGCATCGTTCGAGCCGGTCCTCGACTATGTGGTGGTCAAGATTCCCCGCTTCGCGTTCGAGAAGTTCCCGGCGGCGGAGCCGCGGCTCACCACGCAGATGAAGTCGGTGGGCGAGGCGATGGCGATCGGGCGGACCTTCAAGGAGGCGCTGCAGAAGGGATTTCGCGGGCTGGAGAGCGGTCGCGCGGGGTGGGTGATCGGCGCGGGTCCGATTGATGACCGCCTCAGTGCGGTCGATCGCGAGACCCTGCTTTCGGCGATCCGCACACCAACCCCGGAACGACTCTTCCAGGTCAAGCGCGCCCTGGTGGCCGGGGTCACGGTGGACGAGATCTACGAGGCGTCCCGGATCGACCGATGGTTCCTGCAGCAGCTGGCCGAGATCGTCGTGATGGAGGACCGCTGGATTGCCTACCGGTTCGGCAATGACGACATCGCCGATCGCGCAGCACTGCGCGATCTCAAGCGCGCCGGCTTTTCCGACTGGCAGCTCGCCGATCTGAAGCAGCTCCCCGAGGCGTACATCCGCTCGGAGCGGCATCGACTCGGGCTCCGGCCGGCGTACAAGACCGTGGATACCTGTGCCGGCGAATTCCCCTCAAGGACTCCCTACCTCTATTCGTGCTGGGACGAAGAAAACGAAGCCGGCCCGGATGGTCGCCCGACGGTCATCATTCTCGGTTCCGGCCCCAACCGGATCGGGCAGGGCGTGGAATTCGACTACTGCTGCGTCCGGGCAACGATGTCGTTCCGTGAACTCGGGTTCCGCACCATCATGGTGAATTCGAATCCGGAGACCGTCTCCACCGATTTCGATACGGCCGACGTCCTCTACTTCGAACCGCTGACGCTTGAGGATGTTCTCGAGATCGTCCACATCGAGCAGCCGATCGGAGTCGTGGTGCAGCTCGGCGGTCAGACACCGCTGAAGCTCGCGAAGGGACTCGAGGCCGCCGGCGTCCGGATTCTCGGCACTTCTCCCGATGCGATCGATATTGCCGAAGATCGTCGGCGCTTCGAAGCGCTGGTGCGTGAACTCGGGATTCAGCAGCCACCCAATGGCACCGCCGAGACGCCCGATGCTGCCGTGGAAGTCGCGGAACGGATCGGCTACCCCGTGCTGGTACGGCCGAGTTATGTCCTCGGCGGACGTGCCATGCGGATTGTCTACGATCACGCCGAGCTGCGCGAATTCTTCGACGAGGCCGCGCGCGTGGCGCCGGGGCATCCGGTCCTGATCGATTCATTCCTCGAGGATGCCTTCGAGGCCGACGTCGATGCGATCTGCGATGGCGAGCGCGCCGTGATCGGCGGAGTGATGCAGCACATCGAGGACGCCGGCATTCACTCGGGCGACTCGGCCTGCGTGCTGCCGCCGTACCTCATTACTGAACCGCAGATCGAGCAGATGCGCCAGCACACCCGCGCCTTCGCGCTCGCACTGGGAGTGGTCGGGCTGATCAACGTCCAGTACGCGATCAAGGATGGTGTCGTGTACGTGCTCGAGGTCAATCCGCGCGCATCGCGAACGATTCCGTTCGTCTCCAAGGCTACCGGTGTTCCGCTGGCCTCGCTGGCCGCCGCCGTGATGTCAGGAAAGAAGCTGGCCGATCTGGGCCTCACCGACGATCCCCAGCCACCGTTCATCTCGGTGAAGGAAGCGGTCTTCCCGTTCTCCAAGTTCGCTGGCGTCGATGTCCGGCTCGGACCGGAAATGCGCTCTACCGGCGAGGTCATGGGAATCGCCGACTCCTTCGGAATGGCCTTCGCCAAGGCGCAAGCCAGTGTCGACGGCGCGCTGCCGCTGGCGGGGACGGTCCTGATCACGGTCAACGATCGCGACAAGGCCACGGTGGTCCCCATCGCGAAGCGGTTCCAGGAGCTGGGGTTCACGCTGGTCGCCACCTCGGGGACAGCGGACTACCTCAAAGCACGTGGAGTGCCGACTGACCGAGTGCTCAAGGTGTATGAAGGTCGCCCCAATGGCATCGACCTGATGGTGTCGGGGCAGGTGCACCTGCTGGTGAACACCCCCCTCGGCAAGCTCACGCAACAGGACGATTACTCGATGCGACGCGCGGCGCTCCAGCAAGGGGTGCCGTACACGACCACGATGTCGGCGGCAGCGGCGGCGTGCGATGCCATTGCCGCGATGCAGCGCAAGACGGGTGAAGTGCGGTCGCTGCAGGAGTGGCATGCCCTGGCCCGCGCCGGCCTACCCGGGTGACCAGCGCGCGCGACCCCGGCTTCGCTCGATCGCTGCGCGACCTCGTCGCCGGCGAAGTGCGCGAGGAGGAGGCCCTTTCCCGCTGGTCGACCTACCGGATCGGTGGCGATGCCACCGTGCTCTTCCCGGGAAATCCCGAAGACGTTGCCCTCGCGCTGCAGCATTGCACGGCGCTGGGTGTGCCGTGGTTTGCGCTGGGGCTTGGCAGCAACCTGCTCTTTCCCGATGAGGGCCTCGACGCGCTGGTGATCCGGTTGGGCAAGGGCGTTGACGCCCTTCGTCAGGACGGTGCCCGGTTTACCCTCGGTGCCGGCCTGCCGGCGCCGCTTGCGGCGAAGCGGACGGCCGCGCTCGGCTTTGGTGGCATCCACAAGATGGTCGGCGTCCCGGGCAGCGTCGGCGGCGGCGTGGTGATGAACGCCGGCTGCCATCACGCCGAGTGGCGCGATACGGTTGTCTCGGTCCTGGTCGTCGACGGTGATGGTCGCGACCGAGTGGTGCCCGCGGCCGAGTGCGGGTTCAGTTACCGGCGAAGTGCACTGAGTGGTGTCGTCGTGCTCGAAACCGTGGTCGAACTGCACGGGGCGGATGCGTCGGCACTCGAGGCCGAAACCGAATCCCTCTATGCCTGGCGTCGCGACGGTACCCCGTTCAATCAGCCGTGCTGCGGCAGCGTCTTCAAGAATCCCGAGCTGGTCACCGAACCGGCTGCCGGATTCCCGCGGACGAGCGGGCAGTTCATCGAGTCGACGGGGCTGAAGGGATTCCGCGTTGGCAGCGCCGAAGTATCGCCGATGCACGCCAACTATTTCATCAACACGGGCGGCGCCACGGCCGCCGACGTGATGACCCTGATGCGCACCGTGCGCAGCAGGGTCGATGAACGCTGGGGCGTGGTACTCGAGCCCGAGGTGAAGGTGATTGGCCCCGGCGGGACAGTCACCCCGCTCTAGTGCTGGTGTACCGCCTCACCTCGCGCCAGCATCTGGTGGTGCGCCGCGTGGTGGTCGCCTTCGGTGAGGAGTCCGGCAAAACTCAATGCCCGAATGCGCTGCGTCGTCGCGGCGTCGTTGTTCCGGGCGGTCACCATGATCCGTGCACCATTGGTGATTGGGGTGACGACCGCATGATACGCGGGCATCAGATCAAGCTGTTTGCCGTGACTGACACTCATCCGCTGAATGGCCTTCGCCGTTTCACCAGCGCCCGTCACATCCATCGAGAGCCCGCCTGGGACTTCCGTGGTCTTCACGACCGACCGCATGGTGACGTTATCCATATCGATCAGGTGCTGTCGGAGCGCTTCGATGTTCACCTTCGACCAGTCCGTGTTGGGGTCGGCGGTGAGCAGCCGGACCGTCTCGCTGAGGGTGGCATAGGCTGCCTGGCCGCCCTGTTTGAGAGTCGCTGGGGGGGCGGTGGTGGTGGGCGACTCGACGGATCCTTCATGCTTCATTCCATCCGTGTGCTGGTGGCCCGAGGCGTCCTGGGCCGTGAGAGGGGCCGTCAGCACTGCGAGGAGGGCCGGGAGTGCGAATGCGATCTTCATTGGACTGCTCCATTCAAAGGTGCTGACATCCTAATGTGAGGAGGCGCGGGGCAGGTGGAACGGTTGTTCCACTACTTCCCGGCAGCCATCGCCTGGAGCAGGTCGAGGTCCGCGACCTGATATCGCCCTTCCCCACGTGCGACGAGGACATCCCGCCGGACCATCGAACCCAGCTCACGTACAATGACCTCGCGCACGGTGCCAAGCTCTTCCGCCAGGTGCTGCTGCGACATCCCGAATGAGATGAGCCCGCCTGCCGCCACCCGATGCCGCGCCAGCAGCGCCGCGGCGAGGCGCACGCTCACACCGTTGAACGTCGCCTCCTCGAGGCGGTCGGCGAGGTGCCGCACCCGGGCTGCGACCCGCTCGAGCAGTCCCCACGCCATCGCGGGATCAAGACTCAGGGCACTGCGCATCGCATCGCGAGGGACGACGAGGCCGAGGGTCGGTTCGGCGGCAATCCCGGTGGCCACCATCGGACCATCGTCGAGCATCGGGATCTCGCCGAGCGCGCCGCCACCTCCTTCGGAGTGGATCATCTGTCGCCGTCCTCCACGCTCGCGGAGGACGCGCACGCGACCGCGCAGGATCAGGATCAGTCCAACGCCCCGATCGCCGCGTCGAAAGAGCACCTGGCGCGACTTCCATTCGCGCGAGATGGTTGCGGGCGCAAGGACGTCGAGGCCCGCCGGTGTTGCGGCGGCGAGAAGCGGGTGGGAGCGAAGGAGCGAAACGTCAACCACTGCAACCTCGGCTGATCGGGTGGCCAGGACGCCTCGGGCATCGAGCGCCGTTGGATCTTCTTGCGGTGTTATCCCGACTTGCTGGTACACCTGAAACCTGTCTCCGGTGCTGGCGTATCGAGAAGGGTTCAGGAATCTGCCACTGTCGTGTTTCCCAGGAGATCGCTCGATGGTGACCCTCTCGCCCTGCACCCAGGGCAGGCAATTGCGAAGCGTGCAGGTCGGCTCCTTCCTCCTGACCGAGGCATCGTACGGGCCAGGATACTGGCTTGCCCCGCATGAACACGCCCACGCATCGCTGGTGTTCCTCCTGCAGGGCACCTTTCGCGAGCGGGTCGGCCGCGTCGACACCGACCTCACCCCTCAATCCCTCTACGTCCGCCAGCGCGGCGTGCTTCACGGCAACTTCTTCGGGCAGGACGGTGCGCGATGCCTGTTCATCGACCCGGTGTGCGATGCCGCCGTCCCGGAGGGAATGTTCCGAAACGGTAAGGATTTCCGTCTCCTCCATGGCTTGGCCCTGCGACGACTCGGGCTGGCGATCACGGCAAAGACATGGCAGTGTGACGGCGCCGCCCGCCTCGTGCTCGAGGGACTCGTTCTCCAGCTCGTCGGCACCGCCGCGAGCGAGGAGAGTGTCGCGGGGCAGGGTATTGCACCGTGGCTCGTGCGGGCGCGCGACCACCTGCTTGCGGACCTGGTGAATCCTCCTTCGATCGCCGCCCTTGCGGCGGAGGCGGGCGTGCATCCGTCGCATGTCGCTCGGGCGTTTCGTCGCGCATTCGGCTGCTGCCCGGGCGAGTTGCTCCAGCGGGCACGAATCGAACAGGCCTGCCTGGCCATGCGCGATCGTCGGGCGTCACTCTCGCAGGTGGCCGCAGCGGGTGGTTATGCCGACCAGAGCCACTTCGGACGAGTCTTTCGCAAGGTGGTCGGTACCACCCCGGCTCGCTTCCGTTCGACCCTCGGGGGGCTCGAGTCTGCTTGACGCCGGTCTGCTCGCTGCCGTACGTTGCCGCGATGCCTGACACCTTGCCGGAAGGATACGTGCTTCGTCCGATCGCGGAAGGTGACGACCGCGACGTCGCGCGTCTGATTCGTACCGTGATGCCAGAATTCGGCGCCGACGGGCCAGGATACGCGATTCACGACGCCGAAGTCGATGCCATGACCGCGTCCTACGACCGGCCGCGTGCAGCGTACTTTGTGGTGACGCACCTCGGCCGCATCGTTGGTGGCGGTGGCGTGGCGCCGCTCGATGGCGGGTCCGCGGACACCTGCGAACTCCGCAAGATGTATTTCCTCCCCGAAGCCAGAGGGCTGGGCCTGGGCAAGGCGATGCTGCGGCGTTGCCTGCAGCGTGCCCGCGCCATCGGTTTCCAATGGTGTTACCTCGAGACGCTCGAGCGGATGGAAGCCGCGCGCCGGCTCTACGAGCAGGCGGGATTCGTTCGCCTCGACGGAGCGCTCGGCGCCACCGGTCACAACGCCTGCGATACCTTCTACACCCTCGACCTGACGCGTCCCCCCGCCTGAATCTCGGTGAAGGAAACTCGCGCGGCTCGTGCTTCGTACCGCACGCAACTCGCCGCTCGATTCGTTCGCCTTCCAACCCAGAGCACGCCCACATGCGTTCGTTCTCTCTCCTCTGGCTGTTGCCGCTGGCCACTGCAGCGGCCCAGGCTCCGCAGATGCCGTCGGCCGGGTCCCCGATTCCCCTTGGCGGTTTGTCGCGCACGCACCGTCCCGAACCCACGACCGCTGGCATCACCGTCGCCGATCTGATGACGCGCGCGTACATCATCGGCGATGACTCGATGCAAGGGCGCGAGACGGGCCTGATCGGTGGCGTGAAAGGCACGAATTACATCGCATCCGAGCTGAAGCGGCTCGGGCTCAAGCCGGCGGGAGAGAACAGCACTTTCTTTCAAACGGTGCCGTTCACGATGCATCGTCCTGATTCGTCGTCGGTGCTGCGGGTCGGCGAGCGGTCGTTCCAGGCATTGAGCGATTTTCTGCTGGTACCAAGGCTGGGATTGTCAGCGTTCATTGGTGGGCTCCCCTACGGCGGCTCCTTCGAAGGAACGGATGTTCCGACCGTCTGGGGTGGGCGCATCGGCGACAGCGGCTTGATCGACCCCGCGGCGGTGCGCGGCAAGGTCGTGGTCTTCGGACTCTCGCGAACTGCGTCGGTGACGTGGCAGTTCTGGCGGAGCGGTGAAAATCTGCAGCGATACTTTGGCGCCAGGGCCGTGATCGTGGATGTCGGCGCCGGCGCATTACCGGCGGCGGGTGGACTCCGCGCCGAGCTGTTGTTCTACAACGACCCGACATTGCGCGCGCTCCCCGTGCTGCTGGCCACATCAGCGATCTCCTCGGAACTCTTCGGCGGCGATGTCGCTGTCATCGAAACGGGTCGCATCGGCCGGCCGCTCAGCGGTCGTTTCGGATACCTCGATCGCCCGACCGAAGCACCGACCCGGAACGTGGTGGCCATCCTCCCGGGGAGTGATCCGCAACTCCGGAACGAGTACGTGGCGATTGGCGCCCACAGCGACCACGTCGGCTTCTTTCCGCAAGGCCCGGTGGACCACGATTCCATCAGGGTCTTCAATGCCGTGGCACGGCCGCGCGGCGCCGACGATCCGCAGCCACGGAACGTGACTGCGGCACAGTGGCAGCAGATCCATCAGATGCTCGATTCCATCCGGAAGCTCCGCCCGACACGACTCGACTCGATCATGAATGGCGCAGATGACGATGGCAGCGGCACTGTGCTCGCACTCGAGGTCGCCGAAGCCTACGCCCTGGCCAAGGTGAAGCCGAAGCGATCGCTGCTGTTCGTGTGGCACGCGGCGGAAGAGAAGGGACTGTACGGGGCCGAATTCTATGCCGACCACCCCACCGTGCCGCGCGATTCCATCGTCGCCCAGATCAACATGGATCAGATGGGACGGGGGGGACCAGAAGACGTCCCGCCTGGCGGGCCGAATTCACTGGTGGTGCTCGGCACGCGTCGCCTCTCCCGCGAACTCGGGGCCGTTGCCGACGAGGTGAACCAGCGACCCGACTACCGGTTCCGGTTTGACACGACGTTCGATGCGCCGCGCGATCCGAGTCAGGGGTGGTGCCGGAGCGATCACTATATGTACGCTCGCTACAGCATCCCTGTGCTCTTCTTCGTCTCGGCGGTATGGTATATCGACTACCATATGGTCAGCGATGAGCCCCAGTACCTGAACTACCCGAGAATGGCCAAGGTCGGCAGCTACATTCGGGATGTCGTCGGTGCGGTGGCCAACCTCGCGCATCGTCCCGCGCTGGATCATCCACGAATCGACCCGGAGGCCGTGTGCCAGCAATAGGACTTGCCGCTCGCCTGACCCTGACCACGGCGCTGCTGCTGCCGGTGCATTTGCACGCGCAGCAGCGCTCGTCGTCGACGAATCTCGACGCGCTCCAGCGGCTGCTGGTGGCCGAGGATGCGCGGGGCACAGGCGAGGCCGGGCTTGCTCCATTGCTGGAAGGAATCCGGAGCAGCGACTCGCTCCTCAGGCGCGTCGCCGTGCGCGGCATCGGGCGGCTGCAAAGGCCCGACCTGGCGCGGCTCCTGCTCCCCGCGCTGAATGATCCCTTGCCGAGCGTCAGGGCCGAGGCCGCGAATGCGATGGTGCAGGGGCTGAAGCGGGTCCGGCGGGGGGCTCCTGTTGTCGACACGCTGCAGCTGAGCACTCGAATAGCGTTCGACGCGATCGTCGCGGCGCTCGCCCGCGAGGCGACGCCGGCGGCAATCGATGCGCTGGCCGAGGCGCTCGGGCGGTTGCCGTTTGCCGACACGGTGGAGGTGCGCGCCGCAGAGAGTGCCATGCGGACCCGGTCGGGTGCGATCCTGTCGATCGGGATCGTGCATGGGATGTACTCGCTCGCCCTCGCGCAATCGCGGCGCGCGCCAGGGGGGCTCTCACCGGACGGCGTGCAGCTGTTGCGGCGCGCCAGCGTCTCGGCGGCACCGCCCGAGGTACGCCGCCTTGCTGTGCTGGCACTGGGGCTGATCGGCGGCCTCGACAGCAGCACGACGCGAGTCGCCCTGAAGGAAGGAGACGAGCAGGTGCGTCGACTCGCGCTCGCCGGAGCCGCTTCGCTGGCGCTGGGCGAGCGTACAGCGGCTGTGACGCATGCCCTCGCCGACCCGAGTCCGATTGTGCGTGTGGCGGCCGTCGGCGCATGGCGGGCACTTCAGGCGACCCCTGCCTGCAATCCCCTGATTGCCCTGGCTACGCGCGATGTCCACCCGTGGGTCCGGCTGATCGCCATCGACTCGCTCGGCGCGCCCTGCACAGACAGCGCTGCCGTCCGTGCGGCGCTCGCGGGGATCGTGGATCGCCCCGGTGCACCGGCCGATGCGCACGGCTGGCAAGCACCGGCGCGTGCGCTCGAAGCACTCGCACACATCGACGCCGCTGCCGCCCGGGCGCGGCTCGCACGCTACCTCGCCTCCCGGCGCTGGCAGGAGCGCGTCACGGCCGGGCATGCCGCGGCGACGATCGGCGATGATGCCGCGCTGTACCCGCTCGCGCACGATGGCGACCAGAATGTGCGAGAAGCCGCGGTGGCCGGACTCGCGGCGCTGAAGAAGCACGCTGCCGACACGGTCTATCTGGCGGCGCTTTCGTCGCCCGGATTCCAGGTGGTGCTCGCTGCGGCAACCGCGCTGTCCGGGACCACGGCTGAGCGTGCGCTGCCGACGCTGCTGGATGCCTTTGATCGCGTGAGTGCGGAGCGCAGCGAGAACGCGCGAGATCCGCGGGTCGCCATGCTCCGCCGGATCGGTGAACTCGGCAGCGCCAGTACCGTCGAACGGATGACGCCGTATCTGGCCGATTTCGATAGCACGATCGCCACGATGACCGCGACCTTGCTGACGCGGTGGTCGGGCAAGCCGGCGACGGCACGGCCGGCGCCGCTACCAATTCACCCGGAACCCCTCGCTCAGCTGTTCATGACGAAGGGCGTTCAGTTGCGGGTGACCCTGAATGCGGCCAGCGGAGGTGGCAGCTTCATCATCGCACTCTTTCCCGATGAGGCGCCCGCGACCGCCGCCAGGCTCATCCGGCTCGCCCGTGAGGGATTCTACGCCGGGGGCATCCTGCAGCGAGTCGAACCGAACTTCGTGGTGCAGGGCGGCGGCCCAGGAGCCACCGAGTACATCGGCGACAGCACCTTCATGCGCGATGAGCTGACAGGGCGGACGCAGGCGCGCGGCACCATCGGCATTTCGGCGCGAGGCCGCGACACTGGCGATGCCCAGCTCTATGTCAATGTGGTAGACAACCCGCTGCTCGATCACGAGTACACTGTGGCTGGCGTGATTGTCAGTGGCCGTGCAGTGTCGGAGCGAATCATGGATGGCGATGTGATCGCGAAGGTCGAGGTGCTCGGCTTCACGCCCCGCTGACGAGTCGATAGCCGGTCTTGCGAATGGTGAGGATATGCTCGGGTGCTGCGGGATCGCGTTCGAGCTTCCGCCGGAGTTCAAGAATGTGGACGTCAACCGTTCGCGACATCACATCCGCCTCGTAGCGCCAGACTTCATCGAGCAGCTCGGCGCGTGCCGCGGCCCGCCCTTCGCGCTTGAGCAGGGCGACCAGCAGGTCGAACTCCTTGGGGCGCAGTAACACGACATCGCCATCACGGGTCACCTCGCGGGTGCTGCTGTCGACAACCACCTCTCCAAAGGTCCACCGGTTCCGCAGCGCAACTGGCTCGCCCGGTGTCGCGCGCCGCAGCATCGCGGCGACGCGAGCCAGCAGTTCCGGCAGCGAAAACGGTTTGACGACGTAGTCGTCGGCCCCGAGTCGGAATCCGCGGACGCGATCGGTCTCGGCGCCGCGGGCAGAGAGGATCAGCACGGGGACCTCGCGCCCTTCCTCACGCAGCGTGCGCAGCACCGTGTATCCGTCCATCGCCGGCAGCATCAGGTCGAGGATCACCAGGTGGGGATCCCATCGCCTGGCCTGGCTCAGCCCGCGCTCGCCCGTTGCGGCGACCTCGACGACATAGCCCTCAACGGCCAGGTTCATCCGGATCCCTTCGGCGATCGCGGCGTTGTCTTCGACCACCAGCACCCGTCGTGTCATTCCGCTTCTCCGCTCTGAAGGGGCAGTCGAACCCGGAACCGGGCACCACGGCGGCCGTCCTCGACCAGGACACTGCCGCCGTGCAGTGCCACGAGCTGGTGGACGACCGCCAGCCCGATTCCTGTCCCGCCGTCTGCGCCAGGGCTGCCACGCTCGAACGGCTGCCAGATCCGCTCCCGATCCACCACCGGTACCCCAGGCCCTTCATCTTCGACGGTGAGGTCGAGGGCGGCGCCGTCGTGGGTCGCGTTGACGATGATGGCCTGACCGTCGGGGCCATATCGCACTGCATTGTCGAGCAGGTTGACGAGGATCCGCCGCACGGCGTCGCCGTCCACCGACGCGTGTGACGGCCCGGTGACCGTCACCGCCGGGGTGATGCTGTGCGCGCGGAAGAGCGGTCCGAACGAATGCACCGCATCCTCGACCAGTCGGGTGACGCGCTCGGAGCGACGCACCAGCGTCTCCGACGGCCGACCGACGCGCGAGAACGCCAGCACGTTCTCGACCATGTGCACAAGGCGCCTAGTCTCCCGGGTGATGGTCTCGAGGGCCGTACGGCGTTCTTCCGGCGTCCGCGCGCGCTCCATGAGGAGGGTCTCGGCGAAGAGCTGGATGTTGGTGAGCGGAGTGCGCAATTCGTGTGAGACGCTGGAGGTGAACTCCTCGCGCTGCCGCGAGAGCGCCACGGTGCGCCACGCCAGATACGCAGCGCCACCTACAAGCAGCAGGGCGATCGCGATTCCCGCGAGGACCCGTGGTCCGGGCTTCGGTGGGTATCCGCCAGGCATCAGCACCGGCACACCAGCGGGTTCGATCCAGAGGGTGACGTGCGCACCGACGCTGCCGAGGATCATCCGCTGCGCGTGCCACGGTGTCCCGGTGGCTGGGCCGTAGCGCATCAGCACGGTACCACCGTGCGTCGCGACTTCAGCTGACAGGGGCTGGGCAACGGTATCGCGCACCGACCCTGGATGAAGCGAATCCTCGAGATAGCGGAAACTCATCACGATGCGCTCGAGTGGCGGCATCAGGATTTTTTCACGGAAGTCGGGGAGGGGGACTTCCATCCCGACCCATTCGCCATCGACGTCCATTGGTTCGATGAAAACCAGCGAGGTGTCGGCGCCCCGGATCATCACTGCGCCGACAAAATTGCCGCTCCGCGGGATCGAATCCCGGAGCCTGAGTTCGAGCCGGTTGGTCAGGGCGCTGTCTACCGGAATGCCGGCGGAGAGGGAGCGCCAGTGTCCCGAGTCTCCCGCGAAGAAGAGGCGGGGCGCCACCGGAACCATCCCGGGGCCGAGTGCATCGCGGGCCGACCGGGCCGCAAGTGAATCGGCCGAGACAGCGGTGGCACCCGTGGCCGCGAAATCCTTGGCTGTCGCGAGCATGGTGCGCACAGCAAACCAGGTCTCACTCTGCGTGCTGTTGGCGTACGAAAGTCCGATGTAGCTGGAGTGGTCCATCAGCGTTTCGTCGGCGCTGGCCCGATGGTGGACCATCGTTGACCAGAGCGTCCAGCTTCCGAGACCTACCAGCAAGAGGACCGTGGCGAACGCCGCAGCAAGCAGGAGCTCGGCACGCGAGTACCGTTGCCGGGGCCGACGGGGTGTTGCCAGGGTCATCATGACCGAAAAGTAGCGCCGGTTTTCCCGGGTGAGGGGACGGCTGCACGACTTGACTACCCTCTGACACGCAAAACGGGCAGACCCGGAGGCCTGCCCGCCCTGTGTCAGTCCCGCGGAAGCCTAGAAGTTGACTTCCATGCCAAACCGAACCTGACGCCCCGGGAACGCGAAATTCGAGATATGGGTCGCGGGGGCCCGGAAGTTATCCGACGCACGCCGCTGCTCTGCCAGCGTATAGACGCCGTCGCCATTGCCGAAGCGCTGCTCGGACTTGCGGTAGTAATAGCACGTCGGCCCGGCAGAATTGCCGGAAGCATCTGCGTAGTTGCCGCAGGCTGCATTCGACGCTGGCAGGGCAATGTTTCCGCTCCGGCTCTCATAGGCACCGTTCGCCGAGGCAAAATCCGCGAAGGCGGTCGAGTCGGCCGACCAGGCACGCGCGCGCGAAGTGGCGCTGACGGCGCTACCCGTCGCCGTGAAGACCTGCGCAATGTTCTGGATGTTGAACAGGTTGCGCGCGTCACCATAGGCGGTGAAATCGAGCTTCCCGACCGAGAAGCCCTTGGTGACCCGGAGATTGAACTCCTTGTAGGCCGGAAGCCTGGCGGCGTTGAAGTCGCCCGCAAGCTCCTTGGCGCAAGGAGCGCCCGAGAGCACGTTGATCGAGCCTTCGTCCTCGGTCGAGCAGCGGGTGTACGGCGTTCCCGATGCGTACCGGAAGGTCGTGAAGAGGCCGACCTTCTTCATGATGCTGCCGACCACGGTCCCGCTCTTGTAATCGGGCGGGAACGTGAAGGCCGCCTGTCCCGCGATGTTATGCGGGCGCGAGGTGCCGAGCGGCTGGGCCGCCTGGGGCGGCGGGGTGTTCGAGCCGCCGAGGCCCGAGATGATCCGTGACCCGAAGTTGATGAACGAGAACGGATTCGAGCCGGTGTTCTTGGCATCCTGGAAGGAGTAGCTCAGCACGCCGTTGAAGATGTTGCCGAAGCGGCGATCGAGACGCAGATCCAGACCACGGGTATTGCCGAAGTCCTGGTTGACCTGCAGCCGGATGTCGTTGCGCGCGTCTCCGATCGGATCCGTCAGCGGAATCAGTCGACCCGCAGCATTGGCCAGGTTGTCCTTGTTGTACACGGTGACGTCGAGCACCATGTCATCGCTGAAGGCGTGACGGACGCCGAACTCGAAGATGATCGACTTGCCGAAGTCGAGATCGGTGCCGTAGTTGTTGTTCGTGTTGGTGATGGACAGGTCGGTGTTCGACCCGAACAACACGACGGAGAAGTCCGGCTGCTGGACCTGCTGGGCATAGGACAGCCGGAAGTTGGTACGATCCGTGACCGGGAAGGCCACCTGGATGTGCGGCGAGAAATAGTCGTGCTTCTTGTACTCCTCGAGGTAGTTGTCGAGGTTGTCCGGCGTGAATCCCGGCGCCGACGAGATGCGCGGGAAGTCCTTCCACTTGCTGGCGCCGACCTTGAAGTAGTCATAGCGCAGGCCGCCGACGAGCACGACATCGCCGAGATCGAGGCGGTCCTCGGCAAACACGTTATAGCGTGTCGGGTGGGCGAGCCAGATGTCCGAGAAGGCCTGACCGTTGGCCGCGACACTGTAGGTACTGGTCGTGTACTTCGTGTATTCGCCGCCGAACTTGAGCCGGTTGTACCGGTCGAGCTGCCAGTCGAGGTTCGCCTTCCCAAGGAGACGGTTCTCGCTCGCCGTGTTGAGGGTCGCGGCCACGTTACCGCCGCCGCCAGCCAGGGCACCGACGCCATCGGGAAGCACCACGGCGCCGCCGACATTGCCGTATACCGGGTTGCCGCCGTACTGGGACACATTGGCACGGTCGAGGATCGTGATCGGGGTGTTGCTCTGGTTCAGGCGGTAGTTGCGCACGAGTTCGTCAGTGACCGCGAACTGCTTGAAGCCATACAGGAAGTCGTACCCCTTCAGCTGCCAGCCGTTGAACGGGTCACGACTCGACTCTTCCGAGGCCGCCGTGAGTGGCGACGCGATCGAGCGGTCCCACTGGTAGGAGAGGTAGGCATCCAGCGCGATCGCCCGCGATGAATTCTTGCGAAGCGTCTGGGTCCAGTTCAGCGTCGCGACATTGTTGCGCACCTGCGTGCCGAGAGTCAGGTCGGCGCCGCGCTGGCCGCGGGTCTGGCTGTTGTTGGTCAGGAACGACAGCGCCAGGCGCGAACCCTGACCGAACGAATAGTTGAGCTTGCTCGTGAGCTGCAGGTTCGTCGTTGGCGCGAACGGATTCTGGTTGCCGTGACAGCTGTAGCCGTAGTTGTTGCGCATGTCCGCGTCGGCGGCGTTGGCCACCAGGGCATTGTCGCACTCACCCCGGAACATTGCGTACTTGTAGACGGAGACCATCGTGGTATCCGACGCCGGATCGTTGCGGGTCCGCGCGACCGAGTAGCTGGTGTCTACCCCGGCACGGACGAAGCCCGGTACTTCCCAACCCTTGTAGCCCTGCGTCGCGGTCGTCTGGCCTTCCAGCGTCCCACCGACAAAGAACGTCAGGTCCTTCAGGACGGGCCCGCCGAGGGAGGCCTGCAAGCGGTTGAAGCCGTTGGAATACCGCTGTCCGGAAAACTGGTCGGTCTCATAGCCCAGATTGCCGGAGAAGCGCGATCCGCCGCTTCGGGTGGTGATCGCGATGACACCGCCCTGCGCATTCCCGAATTCCGCAGAGGAGGCGCCGGTCGTGACGGAGGCGTCCTCGAAGGCGTTGGTGCTCACACTGATGGTGGCGTCGGGGGCCGTGTTGCCCGGTGCGGTCGCGCCGAGTCCTCGACCTGAACCGGTGCCGCGATTGCCGCGAGCGACTGGCACACCGTCGATGAAGGTACTGTTCTCGTCGCTCCGGCCACCTCGAACGGACAGGGTTCCGCCGCCCGGCGCCGCGGAAACACCCGGCTGGAGGGCGAGGACGCCGTTGACGCGGTCGACCGGAAGCTTGTCAGTGAAGGAGCCGTCGACGAGCTGCTTCGAGGTCACCTGGTCTCGCGGGACCAGCGCGTTACTCGCGGCGATGACCTGAATTTCCTGCACGGCCACCGGCGTCTGCTCGAGCGCTACGTCTTGCGTAATGGTCTGACCGGACAGGATCTTGACGCCAGTGATCTCCTTGGGCTTGAAGCCGACGTAGGACACCCGCACCGAGACATCGCCGGCGGGCACGTTGTTGAAGAAGTAGTATCCCTGTGGATTGGCCGTGGCCGAGGCCGAACTGCCGACGATCAGGACACGCGCATTCGCGACCGGTTGGCCGCTCTGGTCGCGAATACGTCCCTCCAGCTTGCCGGTGGATTGGGCCGAGAGTGCCGCAGTAAAGCTTACGGCACACGTCGCCAGACACACCGCGCGCCGAAGCGCGTGTGCGAAGGGGGTCCTACCAGGCTGTTGCATGATGGAGTTCTCCGTTGGAGAGCACCGTGAGTGACATCGCGCGACGCGCGTGCCATCTCAGGTGTACTGGAGAATCCGCAGCGATCGATCGCGATGATAGTATGGAATTGTCAGGAAGCGGTTCGCGCCCAGTATTGACGCGGTTCTAACACAATTCGAACGAAACCGATGTGACCATCTCGGTGGGGTTCCGTAGCCTACGCCAGGAGGCGCGCGTGTCTCAGTCAACTGATCCTGCGATCGAGCGGCGGGCATTTCTCGCCCACTCCCTTGTCGGTGGCGCGGCGCTGCTCGGGCTCGACCGACAGCAATCGCCCGGTGACCCCCTCACGGCGATACCACTACCGTCCGAGATCGCCGCGGCACCGGATCCGCTTTTCGAACGAAGTGTGACGGAACTCTCCGCGATGATGCAGCGCGGCGAACTCTCGGCGCGTGGACTTGCCGAGCGCTACCTCGCCCGGATCGAGGCGTTCGACAGGCGAGGTGCCGCGGTCAACGCCGTCATCGAGGCCAACCCCGAGGCGCTCGCCATCGCCGACCGTGCCGACGCCGAACACCGCGCGGGCCGCTCCATTGGTCCGCTGCACGGGATTCCGATCCTCATCAAGGACAACATCGATACCGGTGACCGGATGCGGACGAGCGCCGGCTCGCTGGCGCTGGCCACGAGCAGCGCCCCCCGCGATGCGTTCATTGTCGAGCGGCTCCGCCTGGCTGGCGCCGTACTCCTCGGCAAGACCAACCTCAGTGAATGGGCCAACTTCCGGTCAACCCGTGCCACCAGTGGCTGGAGCGGACGCGGAGGTCAGACTCGCAACCCGTACGTCCTGGACCGGAACCCCTGCGGCTCATCGTCGGGAACGGGCGCGGCGATCGCGGCGGATTTCGCGACGATCGGGATCGGCACCGAGACAGACGGCTCGATTATTTGCCCATCGGCGCTCTGCGGATTGGTTGGCGTGAAGCCTACGGTGGGCCTCTGGGGCCGTTCGGGAATCATCCCGATATCGGCGAGCCAGGATACGGCGGGGCCGATGGCGCGTTCAGTCGCCGATGCCGCGGCACTCCTCGGCGCACTCACCGGCGTGGATCCGCGCGACCGCGCAACCCTTGCGAGCAAGGGGCACAGCCGCGACGACTATCAGGGCCAACTCGACACCGCAGCGCTCAAGGGCGCACGCATCGGGGTCGCCCGCAACCTGGCCGGCTTCCATCCGGAGGTCGATCAGCGATTCGATGAAGCGATCCGTGCGCTGCGCGATGCCGGCGCGATCATCGTCGATCCTGCCAACCTGGTGACCGCCGGCACTTTCGACGCCGCGGAAGGGATCGTGCTCGACTACGAATTCAAGGCGGGACTCAACGCCTATCTGGCGACCCGCGGGGCGGGGTCGCCCGTTCGTACTCTCGCCGACTTGATTGCGTGGAACGAGCAAGAGAAGGAGCGCGAGATGCCCTGGTTTGGTCAGGAGACCTTCATCCGGGCCCAGCGCGTCGGCGCGCTCACCGATCGGAAATACCTTGACGCCCGGGCCCGGTGTCTCCTGAAGAGCCGGACCGAAGGGATCGACGCCACGATGAACCGGGGCCGCCTGGACGCGATCGTGCTCCCCTCCAACCAGCCCGCGTGGACGACTGACCTGCTCAACGGCGACCATTTCACCGGCGGGAACACCTCGTTCGCCGCCGTCGCAGGATATCCCAGTATCACGGTGCCAATGGGTCTGGTCCACGAGCTTCCGGTCGGGCTCTCCTTCATCGGCCGCGCCTGGGCCGAACCGCGCCTGCTCGGCCTCGCATACGCCTTTGAACAGGCGACGCAGCTCCGCCGATCGCCGCGATTCCTGCCGACCCTGGGCTGACACCCCCGCTTATCTTTCCGCCTCACGCGGCTCCGGGGGGCTGGGATGGCGGGATTCTTCGTACACGAGTCGAGTTATGTCGATGACGGCGCCACCATCGGCGAAGGCACCAAGATCTGGCACTTCTGCCATGTGATGGCAGGTGCCGTGGTCGGGGAGCGGAGTTCCCTCGGTCAGAACGTGGTGGTGATGCCGGGGACCCGGATCGGCAACAACGTCAAGATCCAGAACAACGTCTCGATTTACGAAGGGGTCGAGCTCGAAGACGACGTCTTCTGCGGCCCGAGTTGCGTCTTCACCAACGTCCTGAACCCCCGCAGCCATGTCTCCCGCAAGCACGAGTACCGGCGGACCCTGGTTCGCCGCGGCTCGTCAATCGGCGCGAACGCCACCATCGTCTGCGGCGCCACGCTCGGCGAATACGCCTTTATCGGGGCGGGGGCGGTGGTGACGAGCGATGTCCCCGCCTTCGGGCTGATGGTGGGCGTCCCGGCCCGCCGGGTCGGCTGGGTCTGTCGCTGCGGCGAACGCCTCCGGCTGACCGGGGGGCACGCGACGTGCACTGCCTGCGGCACCAGCTACCTGGAGCGGGACGGGGTCCTGACGCTGATTGCTTCGCCCGAAGGGCAGGGGTAACTTCCGCTGCCATTGATAGTTAGCTCACTTTCGCCCGGGTCAGACATGCCGGTACCGTTGCTCGACCTTGTCACTCAGTATCAGCTCATCAAGGATGAAATCGAGCCTGCGCTTCGCACGGTGATCGAGCGGCAAGGCTTCATCATGGGGCCGGAGATTCCGGCGCTCGAGGAGGCGATCGCCTCCCTCATGCAGATCAAGCACGGCGTCGCCTGCGCCAGCGGTACCGACGCGCTCCTCCTGCCACTGCGGGCCCTCGACCTGAAGCCCGGCGATGAGGTCATCTCTCCCGCCTTCACGTTCTTTGCTACTGCCGGAGCGATCCACAACGCAGGTGGCACGCCGGTCTTCGTCGATATCGAGCCGGGTACTTTCAACATCTCGCCGGCCGCCATCGAGGCGGCAATCACCCCGCGAACCAGGGCGATCGTCGTGGTGCATCTCTTCGGGCAGATGGCGGCCATGGAGAAGATTGCTCCGATCGCCGCGAAGCACAGCCTCGCAGTGATCGAGGATGGTGCGCAGTCCGTGGGCGCCCGCCGCAAGGTGAACGGCGAGTGGATTCAGGTCGGGCAGCTCGGCACGGTGGCCACGCTCTCCTTCTTCCCGACCAAGAACCTCGGGGCATGGGGTGATGGCGGGATGATGCTGACGAACGACGACGCGCTCGGCGCCCGGCTCGCCCGGCTCCGGCTGCACGGCGGGGCCAAGCAGTATCATCACGATGAGGTCGGTTTCAACTCCCGACTCGACTCGCTGCAGGCCGCCGTGTTGCTGGTGAAGTTGCGGCACCTCCAGGAGTGGAACGTCGCGCGCCGCGCCAATGCCGAGTACTACGAGCAGGCGCTCGGAGAGATCGGGCAGGTCGTGCCTCCGGTGGTCGAATCGGCCAACGAGCACATCTGGCACCAGTACACCATCCAGGCGGAGCGGCGGGACGAGCTGATGGCGCATCTCAAGGCGCGCGGGATCGGCTGTGCCATCTATTACCCGCTTCCGCTCCACCTGCAGCCCTGCTTCGCGGATCTTGGCTACAAGCTCGGTGATCTCCCCGTGACTGAGGCTGCCATGCAGTCCGTGCTCTCGCTGCCGATCTACTCCGAACTGACCCGTGCCCAGCTCGATGAAGTGGTGCAGGGTGTTCGCGAGTTCTACGCGTGAGCCTGCACACGCGGCCCCGGATGGTCGGTGCGGCGCCGATTGCCGGGCGGCGCATTCGCGTGGCCGTGGTCGGGTGCGGGCGGATCGCCGGCAACCACTTCGAGGCCTTCGAGGCGCATGCGGGTGAGTGCGAGGTCGTTGCCGTCTGCGATTCGGATCCGGATGCCCTGTCGCGGGCGGCCGCACGCACCGGGGCCAAGGCGTTCCGCAGTCTGGACGACCTGCTGGCCGGCTCCGACGCGGACCTGATCGTGCTGGCCACGCCCAGCGGGCTGCACGCCGCGCAGGCGATCGCCTGTGCCGACGCGGGTCGACACGTCGTCACCGAGAAACCGATGGCGACGCGGTGGGCGGATGGCAAGGCGATGGTGGCCGCCTGCGACCGCGCCGATCGTCATCTCTTCGTGGTGAAGCAGAATCGCCGCAATGCAACCGTACAGCTGCTCAAGCGCGCGATCGAAGCGGGTCGGTTCGGCCGGATCTACATGGTCTCGGTCAACGTCTTCTGGAGCCGGCCGCAATCGTACTACGACAGCGCACCGTGGCGCGGGACCTGGGAGTTCGATGGCGGCGCCTTCATGAACCAGGCCAGCCACTACGTCGACCTGCTCGACTGGCTCGTCGGGCCGGTCGAGAGCGTCCAGGCGTACACGGCGACGCTCGCGCGCACCATCGAGGTGGAAGACTCCGGGGTGCTCTCGATCAAGTGGCGCAACGGCGCGCTCGGGACGATGGCCGTCACGATGCTGACCTACCCCAAGAATCTCGAAGGATCGATCACCATCCTCGGGGAGCACGGTACCGTCCGCCTCGGCGGAGTCGCCGTGAACCGGATCGATCATTGGGAGTTTGCCGATGAGCATCCCGATGATGCCGCCGTCACCGATGCGAGCTACGCCACGACCTCGGTCTACGGACACGGTCACCGCAGCTATTACGAAAACGTTTTTGCAGTACTGCGCGGCAACGCGCAGCCGGACACGGATGGCCGCGAGGGCCTCCATTCGCTCGAATTGCTGATCGCCACGTACCTCGCTGCCCGTGATGGGCGGCGGGTCGCCTTGCCGCTGGAGTACTGACTGCCATGACGCTTGCCCAGGACCTCATTGCCCGCGCCGAAAAGCGCGACATCACGTTCGGAATCGTCGGGCTCGGGTACGTCGGGCTCCCGCTCGCCGTCGAACTCGGCCGCGCCGGCTTCAAGGTGCTAGGCTACGACATCACGCAGCGCGTGGTCGATGGGCTGAACGCCGGCCAGTCGCACATCAAGGACATCGCCAGCAGCGAAGTCGCCGAACTTCGTGCGAAGAATCTGTTCGAGGCAACCACTGACCCGCTGCGACTGGGCGAGGCAGATGCAATCTCGATCTGCGTGCCGACGCCGCTGTCGAAGTACAAGGACCCTGATGTCTCGTTCATCGTCGCGGCAACCGAAGCCATCAAGGCGACGCTGCGCCGGGGCCAGGTCATCATCCTCGAGAGCACGACGTATCCCGGGACCACGCGGGAGATCATGCTGCCGGCGCTGGAGAGCACGGGGTTGACGGTCGGCGAGGACTTCTTCCTCGCCTTCTCGCCGGAGCGTGTCGATCCGGGCAATCCCAAGTATGGCACCCGGAACACGCCGAAAGTGGTTGGGGGCATCACCCCAGACTGTCACAAGGTCGCCTGCGCGATGTATGCGCCGGCCATCGACACGCTGGTGCCGGTGAGTACCACGGAGGCGGCCGAGCTCGTGAAGCTGCTCGAAAACACTTTCCGCAGTGTCAACATCGGGCTCGTCAACGAGATGGCGATTGTCTGCGACAAGCTCGGCGTCGATGTGTGGGAAGTCATCGAGGCGGCGGCGACCAAGCCCTTCGGCTTCATGAAGTTCCTCCCCGGCCCGGGACTCGGCGGACATTGCATCCCCATCGACCCGCACTATCTCGCGTGGAAGATGCGCGGCCTGAACTACAAGACGCGATTCATCGATCTTGCGGGCGAACTCAACAGCGAGATGCCGCTGTTCTGGGTCCGCAAGCTGATGGAAGAACTGAACGACCACGCGAAGGCGATCAAGGGCGCGAAGGTGCTCGTGATGGGCGTCGCATACAAGAAGGACATCGAGGATCTCCGCGAGAGTCCCGCGCTCGATATTCTCGGGCTGCTGCATCAGTATGGTGCCGACGTGTCGTATCACGATCCGTATGTGCCGCACTTCTCCGAGGCCGGTCACGACTACAAGTCGGTTCCGCTCACCGAAGCCGCTGTCAAGAATGCCGACGCGGTCCTGGTCGTGACCGACCACGCGAGCATCGACTGGGCTCTGGTCAAGCGGAACGCCCGGCTCGTCGTCGACACGCGGAACATCATGGCGAAGGTGGGTTGATGCGAGTAACGGTGATCGGGTCCGGCTACGTCGGACTCGTAGCCGGGGCCTGCTTCGCGGAGACGGGCAACGAGGTGGTGTGCGCGGATGTGGACGCCGGCAAGATTGCGCGCCTCCGCGAGGGGGTGCTCCCGATCTACGAACCGGGGCTGCAGCCCCTCGTCGAGCGGAATACTGCCGAGGGTCGTCTGCGCTTTACCACCGATCTCGGTGCTGCGGTGGAGCATGGCGATGTGGTCTTCATCGCCGTCGGAACCCCACCTGGCGAAGATGGTTCGGCCGACCTGCAACACGTGCTGGCGGTCGCCAACACGATCGGTCAGCATCTCGACCGCTTCAAGGTGGTCGTCACCAAATCCACTGTCCCGGTGGGGACAGCCGAGAAGGTGCGCACCGCGGTCCGTGCCGCCACAACGGGCGACTTCGCCGTGGCCTCGAATCCCGAGTTCCTGAAGGAAGGGGCCGCGATCGACGATTTCATGAAGCCCGACCGCGTCGTGCTGGGCACCGATGATCCCCGTGCTGAAGAACTGCTCCGGGAGCTCTATTCGCCCTACGTCCGCTCCGGTTCGCCGATCCTGTTCATGGATATCCCGTCGGCCGAGGTGACGAAGTACGCGGCGAATGCGATGCTGGCCACCCGCATTTCGTTCATGAATCAGATTGCCGAGCTCTGCGAACTGGTCGGCGCCGATGTCTTTGCCGTGCGCAAGGGAATCGGCAGCGACACCCGGATCGGAAACGCCTTTCTCTTCCCGGGCCCGGGCTATGGTGGTTCCTGCTTCCCGAAGGACGTCAAGGCGCTGATGCACACGGCGCGCGGGGCAGGGATGTCGCCAGCGCTCTTCGATGCGGTCGAAGCGGTGAACGCGCGCCAGAAGCGGGTGATGTTCGAGAAGCTGCAACGCCTGCTCGGTGACCTGAGTGGTCGCACGGTGGCGGTCTGGGGGCTCGCGTTCAAGGCCGGCACCGACGATATGCGGGAGAGTCCTGCCGTGGCGCTGATCGATGCGCTGCTCGAGGCCGGGGCAAGCGTCCGGGCGCATGACCCGGAGGCGATGGAGGTGGCGCGGGCGCTCTGGCAGGATCGGGTGACCTTTGCGACCGATCCGTACGACGCGCTCACGGGCGCGGATGCGCTGGCAGTTGTCACGGAGTGGCTCGTCTATCGCAATCCGGACTTTGAGCGGATCAAGCAGGTCCTCCGCACGCCGGTCATTGTTGATGGCCGGAACTTGTACGAGCCTGCGCGAATGTCGCGGCTCGGATTCCGCTACACCGGCATCGGCCGGAAGGACGCGTAATGCGCGTGGTGATTACCGGAGCCGCCGGCTTCCTCGGGTCGCACCTGACCGATCGTTTTCTGGCCGACGGCCACGAAGTGGTGGGCGTCGACAACTTCATCACCGGGCGTCCGGAGAATCTGGCGCACCTGATGGGCAACGATCGCTTCCGCTTCGTTCGCCACGACGTGTCGCAGTACATCTTCGTGGATGGTCAGGTGGATGGCGTGCTTCACTTCGCCTCGCCGGCCTCGCCCATCGATTACCTCGAGATGCCGATCCAGACGCTCAAGGTCGGTTCGCTCGGCACCCACAACGCCCTGGGACTCGCCAAGGCCAAGAAGGCGCGCTTCTTCCTCGCCTCGACGTCGGAGGTGTATGGCGATCCGCTGGTGCATCCGCAGCCGGAGACCTACTGGGGGAACGTGAATCCGGTCGGACCTCGCGGGGTGTACGACGAAGCGAAGCGCTTCGCCGAGGCGATCACGATGGCGTACCACACCTACCATGGTCTCGAGACCCGGATCGTCCGGATCTTCAACACCTACGGTCCGCGGATGCGGCCGCAGGACGGTCGGGTGGTGTCGAACTTCATCGTGCAGGCGCTCAAGGGCGAGTCGCTCACGGTCTATGGCGACGGCCTCCAGTCGCGCTCGTTCTGCTACTACTCCGATCTGGTCGAAGGGATCTACCGGCTCTTCCACTCCGATCGGGTCGACCCGACCAACATCGGCAACCCGGGCGAGTTCACGATGCTCGAACTGGCCGAGCAGGTCCTCGCGCTGACCGGTTCGAAGTCGCAGATTGTACACAAGGAATTGCCGGTGGATGACCCGAAGGTGCGCAAGCCCGACCTGACGGTGGCGCGCGCCGTCCTGCAGTGGGAGCCCAAGGTGCCGCTTCGCGAAGGACTTGAACAGACCATCGCCTACTTCCGCCAGGTCGTCGGGTGAAGCTCAGCGCCGGCGGTCTGCTCGAAACCGCACGTGCGCGTTTCGCGAACCGCGACTACTACGGCGCGCTGCTCTGCCTGGACGACGTCGAGGGAAGCGGTCGCGCCTACGCCGATGTCTACCACCTCCGGGGGCTCTCCCTGTCGTTGCTCGACCGCCCCGATGAGGCGCTCGAGGCTTTCGACTCGGCACTCGCCCTCAATGGGCGCTATGTCGAAGCGCACCTGCATCGTGGCCTCGTGCTCAATCAGGTGGGGCGGAACGAAGAAGCAGCCGCAGCGTTCGCCGCAGCGGCTGCGTCCGAAGGGCCACCGGTGGCTGGGGTCCCGGCGCACCTCGCCTCCCGGCTTGCCAACGAACACGCGCATCTCGGCGAGCTCTACGCCGATGGCGGGCTGCTCGCCGATGCGGTTCGCGAATACCGACGCGCTGTCGACCTCGGTCCAGCCTTCCTCGACATCCGGCTCCGGCTCTCGCGACTCCTGATCGAAGTGGGGAATCCGCTTGAGGCGCGCGAGATACTCGAGAAGATCCTTGGCGATCGTCCTGACTGGATCGATGCCAGGGTGCAGCTCGGACTGGCGCGCTATCTCGCAGGGGACACCGCTGGCGCCCGCGATATCTGGCGGGCGGCACAGGACGTTCGCCCCGACGTCGAACGGGTGGCCGCCTACCTCGCCATGGTGGAGCGTATTCCGGAGTGAAGATCTCGTCGCTCGGGCTGCTGCTCCTCGCCGCCTGCGGCTCCCGCACCCCCGACCCGGAACGCATTGGTGATGTTGCCTGGCACGAGGGGCGCTGGTTCGACGCGGTGACGTCCTACCGGGCCGCTGGCAACTCCCCGCAACTGCTCGGCAAGTACGCCGATGCGGCCTTCCTCGCCGGGCAACGGCTCGAGGCGGTGCGTGCCTGGACCGAGCTGGGCACCACTGCCCCCGAGCGCGCTGGCGAGGCGGCGGCCGGTCTCGCCCGTGCCGCCCAGGGTGCCGAGCGCGCCGGCGAACCGCTCGTGCTGGCTCGCGCGGTCCTCGGCCTACGGAAGCTGGCACCGTCCTGGCCACTTGGTCGTATGGCGCTTCGGCTCGCCCTGGTTTCGGATCTCCCCGCCGATGAGGCAGTTCAGGTATTGCCGGTGGCCCTGGCTGCGGTCTCCGGGCGGTCTGCGGCCGACTCGGTCCTGCTGGCACTCGGTCTCGCGCAGCACAAGCGGGGGACCTGCATCGAGGCCGTGCCGGTGCTCGAAAGCGTGCTCCGCCGCAGCGAGGCGGCCGATTCGGCCCGGGCAAGCGCAACCACCCTCCTTGCCGACTGCGAGCTGACCTTGGGCCTCTCCGCCCTGAACGACGACCGGGTCGGCGACGCCGAGCGGTGGCTCGATCGTTCGGCTCGGCGGGATCCGGCCGGGGCAGTGGGACGTCGTGCCCTCATCGGCTTCGGCGATGCCAGGCTCCGCCAGGGCGACCCGTTTTCTGCCACTTTGGCGTGGCAAACGGTGGCGTCCGCGCGCGTGGCGCCCGATTCGATTACGATCCTCGCGCTCCAGCGACTCCGAACTGCGGAGTCTGCCGACTCGACCGTTCACCCTGTTGCCGTCCCGGACCGCCCTTGATGCGTCGCTTGCTGCCCCTCGTCCTGCCGCTGGTGCTCGTCCTCGCCACTGCCTGTGGGAAGGGGAAGGCGAAGCCGTCAACAACGGCGACCCCGCTGCTTTCGCGGCTCTCCGCAACGCCGGCGCAGCTCGACTCGATGTGGTCGCGCGCGATGGGGCTGTACGCCGCGAAGAAGTGGTCGAAGGCCGGTACCGCCTTCGAGCGAATGCAGCTGGAAATGCCGAGTGGCGATCACCGCGCCATTCTCGCACGATTCTATCTCGCCGAGACGCGGGTAGGCGAGCACAGCAACCTCCAGGCGGTACGGGAATTCCGCCGGGTTTCCGATGAGTTCCCTGGCGATTCGATGGCGCCGATTGCTCTGCTGCGTGCCGGTGACAGCTACTCGGCGCTCTGGCGTCGGCCGGAACTGGATGCCACCTATGGCCAGACCGCGATCGCCACTTATCAGGAGCTGATCGCACGCTATCCTGCGTCACCAGCGGCGAAGACGGGACAGGAGCAGATCACCGGGCTTGAAGAACGCTTCGCGGTGAAGAGCTACCAGGCCGCGCTTTTCTACCTTCGCTTCAAGGCCTACGATTCCGCGATCCTCTATCTCAAGGACCTGCTCGCAACCTGGCCGCGCGCCGTCATTGCGCCGGAAGTCATGACCAAGCTGATCGAGACCTACCGGACGATCGGGTACGCCGAAGATGTGCGGGAAACGTGTGCGATCATGCGGAAGCGATTCCCCACGTCGCCGCACCTTGATGCGACTTGTCCTCTGCCAGCAGCCGCCGCGGCGGAGAAGCCTGCGGGGCAATAGCCCGTGCGGATCGGTATCCTCGGCGGCTCGTTCGATCCGATCCACCACGCGCACCTGATCGTCGCGCAACTCGCCCGCGAACAGCTGCACCTCGATCAGGTGCGCTTCGTGGTCGCGGCCCAGCAGCCCTTCAAGATCGGACGTCATCGCGCGCCGGCAGAAGCGCGACTCCGGATGGTCGAGCTCGCCGTGGCCTCGGTGCCAGGCTTTGTCGCCGACGGCAGAGAACTCGACCGCGAGGGCCCCTCCTACACCGTCGACACGCTGCGCGAGATTCTGGCAGAGTTTTCTGGCGCGGAACTTGTCTTGCTGCTCGGCGCCGATGCCGCGCGCGGATTCGCTGCCTGGCATGAGCCTGATTCCATTCGTGCCCTGGCCACCGTGGCCGTGTTCGCTCGTGGTGGCGAGTCTCCACCCGAGGGGTTCGATGCCCTCGTGCAGGTCCCTGTGATGGAGCTCTCCTCGACCGAAATCCGGTCGCGCGTGGCCATGGGCCGCTCGCTCACCGGATGGGTCCCCGAGCGGGTGGGCGACTATATTTCAGGGTTACAGCTTTATCGGAGCGAAGCAGGATGATCAAGCGGTTGGTTGAGTCGGTATTCGGTTCCCGTCAGGCCCGTGAAGTGAAGCGGCTCGAGCCGCTGCTCGCGGAGATCCGAAAGGAAGAGGAGCGCATTGCGACGCTGGATGAGGCGGCCCTTCAGGGGCAGACCGCCCGCTTCCGCGCGCGGCTCGAAGAGCAGACGGGGGCCTTGCGAGCCGAGGTCGAACGGCTTCGCGCCGCGAAGCACGACTGCGCCGATCCGACCGAGCGCGACGCGATCGACGTGCAGTTGCAGGGCGCCGAAGAGGCCTTCCGCAACGGGGTCGCGAAGACGCTTGATGAAATCCTGCCGGAAGCCTTCGCCACCGTCCGTGAAGCATGCCGCCGCCTGGTCGGCACCACCGTCATGGTGACCGGCCAGCCGATTGTCTGGAACATGGTGCCCTACGATGTCCAGCTCATCGGCGGCATCAACCTCCATCGCGGACGGATCGCCGAAATGGCGACCGGTGAAGGGAAGACCCTCGTTGCGACGCTGCCGCTGTACCTCAATGCGCTTCCGGGCCGCGGCGCCCAGCTGGTGACGGTGAACAACTACCTCGCCCGCCGCGACTCGCAGTGGATGGGGCACCTGTTCAACTACCTCGGCCTCACTGTGGCCTGCCTCGATGACACCGAGCCGTCGTCACCCGATCGTCGCGCCGCCTACGGTGCCGACATTACCTACGGCACCAACAACGAATTCGGCTTCGACTACCTGCGCGACAACATGGTGTACTCGCTCGACCAGCGAGTGCAGCGCGAGCACATCTACGCCATCATCGACGAAGTCGACTCGATCCTCATCGACGAGGCGCGGACGCCGCTGATCATCTCCGGACCGGTGGGTGACGAAGACAGCATTCACTACCGTGGCTACAACCCGAAGATCGCGGAGATCGTCCGCCAGCAGAACGAAGTCGCCAGCGGGCTCGTCGCCGAGGGCGAGAAGCTGCTGCAGGACGAGAAGATGCGCACTGAAGCCGGGATGAAGCTCTATCAGGCCCAGCTCGGCGCCCCGAAGAACAAGAAGCTGCAGAAGCTGCTCAACGAGACCGGGGTCAAGCAGCTGGTGCAGCGCACCGAGCTCGACTACATCGCCGACCGCAAGCTGCCGGCGAAGCAGCAGAGCATGCGCTCGATCGAAGACTCGCTCTTCTTCGTGCTCGACGAAAAGGGCCACTCGGTCCACCTGACCGATCGTGGTGCCGAAGCGCTCTCGCCGCACGACCCGCAGCTCTTCCTGGTGCCGGACATCTCCCAGGAGATCCACGCGGTCGAGCACGACGCCGAACTCGACATCGAGCAGAAGGCCGAGAAGCGCCGCCAGATCGAGGCCGATTACGCCGCCAAGAGCGAGCAGCTGCACATCATCCACAAGCTGCTGCAGGCGCACGCCCTCTACGAGCGTGAGGTCGACTACATCGTGCAGGAAGGGCAGGTGCTCATCGTCGATGAGTTCACCGGCCGCATCATGGTGGGGCGTCGCTGGTCCGATGGTTTGCACCAGGCGGTCGAGGCGAAGGAAGGAGTGCAGGTGAAGGGCGAGACGCAGACGCTCGCGACGATCACCATCCAGAACTACTTCCGGATGTACGAGAAGCTCTGCGGCATGACCGGCACGGCCGAGACCGAAGAGACCGAGTTCTACTCGATCTACGGCCTCGAAGTCGCCGTGATCCCGACCAACCGGCCGATCCGTCGGAAAGACCACGTCGACCAGATCTACAAGACGCGGCGCGAGAAGTACAACGCGGTTGCCGATGAAGTGGAGCGGATCCACAAGCTCGGCTGGCCGGTGCTGATCGGCACCACCACCGTGGAAGTGTCGGAGACCTTGTCTCGTCAGCTGAAGCGCCGCGGGCTGCCGCACGAGGTGCTCAACGCCAAGTATCACCAGCGCGAGGCCGAGATTGTGGCCAAGGCCGGTGAGCGCGGCGCGATCACCATCGCGACCAACATGGCCGGCCGCGGCACCGACATCAAACTCGACCCGACGCTCGACCTGACCTCGGAAGATGCCGGCCTGCATATCATCGGCACCGAGCGCCACGAGTCGCGGCGCATCGACCGCCAGCTGCGAGGTCGCTCTGGCCGTCAGGGCGATCCGGGCGTGTCGCTCTTCTTCCTGTCGCTCGAAGACGACCTGATGCGGCTCTTCGGCTCCGACCGTATTGCCCGGATGATGGACAAGGGCGGCGCCGAAGAGGGCGAGGTCATCACCGGCAAGCTGATCACTGCGGCGATCGAGTCGGCGCAGAAGCGGGTGGAGTTGCAGAACTTCCAGACCCGCAAGCGCTTGCTCGAATACGATGACGTGATGAACCAGCAGCGCGAGGTCATCTACTCTACGCGGCTCTTTGCACTCGAGCGGGGTGAGGAGCTCAAGGCCGAAGCGATCAAGATGATTCGCGTGGCGGTCGATCGGACGGCGCGCAATTATCTCGTCGACATCGAGCGCCCTGAGAATTACGACCGCCCCGGGCTGATGAACGCGCTGATGATGCAGTTCCTGGTCGGGCCCGAGGCCGTGCTCAACGCCGAGGCCACGCCCACCCTCGACGCAGTGGCCGATGCGGCGCGCGCCGAAGGCGAGGCCGCTTTCGAACGGAAGGTGACCTACCTGCAGCAGTTCGGTCAGCAGATCGGCATCCCCGACGTGGACCTGCAGGTGCTGTCGCAGGTGATGCAGGGCGTGCTCGACGAGAAGTGGAAGGATCACCTCTACGATCTCGACCAGCTGCGCAACGCGATCCAGTACCGCGCGTATGGCCAGCGGGATCCGCTCGTGGAGTACAAGAAGGAGGCCTTCGAGATGTTCGAGGATCTCCTGCGTGACATCCAGTCGACCTTCGCCGAGCGCTACCTCAAGATCCAGGTCAGCGCCGATGGTCCGCCGGCCCCGCCTCCGCCGCCACCGGTGGTCGAGAGCGGGCCGCACGAGCCGTCGTCCGATGATCTCTTCGCCGGCAACGTCAGCCGCACGCCGGTGGCCGCGCCGCGAGTCTCGACCGGGATGGGGATGCTCGGCGCGCCGGTGCCGTCGGGTGGGCCTGAAGTGGGGCGCAACGATCCCTGTCCGTGTGGCAGTGGCAAGAAGTACAAGAAGTGCCACGGGGCGACGGCGTAGGGCGAGGCTGTTGGCTGAGATCAATTGCGAAGGGCGCCAGGTCATTCAGATCTGGCGCCCTTGGCGCATCGCGGGCCTCTGATTGTGCGCCGTCACGCACGAAATTGATTGAATCCCGAGGAGTTCATCGCTAAGATCAGGACACTGAGGCTCAAATCCGCGATTCGCAACCCGGAGCCATACCGATGACCGTTCCCCTGACGGTGCTGGTGGCGTATCCACGCCAAGCCGACGCACCCCAGTCTCGCTTACTTCGTTCGCCCAGGTGTGTTGTCCCTTCCGCCCCGGTTCCCCTACGACGGCTGCGCCCATCGCTCCTACCTGACACGCGGAGTTGCTTTTTGTTGCTGTTGCTCGCGCTCGCAGCGTGGGTACAAGGCGCGATCGCTCAGCGGACGGTGAGGGATCTGACACTCTCCGACAAGTCCATGCTCTGGATAAGAGGCAGCGAGACGGACACGACGATTTTGGACCCCAATCGTATGCTCGTCTCGAACGGCCGCATCTTCCTGACCGACCCACAGGGTCCTGCTGTAGTTGGGCTGGATGCACGGACGGGTAGGACAATATGGCGGTATTCGAAACGTGGGTCCGGACCCGGTGAATTCCGCGCGCCGGCGCTTGCATCTTGGCACCCGCAGGGAGTCGTCGTTGCGGACAACGACACCCACCGACTCTATCTCTTTTCGACTGACGGGGCGCTCGCCGCAGAGCAGGCAGTCCCGATGGGCCAGTTCGTCGCTGGGCTCTGCTCCTTCGCGAATGGTGATGTATTGCTATACGTGCCTGCACCTCCGAGTAGTGCGCTAATCACCGTCCGGCTCGGTTCCCGGGTAACGAATCGGTTTCCATTCCCGTTTGATCCTTCTTCGCCGAATTTGATGGCGCACGCGCTTGACCTCGCCTCCGTGCCGGCCAACAAATACGGTTGCGTGGCCTCGAAGAAAACGGAGGATGGGATCGCGACGCTCAACCCGGAAAGCTCGCCTGTCGTTGGAAAGTTTGTGGAACGTCTGGAGCAACGCGCGTACAAGCCCCCAGCCCAGATACGAGATACATCAGACATCCCGATCCCTTTTTCCCTTCGCACCGGATTCGATGGCACCTCAGCCTACGTATGGTTCGGTGGCAAGAGCTGTGCATCGCGATGCATTGATTTCTATTCGATGCCGGCACTCCGCTACAGTTACAGCCTTCGCATTCAGGGAAAGACGGGAATTGGAATTCGAGACCTCGCGATCGATGGCCGAGTCCTCTATCTCCTTGGTAGTCGTGATGGTTTCCCGGTCCTGGCAGCATTCACAATCCCCAAATGAGTTGCGTTCTATGATCGGGCAGCATTGAGCGTTGCAGCCCGACCCAACGCGCTTCGCGCCACGGGTAGCGGGAATTGCGGCCGGGAGTAATGTTCGGGAGTCGCCTTCGCCGAGCCGTCGTAACCCTCCCCCGGGATCCGGATGTCGCCCACCCACCGCCTTTTCCGCTTCATAGGCCTGACCTCGATTGTCCTTGCCCTGGGTTGCAAGTTGCCGGAGGCCGGCCCCGCGACCGTCACCGACAGCGCCGGGCTGGTGCGGTTCTCCGACGCGTCGCTGCATCCGGTGGTGCTCACGGGAGCGCCGCTGCTCGAGAGCGACAAGATCGGACGCCCGGGTCAGATGAGGCTGATCGGTGACCTGCTCTGGGTCAGCGATCGGTCGGGGGACCCCTACATCCACGTGGTCGCTACCAAGCGCGGATCACTGCTTCGCTCGTACGGTGCCAGCGGCGAAGGCCCGGGCGATTTCGTCTCGATCTCGATGATGAGTGTCCGGCCTGGCGATCTTCACGGGCCGTGGGTGTTCGACGGCTCGGTGCGTCGGATGACCCGACTGTACGCGGATACCGTCGATTCGAAGCCTCGAATCATCGCCGCGCGCTTCGACGGTTTGAGCTGGATCGGCATTTGGCTTGGTGCAAATCGGCTCGTGAGCGTGGGTGACCTCGACACCAACCGCTACACACTGTTCGACACCACTGGCGCTCGCATCGCGACAGTCGCTGGGGCCCTGCCGGGTGCGGACTCGGTCGACATCGAGGCCCGGCGGAATGTGGGCACCGGCGTCCTGCTCTGCGCTTCACCTGAAGCGGGTCGATTCGCGACACTGTACGTCGGGGCGGGGCGGATCGATATCCTCGACACGACGGCTACGCTGGTAGGGCACGCGGCCGTCCCGTTCCCGTCCGATGGCGAGTTCAGGCGAAGTGCCGACGGCCGGTGGCATAGCGGCGACATCTGGCGCCATTACGCCGACTGTGCTGCGACCCCGAAGTACCTGTACGCGCTCTTCGCCGGTCACCGAACCGACGGTTCCCCAGGCGGCGGAATTCCCGTGCTCGCGCTCCACGTTCACGTCTTCGACTGGAGCGGCAAGCTGATCGAAGTGCTGCGGCTCGATCGCGATGCCAGCACCCTCGCCGTGGCCGGTGACTCCATCCTGTACACGGGCAGCGAGGGGAAGGGGCTCTATCGCTACCGACTGCCACCCGTGACGGCTGGGGGGCAATGATGCGTCGCGAATACCGATGCGCACTCGTTGGCGCGGTGTGGCTGGCCAGCCTCGGCGTGACGTTCACGGCGAGCGCGCAAGGCCCACGGGTACGCGATTCTGCCGGCGTGCGGATCGTGGAGAATGTCCGGGGGAGCTGGGGTGACACTCGACGCATTGTCGTGGAGCCCATTCCGTCCCTGGTGCTCGGCGGCCCAGGAGCGCGCGAGGAGAAGTTCCTCGACGTGAAGCCGACTGCGGCGCGTCTCGGTAACGGCGATGTCGCGGTCGTCGATCAGGCCCGCTTCAGGATCTCGTGGTTCGACTCGACCGGCAAGCTGCTGCGGCATACCGGCGCGCGTGGACCCGGGGAGACCGCTGGCCAGTTCAATTACATGGGTCGCATCATCCCCGTAGGCAAGGACGCGGTCGCGCTGTACGACGGCGCTCTTGCGAGGTACACCGAGTTCGATCGGAAAGGCGTCGTGCGACGCTGGGATCACTTCAATCCGGCGCCCTACCTCCCTCACCCCATGGGCAAGGGGAGGGCGTTCCGGGATCTGTTCGGCAGTCTCACCGACGGACGCCTGATTGGTTACCAATTCGACAATTGGCGTGATGGGCGGCAACAGCTGGTCACGGAATCGCTTACGGTCATGGCGGTCTCGTCGAGCGGCAAGTGGACCCGCATCATGCCGGCCCTGAGGCAGGAGTATTCGATCGTCAACGACGGCATTGGTCGGCCTTCCGCAATGGATGTCCGCCCGTTTGGAAGAGTCGGGCTCTTTGCGGTTCGTGGGTCGGATTGGCTGTACGCGGACGGGCAGCGCTATGAAGTCGAGGTCCGCTCGCTCGATGGCGCACTCCGGAAGATCATTCGCATCCGCCGCTCGCCAATTCCCGTCGCCGGTGCGGATATCAGTCGATTCACGGCCGTGCGATTGGCCAGAACGGACACCATCGTCCGCTCGGTGTTTGCGAAGGCGTTTCGCACGTTGCCGTATCCCGCAAACCGGCCCGCCTTTGCCGGGTTGATCGTGGATGCCGCTGGTCTGATCTGGGCGAAGAACTGGGCGTTCGACGGTGAACCAGCGCTCTGGGAGGTCTTTGATCCCGATGGAGTCCTCCTCGGGCAAGTGGAGGTGCCGGCTGACCTGGATGTACTGGAGATCGGACGCGACTATCTGCTCGCGCGAGTCGACAAGCTCAACAGCGAAAACGAGGTCCGCATTTACCGCCTGAAGCGCGCGCCACCCTAATCCGCCCGCAACGCCTCCACGATCTCTACCTTCGACGCGCGGCGGGCGGGAATGCCGCAGGCGCCGAGCGCGGCCACCAGCAACAGTACCGAGCCGCCAGCATAGGTGGCGAGATCAAGCGGTGCCACCCCGAAGAGCCGTGACGCAATCAGCTTGCTCAGATAGGCGGCGCCCGCGAGCCCTGCGACCATCCCTACTGCTGTCATCCCCAGTCCACCGCCAATGATCGATGCGACGACCGTCTGCTGGCGCGCGCCGAGAGCCAGTCTGATCCCGATTTCGCGGCGACGCTCAAGCACGGACTGACCGAGAAGGGCGTAGAGCCCAAGCGCGGCGAGAATCACTCCCACGGCGCCGAGCAGGGAGCCGAGCGTTGCCACCAGCCGCTGTTCCGCAAAGAGATCATCCAGCTGGCTCTCCAGCGAATGAAGTGCATACACTGGCAGCATGGGATCGACCTGCCGAACCAGGTCGCGCACTGCGCCTTCCATCTGCTCGGGTGGTACCGTGGTGCGGAGGTACACCGTGAACTCTTTGTCGTGGAAGCCTTGCGACCATGGCCGGAAGATGTAGGGCCCGGTCGGACTGGTCACGTGTGCGAGCCGCGCGTCGCGCGCGACGCCAACAACCCGGATCGGCTTCGTGCCAGGGAGCGGCTGCACGATGTGCCCGATGGCCGCCTCGGGGGCGATGCCCGGGAGCAGCTGATGGAGAGCGGTTTCGTTGAGGACGCCGACCTGCTCGGCAGTTGAATCGGGGAGCAGCCATCCGGGTGGAAAGCCGGGTCCCACCATGCCGACCCCGAGCGTTGGGAGAAAGGAAGGCGAGACCGAGAGGGAGCGAGCTACAATGTGGTCCCGCTCATTCGTGCTTCCTGGGCGCGGGAAGACTGTAACGAGGTAGAACTGATCACTCAGCACACCGAGCGCGTGCGAGATACTCGCTGAAGTGACTCGCTGATCCTGCCGGAGACGATCGAGCAGTCGGTCAATCAATTGCGCAGTCTCGAGCTCGGAAAGTCCCTGCGATTCGGGATCGAGGGTGAACGCCAGCACGTTCGCCGCCGAAAAACCGAGGTCGATGTGGCGCAGCTTGGTCAGAGTCCGAGCAAGCAGGCCTGAGCCGACCACCAGCGTGGTCGAGAGCGCGACCTGGGCAATGACGAGGCCGTGTCGAATCCGACTGGAGCGGCGGTCTCGTCGGTGCGCAACCCGGATGAGCTGGGAGCCGTCGGATCGACGCACCGTGAGGGCCGGAAGCAGTCCGGCGAGGAGACCCGCAAAGATGGCAACGACGGCGGTGGTCGCGACCACGCCACCGTCGACAATGACGCCGGTATAGTCCAGCTCGATGCCGGCGACCCCCGCGCCACGAACGAGGCCGGTAACCGCCACCCCGAGTACGACCCCGACGATGCTTCCAAGCACGCCGACGATCGTGGTCTCGACCAGACGTTCGCGAATGACGCGCCCGAGTGGCGCGCCGAGCAAGCGCTGCACGGCAGTGGCCGAGCTCAGGGAAAGTGCGCGAGTAAGGCCGAGGTTGCTGACATTGGCGCAGGTGAGCAGCAGGAAGAGCAGGGATGACACGAGGAGAATGTTCAGTGTGTGGCGCACGGATGCGCGCGCGAGCGGCTGCAGGCCGATACCCGGGTGAACCTTGAACCCCCACGCCAGAGAGAGGAACGAACTCGGTCCCTTGCGACCGCGAATCTCCTCCACCAGTCGGTTGAATTCGCCCTCTGCCGCGCGTTGTCCCTGTGCCGTTGGGATGCGGGCGATCAGGGTCTGCCAGAGCTGCTCCATGGGACCCGACAGCTTCTCCGCGCTGTGCAGAAGCGCCGGAGCAGCCCCAGCCGGCACCCATAGTTGGGCCCGGCCCGGCAGTTCCGCGCCGTGAAAGCTGCGGGGCGTCACTCCGACGACAGTGAAGGGCTGGCCGTTGATGGTGACGCGGGCCCCAATGGCAGTTGGTGAACGATTCCAGTACTTCTGCCAGAGTCGATCACTGATCACAGCGACGAGACCACCGGCAGCGGTCGCATTGCTTGCGTCGAACGCGCGGCCCGCCGCGAGGGCCACGCCCAGTGTCGCGAAATAGTCAGGCGTCACCAGCTCGCCAGCGGTTCGCTCAGGGACGCTTGCCGGATCGAACGCCAGGTTGAATTGCTGGGCGGTATAACCCGCGAGATCAGGGGCGGATCGCAGCCGTCCCTTGAGCTCGAGATAGTCCGGGTTCGAGATGGGCAGCCCGAAGGGCGCCGCGGCCTCGAGCTGAATCGTCGCCAGCTCATGGGGCGCGCGGACCGCGGGCACCGGCCGCAGCAGCATCCAGTTCGCGATCGAGTACACTGAAGCGATCGCGGCGACACCGATGCCAATGGTCAATACCGAGGCGATGGCGTACCCCGGCTGGCGGATCAGCCGCCGGGCGGCGCGCCGACCGTCCGTCGCGAGGGCGTCGACCAGCGACGCAGCTCGAGGGAGGCTGCTCGGCCGGACCGATCGGCGAGGGCCCGGGTTTCCTGTGAAGCGGAACCAGCCGAGGCGCAACGGGGTGGCAATGCATTGCCACCGATACCACCGGCGCGCAGCAGGGGCGCCGTCACGAAGCGATCGAAGGACGAAAAGCTCTTCGAGATCATGAACGACGGCACCATACCCGGAGAACTTGAGCAACAGAATCAGCAACCGACGGGAGAAGGATGGAGCGTCGGTCGTCGGGGCGGGGAGCTCACTCATCTCAGTTCCTCTCCAGCAGCGGTTCGAGCCCTGCCCACAGCCGCAGGAGCCGCGCACGCTCGGCGCGCACCACCGCGAGCCCGTGCGGAGTGACAGAGACATACCGCCGCTGCCGTCGACCGGTCGCGCCATCCCCGTCGCGCAACTCCGACGCAATCAGCCCGTGTTCCTCGAGCCGCCCCAGCGCAATGTGAACCGCTGCGGGAGAGACGGTCCGGCCTGCGCAGGCCTCAAGCTCCATCACGATCGTCGCCGTGTACGCGTCGGGCGCCGTGCGCAACGCCGCGAGGAGGAGTTGATGTTCGAATTCGCCCACCGAATCCTTCGCCACGGAACTCGCTCCGGGATGAGTTTACACTAACAATGTTAGTGGTAGTCTATTCCCGCAAGTCTGCAATCAACCGTTCGCGCTTTTCTGTACCCATGAACGCTATGCGGGCCCGTGCCTAGAGCGGGTTCGGTCGATCGTTCCCGAGTGTCCATTCCGGCTGCGCCCCCCGACCGCCCCCGCGAGCGCCTCTGGCGGCTGGGCCCCTCCTCGTTGACGCCGCAGGAACTTCTCGCCATCCTGCTAGGGACAGGTGATACTCGGGAAGACGCTCTGGCGGTGGCAGCAAGGCTGCTTGCCCCCGCTGGCGGGACGCTTCGTCGCCTCGCCGCCCGCCCCGCTGCCGAGCTGCAGCGGACACCTGGGGTCGGGCCCGCCAAGGCGGCCCGGTTGCTCGCGGCATTCGAGCTCGCGGTGCGCCTCAGTCAGGAAGGGCGCCCGGCGCTCGAGCGGATCGCCGAGCCGGCCGATGTGGCCCGGGTGGTGGGGCACCGGTTGCGCGACCTCGAGGTCGAAGAGTTCCATCTGCTGGCGCTCGACACCCGCTCGCGGGTCCTTCGCGATGTGCTGGTCACGCGTGGCTTGCTCGACAGCTCGCTGGTCCACCCGCGCGAAGTCTTTCGCGCCGCGATCGCCGAGGCAGCGGCCGGGATCATCCTGGTGCACAATCACCCGAGTGGTGATCCGACACCCTCGGCCGAAGACCGCGCCGTGACCCGCCAGCTGGTGGCGGCAGGACAACTGCTCGATGTACCGGTCTACGATCACGTCATCGTCGCCGGCGACCGATTTCTCTCCTTCGCGACTGCGGGGCTGCTGTGACGACTGGTGCCGTGCCGAGTTCGCTGACCGATCTCTCGCCTGCCTTCTTCGTGATTCTGGAGAAGCACGCGGAGCGGCTCGACATTGCCCTGATCGATCGGGCACTCCGCTATTCCGCTGCCGCGCACCGCGGGCAGAAACGGATGAGCGGGGAAGACTTCGTCGAGCACTCGATCGCGGTTGCCTCGATTCTCGCGGGCTTTCTTGTCGACACTACGTCCATCTGCGCGGCGCTGCTCCACGATGTGGTCGAGGACTCCGACCTCACCACCGATGACATCGCCCGCGAGTTCGGCAACGAAGTGGCCGGGTTGGTGGAAGGGCTCACCAAGCTTTCCCATCTTCCGTTCCGGTCCTCGGTGGAAGAGCAATCGGAGAACTACCGCAAGCTGCTGTTGTCGGTCGCCAAGGATGCCCGCGTCATCATCATCAAGCTCGCCGATCGCCTCCACAACATGCGGACGCTCGAGCACCTGACGCCGGAGCGACGCCAGCGCATCGCGACCGAGACGCGTGAGATCTATGCGCCGCTCGCGCACCGCTTCGGCATGGCGAACGTCAAGGCCGAGCTCGAAGACCTCGCCTTCAAGTTCCTCGAGACCGAGGAATATCAGGCGCTGGCACAGCAGGTCGCCGCCAAGCGGGCCGCGCGCGAACAGATGATCCAGCGCATGCGCGGCCCGCTCGAGCAGGAACTCAAGCGCGCCGGGATCGAGTGGTACGATGTCAGCGGCCGCCCGAAGCATCTCTGGTCGATCTATCAGAAGATGCGGAAGCGGAACAAGCCGTTCGACGAGATCTACGACCTGATGGCGATGCGGGTGATCGTCCGCACGGTGCCGGAGTGCTACCACGTGCTCGGCATTATTCACCACGTCTGGACGCCGGTGCAGGAGCGGATCAAGGATTACATCGCGAGCCCCAAGAGCAACGGCTATCAGTCACTCCATACCACGATCTTCGGGCCCGGCGGCCAGCTCTTCGAAATCCAGATCCGCACTCAGGAGATGCATCGCACCGCCGAATACGGTATCGCCGCACACTGGCTCTACAAGACCGTCGAAGAGGGTGAGGACGATGTCGGCCGACAGCTCGGCTGGTTCCGGCAGCTCCTCGAACTGCAGCAGGAGAGCGCGTCGCCGGAGGACTTTCTCGAGTTCCTCAAGGTCGACCTCTATCACGACGAGATCTTCATCTTCACGCCGCAAGGCGACGTCAAGCAGCTCCCCAAGGGCGCGACCGCGATCGACTTCGCCTTCCACGTGCACACCGACGTCGGCCTGCATACCTCTGGCGCGAAGGTCAACGGTCGCATTGCTCCGTTGCATCGGGAGCTCAAGAACGGCGACACCGTGGAAGTGCTCACCTCGCCCCATGCCAAGCCGAGCCGCGACTGGCTGAGTCATGTTCGCACCGGTCGCGCCCGCGCCAAGATCAAGCAGTGGATCAGGCAGGAGGAAGAGACCGTCTCGCTGCAGTTGGGCCGGGAAATCCTCACGCGGGAACTCAAGCGTCGCCGACTCACCGCGCCTGTACCCGAAGCGATGCAGACGGCCGCTGTCGCGCTCAACCTGCTCGATAGCGAGGCGCTCGAAGTCTCACTCGGCCGCGGCGACCTCGCGGTCGGGCAGGTGATGAAGGCGCTCTTCCCCGATCTCGCGCCGGATGCGTTGCAGGAGAAGCCACCCACCGTCTTCGGTCGGGTGATCGATCGCCTCCGCCTCGGCCGCGGCATCAAGATTCAGGGCGTCGACGGCCTGATGGTTCGCTATGCCCAGTGTTGCCAGCCGGTGCCCGGCGACCCGGTGGTGGGGTTTGTGACCCAGGGGCGCGGCATCTCGATTCATCGTGCCGATTGTCCCAATCTCCTCACCCTCGGCGACCAGGGGCGACGGGTCGAGATCGACTGGCAGGAGCAGACTGGCGAGACCTACGCGGTGCGGCTGCTGATCAACGGGGAGGATCGGCGCGGTCTCTACGCCGACATCATGCAGGTGATTTCGCAGACGGGCACCAACATCCGCGGCGCCGAGATCAACTCCAAGGACGGCACCGCCTTCGGGTCGATCCTGGTCGAGGTCGACAACCTCCCCCATCTCGCCAAGGTCCTCAAGGCGATCAGGAAGGTGAAGGGGGTCTCCACGGTCGAGCGGCGCGAGGCGCAGGAGGGGGGCTGAGTCGACCGGTCGTGGGACGCCCAATCCCAGTATCGGACACTTGCTCGCAGGATCCCCGAACCACAGTTGTAGAAGGTGTTGTATCTCAATGACTTAGAGTGTCGTCCTCAGGTTGTTCCCCGGCACGCTTCTTCCCTTACTTCGCTCGACCGACCCCAGTTTTCCAATGGGTCAACCGACTTCTGGCAAGGATGAGCCGTGGACGTAGCCCGCGAAAAGAAGCCCAATCGCAAGCGCCCAATCCTGATTGGTGTCGGGGTGCTCGGCCTCGTGCTCGCCACGGTCGCGGTGAGCAGAATGAAGCCGGCGGCTCCTTCGGTCGATCGTCCGACGCTGCAGCTCGATTCCGTCGTCTCAGGCCCCATGCTCAGGGACATTCGCGCCCCGGGCTCGCTGGTGCCGGAGCAGATCCGCTTCATCTCCGCCATCGCCCCGGGACGCGTCGAGGCCAAGCTGGTGCAGCCGGGTGCCCGGGTCACGCCCGAGACCGTCCTGCTCCGCTTGAGCAATCCCGATGTCGAGATCCAGCTCTTGCAGGCCGAACGCTCGCTGACCGATGCCGAGGCGCAGTTGGTGTCACTCAAGAGCAATCTCGAGACCCAGCGCCTCTCCCAGGTGGGCGTCGTGGCCAGCACCCGGACGACCTACAACGAGGCGAAGCGGCAGGCCGACGCCGCCCAGGCGATGTCGTCCGAGCTCCTCTCGAAGTTCGAATTGGCCAAGGTGACCGACCTCGCGACCGAATTGCGCGAGCGACTCGACATCGAGCAGCAGCGTCTCAAGATCCTCACTGAGAACATGCCGTCGCAGCTGGCCGTGCAGAAAGAACAGGTCGAGCGGCTCAAGGCAGTGGTGAATTACCAGCACAACCTCGTCGGCGCGATGGTCGTGAAGGCCGGCGTCGCCGGCGTGCTCCAGGAGATGCCGATCGAGGAAGGGCAGTTCGCCACCAGCGGGACGACGATTGCCAAGGTGGTGCAACCGGAGAAGCTCAAGGCCGTACTGCGGGTGCAGGAGAACCAGGCCCGTGATGTGACGGTGGGGCAGACCGCCTCGATCGACACGCGCAACGGTTTCGTCCGTGGACGCGTCTCACGGATCGATCCGTCCTCCACCGGCGGGACGGTGACCGTGGATGTCGCCCTCACCGATTCGCTCCCCAAGGGCGCTCGCCCCGACCTCAGCGTCGATGGGACCATCGAGCTCGAGCGGATCGGCAAGGTGATGCATGTCGGGCGGCCCACCTATGGCCAGGCCAACAGCACCATCGGGCTCTTCCGCCTCACGCCTGATGGCAAGGAGGCCGAGCGAGTGCAGGTCACCCTGGGCCGGACCTCGGCGAATGCGGTCGAGATCGTCCGCGGGCTCAAGCCGGGTGATATCGTGATCCTCTCGGATATGTCGCGATTCGACGGTGTCGATCGCGTGCGCATCAAGTAGCCAGTGACCCGTCCGTTTCCCGTAGCCGAACGCCAACATCCGGAGCCCACGTGACGTCCCCAGGCCAGTCGCTCATCCGACTCGATGGCATCAAGAAGGTCTTCTACACCGACGAAGTCGAAACCCACGCGCTGGCCGAGATCCATCTCGACGTCAAGCGCGGCGAGTACGTCGCGATCTCCGGCCCGTCCGGCTGCGGCAAGACCACGCTGCTCTCGTTGCTCGGCCTGCTCGACACGCCGACCGGCGGCGAGTACTACCTCGATGACAAGCCGGTCGCGCAGCTCTCGCCGTCGGATCGTGCCCGGATCCGCAACCGGGAGATCGGCTTCATCTTCCAGGCCTTCAACCTGATCGGCGATCTCACGGTGTACGAGAATGTCGAGCTGCCGCTGACCTACCGCGGCATGGCACCGGCGGATCGCAAGCAGCGGGTGATGGCGGCGCTCGAGAAGGTAGGGATGAGTCATCGCGTGAAGCACTACCCGGCGCAGCTCTCGGGCGGTCAGCAGCAGCGTGTTGCAGTGGCACGCGCCGTCGCCGGCGAGCCGCTGATTCTTCTCGCTGACGAACCGACCGGTAACCTCGACTCCACCAACGGCGAGTCGGTGATGCAGCTGCTGCAGGAGCTGCATCGCGGAGGGGCCACGATCTGCATGGTGACCCACGATCCTCGCTATGAGCGTCATGCGGATCGCTCGATTCACCTCTTCGACGGCCGCGTGGTCGAGGATCAGGCGCTGGAACTTTCACCGGCCTGATTGCCGGAAGGACACTCCGATGGCTGCGATGAGCAACAATATCCGCTACGCGGTGCGCACGTTGCGTCGCAGCCCGGGGTACGCCCTGGTGGCGATCCTCACCCTGGGGCTCGGCATCGGCGCGAACACTGCCATCTTCTCGGTCATCAACGCAGTGGTGCTGCGGCCGTTGCCGTTCGACCGGCCGGAGCAGCTGGTGGTGCTCAACCATCACTACCCATCGCTCAAGGACCTGAAGGCCTCGGTTTCGGCGCCCGGGTTCGTGGAATACCAGAAACAGACGCAGGTGTTCAGCAAGGTTTCTGTCAGTACCGGCTGGGGCCCGACCCTCACCGGACACGGCGATGCGAGCCGGCTCCAGGCGCAGCGCGTAGCGGGGGACTACTTCGGCACCTACAGTGTGCAGCCCGCGATGGGGCGCGCACTCCGGGCCGACGAGTCGAACCTCGGCAATGAACATGTCGTGATGCTGAGCGACGCCTATTGGCGCCGTGGGTACGGCGCAGACAGGGCGATCGTGGGACAGCGAATGCTGCTGAACGGCGAGAGTTACGAAATCGTCGGCGTGATGCCGCCGTCGTTTACCTCGATGCTCAACACCAATACTGATATCTGGGTCCCACTGGCGCTCACGCAGCGCCAGCTCTCGGGGTCGTTCGGCAACGAGTTCCTGAATCTCACGGCGCGGCTCAAGGACGGCGTGTCGCTGGCGGCGGGTCAGCGCGAGATGCACGCGCTCGCGAACCGGATCAAGGCCGATCGCCCCGACGCGTTCCCCGAGGACTGGGATCTCGCGCTCTCCTCGCTCTCGGACCAGGTGACCTCGTCCGGGATGCGCCGCGCGATGTTCGTCCTGCTCGGCGCCGTCGGACTGGTGCTGCTGATTGCCTGCGCCAACGTCGCGAACCTGCAGCTGGCACGCGCCGCCTCGCGGTCGCGAGAGATCGCCGTCAGAGTCGCTCTCGGCGCCTCTCCCGGCGATCTGGTCAAGCAGCTGCTCACCGAGAGTGTCCTGCTCTCGTTGCTGGGCGGTGCGCTGGGCTTGCTGCTGGCCATGTGGGGTGTGCCGGCGTTGCTGTCGCTCAATGAGCGCAACCTGCCGCCGGCCACTGCGATCGGACTCGATGGCAAGGTGCTCGGCTTCACGCTCCTGCTGGCCGTCGGTACCGGATTGCTCTTCGGCCTGGCGCCGGCGCTCCGCGTGTCGCGTACCTCCCTGCAGGAAACGCTCAAGGAAGGCGGACGCGGCGCTGCGGGTGATCGCGGGGGGCTCGCCCTGCGACGCGGTCTGGTGGTGGCCACGGTTGCTGTGGCACTCACGCTGCTGGTTGGTGCGGGGCTCCTGACGCGTTCGTTCACGCAGCTGCTGCAGGTTGATCCGGGGTTCCGGCCCGATCATCTGCTGACGTTCAATGTCGGCCTGCCGGCTGCAAAATATCCTAACGATACCGTGCGGGTCGCCTATTTCGACCGCGCGACGGAAGCAATCGCCGCTGTGCCGGGCGTCGTGTCGGCCGGTGCCACCTCGGTGCTGCCGTTCACGAACAACTGGAGTACCTCCTCGTTCAATGTCGAGGGGTTCACCCCGCCGCCGAAGGCAGCGATTCCATGGGGTGACGTACGGCTGGTGACGCCCAACTTCCTGGCGACGCTGGGCGCACCGCTCATCAAGGGACGCTTCTTCACGGCGCAGGACCGGTTCGAATCGCCCGCGGTCGTGGTGGTGGACGACGAGCTGGTGAAGCGTTTCTGGCCCAACCAGGATCCAATCGGCAAGCGCATCACGTTCAACAACCTCACGGATACCAACATCACCTGGATCACGGTGGTCGGTGTCGTGGGGCACACCATGCACGAAGGCCTCGACGCCGAGAAGCGGATCCAGGTCTACTTCCCGCTCGCGCAGACCGGGACCGGCTTCATGACGTACGCGGTCCGCACCACTGGCGAGCCGACGCAGGTACTGAATGCTGTGCGCGCGGCACTCAAGCAGGTCGATGCCGATGTAGCGATCGCGAACGTCTCGCAGATGGATGAACTGGTGTCGATCAGCACAGGGCCGCGCCGATTCTCGATGGTGCTGCTCACCGTCTTCTCGGTTCTTGCCGCCGGCCTCGCCGCGATCGGACTCTACGGTGTGATGTCCTACACGGTCACCCAGCGCTCCAAGGAACTCGGAGTGCGCCTTGCCCTTGGTGCCACACCGGGAGAAGTCCAGAAGCTCGTGATGGGGCAGGGGATGCGACTGGCAATTGTTGGTGTCGGATTCGGGCTTGTTGCTGCCCTCGTCTTCACTAACCTGCTCAAGGCGCTTGACACCAAGGCCGCGCTCGGCGCGACCGACCGGCTGCTCTTCCAGGTCTCGCCGAACGACCCGGCCACGTTCGTCGGCATTCCGCTCCTGCTCCTCGCAGTGACCCTGCTGGCGACCTGGCTTCCCGCGCGTCGCGCCACAAGCGTCGACCCGGTCGAAGCGCTGCGGGGCGAGTAAGTCATACCGGCACTCGCCCGGCATCGTCGGGCAGGAGCACCAATGCAGAACGGCTGGCAGGACCTGCGACGGGCGGTGCGCTCACTCTGGCGGACCCCCGGATTCACCCTCGTCGCGCTGTGGACACTCGCCCTGGGGATCGGCGCCAGTACCGCGATCTTCACTGTAGTTCGTGCGGTGCTGCTTCGCGAACTTCCGTTCGAGCAGCCCATTGCGCTGGTCCAGATCGGCCATCAGCGCGCCGAGCGTGGCGCGGTTTACGGCGGGTTCTCGCCGCAAGACTTCGATGACCTGCGCGCCGGCGCCTCCCGGCTCAGTTCTGTCTCGGCGTACTTCTACGCGCCTGGCCTCGGGACGAAGAACCTCACCGGTTTCGGCGAGCCCCTCAACGTGTCCGCGGCGATGGTCGACGGCCGAATGTTCAGCACCCTGGGGGCGACCGCGTTGCGCGGGCGAACCTTCGGCCCTGAGGACGATCGGCCCGGAGAAAACCAGGTCGTCGTGCTCAGCGACGCCTTCTGGCGCGGCCGACTCGGTGGCGATCGGGACGTCGTTGGCAAAGTGGTTCGGCTCGACGGCACGCCGTATCGCGTGATCGGGGTGATGCCGCCCGCGTTCGCTTTCCCCAGCGCCGAAGCGCAGATCTGGTTGCCGCTCTCCCTGATGACCGACGCTGAAGTCCCTCATATCCGCCCGGTCCGGTGGCTCAACGTGATCGGGCGACTCGCACCCGGCGTCACCCCCGACGCGGCCAGGGCGCAAGTCGGCGATATCCTCTCAGGACTCGAACGGCGCTACCTCGAGAGCAACAAGGGTTGGGGTGTGGCCGCCATGCAACCGCTCACCGACTTTCTCACGGGCGATGTCCGGACGCCGCTGCTCGCGCTGCTCATCGCGGTTGGGCTGGTGATGCTGATCGCCTGCGTCAACGTGGCGCACCTGATGCTCGCCCGCGGCCTGTCGCGCACGCGTGAGCTCGCGATTCGTGCGGCGCTTGGTGCATCCCGGCGGAGGTTGCTCGGGCAGTTGCTCCTGGAGAGCGCGGTGCTCGCCCTCGCGGCCGCAGCGCTCGGACTCCTGCTGGCATGGCTCGGGGTTCCGTTCCTCTCGTCGCTCGCCGCGGCGACGCTGCCTCGGGCGAGCGAGATTGCGATCGATCCGGTGGTTGCCGGCTTTGCCGTTCTCGCGGGAGTGGCATCGTTCCTGATGGTCGGCGTGTTGCCGGCATTGCGTAGCGCCAACCCTGGCGCCGACACGTCACTGCGCGAAGGACGTGGCCAGAGCAGCGGCTCCGGACGTCTCGCCAGCGGGCTGCTCGCGGCTGAGAGTGGTTTCGCGGTGCTGTTGCTCTGCGGCGCCGTGCTGGCCCTGACCTCGCTCTGGAAGCTCACACACGTCGATCCGGGTTTCCGCGCGGAAGGCGTCGCCACGATGCGACTGACCTTGCAAGGGCCTCGATTTACCGGACCGACCGCATTCGAGCCGTTCCGCCACGCGCTGCTCGAGCGCATTGCTCAGGTGCCAGGTGTTGTCGCGGTTGGTGGCAGCAAGCGCACCCCCCTCACCGGAGGTGGCGAGCCGTACGGGTTGGAGGTGGTGCGCGCCAGCGGCGCGGTGGACACCCTCTCTCCCGCAGCCGGGGTCTACATGGTGACCCCCGGCTATTTCGGTGCCCTCTCCATTCCGCTGCTGAGCGGGCGTGACTTCACCGTCGCTGACAGTTCGCGCGCGCTGATCCCGGTGGTTGCGAGTCTCGCCTTCGCGAAGCAGGGGTGGCCGGGTCAGGACGCGGTGGGTCAGCGATTCCGGATCGGTCCGTCCGAGGGCGTCATTGTCGGCGTGGTCGGTGATGTGCACCACGAGGGACTTGGCAAGCCGGCCGCACCTGCGGCGTATGTCCCGCTTGCCATCTTTCCGCGGTCATCATTCAACGTCTTCGCGAAGGTGCGCGGCGAGCCACTCGCCATCGTTGGCGCACTTCGCGATGCGGTGCATCAGGTCGATCCCGATATGCCGGTGAGTGACCTTGGTCGACTTTCATCGGGCATCAGCGCGTCGGTATCGCAGCCGCGACTGTTCGGCATGCTGCTGGGGATCTTCGGTGCAACTGCCTTGCTGCTCGCCTCGCTGGGGATCTATGGTGTGGTCGCCCAGGGGGTCTCGCGCCGTCGGCGAGAAATCGGCATCCGGATGGCACTTGGGGCCCGTGCCACCGCGGTGGTGCAAATGATCGTCGGTGGAGCGCTCGGCGCCACGCTGGCCGGGTCCGCGATCGGCCTTCTCGTTTATCTCCTCGGGGCCCGGTTTCTCCGGAGCCAGCTCTATGAGGTCGATGCCGCCGATCCGCTGATGCTGGCATTCGCCGCGGCGGTGCTGCTGGCCACGGCGTGGTTCGCGGCCTGGATCCCGGCGCGGCGCGCTGCGAGAGTCGACCCGATGGCCGTCCTGCGCATCGAGTGACCATGCACGATAGTTTTCGGCACCTTCCTGATCCTGCCGCAGCGGAGTTTTCGTGATCCGAGTTGTGAACCTCGAGAAGTCGATCCCTACCCGGCCCTCGCCGACCTTCCTGTTGCGTCGGATCGAGCTGAATATCGCCGCCGGTGAATTCGTGACGATCATGGGGCCGTCGGGCGCCGGGAAGTCGACCCTGCTCTCGATCCTTGGAATGCTCGATGCCGACTTCACCGGCGAGTACTGGCTGGGCAACGATCCGGTGCATGCGCTCGCTCCGAAGGCTCGGAGCGCCCTCTCCCGTTCGGCGGTGGGGTTCGTCTTTCAGCAGTACCACTTGCTGGATGAACTGACCGTGGCGGAGAATCTCGACATGCCGCTGAGCTACCGGAATATTCCATCCAGCGAGCGGCAGGCGATCGTGGCTGACACGCTCGACCGTTTTCACATGGTGGGGAAGAAGGACCTCTTCCCGCGCCAGCTCTCCGGCGGTCAGCAACAGGTCGTTGCAGTCGCGCGCGCCGTGATTGCCAAGCCCACCTTGCTGCTCGCCGACGAACCCACCGGCAACCTGCACTCGGAGCAGGGTCGCGAGATCATGGAACTCTTCCGGTCGCTCAATCAGGCCGGCACGACGGTGATTCAGGTCACCCATTCCGAGGAGAACGCCCGGTACGGCAACCGGATCATTCGCCTCAAGGACGGCTGGCTGGTCCCGGAGTAGATTCCGGGTACCCATGGCTCTCCCCGCGCCGCGCATCCTCGTCGCCGACGACCAGTCGGACATCCTGCAGGCGCTGCGCCTGCTGCTCCGCAACGAGGGCTTCGCCGTCGAGACGGCAACCTCGCCCGCTGGCGTGCTCGCCACCCTCGAGCGGAGCGATTTCGACGCCCTGCTGATGGACCTCAACTACACGCGTGACACCACGTCGGGCCGTGAAGGGCTCGATGTGCTGCAGCGGATCCAGTCCCTCGACGCCGCGCTGCCGGTGGTCGTGATGACGGCGTTCGGCAGTGTCGAAGGTGCGGTCGAGGCGATGCGTCACGGCGCCCGTGACTACATCGAGAAGCCCTGGGACAACCATCGTCTGGTCGCGCTGTTGCGCACCCAGGTCGAGCTCGGACGGGCACTTCGTAGAAGCCAGCGACTCGAAAGCGAGAATCAGTCGTTGCGGCGCGAAGGCCTGCCGGACCTGGTTACCGAGTCGCCGGCGATGCGCGCGACCGCCAAACTGATGGCGCGAGTTGCACCGAGTGACGCCAATGCCTTGATTCTCGGCGAGCACGGCGTCGGCAAGGAGATCGCCGCGCGCTGGCTCCACGCGGCGAGCGCACGTGCCAGCCGTCCGATGATCACGGTGAACGTGGGCGGCCTCTCCGAAGGCGTCTTCGAGAGCGAGCTCTTCGGCCATCTCAAGGGGGCGTTCACTGACGCCAAGAGCGATCGGATCGGCCGGTTCGAGCTGGCCGACCGGGGCACTCTCTTTCTCGACGAAATTGCCAACATCACCCAGGGGCAGCAGGCGAAGCTGCTCCGGGTGCTGAACACCGGCGAGTTCGAGCGGGTCGGATCCTCCAAGACGAAGACGGTCGAAGTGCGGGTCTTCTCCGCCACCAATGCCGATCTTCGCAACGAGGTCTCGGCCGGCCGATTCCGCGAAGATCTGCTCTACCGGCTGAACACCATCGAGATCCGGATCCCGGCACTGCGCGAGCGGCGCGAGGATATTCCGCAACTCGCCGCGCATTTCCTCGAGAAATATGCGGCGCGCTATCGCAAGGCGATTAGCGGTTTCCATCCCGATGCGATGGCTGCAGTGCTCGGATATGCCTGGCCCGGAAACATTCGCGAGCTTGACCACACGGTGGAGCGCGCCGTGCTTCTTGCCGACAGCAATCAGATCCGGGTCGGCGATCTCGGCTTGAGTACCGGCGGCGAGGGGAGCGCGCATCTCGATCAGATGACGCTGGAGGATGTCGAACGCGTCCTCATCCAGAAGGCGCTGGCGCGAACCGGGAACAACGTGTCCGAAGCCGCGAAGGCGCTCGGGCTCAGCCGTAGCGCGATGTATCGCCGGCTGGAGCGGTACGGACTGTAATCGCGATGGCCTCGCAGCCCCGGCGCATCGTCGCCATTGCGGCGTGGGCCGCCCTTCCGGCCGTCGTGACGGCGCTGGTGCTCCTCTGGGTCGAACCGCACAGCAGCCGATTGCAATGGACCGGCACGCTCGTGGTGGCCAGTACCCTCGGTATCGGCCTGATGGTGCTTCACGAGCGCGTCATCCGGCCGCTGCAGACGGTATCCAACCTGCTCGCGGCGATGCGCGAGGGCGACTTCTCCCACCGCGCCCGGTCGTCGGATCCGGATGATGACCTGGGCCTGCTCTACGAGGAAGCCAACGCGCTCGCCGAGATGTTGCGCGGGCAGCGGCTTGGGGTGATCGAGGCGACCGCGCTGCTGCGCACGGTGATGACCGAGATCGATGCCGCGGTCTTCACTTTCGATGCTGGCGGCGCACTCGTGCTGGTGAATCGCGGTGGCGAGCGCCTGCTCGATGAACCGGCGGAGCGGCTCGTGGGCCGACACGCATCGGAGCTGGGTCTCGAGGATTGTCTCGAGGGCGAAACGCCGCGCGTGCTGGATCAGCGTGGCTCCTACGCCAACCGCTGGGAGCTGCGACGAAGTTCGTTTCGCCAGGATGGCCGGCCGCACACCCTGGTCCTGCTCACCGATGTGAGCCGGGCCCTGCAAGCCGAAGAACGCGAGGCATGGCAGCGCCTCATTCGTGTCCTCTCCCACGAGATCAATAACTCGCTGGCGCCGATCCGGTCGTTCGCAGGTTCGTTGCGATCGATTGTCGAACGCGGCGCGCACACGACCGAGAGCGATGCGGATCTCCGCGAAGGTCTTGACGTGATTGGACAGCGCGCTGATTCCCTGGGGCGATTCATCGCCGCCTACGCCCGGCTCGCAAGGCTGCCGCGGCCGGTGCTCGCGCCGGTGCGGGTCGAGGAATGGGTTCGCCGCGTGGTTCCGCTCGAACCCCGGCGGAGAGTGACGGTGGTGCCCGGACCGGAACAGGTCGTGTCGGCTGATGCCGACCAGCTCGACCAGCTGTTGATCAACCTGGTGCGCAATGCGGTCGATTCCGTGGACGGGACCGCCGGTGGGGTCACGGTGACCTGGATGATTCGAGGCGACGACCTCGAGGTGCTGGTCGAGGATGAAGGGAGCGGTATCGCCGATAGCGCGAATCTCTTCGTGCCATTCTATACCACCAAGCCGGGCGGGTCGGGGATCGGCCTGGCACTCTCGAGACGCATCGCCGAAGCACACGGAGGCACCGTGCGACTCGAAAACCGGTCGCCTCTCCCCGGCTGCCGAGCCATTGTTCAGCTTCCACTTGGCTCGCCGATGCGAGACGGCGCGATGCCATTCCGGTCCGGTGCCTATCGCGCGGTTCGTGCGCTGACCCTGTTCCTTGCCCTGGGGATGAACCTCTGATGTCTGCTTCCTGGATCCTGAAGACCGAACCCGGTACCTACAGCTGGGGCGACCTCGTCCGTGATGGTCGCGCCACCTGGGATGGCGTTGCGAGTAACGCCGCGCTCATCCACCTGCGCGCGATGGCCAAGGGAGACGAGGTCTTGATCTATCATTCCGGGGACGGCAAGGCGATCGTCGGTATCGCGAAGATTGCCAAGGGGCCGTACCCGGATCCCAAGCTGGATGACCCGAAGCTGGTGGTGGTCGATGTCATGCCCGTTCGTCCGCTCAAGAGCCCGGTAACCCTCGCGACAATCAAGGGGGTTCCGGCTCTCGCGGACCTCGGGCTGGTACGGATCAGCCGGTTGTCGTGCATGCCGGTCAGCCCGAAGCATCGAGCACTGCTGGAGAAGCTCGGCGTGAGGTGAAGGCCTTACCTCGCGCTGACAACCAACTGGCCAGTTCGGGCATCCAACACCTTATGGTGTTGTCCGCCGCCTGAACTGACCGGGGTGAAGATGTTGCTGTTGCATAGCGCGCTGGCATTGTCTGTATGGACGGGTGCCGCCGTGACCCCGGCCGTGGCGGCACGAGATACCCTCGCCTACCGATTCAGCATCAGCCGCAGCGGCGATACGCCGCCTGCACTCGAAATCGAACTCACCCTGCGTGGCAACGCGTCGGGCTCGACGCGGTTCACGGCCCCATTCCGCTGGGCCGGGCAGGACTCGCTGAACAAGAGCATTCTCAACCTCGCCGTCGATCGACCGGCGCGAGTCGTGAGCGACAGCGCTGGCATTGTTACGGTGTCCCATCCCCCGCGCGCGAGTGTCCGGCTGCGCTATCGCGTGCAGCAGGACTGGAGCGGCCCCCTTCGATTGCCCCTCTATTTCCGGGCCGTGGTCGACTCCAGTCGAGTGATTTTCAACGGGGGCAACGGACTGATCTTTCCGGAGTGGGCTGCTGCGACACCGGTCGTGGTTCGCGTGACCTGGACAGGCGTTCCTGCCGACTGGAGCATCCTGACCTCATACGGCGGTGCACGAAGCGTGAGCCGAACCACGATTGCCAATCTCGGTCAGGCGGCCTTTGTGGCCGGCCGGTTCCGGATACCCAACCCCCGACGAAAAGGCTTCAGGATCGCGATTCAGGACCAGTGGAATTTCCCGGATTCGGCGTTCATCACCCTGCTGGATCGCGTCTGGGAGATCGAGCGAAAGTTCTGGGGGGATCAAGGAACTGGCAGCGGCTTCGTCACACTGTCGCGCATCGCCTCGCGCGGAACTCAGGGGGGAACCGCCTTCACCGGCGGCTTCGTCGCTTTCGCAGACAGCGCATCGTCGCTGACCGCGATCGGCCGGATCGCGGCGCACGAACTGATGCATCTCTGGAACGGCCAGGGAATGAAGGCCGCCCGACCAGAGGAACGATACAAATGGTTCACCGAGGGCGTCACGGATTACTACGCTGATCGCTTCTTCCACGAAGCCGGGGCCTATAGCGACTCCGCCTGGCTTGAGCGAGTGAACACGACGGTGCGACGCTACTATCTCTCGCCCGCCCGTGGAGCCACCCGACGCGAGATCGAGACAGATTACTACGCCAATCCCGATCGCCGGACCTTCCCGTACCTGCAGGGGTACCTGTTGGCGCTCTACTTGAAGGGTGAGCTCGCGACGGCCTCAGGTGGGCGATATGAGTTCGACCGGCTGATGCGCGATCTCTATCGTGCATCCAGACGAAGTGGTGCCGACCTCACGGACTCCCTCGTCCTCGGCGTGCTTCCGCGAGACCTGCGGCCGCTCGTGCGATCGGCGATCGGCCGATACATCGATCAGGGGGAAATGATTCCCCTGGTCGCCGGGGCGATCGGGAACTGCATTGTCGTGCGTGACACGACCGTCGTGCCCTTCGTCCTCGGTTTCGATGCCGCGAAGTCCACTCAGGATCGTGTGGTCCGCGGGCTCGTTCCCGGTGGCCCGGCGGCGAATGCTGGCGCCGAAGAGGGGATGGCCCTCGCGGGCTGGGGCTGGTTCAACGACGATGCCAGCAAGCCGGCGACGCTTCGAATCAAGGACTCCACCGGCACCCGTACCCTGACGTTCCTGCCGCGTGGTTCGCAACCGGTCCAGGTACCACAGTTCGGGGCAGGGGAGTGCACGGGGGCATTGCCAAGGACCCCCGGGGCCGTCATCATCCCTCAACAACGTGCCACGGCAGCCATCCCCACCCCTTCATCGGCGAGACATTGACGGCCCCACGCGATGCACTGCAGCACGTCCTCGGATCCGCCCTGACGCTCGAGCACGAGCTGACCGGCGGCGGGATGGCCACGGTCTATGTGGCCCGCGACAATGCGCTCCGTCGCAAGGTGGTGGTCAAGGTGCTCCCGCCTGAACTCGCTGCGGCGGTCTCGCTCGAACGATTCAAGCGCGAGATCCTGGTGTCGGCAGCGCTCCAGCACCCACACATCGTTCCGGTGCTCAGCAGCGGCGAGGTGGACGGGCTCCCCTTCTTCGTGATGCCCTTCATCGATGGCGAATCGCTGCGAACCCGGCTCACGCGTGGGCCGCTCTCGGTGCGTGAAACGGTGGGGATCATGAAAGACGTCGCCCGCGCGCTCTCATATGCACACGGCAACGACGTGGTCCACCGCGACATCAAGCCCGACAACATCCTGCTGACCGGTGGCTCGGCCGTCGTGACCGACTTTGGCGTGGCGAAAGCAATCAATGCCTCTCGTGCCTCGCATCGACTGGGCCACGTCAGCGGGGCGCACGGCAATACCCAGACGGCGTCCGGCATTGCCATCGGGACACCCGCGTACATGGCGCCCGAGCAGGCCGCCGGCGATCCCAACACCGATCATCGGGCCGACCTCTACGCCCTCGGCATCGTGGCCTGGGAGATGCTGACCGGCACGGCGCCATTTCACGGTGTCTCGCCCCAGCAGGTGATGGCGTCACACGTCATGCACTCGGTGCCCCCGATCGCGTCGCGGCGGTACGATGTCCCGAAGGCCTTCGCCGGAATCATCGATCAGCTGCTTTCGAAGGAGCCCAAGAATCGGCCGAAATTTGCCGCCGACCTGATCCGCCAGCTCGACGATCCGGCGGTGATCAGCGGCGCCTACGTCTCGGTCCGCGGAAGCACCTGGCGGAAGTGGCGGGTGCCTGTGATCGCGGCGGTGACGATCCTGGCTGCCGCGGCGATGTGGTATTTCACGAGAAGGTGACGGGTGACGGGTGATGGGGAAGGGGGAACCGCCCTGTTTCCCCCACTCCCTGACCCCTCACCCTCCACCCCTCACCCCTCACCCCTCACCCCTCACCCTTCTCCCTTCTCCCTTCTCCCTTCTCGTAGTCATCCCGAACATCCCCCGAAGCACGCTGTTATATTGGCTGGATGCCCCATTTCGAGGTCCGCGCCCCCTTCGAGCCAGCTGGTGACCAGCCCCGCGCTATCGCGGAGCTGACCGCCGGCCTCATTCGTGGCGACAAGTACCAGACGCTTCTCGGCGTCACGGGCAGCGGCAAGACGATGACCCTGGCCCACGCCATCGCCAACTATGGCAAGCCGACCCTCATTCTCTCCCACAACAAGACCCTTGCCGCGCAGCTTTACGGCGAGATGAAGCAGTTCCTCCCGACCAACGCGGTCGAGTATTTCGTCTCGTACTACGACTACTACCAGCCCGAGGCGTACGTCCCCTCGACCGACGTGTACATCGAGAAGGACGCGTCGATCAACCAGGATCTCGAGTCGCTCCGGCTGCGCGCCACGTCATCGCTGATGGAACGGGAAGATGTCGTGATCGTCTCGACCGTTTCGGCGATCTACGGCCTCGGTGATCCCGTCGCCTATCGCGCTCTGATGCTGAGTGTCTCGGTGGGGGAGACGCGCGGTCGCGATGCGCTGCTCAGTGAGCTGGTGGGAATTCAGTATCAGCGCAATGATGCCGCCTTCGAGCAGGGCACCTTTCGTGTACGCGGCGATACCATCGAGATCTTTCCGGCCTACGACGAGCAGGGCGTGCGCATCGAGCTCTGGGGCGATCAGGTCGAGCGAATCTCCCGCTTTCATCCCGTCAGCGGCAACACGATTGCCGGGCTCGATCGTTGTGCCATCTATCCCGCGAAGCACTTCGTCACCCAGCGCCCCACGATCGAGCGCGCGGTCGTCGCCATTCGCGAGGAACTTGCGGCCCGGCTCTGGGAACTGAAGACCCAGGGCAAGCTGCTCGAAGCACAGCGGCTCGAAGGGCGCACCAATTTCGACATCGAGATGATGCTCGAAGTGGGAACCTGCGCCGGCATCGAGAACTATTCCAAGCATCTCTCGGGACGGGAGACCGGCGAACGCCCGGCCTGCCTCATCGACTACTTCCCGGCAGACTTTCTCGTCGTGGTCGATGAGTCGCACGCCTCGCTGCCACAGATTGGCGGCATGTTCAATGGTGACCGCGCCCGCAAGACCACGCTGGTGGAGTACGGTTTCCGCTTGCCCTCGGCGCTCGACAACCGGCCGCTGCATTTCGATGAGTTCATGGCGCTCTCGCCGCAGATGGTGAACGTCTCGGCCACCCCTGGCGACCTGGAATTGCGGTTGAGTCAGGGGGTGATCGTCGAGCAGATCATCCGGCCGACCGGCCTCATCGACCCCGAAGTACAGATTCGTCCCGTGCGTGGCCAGGTTGACGACCTGCTCGCCGAGATTCGCTTGCGGGAAGCGAAGCGCGAGCGCGTGCTGGTGACCACGCTCACGAAGCGGATGGCCGAAGATCTCACCGATTACTTGCAGCAGGCCGGCATCCGGGTGCGCTACCTGCACTCTGATATCGATGCCATCGAGCGCGTCGAGATCCTGCGCGGCCTGCGGCTGGGCGAGTTCGACGTGCTGGTGGGGATCAACCTGCTGCGCGAAGGCCTCGATCTTCCCGAGGTTTCGCTGGTGGCCATTCTCGACGCCGACCATGAGGGCTTCCTCCGGTCCGACCGGTCGCTGATCCAGACGTGCGGCCGCGCTGCACGTCACGTGAATGGCAAGGCGATCCTCTACGCTGACCGCATCACCGGATCGATGGAGCGGGCCCTCGGCGAGATGGATCGACGCCGGACCATCCAGCGCGCCCACAACCTCGAACACGGCATCACGCCGATGTCGATCGTGAAGTCGCTCGATGAAGTACGCCTCTCGACTCACGTCGCCGATCAGCGGACCGAAAAGGTCGAGCCCCGGCGCAAAGGCAAGGATCCCAACGCGCACGTCGACCTGCACGATCCAGTGCAGCGTGCCGCCGCGATTGCCGCCCTCGAGCAGCAGATGCGACAGGCCGCGGCGAACCTCGAGTTCGAGCTCGCCGCGATGTTGCGCGATCAGCTCAACGAATTGCGCGCGGTCGGTGCGCCGAACGTCAAGCGCGGCTCCTTCCGGCCGGCGCGCCGGTGAGGAGCCAGATCGTTGACCAGACCGCGCTCGAGGCGCTGGGTGTTCACCTCGGTCGCACCTGGCCGAGCGGGAGTGTGGTCTGGCTCCAGGGGCCACTGGGGGCAGGGAAGACGACGCTGGTCCGCGCTATTGCGCGCGGCCGCGGCATTGCCGGCGAGGCGACCTCCCCCACCTACGCACTGGTGCATCATTATGAATCGCCGCGGGGAGCAGTCTATCACCTCGATTGCTACCGGCTTCGGTCGCCGGAGCAGGCAGCGGATCTCGACTGGGAGACTCTCGCCGGGGCCGATCTGCTGCTGATCGAGTGGCCCGAGCGCGCTGGTGCCTGGGCGCCGCCTGCCACCGCGAGGGTCCAGCTGGATCACACCGTCGATGATCTCCGCAGTGTCGTGGTCACATGATCACACTCGCGTTTGATACGGCGAGCGACCGATGCACCGTCGCGGCAACGAACGGTTCGCACGTGGCGCATAGACACCTCGATGGCTCGCGCCAGCACGCCAACGCGATCCTCTCGCTCCTCGACGAAGTGCTCGGCGAGGTCGATGCCTCGCCGCGCGAGGTAACCCAGCTGTTGACCGGCGATGGCCCAGGTTCGTTTACCGGGTTGCGCGTGACGAGCACGGTGGCGAAGGCGCTGGCGTGGGAGCGACAGATCACCTGGCGCACCGCACCGTCGCTGCTCATCCGGGCTGCGGCCCACACGACGGCGGGTGGGAGTACCGTGCTCGCACTCTCCGATGCGCTGCGAGGCGATGTCTACGCCGGTTGCTGGAGGATCGGCGCCGATGGTGTGGTGCCGGTGGGTCCTTCGCCCCGCGCCGTTGCGCCGGGTCAGCTCGTCGAACTCTTTGGCGCGGTCGACGTCGTCGTCGGCACCGTGCCAGACACGCTGGTCGCAGCGATTGCTGCCGTCACGCATTGCGAAATGATTCGTGGCGAAGCGTCCCTGCCTGATGCGCGCACGCTCCTCGCTCTGGGTGAACTCGATGGCGCCACGACTCTGGTGACAGACTCCGCGACGTGGGAGCCGGTGTACGGCCGCCCCGCCGAAGCACAGGCAGTCTGGGAGCGCACGCATGGACGGCCCTTGCCGCCTGCGCCCGGCCTCATCCGCTGACATCGCGGCATTCGCGCAGCTCGAGATTGCCTCGTTTTCCGATCCATGGACGACCGAGCAGCTGCGTGAGGCCTTGAGCTGGCCCGGCGCTGTGGTGCTGACGGCCGAACTTCCCGAGGGCGGCATCGCGGGGTACGTCCTCGGTCGCGTGATCGTCGATGAGGGCGAGATCCTCACGATCGCGACCGATCCGGCACGACGGCGGGCCGGCATCGGACGCGCCCTCCTGATGGCGGCGCTCACCGCAATGGTCCAGCGGGGAGCCCACGCCGTCTGGCTCGAGGTCCGGGCGTCCAACGATGCCGCTCGGCAGATGTACCAGCAGGCCGGCTTTGTCGCGGCCGGGCTCCGCAAGGGCTATTATCGTCGGCCTGTTGAGGATGCCCTCGTGCTCCGCCGCGACCTTTCCCCGTCCGCGTTTCGGAGTGCCGAGCCGTAGTGAATCCTCGCCCGACGACCGGCGGCTCGCGGGCCAGCTTGTCGTTGTCCACCGCAGTGCCACAGACCGTTCGACCGACATCGGAGTACGCAATGAGCAAGAGTCTCAACAAGGTCATCCTCATCGGCAACCTCGGCGCCGATCCCGAAGTGCGCAGCACCTCCAACGGGGGGCGCGTCGCGACGGTCTCGCTGGCGACCGGTCGCCAGTGGAAAGGGGCCGACGGCAGCAAGCAGGAGAAGACCGCCTGGCACCGCATCGTCTTCTGGAATGCCAAGAACGGCCAGCAGCTCGCCGACATCATCGAGCGCTATTGCAAGAAGGGCGACAAGCTCTACGTCGAGGGCGAGATCGAATACCGCACCTGGCAGGACAAGGAAGGGCAGACGCGCTACTCCACCGAGATCAATGGTCGCGAGCTGATTCTCCTCTCCGGCAAGGGTGAGGGAAGCGAGGGTGGTGGCGGCAATTGGGGCGGCGGGAGTGCTCGTGCGGCGGCGCCAGCCGCCAAGGGTGGCGAGAAGAAGGACGAGTCCTTCGACTCCTTCCCGGAGGCGCTCGACGCCGAGGATGACGACCTGCCCTTCTGAGGCCCGCCCTGCGCCGTCATTGCCAGCCAGCCGGAGTCATCCGGCTGGCTGTTCCTTTTTGCGGAGCTGGGTCCCCCCCGGCGAATTGCCGCGATCTTCCCATTCTTGCTGGACCTGCGGCGTCGGACATTCCTCCGGTCTGGCGTGGCCTCCGCGCCGGGTATCCCTTGGGGTGACCGGGGTGAGCGGTCGATACTGCGTGGACTAGTTAGAATACGGCTGTCTGGCACGAATTGTGGTGCAGATACGGTTCTACACCGCTCGCGGAGACCCAACCCATGCGCTCTACCCTGGCTGTCCTCATCGCTCTCGGCGTTGCCCCCCTTGCTGCCCAGGAAGGGATTGTGCGGGCCGAAGCCGACGCGGTCCCCTACGCGCCAATGCGGGTCGGTCAGTCGTATTCGGCTGGCTTCCTCAGTGAAATGCGACTACTCCCCTACGGCCAGGTGCTCGGGGCGGTCACTCCGCCGCAGATTCGTTCTGCGGCCGGCGGTGCCATCATCGCGCTTGGGACGATGATTTCGATCCGGCCTCCGGCAGGGGCCTCCTACGCCAAGGGCGACACCGTGGTTCTCGCCGTCCATCGCCCGGGGCCGAAGGGGTGGGGCGAGGTGGTGACGCCGACCGGGCTCGCACGGATCCGCAGCATCGATAACGGTCAGACCCTTGGCGAGGTCCTCGCCATCTATGGCCCGATCCGGGACGGCCAGGTGACCCTGCCGCTCGAGCCGGTGAAGAATCCCGGCATGGTTCAGCCGGTCAAGATCAACGGCCCCGCCGCCTCGATGATCGCGCCCCGTGAGCAGCGCGAACTGCTCCAGCCGGGCGATATCATCTTCATGGACGCGGGCCGAGCCGCCGGGATCCGGATGGGTGATTTCGTCGAGGTGCGTCGGGCGCCTGCTCGTCGCCTCAACGCGCCCGACCAGATTGATGAGTTGATGGCCACCGGTCAGGTCGTGGCCGTGAATGAGAAGCACTCCTCGATCACCCTGGTCCGGATCGTCTCGCCCGATATTGCCCCGGGGACCCCCGTGGTGCGCGTCGCGACCCTTCCCAACTGAATCGCGGGGCCTCGCCCCGCTATCTTCCCTCATATCGCACTGACACCTCAAACGGCGGGCGCCTCGGGCGCTCGCCGCGGAGAGCGCGCATGAGTGGATCGGTCCTGATCACGGGTGGTGCCGGCTTCATCGGGTCCCACATTGCCGAGGCCTACCTCGCTGCAGGCTGGTCGGTGACTTGCCTCGACGATCTCTCGCGAGGAAAGCGCGAGCAGGTGCCGTCGGCGGCCAGGCTGGTGGTCGCAGACGTCCGATCGGCCGAGGCTCGCGAGACAGTGGCGTCCGGCAAGTTCGATGTCGTCGTGCATCAGGCCGCACAAATCGATGTGCGCGTCTCCGTCGATGAGCCGGCCCTCGACGCCTCGATCAACCTCGTCGGTTTCGCGAACATTCTCTCCGGCGTTGTCGACGGCAAGGTGAAGCGCGTCGTGTTCGCGTCGAGTGGTGGCGTGGTCTATGGCGATCCATCGGTACTGCCGACTCCCGAACCCACCGCAAACCTCCCCATCTCACCGTACGGCGTGAGCAAGCTCGCGGGCGAACACTACCTGCGCGTGCTTGGTCAGCTCCACGGCTTCGAGGGCGTCGCGCTCCGTTATGCCAATGTCTACGGTCCGCGACAGGACCCGGCATCGGAAGCGGGCGTCGTGTCGATCTTCGTCTCGCGGCTGCTCGCCGACAAGCCGTTCACCATCTTCGGCGATGGCAAGCAGACCCGCGACTATGTCTTCGTGCGTGACGTCGCGCGCGCCAATCTGCTCGCCGGCAGCGCGCCTGTGTCGCGCGGCGATCGTCTCGACGTCCCCGCCTTCAACATCGGCACCGGGACGGAGACCAGCGTGAACGAACTCGCAGCCCACGTCGGACGCGCCATCGGCAAGGCGCCTGTCATCGAATATGCGTCGGCCCGTCCTGGCGAGCTCTTCCGATCATGCCTCGATATTTCGAAGGCCAAGGGCGAACTCGGCTGGACACCCCAGGTCACTTTCGACGAAGGAATGAAGGCGCTGGCCGGCTGGTTTGAAGGGACGGTCCGCTGATGGAACAGACCGCCGGGGCGTCGGTTCCCGGGCTCATCCAGCTGGTGCTCAATGCGAGCACGGAAACGAGCGTCGTGCTCGTGATCTGTGCCCTCTGCTCGCTCATCTCGTGGTACGTCATTGGCGCGAAGTGGTGGGAGTTCCGTCGCCTCCGCAGCGCGCGCAAGGCGTTCGACGCTGCCGTCGCCCGCAGCCGCAGCACAGATGATCGGGCGCAGGCGGTGACCCGGCTCGGCGACTCACCCTACGCCGATATCGTGCAGACATCGACCTCGTTCATCGCAGACCTGCACGGCGCGATGGAGCGGGCCAATGTCTCGCGTACCGGGCTCTCGCTCACGCAGCTCGAAGCCCTCACCATGACGCTCGACACCAGGGTTCGCGAGGAAGCCGATCAGGCTGGTCGGATGATCCCCTGGCTCGCCACCATCGGAAGCACCGCGCCGCTGCTCGGCCTCTTCGGCACCGTGCTCGGCATCATGAAGTCGTTCAACGGGCTGAGTGTGGCAGGGAGCAGCAATCTCGCGGCCGTGGCCCCCGGCATTGCCGATGCACTGATCGCGACCGCTGCCGGCCTTGGTGCCGCGATCCCTGCCGTGGTGGCCTACAACATCTTCACGTCACGGACCGAGCGGTTCGAAGGCGAACTCGAGCGCCTGGCCCAGGAAACGATCGGCGCAATGGGGCGCGAGGGGAAGTTGTAGCGTGGCGGGGCTCGGCGGACTCGGACGGGGCCGGCGCGGCCGACGGCGACTCAACGCCGAGGTCAACATCATCAACCTCGTCGATGTCGTCCTCGTGCTGCTGATCATCTTCATGGTCACGGCGCCGATGATGCAGGGCGGTATCGAAGTTCGCCTCCCCAAGGCCGCCTCGCGGCCGATCACCTCGACCAATGCGGTCAATGTCACGGTCGAAAAGAGCGGCCGCATCTCCATCGGAACCCAGCAATACACCTTCGATCAGTTCAGCGCGGCCTTCCGGATCCTCATCAGCCAGAAGCGGCCCGAGATGGTCTATGTCAAGGGCGATGAGGGAGCGCGCTATGGCGAGATCGCGCGAGTCCTCGGCGTCGTGAATGCGGCCGGCATCCGCTCGGTCGGACTCGTGACCCAGCCCACCGCCGCTCCATGACCGCCGTGCGCGCCTCGACACGTCCAGCCGGACTCACCGGGACGCTTGCTGTGCATGGCCTCGTCGTCGTGGCACTCGTGCTCTTCGCTCAGCGTGCGCCGGCTCCGTCGCCAGTCGTCTATGCCGTAGAACTGATCGCCGCTCCGGCACCGCAAGAGACCCCGCGACGCGCAGCTGCCGAGGCGACTCCGGTGGCCGAGGCGGAAACCGCGCCGATCCTGCCGCCGAAGCAAAAGGTCAAACCCGAACCGGTGAAGCCGAAGCCTGCGAATCAGGTGAAAGTCGAGGACAAGGTGCCTGTGACCAAAGCGCCGGTGACCCCGATTCCGAATACGACACCGAGTACGGGCCGGGACGTAGTAACCCTGAGTCAGGCCGGAATGCAGTTTCCGTTTCCGGAATATCTCAGGAACATCACCAATCAGATCTATCTCCGGTGGCGTCAGCCGCTGGTCGGGACCAATCTGCACGCCGAGGTGTCGTTCGTGATTCTTCGAGATGGCTCCGTCAAGGATCCCGCGATCGCGGTGAGCTCGGGACGCGACGACTTCGATCTCAATGCGCTCGGCGCAGTGGAACTCTCCGGCCGTGCGAGGGCGTTCGGGCCGCTGCCATCGGGCTTCGTCGGCGACGAGTTGCCGATCTCCTTCTATTTCGCTCCAACGCGGCGGCCGTGATGCGGAAGTGTCGGGCAGGAATTGTCCTCATCTCCGCGGTGGCCGCCATGACCGCCTCCCGGGCGGATGCTCAGGACATCGAACGGATTCGCCTCGGCATCAACTACACTGCTGGCGCACGTCCAGGTGTCCTGGTGATGGCTGGCGCTGGTCTCGATTCGGTGCGACGAGTGATCGAGCGCGACCTGGGGTTCTCGGACCGGTTCGAGATGGCGTTTCTCCCCGACTCGCTTGCCCGGCTCAGCGGTGCGCTCGTCCCCGCGACGCTCAAGCCTCTCGGTGTCGCATGGGCGGTCGAGTTGCAACGCGCGGGCGCTGGAGTCGAGGTCAAGCTGCACGACATCGGGGCAGGGCAGGTGCGCCAACAGGGCATCCGGCCACTCGACCCCGGGGCAGCGGGTGAGAGCCGATTGGCGATTCATCGGGTGAGTGACGAGGTCGTGACCTGGATCACTGGTGGCGTCGGGATTGCGGCCACGCGGATGCTTTTCAAGGCGGAAGATGCGGGAACCAAGAAGGACAACGGCGTCTGGCGAGTCGATTCCGATGGCCAGAATCTGGTCCGGGTCACGCGCCCCGGTGGTCTCGTGATTTCGCCAACCTGGGCGCCGGATGGCACCCGGATCGCCTATACCGAGATCAAGGATTATGTCGGCGCGCTCATCATCCAGTCGCTGGCGACTGGAACCCGGGTGACGGTGCCGACCACGGTGTCGGGCAACAACGTTGGTGCCTCGTTCTCACCCGACGGCAGCAAGGTCGTGTTCGGACGCTCCGCCGAGGATGGGGCCGACCTCTTCGAGGCCGACGTGCCGCGGATGTGCTGCGCCCACAAGCTCACCACCAACGGCAAGCTCGCCGACAATGTGACGCCGTCGTATTCGCCAGATGGGCGGCGGATCGCCTTCATGTCGACGCGAGCCGGTTCGCCGCAGATTTATGCGATGGACGCCGACGGCACCGACCAGGCTGTGCTGGTGCCGTTCGATGGCGGTGAGACGGGGGCCTCCTACGCCCCGGACTGGTCGCCCGATGGGACCTCGATTGCCTTCGGTCGAGACGCGGCCGGTGGGCGCCAGGTCTTTGTCTACCAGATCGGCACCGGCAGACCGCCCAAGCAGCTGACCTCGAGCGGTCGTCAGAACGAGGACCCCAGCTGGGCGCCTGATTCCAGGCACCTGATTTTCAAGTCGAATCGGACCGGCCGAGACCAGCTCTGGATCCTCGATGTGGAAACCGCAACTTCGCGCCAATTGCCGACCCCGGGGGGCGCCCGATATCCCGCCTGGTCGCCTATATTGCGCGGCACTAACCCTTGAAGTGGAGGACCGCATGACTCAACGTGCCCTCGTCGTTGCCCTGTTCGGGCTGGCGACCGTCGTCGGAGCCTGTGGCAAGAAGGCTGAACCCACCGTAGCGCCGGCACCGGTGCCGAGCTCGGCGCCATCGTCGCCGACCACCACCGCCACCGTGCCGCGTTCGAATGCTGACTCGATCGCCCGGGCCGAGGCCGCACGGAAGGAAGCCGAGCGTGCCGGCCTCGTGAACCAGATCGCCGAGACGATTCACTTCGACTACAACGAATTCACGATCGGCGCTGACGATACTGGCCGACTTGATCGCAAGGCCGCGATCCTCAAGGCCAACCCGGCGCTGCGCATTCGCGTCACCGGTCACGCCGACGAGCGCGGCTCCGACGAGTACAACCTCGCCCTCGGCATGAAGCGCTCCGTTGCCGCGAAGGATTACCTCGTCCGCCTCGGCGTCGACGCATCGCGCATCGAAGTCGCCTCACTTGGCCGTGAAGTGCCGATCGACCCGTCCTCGAACGAAGCGGCGTATGCCAAGAACCGTCGCGACGAGTTCGAGCCGATCGCCGGCGCGCAGTCGCTGGTGGCACCGCGCTGATGCGGGCCCGCGTCGCGATGCCGCTGCTGCTCCTCGGAGCGGCGTGTGCCACGCCGGGGCAGGTGCGGCGCGTCGAGACGCAGGTGTCTGTGCTCGAACGGACCCAGGCGCGTGCCGATTCGGCGCGCGCCGCCGAACTGACCCGGATCATTGCCATGCAGCAGCGCGGGATGGACTCCCTCGTCGCGCTGTCGAGCGCGCTCGCACGAAGCGGTCGCGACAACATGGCCGAGTTCACTGAAGTCCGTCGCTCGCTGCTGGTGCTGCAGGAGCTCTCGGGGCAGAGCCAGCGCCGCCTGAGCGACTTGCGTAACCAGCTTGAGGTGCGGGGTGCCGAGACGCCGGCGCCTCCTCCAGCGCCCGGCGACACGACGCGCCCGGCCGCTGGTCAGGCACCGATCAACCAGCCCTCCGCCGACGCCATCTACTCGGCCGCGCGCGGGCAGAGTCAGCAGGGTGCGATGATGTCGGCGCGACTCGGCTTCCGGCGCCTGCTGGAGCTCTATCCCACCTCGTCGTACGCTCCCGATGCGACATATGGCATTGCCGACACCTTCGATCCGGCGCAGCCGGACTCGGCGCGGGTGTACTACAGCGAAGTCGTGAGCAAGTACGCGACCTCGTCGCGGGCCCCGACGGCGCTCTTCAAGCTCGGCAAGCTGTCCGAACGCCGCGCCGATCGGGCGGCTGCGAAGGCCTACTACCAGCAAGTGATCGATCGCTACCCGCAGAGCGATGAGGCGAAGCTTGCCCGCGACGCGTTGCGCGCCCTTCCGTAGCCACATCGATGGATAATCCTGCCGGCGAGATGCCGTTCCTCGATCACCTCGAGGAACTTCGCGGGCGTATCATCCGCGCGCTCATCGCGGTCTTCGTTGGCGTCGGCATCGGCCTCTGGGTGGTGACCAGCTACAACGCCATCGGTTATCTCAAGGCGCCGATCGCCCCGTACCTGCCCGGCGGGAAACTCACCATCCTCGCGCCGACCGAACAGGTGATGGTGATCCTGAAGCTCGGCGTCGTGCTCGGGCTCGTGCTGGCATCGCCGGTCATCATCTACCAGTTGTGGGCCTTCCTCTCGCCGGCACTTTACGACCGCGAGAAAAAGGCGATGATCCCGGCGCTCGGCCTCGGGCTGGTGCTCTTCCTGTTCGGCAGCTGGCTCGGCTGGATCTACGGCGTTCCGCTCTCGCTGAAGTTCCTGCTCACCGTCAGCAACGATTTCGTGAACCAGATCACTTTCGCCGAATATTTCTCGTTCGTGATTCAGGTGATCCTTGCGGTCGGCATCTCATTCGAACTGCCGTTGATCATGACCCTCCTCTCCTGGGTCGGGGTCATGGATGCGAAGCGCTTCAGCGGCTTCCGGCGCTATGCCGTCCTGCTCAACTGCATCGCCGGGGCGATTCTCTCGCCGGGCACCGACGTCCTGTCGATGATCGTCTGCTCGGCGCTGCTGATTGCGTTGTATGAGCTCGGTGTGCTCGGCGCCTTTGTGGTGCAGCGGCGCCGGAAGAAGGCCGCCCAGATCGCCGGCGCGCTGGTGCTCTTCACGATGCTGGCGGGGGGGCCGAGAGAGTTGCACGCCCAGAACCCGCCATTCCGGCCCCCGTCCGCCGACACCGGACGTGCCAAGGTGACGCCAGGACTGGGCGCCCGGGCCATCGACTCGTCGACCGCAAAGCGACTCGGAATCCCGACCAAACCGAAGTACAAGTTTCTCGAGCCCGACTCGGTGATGCAGGCCCTCCTCAAGCGGGAGGGCTTTGCTGTTACCCGATTCCGGGGCGACTCGGCCACGCTGCTGCCGGGCGACGAGGGCCTCTTCCTCGGCGGACACGCAGCCACGGTGCGCGATACCAGTGTGCTCGAGGCCAACGAAATCATCTACAGCGATGCGCGGTGCGAGCTGTCGGCGAAGGGCGAGCCGCGGATGTTCGAAGACCCGGAGGGGAAGGGGAAGATCCTGGTGGGTCGGACGATGAAGTTCGACACCTGCCACGAACGCGGGGTCATCGGTGAGGCGACGACCACCTTCGATGACGCCGGCGCGAACTGGTTCCTGCGCGGCAACCTGGCGGTGGACTCCACCGGCAAACGACTCTATGCGGCGCACAGCGAGTTCACCTCGTGCGACCTGGCCGAGCCACACTATCACTTCCAGTCAGGGCAGGTGAAGTGGGTGTCGCAATCGGTGCTCGTGGCGCGCCCGGCGGTGCTCTACATCCGCGATGTGCCGATTGTCTGGATGCCGTTCCTCTTCCAGGACACCAAGGTTGGCCGCCGCTCGGGGATCCTGATTCCCAACTTCGGTTTCAACGACATTGTGCGACCGTCGCGGACTTACAACCGCCAGGTCACCAACATCGGCTATTACTGGGCGCCCAACGACTACATCGACCTCACCGCGCATATGGACTGGTACGCCAACCGGTATATGCGTTACGGGTCGCAGTTCCGGTATCGCTGGCGTGACCGGTTCGTCACGGGTGACTTCGCCATTGACAAGGAACAGCAGAGCCTGGGCGGTGGGAGCACGAACATCCGCTGGAGTCACGACCAGCAGTTCAACAACACCACGTCGCTCCGCTTCGGGCTCAACTACGTCGGGAACAGCTCGGTGTTGCAGGGGAACACCGTCGACCCGCTGCTGTCGACGCAGAACATCACCAGCCAGCTGAACCTCGCGAAGCGCTTCAGCTGGGGAAATACCAACCTCGGTGCCACGCGGAGCCAGACGATCAGTGACGGGCAGGTCCGGATGACCTTGCCCTCGCTCACCATCTCACCGCGAGCCTTCGAGTTCGGACAGCATGTCTCGTGGAGCCCGACCTTTTCGCTCTCGAATGATCTGGAGCAGAAGACTCCCTTCACCGAAATTCTTGCGAACAACGGCCGGCTCGACACGCTCTCGAGCCTCGGGCACCGGCGGACGACGAACGTCACCATCGGGACGCCGATCCGTTTCGGGACGTTCAACTGGAGCAACAACCTGACGCTCACCGACATGCAGGCGTCGCAGCGCCGCACTGTGACGCAGCGGGTCCCCGACCTCTCCACCGCGGATCCGCTGGACTCCGTGAGCGTAAGCACGGTCCGGAACGGTGATTTCCTGAGCTCCTTCGACTGGACCACCGGAATCAACCTGCCGCTCCTGCTCCAGGGCACGTTCAAGGTGACGCCGACGCTCGGCATCACGAACATCACGAGTGGCCCGCTGATGGTGCGCAATACCGCCACCAATGGCCAGTGGGTGCAGCAGGGGAAGAAACTGCAGCTTTCCCTCGCGTCGACCCCCACCCTGTTCGGGTTTCTCGGTGGAATCGGACCGGTGCAGCGATTCCGTGCCAGCATCAACCCGCTGATGAATCTTCAATACTCGCCGAAGGCAAAGCTTTCCGAGGACTATGCTCGCGCGGTCTCCGGGAGCGGCGGGATCTCATTGCCACTCGAGACTCCGCCCACGCTGACCGCGTCGGTGAGTCTCAATCAGACGTACGTCGCGAAGATGAAGCCTGCCCCGGGTGATACCACGAGTGACGACACGAACCTGCCGAAGAAGACGCTGCTCAACTGGGGCACCACGCCGGTGGCCTACGACTTCGAACAGGCGAAGCTCCCCGGGCGAAGCGGCTGGACCACGGCCGCCGTGACGAACACCTTCCAGAGCGATCTCGTCCGCGGCCTGAACGTCTCGCTCACCCACGACCTCTGGGAAGGGCAGGTTGGGACCGACACGGCGAAGTTCGCGCCGTTTCTCTCGAATGTGAATGCGAGCATGTCCCTCGATGGTGGCACATTCCGCTCGATCGCCGGCTTTTTCGGGCTGGCGAAGAAGCGCGACCCGCGGGACGTGCGCGATACGACCACGCCTCCGCCGAGTTACATGAGCCCGGCGTCGCGACGCTTCCGGCCCGGCGCATTTTCCAACACCGATGCTTACGCGACCGGGGCCGGACGCGGCTTTACCGCGAACCTGAATTACTCGCTGCAGCGTCGTCGCCCCACGGGCACCACGGTGGGCTCGGTGAGCACCGACCCCAACGACATCTTCTTCCCGCCTACCAACCTGGTCTCGGGAAACCACAGTAACCTCGGTCTCAGCACCTCCTTCTCGCCCACCCGTTACTGGAGCGTCTCCTGGCAAACCCAGTACAACATCACCGACTCCAAGTTCGAGTCGCAGGTGATCCGGCTGCAGCGTGACCTGCACGACTGGATGGCGTCGTTCGATTTCTCCAAGACCGCGACCGGCAACTTTGCCTTCTTCTTCACGGTGACCCTCAAGCCGCTCCCCGACGTCAAGTTCGACTACAACCAGACGACCCTCAAGCCGCGCTGAGTGTCCCCGGATCGGGACGCCCCTGTCCTCTCATCGGGTCAGGGCACCCTGCCGTTTCACGGCAGAAACGCTGATTCCGGCGGCATGCGCCCTGCCAATGCTCTTCGCAACTCACTCGCGTGGAGCTGCTCATGTCGTTTCGCTCGTTGCTGCTCAAGGCACTCATCCTTCCCTGGCTCGCTGGCTGCCAGAACATCTTTACCCTTCCCGACGACGGCGCGCTGCCACAGCCCGCGTCGCTCACCAGCACCTCCCTCGATGGCGGCATAGCGCTGCACTGGAGCGATGAACCGTACCGCGCCTCGCCGGGTCGGTTCCGTCTCTACCGCGTCTACTCGGCACCCTACGATCTCGATCGGGATCTCTGCCTGACTCCGTGGTCGGTGGAAGGAACGACGGTGGCGAATGATTTCGTGGCCGGCGCCTTGAACAACGGTGGCCCGCGCTGCTTCTCTGTGACGGCCGAAAGTGTCGAGGGTATTGAATCGGCTCGCTCGCCCATCCGCGAGGACACGCCCCGCTTCGAGTCGACCAGCGTGGCCCTCTACGCAAGGCAGGCGGACGACACTCGGGCCGGCTTCCGGTTCTGGCGCGACCTCGATGGCAACGGGAACGCAGTCCGGTCGGAACTCGGCTCGGTGATGAGCGGGGCCGCCGATGTCGACCTCGTGCTGCAGCGTGACGCGAGCGGTCGCTTTTTCCTGGTGCCGCAACGTGCTGGCACCGAGATCACGGTCTACGGCCAGACGCCGGTCGGCTCGCTGCACGACATCGATGTGGCGCCGCTCACCGGATTTGGTCGGACCGGCGTCGAGGCGATCGCGGGGTGGGGCTACGTGGTGCAGATGACGGGCGCCGATGGCTTCAAGCGCTTTGGCGCCCTGCGGGTCGTCTCCGTCGGTGCCGGCTTCGTGCTCCTCGACTGGGCTTTCCAGAACGATCCGGGAAATCCGGAGCTCATCCGGGTGAATTGGGAGTAATCGGTCGATACTTTGGGGGACGTGTTCCGGGTCGCCCCGGCCTCGGTCAGCTTGCCCCTGACCGGGGCCCGGCCTACACTTAGAACCTCAAGTCCTATCGATACTTGAGCCACCCCCAACCCCTGGTCGGCCATGACGCTTGACAAGCTCAAAGTCGCCGCGCGCCAGCACGAACAGCGCGAAGAATGGCGGGCGGCGATCGAGCTTTATCGCCAGGCCATCCGCGAGGCAGAAGGGGGGACCGAAGGCGCTGATCCTTCCCTCTACAACCGCATCGGCGATCTCGAGCACAAGGCCGGCGACCATACCGCCGCGTGTGACGCGTGGGACCAGGCCGCCGCGCGTTATGGCGAGCAGGGGTTCTTCAATAACGCCATCGCGCTCTGCGGCAAGATTCTCCGCCTCGACCCCGACCGCATCCGCACTCACCTTGAGCTGGCCCGCTATCAGGCACGCAAGCGGGTCCTCTACGACGTGCGCCATCAGCTCAGCACCTATCTCGAGCGGATGGAGCGCGCGGGGCAGGGGGATGCTGCGAAATCGGCGGTCGATGCCTTCGCCGCCGAGTTCTCCAGCTGGCGTGACCTCCAGGGACTGGTAGACGAACTGCTCGGACGCGACCACGCCCCCGAGGAAGTTGCATCGCCGGGGGGGACCAGCGTCGAGCAAGGCCGGGGCCTGGTCTTCATTGACACCGACCTTCGGCTCGAGCGCGCATCCGAATCGATACCGGGGCCGGTTACCGATCACGCGATCGACCCGACCCTCGTCGAGCAGATCGAGTTCGAGCGCCCGCCCGAGGTGAGCCAGCTTGAGGGGCTCGAGCAGTCCACCATGCAAGCCGATCCTGACGCGCCTGCGCCCACAACCGTCCTGCTCGATGGCCTGGTGGATGTCGGGCTCACGGCGGCGGCTGCCGGCGCGCAGGGCCGCATCGATGGTCTCGAGGTCACCTCGTTCGAGCCACCGCCTGCGGCCGACACGATCTCGCTCGACATGTCACCGGACGCCGCGCCCGAAGGCGGCGCGCCGCTGGTCTTTCTGGAGACCGAGGGAGCGACCGACGCTCCAGCGACCCCAGCGATGCCCGCGCTACCCGAAGGCGTGACCCTCGACGATCCGCTGGGGCAGCGGGTCACGGGCCACGCGTTGCTGGAGCACGGCGATCGCGCAGGCGGTATCGCGCGGCTCGAAGCAGCGCTCGCGGGGTATCAGGAGCGCGCCGAATGGCTTCATGCCTGGCAAGTGTCGACCGAACTCGTGCAGGCCGAGCCGAACTCCATCAATCGCTATCAGGCGCGCGTGGAAGTTGCTTCGCAGATGAAGGATGGGCCACGGCTTTGCGAGTCGTACGTGGAACTCGGCGATGCCTTTGTTCGCGAAGGAAGCACCGACAAGGCAGTGGCGGTCTATCGCCGGGTGCTCGAACTCGATGAGTACCACGAACGCGCCCGCGCAGCGCTCCGCGCGATGCACCCCGATGCGCCAAGCGAACAGACGGCCGACGGCTTCATCGATTTTGCGGCGATGATGAACGAGGATGCCGGCCCGCGCTCCACCCGGATGCGCACCGAGACAACTGCGATCTCGCCGGATGAAGATGAGACCTTCCGCGAGGCACTCGCGGAATTCAAGCGGGCACTGGATCAGAACCTCCCGATCGAAGATCACCAGGCCCACTACGACCTCGGGATCGCGTTCAAGGAGATGGGGCTGCTCGACGAAGCAATCGGCGAATTCCAGAAGGCGCTCCGTTCACCAGCCGCGCGGCTCCGGACATCGGAGGCGCTTGGCGAGACGTTCTACGATCAGGGTCGGCCGGCGGTCGCCGAGGCTGTGCTGCGCGCCGTGGAGCGCGGCCCCGAGGACGACGCCGAGAAGATCGGTGTCCTCTACTGGCTCGGCCGGGCGCAAGAAGCGCAGGGGAAGAATGCTGATGCCCGCAACTGCTACGAGCGCGTGCTGGCCGTTGATGTCGGGTTCCACGACGTGGCCGAGCGTCTGACCCATCTCGCCAGCGGTTCGTCGTGACCGCGCCGCAGCTCGGCGCGGTGACTCTCGCGGATCTCCAGCGCCCGGTCGGGATGCGTCTCGATCAGGTCGAGGGCGAGATGCGCCGGATGATCGAGGATGATTTTCCGCTCATCGGCGAGGTCAACCAGCACCTGCTCCGGATGCGCGGGAAGATGTTCCGTCCGACACTGGTGCTACTGGCCGACCAGGCCACCGGCGGTCCGACACCGCGAGCCGCGACGCTCGCCGCGGTGCTCGAACTGATCCACCTCGCCACACTGGTGCACGACGACTCGGTCGACCACTCCACGCTTCGACGCGGGATGCCGACGATCAACGCCCTGTTCTCGCATCAGGTGTCGGTGATCATGGGCGACTTCCTCTACTCGCGCGCAGTTGTGGAGCTGGTTCGTCTCGGTGACCTCGATGCGTTGCGGATCCTCTCTCGCGTGACGACGGAGATGACCGTCGGCGAGATGCGCCAGCTGCTTGCGCACGATCCACTCGACTTCAGCGAGGAGCAGTACGACTTGCTGATCCGGGCCAAGACGGCGTCACTGATGTCGGGCGCCTGTGAAGTCGGGGCGATCGCCGCACCCGTTGCGCAGCGACAGGCGCTAGCCCGCTTCGGAGAGAAGCTCGGGATGGCGTTCCAGATCACCGATGACCTGCTCGACTACACTGCGGACCAGACGACGACCGGGAAGCCTTCCGGGCTCGATCTCCACGAGCACAAGGTGACCCTCCCGCTGATCCATGCCCTGCCGCACCTCTCCCCTGGGGAACGCGCCGCGCTCGAAGGGCTGATGGGGGATCCCGACCCGGATCCCGATGCCATCGCCGCGGTGATCGCCGCGGTTGCGGCCCACGGCGGACTGGAATACGCCCGTGAACGCGCCCAGCGGCTGATGTCGCAGGCCGAGGACGACCTCGCGGAACTACCGGAGTCACCGGCGCGCGAGACCCTTCGATCGGCCCTGGGCTTCGTCCTCGACCGGAGACGCTGATGGCTGCCTCACCGAAGCGCGGGGGTTTCTACGTCGGGATGCTGGTGTTCGGCTTTGTCCTTGGCGGCTTCCTGGCGGCCCTCCTGGAGCGATTTCTCCCTGAAAGCGCCGCCCGGTCGTTTTTTACCTTCGCAGTGACCCCGACGCTGGGCCCTGTGTCGGTCAATCTCCTCGTGGTATCCTTCACGCTTGGGCCACTGGGGATGCACGTCACCCTGTTGAGTCTGCTCGGCGTCGCGGTGGCGTATTACGCCGCGCGCTCGCTCTTCTGAACTGGAGTCAGCCATGCCAAATCTTGGCTTTAGCGAAATCATGATCCTGCTGGTGGTGGCCTTGCTCGTCTTCGGAGCGAAGCGACTCCCTGAAATCGGCTCGTCGATGGGGAAGGGGATCCGTGAGTTCAAGCGATCGCTCACCGATACCCAGGACGCCGTCCTCAATCCGCCCGATAGCGACCGGAACACCAAGGGTCTGCTCGACGGCGACCGCGGCACGACACCTGGCGCGGCACCCACCAGTGGTGAGCCGAAGCGCCTCTCGCAGTAAGTTCGCCTGCAGCGTAGATGCAGAACGGGCGCCCGAGATCACTCGGGCGCCCGTCTTGCGTACGTGTCTGGCGGTGGTTCAGCCTAGCGCTTGGCCTTCCCGGTCTGCTGGGCGGCGGCGGTGGCTTCGGCCTGTGCATTCGTCCGCTGCAGCCCGGCGCGCTCGTCCTTGATCTTCGCGGCGGAACGGAGTGCCGCCATGTACTGACGCACGCGCTCCTGTCGTGCGGCACGGATCATGTCGGCGCGGATCTGATCCTTGTCCTTGAGGAATTGCGCCGAGTCAGCCGGCACTTTCTCCAGCACCTCGATGACGTAGAGCCCATCGGGAGAAGTGATCACCGGGCTCGGCTTTCCCTTCGGCATGGCGAATGACGCGCCGATGAGTTGGGGCACGGTGATCGGCGGATTCACGCGCGAGAAGAGCGGGAACTCGCGGTTCGGCAGTCCGAGCGCCTTGGAGGCCTCAGGAAGCGAGAGACCGGTGGTGAGGCGACGGGTCAGTTCGTCGCCGATGGCCTTGGCCTTGGCTTCCTTCTTCTGGTCCGCTACGACCGTCATGACGCCACGCATCACGTTGGCGAGCGGCGGCGTGCCGGCCTCGAGCAACGAGTCGACGCGGAAGACATAGAACGCCGCGTCGCCATCGATCACCGGCGAGGTCTCGCCGACTTTCGCCTGGAACGCCCACACGCCCGCGTCGGGAATGACGTAGGTGCCGAGGAGCACCCGCGTGCCCTCCTGCACCGGCCCGGACTGACCGATCGGCAGCTTCAGCGAACGCGCGGCGGTGTCGAGCGCAGCGGGATCAAGATGTTCGGCAGCGAGACGCTCGAGCGAATCGGCCTGGCGATCGACGAGGTCGCGGTGTGCGCCGGCCAGTTCAATCGGAATGAGCACGTGCCGCGCTGTCGCCTTGTCGGCCGTTCGCTTGGTGACTTCGATGACGTGGTAACCGAAATCGGTGAGCAAGGGTTCGGAGACCGTGTTGAGCGGCATCGAGAAGACGGCCTTGTCGAACGGAGCGGTCATCGACCCCTTGGCGAATTCGCCGAGGTCACCGCCAGCGCGCGAGCTGATGGTGTCGGACGACTCACGCTTGGCCACTTCGGCAAATGGAGTGCCCGATACGATCTCCGCGCGGGCCGCTTTCGCTCGGGCCAGTGCGGCGGCAGAGTCGCTCGCATCGATCCGACGCGGGACGGCCACGAACGACAGATACGCGGTCCTCGGACGCTTGAACTCGTCCTTGTGCGCGTTGTAGTACGTCTCCGCTTCGGCTGGCGTCACCGTCACCGCGCTGTCCGGGACCGCATTCCGGGCGATGATGGCCGTGAGGGAGATCTTGACCTGCTCGTGCTGATCCTGGTAACGCTCCCAGAGCGATGCATCCGAGAGGTAGACATCTGCCGTGACATTCCGCAGCAACTTGTTCTGGAGAATTTCACCGCGGTAACGCGCCTCGAGGACCGGCACGGCCTGTTGACCGACCGGCGACGCGAGCCAGCGCTGGTACTTCGTCATGTCGAACTTGCCACCAGTCTGGAAGTCCGGCATGGTCTGGACCTCCTGCGGCGGAACATTCCGGATCGCGTCGGCAATCTCGTCGGAATTCACCGTGATGTGCCGCTTGTCGATCTGGTCGGTGATGACGGCGTTCGCAACAAACTGGTCCCAGACCTCGTTGCGGACCTGTTCGGTCTCCTCGAGCCCGAGCGACTTGCCGGTCTCCTGCTGGCGCTGCGTGATCGCCTGCTGGACGGCCTGCTGATAGATCCGGGCATCGACGGTCGTGCCGTTGATGGAGCCCACGTTGGTCTTGGTCAGGATGCCACCGTTGCCGGTGATCCCGCTCAAGTCGACGATGAGCCAGGCGAGGAAGGTGATCGTGATGAGGTAGACCACCGGCTTCGCGGCGTTACGGAAGGCTTGCATCATAGGCTGTTCAACCGGCTCCGGACTAGGTGAGACATAGCCCGGAAACCTAGGCCTCTGGCGCCCGAACCTCAAGGCGTTGACTGACTTCCGGCCGACTCGGTGGCGGTTGACACCAGGGCTCGGCGGGGGGTAGTGTTGCGATCCCGTCCCCTCCTGCCCGCGTCCCAGAGCCTATGTCCGAGTCCTTCTCGCTGGATGAACTGTCCCGGCTCTGGCGTGAATCGCCAGACCAGGCCCCGTTCGCGGCCCTCGCGGAAGGACTCCGAAAGCGCGGCGATCATGCCGCAGCGGCCACCGTTGCGCTTCAGGGGCTGGCGGCCCAGCCGGGTAACGTCCCTGGATTGATCGTCCTCTCCCGCATCCGGCTTGATCAGGGTGATGGTGAGGGGGCCCAACGTGCCCTGCGCGACGGTCTGGCAAGTGATCCCGGGAACCCGGTCGTCCTGCGGGCGCTGGAGCTCTTTGATGACTTGTCGGTCGACGAGCCGGCCGCGGAAGTTCAGGAATCCGACGAACTCTTCTTCACCGACGATGAACCCCCCTCGGTCGAATCCGATCCGTTGCTGACTGAGTCGCTGGCGGTGCTCTACCATCGTCAGGGTCACCTCGAGCGGGCATCCGAGGTCTATAGTGCGTTGCTCGACCGCGATCCTGAGAATGCCGATCTCCGCGCTCGCCGCGACCGGATCGCGGCTGAGGCCGAGACCCGCCGCCCCCGCCCCTACGACGCGGCCGTGAGCGGCGGCCGCTCGTTACAGGAGTGGCTCGCCGGACTCGCGGCGGTGACGCCCCCGAGCGAGGGGTACGGCACCGCGTACGACGCCTTCTACAAGGCGAACCCGACGGCGAACCACCCCGACGATCTCGCCGATTTCGCGGCCTTCCAGTCGTGGCTCAAGGGACTTCCCAGATGACCCGGGTCATGGTGCTCAACGGCCCGAACCTCAATCTGCTCGGTACCCGCGAGCCGGCGACCTACGGCTCCGGGACGCTCGCGGACCTGGAGCGACTGGTTCGCGATCGGGCGGTATCCCTGGGGGTGACGCTCGAATGGGTGCAGAGCAACCACGAGGGAGAGCTGGTGGAACTGGTCCAGCAACTGCCCGCTCGGGCCGATGGTGCAGTCATCAATCTCGGCGGCTACAGCCATACCTCGGTTGCCATTCGCGACGCGTTTCTGGCGGTGCCTTCGCCCTTCGTCGAGGTGCATCTGTCGAACCTGCTCAAGCGCGAGAACTTCCGGCATCACTCGATGACCGCCGACCTCGCCCTCGGGCTGATCTCCGGGTTCGGCCCTCGTGGCTATCTGCTCGCGCTCGAAGCGCTCGTCGCTGCCCTTCGCGATGGCTGACTTCAGACCCGCCAGGGCCGCCGCGCTGCGCGCCGCCTGCGAAGCGAGCGGCGTTGACGCCCTGCTGCTGACCCACCTTCCCAACGTCCGCTGGCTCACCGGCTTTTCGGGGTCGGCCGCCCTGGTGGTGGTTTCGCCTGCCGCGATCACCCTGGTCACCGATTTTCGCTACGCTACCCAGGCCCCGGACGAAGTCGGAGCTGCCGCCGAAGTCCTCGTCGATCGGCGCAACGTCTGGGACCGGCTGGCTCGCGTGCTCGCGCGGGAAGCGCCCGATACTCTGGGGATCGAGGCGGGGGTGGTCACGGTTCGCGAGGCCGAACGCATCAGCGCACTTACGGCGGCGCGGGTTGTCCCCCTCACCGATACCGCCGAGCGGCTCCGTCAGGTGAAGGACGAATCCGAGGTTGCCGCGATCCGTGCCGCTGGCGCCCTGGCGCTTGAGGCGCTCGCGGAAGTCCTCCACACGGTCAGAGTGGGTGAGCGGGAGATTGACGTGGCCGCCCGGCTCGAGTCGGCTCTGCGACGCCGCGGGAGCGAGTGGCACCCGTTCCCGACCATTGTGGCCTCGGGGCCCCGGTCCGCGCTGCCCCATGCCCGGACCTCGGAGCGAGTCATCGGACGGGGGGAGTTCCTCCTGATCGACTTCGGAGCCCAGCTCGAGGGGTACTGTGCCGACATCACCAGGACCGTCGTGGTGGGGGCGAGGGCCGACGAGCGCCAGCTCACCGTCTATGATCTGGTCGAGGAATCGCAGCGGCGGGCCCGGGAGGGGGTACGGGCCGGGATGACCGGCACCGAGGCGGATGCCCTGGCGCGCGACCTGATCGCGGCACGCGGCTACGGCGAGGCGTTCGGCCACTCGCTCGGCCATGGACTCGGACTGGAAGTCCATGAAGGACCACGGCTTGCGCAGACGGCCGAGGGGCTCCTTCCGGTCGGAGCGGTGGTGACAGTCGAGCCGGGGATCTATCTTCCGGGTTGGGGTGGGGTGCGACTTGAGGACGACGTCTGGCTCTCCGCCAGCGGTCCCGTCCTCCTCACCGACGGGCGCACAGAACTCATCGAACTCGAAGCTTGAGCAGGAGTGGGCGTGGCGAATACGGCAGACATCCGTAATGGGCTGGTGCTTGACCTCGACGGCAAGTTGATGCAGATCACCTACTTCCAGCACGTGAAGCCGGGGAAGGGGAGCGCGTTCGTCCGCACCAAGATGCGGAACGTGCGGACCGGCGCCGTGCTCGAACGGACCTTTCCCTCGGGGGAGCGATTCGAGACCGTGGACCTGACGCATCGGCCCATGACCTACTCCTACCGCGATGGCGAGAATTTCCATTTCATGGATCTGCAGAGCTTCGACGACATCCCGCTGACAGCGGAGTTGATCGGGGCCGACCAGATGAAGTACCTGAAGGAAGGGATGGAGTGCACCGGCCTGGTGCATGATGAGCAGGTCATCCTGATCGAGCTCCCGAACTTCGTGGAGCTCGAGATCGTCGAGACCGACCCGGGCATTCGTGGTGATACGGCGACTGGTGGGACCAAGGCGGCCAAGCTCGAAACCGGCGCCGTGGTCCAGGTCCCGCTCTTCATCGAACAGGGCACCCTTATTCGCGTCGATCGGCGCGAAGACAAATACCTGACTCGCGTATGAATCCAGATGAAATGCAGGAGCTCGCTCGCGCCATGGAACAGCTTCCCGGTTCGAAGGGGATCGACTTCAAGGATGTTCGTCGCCTGGCGCAGTTGCTACGCGAACAGCCGGAGATCGGCTCCATCGAGATGAAGGGACTCTTCGGCACCGGTGTGATCATCACCCGGACTGGCGCCGCGGGCACGCCGATGATGGCCGCCCCGGCCATGCCCCAGCAGGTCGTGGTGCCGGCTGCCGCCGCGCCCGCCGTCGAGGCGGCACCCGCTGCCCCGGCTGTCGTGCTGAAGGAAGTCCGTTCGCCGATGGTGGGGACCTTCTACGCCCAGCCCGAACCGGGCGCCGAGCCGTATGTCCGGGTCGGGACGCGCGTGTCGCCCGGGCAGACGGTCTGCATCATCGAGGCCATGAAGATCATGAACGAGATCGAAGCCGAAGTGAGCGGCATCGTCCGCGAAGTCTGCGTTGATGACTCCTCGCCGATCGAGTACGGCCAGGTGCTGTTCCGCGTGGATCCGAATGGCTGAGGACCATCTCGAGTCTCCTGGCTCGGATGTTGTCACGGGCGAAGGCACCGCCGCGGGATTCCATTTCCGCCAGGCGATCGTGCATATGGTCCAGCGCGGCGCCTCGGACCTGCTGCTGAAGGCCGGCCGGCCGCCGACTGTGCGGGTCAACGGGCAGTTGCTGCTGCTGCCGATGCCGCCGATGCGCCCCGAGGAGTTGAAGGCGCTCGCCGAGACCCTGATGACCCCGCGGCAATTGCGCGACTTTGCCGAGACGAAGGAAGCCGACTTCGGCATCGGCGTTCCGGGGATCGGCCGCTTCCGTACCAATGTCTATCACCAGCGCGGCACCATCTCCTTCGCGTTCCGCGCGATCCCGTACGAAGTCCGCAACATTCGCGATCTGTTGCTGCCGCCGGTGCTCGAGGAGATCGCTCTCCGCCCGCGCGGCCTCGTGCTGGTGACCGGCATCACCGGTTCGGGCAAGTCCACCGCGCTCGCGGCGATGATCGATCACGTGAACCGGCTACGTCGCGTGAACATCATCACGATCGAGGATCCGATCGAGTTCCTGCATCGCGATCAACTCGCCAACGTCTCGCAGCGCGAAGTGGGGAATGACACCATGTCGTTCTCCGGAGCGCTCCGGCACGTACTGCGTCAGGATCCGGACGTGATCCTGATCGGCGAAATTCGCGACATGGAAACGATGGATACCGCGCTCAAGGCGGCCGACACGGGTCACCTCGTGCTCACGACGATCCACACGACCGACGCGACGCAGACCATCTCGCGCGTGCTGTCGTTCTACCCGCCGCACCAGCACAATGAAATCCGGATGCTGCTGTCGACGGCGCTGGCAGCCGTGGTGTCGCTGCGCCTGGTGCCGCGTGCCGATGGCAAGGGACGAGTTCCCGCGGCCGAAGTCCTCGTGAACACGGCGGCCGTTGCCGACAACATTCGCGACACGCAGAAGGCGCTCAATATTCCCGACCTGATCGCGGCCGGCGGTGTGACCTACGGCATGCAGTCGTTCGACCAGTCGCTGATGCGCTGGTTCCAGGACGGCGTGATCACCTATGACGAAGCGGTCTTCCACGCGACGCACCCGAACGAATTCGCCTTGCGCGTCTCCGGCGTGAGCGCGTCCTCCGATCGCACCTTCGAACTTCCCGGCTCGAGCACACCCTGATGTTTCGCAAAGTGATGATTGCCAATCGCGGTGAAATCGCGCTGCGTGTCATTCGCGCCTGTCACGAACTCGGCGTGAAGACCGTGGCGGTGTACAGCGAGGCCGATCGAGAATCGCTGCACGTGCGCTTCGCCGACGACGATGTCTGCATCGGGCCGCCGCAGGGGCGGCTCTCGTACCTCCGGATCCCGAACCTGATCGCGGCGGCCGAAGTCACCGGTGCCGACGCGATTCATCCGGGTTACGGCTTCCTCGCCGAGAACGCCGAGTTCGCGGACACCTGCAAGGCGTCGAACATTGTCTTCATCGGCCCGACCGGCGACCAGATCCGGTCGATGGGCGACAAGGCGTCAGCCCGTCGGCTCGCGAAGGAAGCGGGCGTCCCGACGGTGCCGGGCTCTCCCGGCGTGATGAAGGACGCGGAAGAGGCGCTTGTGGTTGCCGAGGAAATCGGCTTTCCCGTGATCATCAAGGCGACGGCTGGCGGCGGCGGAAAGGGCATGCGCATTGCCAATGACGCCGAACAGTTCGCCCAGCTCTTCTCACTCGCCCAGAACGAAGCGCTCTCCGCCTTCGGCAATGGCGATGTCTACGTCGAGAAGTTCCTCGCTCGTCCGCGACACGTCGAGATCCAGGTCATGGGCGACCTGCACGGCCGGGTGATCCATCTTGGTGAGCGAGACTGTTCCGTGCAGCGCCGGCACCAGAAGCTCATCGAGGAAGCTCCGTCGCCAGCCCTCACCGCCGAACTGCGCGCCGAAATGGGTACTGCCGCGGTCGCACTGGCGTCGGCCATCGGTTACAGCGGTGCGGGCACGATCGAATTCCTGCTCGACGAAGACGGGTCGTTCTATTTCATGGAAATGAACACCCGCATTCAGGTCGAACATCCGGTGACGGAGATGGTGACCGGGCAGGATCTCGTGAAGGAGCAGATTCGGGTGGCGAGCGGTGCCCCGCTTTCCTTCGGCGAGACGCCGATGTCGGGTCACGCGATCGAAGTGCGGATCAACGCTGAAGATCCCTACCGTAATTTCCAACCGTGCCCGGGACTCATCACGGCGTACCATCCGCCGGGCGGCCCTGGCATCCGGGTCGACACGCACGTCTACGCGGGCTATACCGTCCCCCCGTACTACGATTCGCTGCTGGCGAAGCTGATTGCGCATGGTCGCGACCGGGCCGAGGCACTCGCGCGACTGGCACAGGCGCTGGACTCGTTCATCCTCGAAGGGGTGACCACCACGATTCCGTTTCTGGCGCGAGTCATCCGGCATCCCGATTTCGTGGCCGGCAACGTCGACACCAAGTTCCTCGAGCGCGAGTCGCATCTGCTCAAGCCGGAAGTGTTTGACGCGGCACGCCCCGAGCGCGGCGAGGGATGACGCTTGATGTTGTCTTCACGCCGCTCGGCCTCGTACCGGGCGACGTAACCGGCCGGACCGTCCTCGTGGTGGACGTGCTCCGGGCCACGACCACGATGTGCGCGGCGCTCCACCATGGGGCGCGTGCCGTGGTGGTCGCGGCCGACATCGAGGATGCCACTCGCCTCGCCCACACCCTCGACCCCAGTGATGTCCTCCTCGCCGGCGAACGCAATTGTCTCCGCATTCCCGGTTTCCAGCTCGGCAACTCTCCCGGGGAAATGACCGCTGCGCAGGTCCGCGGCAAGACCCTGGTGATGACCACGACCAATGGCACTCGAGCCCTGTTGGCCACCTCCGGCGCCCGCGACGTGATTCTCGCAGCGGCCGTGAATCTTTCGGCCGCGGGCGCGACGGCAGCAGCCGCGCTCGAATCCGGTACACCGGTCACGATTCTCTGCGCTGGTCGGGATCACGGATTCGGTATGGACGACGCCTATCTCGCGGGTCGACTGGTTGTCGCTGCGCTTCGCGGGCGCCGCACGCGCAAAGGGCTGAATGATGCGGCCCTCGTCGCCGTGGATATGGTGCGGCGATACGGTGATGGCATCGAGCGCGTCTTCGCACTCTCACATGCGGGTCGCGATCTCAAGGCGTTGGGTCTCGGCGACGATGTCGTGGCGGCCGCCGCTGTTGACTCCCATCCCGTGGTGCCACGTTACCGCGATCGCCGCATCGCCCTCGCCGCCACCGCGAAGGGGAGAGCATGACAAGCGAGAACAGGCGGAAACTCGGCGCCGTCCTCGCGCTGGTTGCGGGCGCCTTCCTCGCGCTGGCGTTGCTGCCCGTGAATATCACGGGCCCGTTGGGGCAAACCCTCGGACCAGCGCTCTGGCGTGCCCTCGGCGTCGGTGCCCTCGGTGCGCCGTTGCTCGGGCTGCTGCTCGGATTCGCTGGCTTCGATCGCTTGCCCCGGCTCGACATGAAGCGCGCTGCCATCCTGACGATCGGCACGGCATTTCTGATCCCGTATGTGCTGGGCATCCTGTTCCGGATCGAGGCACCGGTCGACATGGTCGGCGACTGGACCTGGGCCGGCAAACTCACCGGCTATATCCCGGGGTTTGTGGCCCGCTCGGCGCTCGATTCCATCGGTGTGGCGGGCGGTCTGCTCGCCGGCTTCGTTGCGCTGACGGCGGTCACCCTCGGCACGCTGGCCTGGCATCCCTTGCAGCGACTGGAGCGAGGGGCGGTGGCCGAGGTCGTTCCGCCGGCACCCGTGCGGGCAGTGACACCGATCCGCCGACCCGAGCCGGTGATTGACGCCGAGCCGGTAGCCGACCTCCGTGAGACGGTGCAGGCCGACCTCTTCTCCGCGAAACCGAAGCGCGACAAGCCGCCCCGCAGCAAGCAACTCGAGCTTGAAGACGGGCCCGCACCTGCGCGGGCGGGCGATGAAGCCTTGCCTCCGCTCGAGCTGCTGGATTTGCCCCGCCAGGGAAATGGCGAGGCGGACGACGCCGAGCTGCATCGGCTGGGCGAATTGCTGCTCGCGACGCTCAAGACTTTCAAGGTCGAAGGCACGCTCGCCGGCATCACCTCCGGACCAACGGTTTCGCAGTTCGAAGTGGTGCCGGCGTCTGGCGTGAAGGCCGGCCGAATCGTGGCCCTCGCGGATGACCTCGCCATCACGATGCGCGCCGCCTCGCTGCGCGTGGCACCGATCCCCGGCCGCGGTGCGGTCGGCGTCGAGATCGCGAATCCGCACCCGCGGGTCGTGACCCTGCGCGAACTGCTCCAGAGCGAGGCCTGGCAAAACTCGACCGCGACCCTCCCGGTGGTACTCGGACGCGATGTGCAGGGGCAGCCGATTGTGGCCGACCTCGCCAAGATGCCGCACCTGCTGGTGGCGGGCGCGACGGGCTCGGGCAAGTCGGTCGCCATCAACACCATCATCACCGCGCTGATCTACCGTTACTCGCCGCGCGAACTGCGGTTGCTGATGGTCGATCCGAAGATGGTGGAACTGTCGATGTACAACGACCTGCCACACCTGCGTCACAAGGTCGTGACCGACAACAATGATGCGGCTGCGGTCCTCAAGTGGGCGGTCTACGAAATGAATCGCCGGTACGAACTGCTCCACGCCAACGGCGCCCGGCAACTTGCCGATTTCAATCGCAAGGTCCGCGAAGGAAAGGATCTCCGGAATCCGCCCAGCGCCCGGCCAACGTTGAGCACCATTGCCAAGGAGGCGGCCGACACTCCGCCTGGTGATGCCTGGAGTGACGTCTACAACGAGGGCGAGCTGCCGATGATCGTGCTGCTCGTCGATGAACTCGCGGACCTGATGATGACGGTGCAGGCCGAGGTCGAGACGCCGCTGGCAATGCTGGCGCAGAAGGCCCGCGCGATTGGCATCCACCTCATTCTCGCGACGCAGCGCCCAAGTGTGAACGTGCTCACCGGTCTGATCAAGGCAAACTTTCCGAGCCGGATTGCCTTCCGGGTGGCCAGCAAGGTCGACTCCCGGACGATTCTCGATCAGAACGGCGCCGAAGCACTGTTGGGGAACGGCGACATGCTGTTTCTCCCGCCCGGTCGCAATGAGCCGCAGCGAGTGCAGGGCGCCTATATCTCCACCGACGAGACCGAGCGAGTGATGGCGTGGTACGCGGCGCAACGAGAGGGTGTCGTGCGCGCCAGTGCCGAAACCGAGCCGGACATTCTCGAAGTCGTGCGAGCGGCCGCGGGCGAGGGCGACAATGCGAGCGGCGATGTCGCAGGCGATCGTGATGCCCTGTTCAAGCAGGCGGCCGAGACGTGTATCCAGCACCAGGGCGGCTCGACCTCGTTGCTGCAGCGTCGGCTTGGCATCGGATACGGTCGCGCGGCCAGGATCATCGACCAGCTCCACGATGCCGGCATCCTCGGACCCCCGAACGGTTCGAAGCCTCGCGATATCATGATCGGGCTCCATCAACTCGATGAGTACGCCGAATGAGTGATCCTGTCGTGTCAATGCGTGGAGCGTCACTGCCGCCGCTGATGCGCGGGCTGATCGCGGCGGCCTGTCTGGTCGTGATTCTCGCGGGGATCAAGGCCGTGACGCCGACGCTCACGCCCTTTCTGGTCGCGCTCCTGCTGGCGCAGGTACTCTCGCCGCTGATGCGTTTCCTGATGCGCCACCGCGTCCCGCGCTGGCTCGCGGTGACGCTCACCCTGCTCATTGTCTTCATCGGCGGTGCCGTGGTGGTCGGGATGGTCGGCGCATCGGTTGCCGAGCTGTCACACCGACTCCCCGAGTACGGCACCCAGCTCGCGGCCCTGCGGGACAATCTCTTTGCCCGGCTGCAGCGCGCGGGTATCGACACCAGCGGCTTCTCGACCATCGACGCGCTCGATCCGGCTGCCATGCTGGGGCCGGCGGCGTCGATTGCCGGGACGATCCTCTCCGAACTCGGCCATTCGTTCTTCGTCATGGTGATCACAGCGCTTCTGCTCATCGAGCTGGCGATCCTGTTCAAGGCCCTCGACGAAGCCGATCACACCAACCGCACGCTGCTGATCCGCTTCGGCGAGATGAGTGCGGATCTGCAGAAGTACATCGGGATCACCGCCATGGTCGGCCTGGTGGGATCGGTGATGTACACGGTGCTGCTGATCGCTGCAGGCGTGCCGTATATCCCGACCTGGGTCGTACTCTATTTCCTGCTCGGTTTCATTCCGGTCATCGGCGGAGTGATCGCGATCATCCCCGTGGTGCTGATCACCCTCCTCGAACATGGTGTCCAGCGCGCCCTGACGCTGCTGGCCGTCTTTGCGGTGCTGAACTTCCTGCTCGGCGATATCCTCAAACCGCGATTCATGCAGCGCGGCTTCGAGATCTCGATCGTTGCCGTCTTCTTCTCTCTGGTCTTCTGGAACTGGCTCCTCGGTCCGATCGGGATGGTGCTCGCCGTGCCGGTCACGATCACCCTCCGAAAGCTGATCCAGGAGTTTGCCCCCGAAGTCCGTCGGGTAATGGTCGACTAGCTTTTTCGCTGGCCTCGCTCACAATCGTTCGCGCTCCGCTGCCCACTCCCGCGTAAACCGGGTCGCTTCTCGCGCGCCTTGTCGTGCCATCATCCGCGCATGCCAACACCGCGTATCCCACCCGCCGACTGGACCGACCCCCGCCATCGACTCGGCTGGGAGGCGGAGGTTGTGGCTGGCCGGTGGCTCGAAGCGCGGGGGTGGAAAGTCCTGGCGCATCGTTGGCGGCTGGGTCGCCACGATCTCGACCTCATCGCGCGCCGCGGAGGGATCGTGGCCTTCGTCGAGGTCAAAGTGCGCCGCACGGACGCCTGTGGGGCAGGCGAAGAGGCGATCGGCTTCAAGAAGCGTCGCGCCATCGAGCGGGCGGCCTGGGCCTGGATCCTCCGGAGCGGTGGACCGAACGAGAACTACCGGTTCGATGTCATCGCGCTTTCTGGGCCCGGCCCAGGGGCAATGGCGCTGCGCCATATCGAAGACGCGTGGCGCCCCGGGTGGCGCTAGCCAAAAATATGACGCAAAACACTACACGCTGAGACTATTGCTTCGGTGATACTTCGGTATTAGCTTGAATACAGTAGGTATGTGGAGCGTTTTGCTCCACTATCATCGTGATACGCAGCAGATCATCAGTTCCTGACCCTTCATACCACACCGAGGACCCTATGGCCGTCGAAGAGACCCGTCTCGATCAGGACAAGCGGAAGGCATTGAATCTGGCCATCGCCCAGATCGAGAAGCAGCTCGGCAAGGGCGCCATTATGCGGATGGGCTCCGACAAGCCCCGGGTCCGGGTGGCTGCCATCTCCACCGGTGCCATCAATCTCGATGCGGCGACGGGCATTGGCGGGATTCCGCGCGGACGTATCACCGAGATCTACGGTCCCGAATCGTCGGGCAAGACCACGCTCTGTTTGCACCTGGTCGCCAACGTCCAGAAGGCCGGCGGAGTCGCGGCCTACGTCGACGCCGAGCACGCGCTCGACACCGAATACGCCCGCAAGCTCGGTGTCGACGTTGACAACCTCCTCGTTTCACAGCCCGATACCGGCGAACAGGCCCTCGAAATTGTCGAGATCCTGGTGCGTTCCGGGGCTGTCGACCTGGTGGTGATCGACTCGGTGGCGGCGCTGGTGCCGAAGGCCGAAATCGAAGGCGAAATGGGCGATTCGCACATGGGCCTGCAGGCGCGACTGATGAGTCAGGCGCTGCGCAAGCTGGCCGGTGCCATCAACCGGACGAATTGCGCCGTGGTCTTCATCAATCAGCTGCGCGAGAAGATCGGCGTGATGTTCGGCAACCCGGAGACCACCACCGGGGGCAAGGCGCTGAAGTTCTACGCTTCGCTGCGCCTCGACATCCGGCGGATCGGCCCGGTCAAGGAGCGCGAAGCCGTCATCGGTTCGCACGTACGGGTCAAGGTCGTCAAGAACAAGGTGGCCCCCCCGTTCAAGCAGGCCGAGTTCGATGTGATGTTCGACGAAGGGATCTCGCATACCGGGCTCGTGGTCGACATTGCCAGCGAAGCCGGTATCATCCAGAAGTCGGGCGCCTGGTATTCCTACGGCGATCAGCGAATCGGGCAGGGGCGGGAGAATGCCAAACTCTTCCTCAAGGACAACCACGCGCTGCTCGCGGAAGTCGAGGCCAAGGTCAAGGAGTCTCTTGGCATCCTGGCAGCTGCGGGCGCCGGCACTCCGGATGAGGAAGACGCGGAGTGATCATTGACGGACTGGTCCCCGATCCGCGACGCCCGGGCAGCACCCGGGTGCTCGTCGGGGGCCGTCCGGCCTGGACCGTCCCGGCCGATGTGGTGCGTACACTCGGCCTCGTTGAGGGGACTGTCCTTTCCGGTGACGCGGTGGCCCGGCTCGATGCCGCGGCCGAAGAAGAGGGGGCCGTTCGCTCGGGGATGCGGTCGCTGGAGCGACGGGCCCACGGCACCACAGAATTGTCCCGCAAACTCGAACGAAAGGGCCACTCGGTCGCTGCTGTTGCCGCGGCGATCACCCGCCTGACTGCGCTGCGGCTCCTCGACGATCTTGGCTTTGCACGGGAGTACGTGGCGGCCCGAAGCCGGCGCGGGCGAGGGCCCGATCGGCTGCGCCACGATCTGGCGCTGCTCGGGATCGATCGTGAGGTGATTGGCCAGACTGTCCATGAGCTGGAGCAGAGCGTCGACGATCCACTGGCCCAGCCCCTGGCGCTCGCCCGGAAGCGTGCGTCCCAGCTGCGCGGGCTCTCACCCGAGGCACGCCGGCGCCGACTGGCCGCGTACCTCGCACGCCGCGGCTTCCGCGGCTCGGAGGTCCGTGGCGTCCTCGAGAGTGTACTCCGCGAGGGATAGCCGGTTCCTCCCGGGGATGGCCGCTCTCCCGTTAGATTTTCGGCATGAACGCCTCCCATATTCGCCGATCGTTCCTCGACTTCTTCGCCGCCCGTGGCCATACCGAGGTCCCGTCGTCGTCGCTCGAGCCCAAGGACGACCCGACGCTCCTCTTCACCAACGCCGGCATGGTCCAGTTCAAGCGGACCTTTCTGGGCCAGGACCCTCGCCCGTACCTCCGCGCGACTACCTGCCAGAAGTGCGTTCGCGCCGGCGGCAAGCACAACGACCTCGAGCAGGTGGGCCAGACGCGACGGCATCACACCTTCTTCGAGATGCTCGGCAACTTCTCCTTCGGCGACTATTTCAAGCGCGATGCGATTGCGTTTGCGTGGGAGTTTGTGACCTCACCGAAGTATCTCGGGCTGCCACCAGACCGGCTCCGGGTCACCGTGCACCACACCGACGATGAGGCGCGCGCGCTCTGGCAGGAAATCGCAGGCCTGCCCGCGAGCTCGATCTATGGCCTGGGCGACAAGGACAACTTCTGGCAGATGGGAGACACGGGGCCGTGCGGGCCTTGCTCCGAAATCTTTGTTGACGTGGACTGGAAGCCCGGCGATCCGGCCCGGATTTACACCCAGGCAGAATTCGAAGAGCTCGGTGAGGCCGGTCGTTTTCTCGAGATCTGGAATCTCGTGTTCATGCAGTTCGACCGGAGCGTCGACGGCACCCTGACCCCGCTGCCCAAGCCGAGCGTCGATACCGGCGCCGGCCTCGAGCGGATCACGGCGGTGATGCAGGGCGAAGACGACAACTTCCATACTGACGCGTTCCGCCCGCTGATCGCCGATGTCGAACGGCTCGTTGGTGCGGCCTATCCGGGAGGCCCCGAGGGCACCGGGATTTCCTATCGGGTGCTTGCGGATCACGCGCGCTCGGTCACCTTCCTCTTGCTCGATGGTGTCTACCCCGGCAATGACGGTCGCGGCTTCGTGCTCCGCCGGATCCTTCGCCGCGCGGTCCGTCACGCGTGGTTGCTGGGCCGGCGCGAACCGACGCTGGTCCACATGGTGCCAACCGTCGTGGCGTTGATGGGCGATGCCTACCCCGCGCTGATCACCGAACAGGCGCGCATCGCCGAAGTGATCCTCAAGGAAGAGAAGGGCTTCTTCGATACCATCGACGCGGGACAGGAACGGCTCGACCTGATCTTCGCCAGCGGCGCCAAGACCATCCCCGGCGATGAGGCGTTCCGACTCTTCGACACCTTCGGATTCCCGATCGACCTCACCGAACTGATCGCATCCGAGCACGGCGTGACGGTCGACATCGCCGGCTTCGACGCCGCGATGAAGGAGCAGCGGGAACGGAGCCGGGCCGCACGCGGCAGCGGTGCGGCGGCGAAGGGGGCGGCTGCCCCGGTGATCTCGCTCGGGGATGGTCGCCGATCGCAGTTCATCGGGTACGACTCGCAGGAGGCAGAGACCGAACCGTTGACATCTGCGACCGACGCAGCCGCCGGCGTGATGGTGCTGCGAGAGAGCCCGTTCTATGCAACCTCGGGCGGGCAGACCGCCGACACCGGTGTCGTCACTGGCGAAGGGTGGACCTTCCACGTCGACGACGTGCAGAAGGACGCCGAGGTCGGGCAGCGGCTCATCGGTCGACTCGAAGGAACCTTCGCGCCCGGGCGAGTGCACGCGATGGTCGATGTCACCCGGCGTCACGACATCGAACGCAATCACTCGGCCACGCACCTCGCTCATATGGAGCTGCGGCGCGCGCTGGGCAGTCACGTCCGCCAGCAGGGCTCCCTCGTGGAGCCCGGGCGGCTGCGTTTCGACTTCTCGCATCACGCGCCGATCGAACCGGCACAGCTCAGCGACATCGAGGGTGCGGTCAATGCGATGATCCTCGAGAACGCCACGACCTCGATTCGCGAGATGGCGCTCCCCGATGCGCTCGCACTCGGCGCGATGGCGTTCTTTGCGGACAAGTACGGCGACCTGGTGCGCGTCGTTCAGATCGGCGACTCGATCGAACTCTGCGGCGGGACGCACGTACGGAGCGCCGGAGAAATCGGTCTCTTCCGCTTTGCCTCGCAAGGTGGCGTCGCTGCCGGTGTCCGGCGTGTCGAAGCCACGACGGGGCGCCAGGCCTACGCACACGTCCGCGAGCTGGAAACGCGACTTGCCCGGATCGCGGGTCAGCTGCGGGCGCAGCCTGATCAGCTGGAGCGCAAGCTCGACGCCCTCCTCGCTGAGCGCGAAAAGCTGGAGCTCAAGCTGGCGGAAGCGCTCAAGGGCGGTGGGGGCGGCAGTGCGCGCCAGATCCTCGCGGGCAACATCACGCTGCACGTGAGCAACACGGTTGCAGAAGATCGTGGGCAACTCGGTGAGATTGCCGATGCCTTCCGCAACGAGACCAGGTCGTCCGCAGTGCTCGCGCTGGTGAATCCGGCGGTGCCTTCGGCCGTCTCCTTTGCCGTGACCGACGATCTCATCGCAGGAGGCAAGGACGCCAACGCGCTCATGAAGCTGGTCACGGCGAAGTTCGGCGGCCGGGGCGGGGGACGTCCCACCTTCGCCAGTGGTTCGCTTGCCGTCGACAGTGCCGAGCAGACCGTCGTGGAGCAACTCCCGGGATTGTTGCAGGAGTGGATGGCGCGATGACCCAGGCCGGCGACGATGAATGGCTGACCAGCCATACGACGGGTGCGCCCGCTCGGCTGCGTGAGCAAGTGATAACTCACTTCCGTGCCGCGACTGAGGGCCCGCTGATGTTGCGGCTCGCCGAAGCCGGCGACGCCGCGCTGGCCGCCGCCACCGCGGCGGGGCGCGGTCGCGACACCGCACTCGACCTGCTGGCCGCCGATGCACTGATTACCCTGGCATTGCTCGCGACCGCCGAGCGTTCCCCTGCCACGCTCGCGGATGACGCGGCGATGCTGCGTGTCCGCGCGGGTGTGGCATGATCGATCTCCACGGGCACCTCCTGCCGGGTGTGGATGATGGATCCCGGAGTGTGCAGCAATCGGTGCGCGTGCTGCGCTCGTTTGCGTCGAAGGGAGTCACCAATGTTGCCTGTACCCCGCACCTGCTCGCGTCACGCGCGGGGGATGGCTTCCCGGCGGCCTACGATGTCGCGTGGGCGGCGTTGACGGCTGAGGTGCCGGAAGGGATCACGCTCCACCGTGGCGCGGAGATCATGCTCGATCGGCCGATCCCGGCTGCGGTCGCGGAGCGAAAGGTGACGATCAACGGCACCCGCTATCTCCTGGTTGAGTTTTCGCGAATGGTGCCAGCCGAAATTGTCTCGCGCGCGCTGAGCGATGTGCTGGCCACCGGGCTCGTTCCGATCCTGGCCCATCCGGAGCGCTATTCCTCCTGTTCGGTCGAGACTGTGCGTGCGTGGCGCGACCTCGGCGCGGTGATGCAGATCGACGCCACGACGCTGACCATGCCGCGGTCGCGCGGCGAGCGCGCTCGCGATCTGGTGCGCGAAGGCCTCGCTGACATCCTGGCGGGCGACAATCATGGCGACGAGCGATGCGTGGCCACCGCGCTCGACTGGTTGAGCGAACTTGATGGCGCCGATCAGGCGCTGCTGCTCCTCGATACCAACCCGCGGGCAATTCTCGACGATCAGGCCATTTACGAGGTGGACCCCTTGAAGATCCGGACATCGCTCTGGAGCAAGGTTCGCCGGATGTTCGACGAAGAATGACCGACCAGGAACGCATCGCGAGCGGGCTCCGTGCCCTTGCAACCGTCGCCAATGCCGCAGCGGAGCGGAGCGCCGAGCTGACACCCGTCGTGGCCGCCATGCGACACTGCCTGGCTTCGGGTGGGACGCTCTTCTTCGCTGGCAACGGCGGCTCCGCCGCGGACGCGCAGCACATCGCGGCAGAATACGTCGTGCGCTACCACGCCGGACAGCGACGTGCGCTCCGCGCGATCGCCTTGACGACCGATTCGTCTGTTCTCACGGCGGCTGGGAATGACTTCGGCTTCGACCAGCTCTTTGCACGGCAGCTGTCGGCTCTCGCGCGACCGGGCGACTTGCTCGTGGTGCATAGTACCTCGGGCAACAGTGCCAATTGCATCGAGGCCGTGACCGCGGCGCGTGCCATCGGAGTCACAACCGTTGGTTTCCTCGGACAGGGCGGCGGCGCATTGCGCACGCTGGTCGATCACGCGGTGGTGGTTGCCGATGATCGGGTCAACCACATCCAGGAAATCCACCTTGCCATCCAGCATCAGATTGCCGCGATCCTGACTGGCGAGTTTGGCGCGTGATTTCGCTGGTGGGAAAGCGGGTGCTGGTGACAGGCGGATCGCGCGGAGTCGGACGGGCCACCGCGCTACTCTGTGCCAGCGCCGGGGCGGATGTCGGCATCACCTACCATACCCGTCGGGCCGACGCCGATGCGGTTGCGCGGGCGATCCGGGGCATGGGCCGGCGGGCCTATGTGGGCGGTGGCGACCTGGGCGACCCACAGCGGGTGAGTCAGCTCTTCGCCGAAGTGCAAGCGGCGTTCGGTGGGCTCGATGGTTTTGTCGCGAACCACGGCGTGTGGCCCTCGGCCGAGACGCCGCTGTCGTCGATGGCTCCCGAACGGTGGCGCGCGACGATGCGCACCAATCTTGACGCCGTCTTCCTGACTACGCGCGCCGCCCTGGGTCTGCTCGCGCCCGGAGGGCGAATCGTGATGGTCGGCAGCACGGCCGGCCAGCGCGGCGAAGCGATGCATGCGGATTACGCTGCGTCAAAGGGCGCGATGATGGCCCTGGTGAAGTCACTGGCGGTTGAATGCGCCCCGCAGGTTACCGTGAACTGCGTGGCGCCGGGGTGGATCGATACCGAGATGAGCGCCTCGGCCTTCGTGGCGGATGGCCGCGCTGAGATCGCCCGCTCGATTCCGCTCGAACGGATCGCCACGGTCGACGATGTCGCGGGTCCGATTCTCTTCCTGCTCTCCGATCTCGCGCGGCACATCACTGGCGAGATCCTCAACGTCAACGGCGGCAGCGTACTCTGCGGCTAAGGGGAGGGCGAGCCAGAACATGATGACCCGCTTTCCCGACAGCATCGTCGTTCCTGCGCACGTCGTCGCCATTCTGCGCGTCCTCGAGGATGCCGGGTATGAGACCTGGTGCGTCGGGGGCGCCATTCGGGATGCGCTCCTGGGCGATCAGCACCATCCAGCACAGGATGTCGACCTGGCCACGGCCGCACCGCCGCCGGTCGTGCGCCAGCTCTTCCGTCGCACGATTCCGGTCGGGATCGAGCATGGCACCGTTGGCGTGCTGGATGACGATGGTGACCTCCATGAGGTCACCACTTTTCGGCGCGATGTGCGCACCGACGGCAGGCATGCCGAAGTCGAATTCGGCGTCGATCTCGACGACGATCTTGCCCGTCGCGACTTCACCATCAACGCGATGGCGTACCATCCGCTGCACCACAGTTGGCGTGACCCATTCGGCGGCCTCGAGGACCTGCTGGGCCACCGCATTCGAGCGGTTGGTGACCCGGCGCAACGCTTTCACGAGGATCGACTCCGGATCCTGCGTGCGCTGCGCTTTGCGGCACGTTTCGATTTCACGATCGATCCCGCCACCTGGAGCGCTGCGACGGAGCAGGCGTCGGACACCAGCCATCTCTCCGCCGAACGTGTGCGCGACGAGTGGACCAAGGGGCTCACTACGGCGAGGTCCGCAGCCCATCTCGCGACACTCTGGGTTCGCAGTGGAGTTGCTGCCACCTGGATTCCCGAGTTGCATGCCATCGCGCCGAACGATGAGCGAGTCGACGACCGCGACCCGGTCCTGGTGACTGCCTTTCTTGCCGCGCCTTCCGCCCCCATCTGGCGCCGGCTGAAAGGCTCGACGGCAGAGATTCGTCGCGCCGAGGGGATCGACCGCGGACCGCGCGCGCCCAGCACGCCCGAGCCCAATGTCGTGCGACGCTGGCTCGCCGACACCGGGCCGGCTGCCGATGATCTCGCTCACCTTGCGGCTTGGCGTGACGAGGCCGCCACGCCATGGCTCGCGACGATTGCGGGAATCCTGGCGCGCGGTGAACCCACGCATCGTGGCGCGCTGGCTGTCGACGGCGCCCAGTTGCTCGAGGCCGGCTTCCCGAGCGGGCCGCGCGTGGGCCGCGTGATCGCCGCTCTGCTCGACGCCGTGCTCGAAGATCCCTCGCTCAACACGCGTGAACAATTGCTGGCACTTGCGCGGAGCGTGGCATGAGCGAGTCGCTCTTCGCTCCGCTGGAGCCGTTGGCTGCGCGGATGCGACCACGGCGTCTTGAGGACTTCGTCGGACAGCAGCACCTGCTGGCACCCGGGAAACCTCTCGGCGACGCGATCCGTCGCGGCGATGTGGGGAGCACGATCCTCTGGGGACCACCGGGGACCGGGAAGACCACGCTCGCCCGTCTCGTCGCGCGTCACACCGATCGCCAATTCGTTCCACTCAGTGCGGTCACGGAAGGCGTGCCACGGCTGCGGGAGTTGATCAAGGAGGCGGAGGACCGTCGGCGCATTGGCCGCGGAACGATTCTGTTCTGCGACGAGATTCATCGCTTCAATCGCGGGCAGCAGGACGCGCTCCTCCCCGCGGTGGAACAAGGCGTCGTGACCCTGATCGGTGCGACGACGGAGAACCCGTCATTCGAACTCAACGGCGCGCTACTATCGCGCTGTCGGGTCTGGGTCCTTGAGGCGCTCGCGCCGGCCGACCTGCGACAGGTGATCGATCGGGCCCTCGGAGATCGTGACAACGGTCTGGGAAGACTCGAGATCACGATGCCTGATGAGGCCCGGGATGTGCTTTCCGAAGTCGCGGACGGCGATGCGCGCCGCGTGCTCACGGTGCTCGAAGCGGCGGCACAGCAGGTGGGGAGCGGCGGTGTCATCACGAGGGAGATCGCGCTCGAAGCCCTGGCACGGCGTGTCGCCGTCTTCGACAAGAACCGCGAGCAGCACTACGACCTCGTATCGGCCTTGCACAAGTCCGTGCGCGGCAGTGACCCGCAGGCCGCCCTCTACTGGCTTGCCCGGATGATGGCCGGCGGGGAAGATGGGCTCTACGTTGCGCGCCGACTGATTCGCATGGCATCGGAAGACATCGGTCTCGCGGAACCGGCCGCCCTTGGCGTGACGATCGCGGCGCGAGATGCCTGGCAGATGCTGGGAAGTCCCGAGGGCGATCTCGCGTTGGCGGAGGCGACGGTCTATCTCGCCACCGCGCCCAAGTCGAACCGGGTCTATCTGGCGTGGGGCGCCGCGCAGGAAGCGGCCGCAACAACGCCCGCCGCTCCGGTACCGCTTCATATCCGTAACGCACCAACCAAGCTGATGAAGGAACTCGGCTACGGCGCCGGTTATCGCTACGCGTTCGATTCGCCGGCGGGTTACCTGCCGCAGAGCTATCTCCCGGAAGAAGTCGGGGCCCGGCAGTTCTACGAGCCGGGTGCCTTTGGCCACGAAAAGCGGATTGCCGAGCGACTTCGCTGGTGGCAGGAGCGCGCCGAAGCAGACGGCTGAACCAGCTTGAGATCAAGCTTCGATGGAATGGGCCGATAGTTGGTCGATTCTTCAATTTCCCCCGCACCCCCGGACCCCAATGTGCGGCATCGCAGGATTCTGGCAGGCTGAGGGCGCAGGGGACGGAGCGCAGAGCGTCATCCAGCGGATGACCGACGCGATCCGTCATCGCGGCCCCGACGGCGAGGGACACTGGCTCGATGCCGAAGCGGGCGTCGTGCTCGGGCACCGTCGGCTCTCCATCCTCGATCTGTCGCCGCAGGGCGCGCAGCCGATGGTGTCGCCGAGCGGCCGCTATGTCGTCACGTTCAACGGCGAATTCTACAACTGGCGGGAGCTGCGTGCCGAAGAGGATCGCCACGGCGCGAGCTGGCGTGGCCACTCCGATACCGAAGTCTTCCTGGCACTGTGTGACCGGCTTGGCGTGGCGGCAGCAGTGGCGAGTTCTGCGGGAATGTTTGCGATGGCGATCTGGGATCGCCAGGAACGGACTCTCACGCTCGCGCGTGATCGTGTCGGGGAGAAGCCGCTCTACTATGGCTGGTGCAACGGCGTCCTGCTGTTCGGTTCGGAGCTGAAGGCCCTCAGGCAACACCCGGCGTGGCACGGCACCATCGATCGCGGCGCACTGACGCTTTATTTCCGTCACAGCTATATCCCGGGCCCCTACAGTATCTACGAAAATGTTCGCAAGCTGCCCCCCGGGACGCTGGTGACCTTTCGTGCCGACGCCGAGCGCTGGCCCGTTCCGGCTGCGTACTGGTCCGCACGGAGCGTGGCGGCGCAGGGTCGAGGCACCCTGCTGCGCGGGAGCCCGGACGCGGTGGCCGACGAGGTGGAGCAGGTGCTGTCGCGGGTGATCGGTGAGGAGATGGTCGCCGATGTTCCGCTCGGCGCGTTCCTCTCGGGTGGCATAGACTCATCGCTCATTGTGGCGCTGATGCAGGCGCAGAGCAGTCGCCCGGTGAGGACCTTCACCGTCGGTTTCCACGAGGCCGCGTTCAATGAGGCCGACCACGCCAGGGCGGTCGCGGCACACCTCGGCACCGACCACACCGAGCTCTACCTGAGTGCGCGCGACGCGCTCGACGTGGTACCCGCGCTGGCCACGATGTTCGACGAACCGTTCGCCGACTCCTCGCAGCTGCCGACCTTTCTGGTCGCGCGGATGGCGCGACAGCACGTCACGGTGTCGCTCTCGGGGGATGGGGGCGATGAGGCCTTTGGTGGCTACAATCGTTACCTCTTCGCCTCCCATTCATGGCAGCGGCTCCGTCGCCTTCCGCCACCGGTGCGCGGACTGCTCTCCGGCATGCTCGACCTCTTGCCTGCCAAGCGCTGGGACGGCGTGATCGATCGACTCGGTCTCGCGCGATTCGGCCTCAATGGTGATCGAGTGCACACCATCGCCGATATCCTTCGCCGACCGCTCACGCAATCCAACTACTATCGCTATCTCGTGTCACAGTGGAAGGAACCGATGAGCCTGGTGCGGGGTGGCAGCGAACCGGCCACGCTCCTCGCCGAAGCGTCCCTCGATGGCGCGAGTGATTTCGTTGGCGCGATGATGGTGGCCGATCAGCTCACCTATCTGCCCGACGATATTCTGTGCAAGGTCGACCGGACTGCCATGGCCGTATCGCTGGAGTCCAGGGCGCCGTTCCTGCACCATGAAGTTCTTGCTGTGGCCGCCCGGATTCCTGCCGACCAGCGGATTGTCGATGGCGCCGGGAAGGCGGTGCTTCGGCGGTTATTGGCCCGGCGGATGCCTCGCGCACTCTTCGAACGGCCCAAGCGCGGCTTTGCAATTCCTCTCGCCGAATGGCTGCGCGGTCCACTGCGGGGGGAGATGGACCATCTCACCCGGCTCGAAGGAACACCACTCGGGGAGTACCTCGAGCCCGCGGTGGTACGTCGCGTCGTGCAGGAACATCTGTCGAGCAACCGGAACCGGCAATACGCACTCTGGCCGGTGATGATCTTCGACCGCTGGCTGGCCGCGCAGGAACACCACAGCTGATGGGCAGCGAACGACAGGCCGTCCGTCAGCTTGCCGGCAGGGCTTCCCTGGTCCTTATCGGCTCGGGCGGCGCCGCAGTACTGTCCCTGGTGGGCCAGGTGCTGATTGCGCGTCGGCTCGGCGCCGGCGTGTACGGTGACTACACCTACACCCTCTCATGGATCGCGATGCTTGGCCTCTTCACGGCCGTCGGCATTCCGGCCGCATCGATGCGGTTCGTGGCGCAGTACCGTGCGACGAACGAGACCGAGCGATTGTCCGTCTACCGCGGTTGGTCCTTGTCGGTGGTCACGCTCTGCAGTGCTGCGGTGTCGCTCCTCGTCGTGGTCGCAGTGTCGCTCTGGCCTCGCCCGCTCGCCGACGGATTGCGAAGCGCAATCCTGGCCGGTGCGCTCTTGCTCACCGTCAATACGGTGTTGCAAGTGGTGGGCTCGCACCTGCAGGGGCTCGGGCGCGCCGCCACCAGCAACGCAATTCTCGGAGTGGTGCGCGGCGCGTCGTTTGTGCTGGTCGTCTGGCTTGCCGTTCCGGGGACCATCGCCTCGGCGGGTGGAGTGCTGGTGGCCAATGCCGTCACCGCCGGCATTGCGCTGCTCGTGGTCGTACTTGTCTCGCAACGGCTCTTTGGCAGTGCACCGCGCTTTCGAGGCTTTCGACTCGCGGGCGAAGATGGCTGGCTCAGGACTTCGCAGCATCTCCTGCTGGTGGGCGCCGCCCAGGTCGTGCTTGCGAGCACGGACACCATTCTCCTGGGCCTGATCCGCGGGACCTCCGAGTCGGGACCGTATGTGGCATCGAGCCAGCTGGCCGGGGCGATCGGTGTTGGTGTCGCGGCGCTCAGCAGTATCGTGGCGCCGGGGATCGCATCGCACTGGGCGCAGGGCGACCGTGACGGAACACGGGCACTGGTCCGTCGAGGCCGTAATCTCCTGCTGGTCTTCGCCGTCATCACCGCGATCGTACTCGCCTTCGCCGCTCCAATGCTGCTCGGCATCTTCGGGAAGGAGTTTCGTGGCTCGGTCGCGGTACTGCGGATCCTGCTGATCGGCCAGGTCATCCTCAGCGCGAACTTCGCCGCCGGTTTCCTGCTCACCATGACAGGACACGAACGAACAGCCTCCCGACTGATCGCTGGGATGGCGCTGCTCAACCTGATCCTGAACGCGTTGCTGATCCCCAGGTTCGGTGCGGTGGGCGCTGCAACGGCCACGATGCTCGCGGTGAGCACCCGCGCCACGCTGCTGGCCCGCGCCTCGAAGGAAGTGCTGGCAGGTCGCGGGGAAGTGCTGCGATGAGTGTCCGCCCGCTTCGGATCCTGGCGGTCGTTCCGTCGCTGGGCGTCGGCGGCGCCGAACGCGTCCTGACGACGCTCTCGGAGATATGGGTCGCGAGCGGCCACACAGTCCTGATCGCAACCCTCGGGGACGAGCCGAATGCTGCGTTCGTCCCGCCGGCTGCGGTCGAAGTTGTGGCGTTACGGGTGGCGGGAGACTCATCGGGGGTGTGGCAGGGCATCTCGAACAACCTGCGGCGTGTGGGGGCGATCTCGACGCTGATCGCGGAGTGGCGTCCCTCCGTCGCCGTGGGGTTCACCACGCATGCATCGATCCTCACTGCATTCGCGGCGGCGCACCAGGGGGTCCCCTGCGTTGTGACGGAGCGGAACTTCCCCCCGAGCAATCCGATTGGAGCGGTCTGGTCAACCCTGAGACGGGTGGCCTATCGTCGCGCGACGATCATCGCGATGCAGACCGAGCGTGCTGCGGCCTGGGCGAGGAAAGAGTGGGACGCGGAGCGGGTCGTCGTGGTGCCAAATCCCCTCACGGGCGACCTGCTCCGAGAACCCCACAGTGATGGTCGCTCGAAAACCATCGTGTTCCTCGGGCGGCTCGCACCGGTGAAGCGCCCACTCGATGCCATCACGACCTTTGCCGAGTCGACGCTTGCCCCCTGGCGGCTCCAGATTGTCGGCGATGGGCCATTGCGGGACGCGGGCCATGCGCTTGCGGTATCACTCGGCGTCGCCGACAGGATCGACTGGCTTGGCGTGCGGAGCGACGTCGGGGATCTGCTTCGGGCATCTGCGATCGCACTATTTACCTCAAGCACCGAGGGCTTCCCGAACGGTCTCCTCGAAGCCATGGCTGCAGGGTGTGCGGTGGTGAGCACCGACTGTCCGGCGGGGCCGGCTGAACTGCTGCTCGACGGCGAGTGCGGCCTGCTTGCGCCGGTTGGTGAACCCGCGATGCTCGGGTCGGCAATCAGAAGCCTGATCGAGGATCCCGGGTTCCGTACTCGACTGGGACAGTCAGCGCGGGCTCGCGCTCTGGATTTCGCGCCGATTGTCGTGGGGCAGCAGTGGGAAGACGTACTGCAACGGGCAGTCCCATGACGGGGCATCCCCACGCTGTGGCTCAGCGTACGCCTGCTTACCGGAATGCGCTCGCGGTACTTGCCGTCGCCCTGTTCTGGTCGGGATTGCTGGTCTTCCTGACCGTGCGCGGCGTGAATCCGGTGCCCCCCTTCATCTTTTCGATCGCGCTGACGATCGCTGCAACGCCCTTCCTGCTGTCTCCAGTCACCCTCGCCATGCTCTTTCGCCATGAGCTCGCGTTCTGGGCGCTCGGGTATCTGTTGCTCGGTGCGATCAGCCTGATCTTCGGCTTTCAGGGACCGTCGGGAATTGCGGCGATGCGGGAGCGCGTCACGATGACGCTCTTCCTCTTCACGATGGTCGGCATACTGAGCCATCCGGCGGTCCACCGGCGGTGCGGCCTCTTCCTGGCCTACGGCGGGCTGGTAACGGTCGTGCTCGGCGCCGTGGATCTGCTGCGCCCGCTGACTTTCAGCTCGGTCATCGGTCGTGCGGCGGGGCTCTACATCAATCCGAACATCGCCGCCGTCGCGCTGATCACCTCGGTCCTCGCGGCGGCGGCCACCGTCCGGCGCGGCCGCGAAGTACTGATCACGGTGCTGGTTCTCGGCAGCGCCATGACGCTGTCTCGCGGCGGTCTCCTGGTGATGGGAGTGGTCGCGGTCATGCTGCTCTGGACTGGCCGGATCCGGGTCCGCTGGCTCGTGGCAGCGATCGCTGCGATGGCCCTCATCCTGACCGTGACCGGGCTCTGGGAGGATGTCTCGCGGAATATCTCGCAGTCGTCGCTGATGGCCGAGCGACTACGAGTCCTGACCGAAGGCTCGAGCGGAGTGAGCAATGCCTTCGACGATGTCAGCACCAATGAGCGCACCGCGGCCGCCGCGCTCGCCTGGCAACTCTTTCTGGCCCATCCGTTTCTTGGCGCAGGAATTGGTGCGACAACCGACTGGGCGCTGAGCTTTTCGACTCACAACATCTACCTGCGCCACCTCGCCGAGCACGGTGTGCTGGGGATCTGGATCTACCCCGTCTTCGCCTGGGCCGTGGCCCATCGGGCGCCCAAGGTGATTCGCTGGCCGACGGCGGTGGCGATTCTCCTCCTCGGGCTGATTTCGCACAACACCCTCGACGAGTGGCCGATCCTCCTCTTCGCTGCCTGGTGTGCGGCTACGCCACCACTACCGCTGGAGCGGGCGACGTGAAAGTCCTGCACGTGATCGGCTCGCTTGCCCCGGGTGGGGCCGAGCGCACCCTCGCGCGCCTGGTGGCTTCGCCCACCGAGAACGTGGTGCACGAGATCATCACCTTCCAGGCCAGTGGGTGGCTCGAGCAGCGCGTCCGCGAGGCCGGAGTCACGGTGCGAACGGTACCACTGCGCGGTCGTGACCTGCGGCGGGGACTCGCCCAGCTCCGGGCCGAGATCATCGCGAGCGACGCCGACGTGCTGCACCCCTGGATGCACCATAGTTGCGTGCTGACCACGCTCGCGGCACCTGCGGGAATGCCTGTCGTCTGGGGAATCCGGACCATGGCGCAGCCGTGGCGCGAACGCGCAAGCACGACTGCGGCGATGCTGGCAAGTATTGTCGCGGCGCGCCGTGCATCGGCCATCGTGTACAACAGTCATGCGGCAGAACGGAGTCATCGGCGAATCGGCTATCCGGCAGCGAGTGGGGTCGTCGTCCACAACGGTTACGATAGTGAAAGGCTCCAGGCGACTGCTGTCGAGACCGCTGCGTGGCGCGCGGCGAACGAGGTGCCCGGCGACGCGCCGTTGCTGATGCAGGTCGGCCGCTTCCACCCAGTGAAGGGGCATCGCTTCCTGCTTCAGGTGCTCCAGAATCGCGAGGTCCTCGGCCCCGGATGGCATCTCGCGTTCGTCGGCCGCCCCGACGGCGTAGACGAAGCGGAACTTCGCGCGGCAGCGGCAACGGCCGGGCTTGCCGGGCGGTTCCATCTCGTCGCCGAAAGCGATGACGTGCGGGTGCCGCTCGCGGCCGCGGACCTCGTCGTCGTCCCATCGTTGTGGGGTGAGAGCTTCCCGAATGCGGTGGCTGAGGCGATGTGCTGCGGTACCACCGTGGTCGCCGCCGATCTCGGTGATACCCGGCAGATCGTGAATGGCTGCGGCACCGTAGTCCGAGCGGGCGACCGTGCGGCGTGGGCGGACGCGCTCGGGCGGGTGACTCGCTCACACGATCTCGACGCACTCGGTCGTGCCGCCCGAGATCGCATCGCTCGCGAATTCTCGTTGCACGCCTTCACGGAGCAGTACGCGGCAGTGCTCGATCGCGCGGCGATGCGCGGGGCACGTCGCTAAGATGCCGAACGCCGGCGCGTCAGGCACCGTCCTGCTGGTGGTTACCGAAGACTGGTACCTCGCCAGCCATCGCCTGCCACTCGTCAGAGCGGCGGTCGCCGACGGATGGCGTGTGGTTGCCGCGACTCGAGTCCGCGAGCACGCGAGTCTCATCGCAGCTGCCGGTGCGGAAGTCGTGGCAGTGCCGATGGCGCGCGAAAACCGGGGCCTTGGCGCCGAGTGGGCGGCGATGTCAGCTCTGACGAGGCTCTATCGCGAGTATCGCCCTGATATTGTGCATCATGTCGGCATCAAGCCGATGTTGTATGGTGGCTGGGCCGCACGGCAGGCGGGTATCAGGCGCGTTGTCCAGGCATTTGCGGGACTTGGGCACCTCTATACCGAGGGCGGTGCTTCTCCGGCGAAGCGATTTCTGCTCGAGCAGTTGCTGCGGCCGGTGACCAGAGGCCCCTGCACGATGGTCCTGGTGCAGAACGATGATGATGGTGCCGTCCTGCTCCGTCGCCGGATGACGACACCGAACCGGTTGCGTACGATTCGCGGGAGCGGTGTCGATCTCGAGCGCTTCAATCCTTCGCCGCTACCGGGTGGTACTCCGCTCGTCGTGTTGCCGGCCCGAATGCTGGTAACCAAAGGCGTCCGTGAGTTCGTGGCCGCCGCTCGCGAGTGCCGTGCAGCGGGGGTGCCTGCCCGTTTCGTCCTTGCCGGTCGACGCGACGATGCGAATCCGGATGCGCTCGCAGCGTCGGAGCTTGCGACGTGGGTGGCGGAGGGCGCCGTCGAATGGCTCGACCACGTCAACGACATGCCATCACTACTGCAGCGGGCCACTCTTGTCGTGCTCCCCAGCTATCGCGAGGGAATGCCGAAGGCGCTGCTCGAAGCTGCCGCAGCTGGCCGACCGATCATCACCACTGCAGTTCCGGGCTGCCGAGAGGTGGTCGCAGATGGAGTCAACGGTCTTCTGGTGCCGCCGCGAGATGGAGCCGCGCTCGCCGCGGCGATCCGGTCGTTGCTCGGCGACTCGGCCCGGCTTCAGTCAATGGGTGCGGCGGGGCGGCGTCGCGCCGAGGCTGAGTTTTCCGACCAGATCGCCGGGACCCGCGCCGTTGCGCTCTACCGTGAGTTGATGCAATGCTCGGCGTAACTGGCGCCGACGGCTTCGTCGGCACTGCGCTCTCGGCCGAGGCGAGTCGGCGCGGAATTACCGTCGCGCAGATCACCCGCCGTGGTGGCAAGGGGAAGCGGGCCATGGGCGATCTGGCGGAAGCCAGCTTCGACCCGACGTTGTTTGCGGGCGTCGAGACGGTCATTCACTGCGCCGCGATGGTGCACGTAATGGATTCCACCGGTACCGCCGATGCACAGGCGTTCCGCCGCATCAACTGTAGCGGCACTCTCGCCCTCGCTCGTGCAGCGCTCACGGCCGGGGTTCGGCGCTTCGTCTTCATCTCGACCGTCAAGGTGCTCGGGGAGCGAACCACCGGCCGCCCCTTCTCACACGATGACCCGCTCGCACCTGCCGATGCGTACGCGGCATCCAAGGCCGAAGCAGAGGTTGGCTTGCGCGAGCTGGTACTGGGAAGCACGATGGAGCTGGTGATCGTTCGCCCGCCGCTGGTGCACGGCCCCGGTGCGGGAGGAAACCTCGCAATGCTGTTGCGGTTGCTCAGATGGCGGATACCGTTGCCACTCGCGGCGATCAGGAATCGCCGCGCAGTGCTCGGGATCGAGAATCTTGTCGACGCGTTGCTCAAGGCCTCGATGGCGCCCGGCGCGGCCGGGCAGGTGCTGCTGCTGCGAGACGAACCCTTGCTGAGCACGCCGGAAATCGCTCGCGCTTTGGCGGACGGAGCAGGAAGTCGCGCACTCCTCTGGCCTTTGCCCGAGCGATGGCTTCGGGGCGCGGCCCGCGCCCTCGGCCGTGAGGCGTATGCAGGACGAGTGCTCGATTCGCTCGAGGTGTCGCTCGAGCACACCACTGCGATGACCGGGTGGGTGCCGCGGCTCTCGGCGCGAGATGGCTTGCGACGTGTCGCGCGCGACGGAGGCGAGTGATCATGGGTGCAATGCTCGGCATTGTGGCGGTGACGGCTGTCGTGACTTTTGTCACGGTGCTCCTGATGCTCGTCGTCGGTGGCGAAGCGTTGCTCGACAAGCCCAATGCCCGGAGTTCGCATCTCGTTGCCACCCCTCGCGGGGGTGGGCTCGGGATCTGGCTCGGGCTGATCGCAGGGAGCCTCGTGTGGTGGCGCTTTCAGGATGACGCGGGAGATCTTCCCCCGGTCGCGGTCATGCTGGTGGTGGCGATCGTGACCGTTGTCTCCTTTCTCGATGACCTCTATTCGCTGCCGTACCGGCTCCGGCTGCTGGTGCAGGCCGCAGCGACCGTGATGCTCCTCTGGGTCGTTGGCCCCTTCGAAGTGGTGATGATTCCCCTCCTCGGGCTCTACTGGGTGCCCCTGTCGGGCTTGCTGCTGTCGGTCTTCTGGTGTCTCGCGCTCACCAACGCCTACAACTTTCTCGATGGCATCGACGGTATCGCCGCGACCCAGGGGCTCGTCGGGGGGCTGGCGTGGGGCATGATCGGGTATGGGATCCATCAGCCGACCATCACCCTCCTGGGGCTGATGATCTCGGCCGGGTGTGCCACCTTTCTCTGGTTCAACTGGCATCCGGCCCGGATCTTCATGGGCGACGTGGGCAGCGCCACGCTGGGGATGCTCTTCGCGACAATACCCCTGGTCGCGAGTGCCCTGACGCATCGTGCGGGCTGGGCTGCGCCCGCCGGAGTCCTCATTGTGTGGCCATTTCTCTTTGATGCCGGGGTCACCATGCTGCTGCGGCTGGGGCGTGGTGAAAACATTTTTGAGGGCCATCGGAGTCATTACTACCAGCGCCTCGTGCTGGCGGGGTGGAGTCATCGCCGCACTGCACGCCTCTATGGTCTGCTCGCCCTGGCGACGGGTGCGGGGGCGGTCGGGCTGGCGGGGGAGAGCGTGCTCGGGGGCGTGCTCGCCTGGGTTGCAGTCATCGTCACCTGCGTGACCCTCCCGGCACTCGTACAGCAGGCCGAACGACAGGCGCGCGCGGGGCTATCTTCTGACATCCCGACCATATCTGGAGCGATCACATCCGGTCACTGATTGACGTCATTCCCCCTCGCGAACGTGTGATCCTCGTTGCCGCGCCGCGGAAAGGCAGTCCCGACGCGCAGAAGATGGAGGAGCATCTCGCGGAACTGGGCCGGCTGGTCGACACCGCGGGTGCCGATGTCGCGGCGATCCTCACGCAGCAGCTGGCGACCGCGAGCGCCTCCACCTTGATCGGCGAAGGGAAAGTCGAGGAGCTGCGCCTGCTGGTGAAGTCGGCCAACGCCACGCTCATCATCTTCGACGAGGAGCTGACACCGGCGCAGGGCCAGTCGCTGGAGGAAATTCTCGGCACCCGGGTGATGGATCGCGCGGAACTGATCCTCGACATCTTCGCCACGCGAGCCCGGACCCACGAAGCCAAGTTGCAGGTGGAGCTGGCGCAGCTGCAGTACATGCTGCCGCGGCTCACGCGGATGTGGACGCACCTGTCACGAACCCGCGGGGGCATCGGCTTGCGTGGCCCTGGTGAAACCCAGCTCGAGACCGACCGCCGGATGATCCGCCAGAAGATCTCGCTGCTCCGGGAGAAGCTCCTCGACGTCGCGCGTCACCGCGAGACGATCCGCGCTGGCCGATCGCCGATGCTCTCGGCTGCCCTCGTGGGCTACACCAACGCCGGCAAGTCCAGCATCCTGCGCGCGCTCTCCGGGGAACACGAGATTTTTGTCGAGGATCGGCTCTTTGCCACCCTCGATACGCTGACGCGAGAGGTCGACCTCGGTGACAACCTGCGAGTGCGTCTGAGCGACACGGTGGGATTCATCCGGAAGCTGCCGCACCATCTGGTCGCTTCGTTCCGCGCCACGCTGGAGGAGGCCGGGTCGTCCGATCTGCTCTTGCATGTCAGTGATGCCTCGCATCCCGAGTGGGAGGATCACCTGGATACCGTGCACGAAGTGCTGTCGGAGCTGGGCCTTTCCGAGCGGCCGACGCTGGTCGTGTTCAACAAGCTCGATGCGCTCGAGGATCCGTCCGCCTTCGCGGCCAGGGCCCGCGAGCGGTACCCTGACGCGATCTTCACGACCACGATGCGCACCGACGGCCTCTTCCCACTCAAGGCCGAACTGCGGGGCAGGGCAGAGGCGGTCCGGCCGGTGGTACGCGTCCTGCTGAGTCCAGGGGACGGGAAGCGTCTCGGAATGCTCCACCGGGTTGGCGACGTGCTGGGGCAATCGCTCGATGGCGACTTGCTGGCCGTGACGGTGCGGCTCGAGCCGTGGCGCACAGAACAACTCCGCCGGGATGGCATCGACGTTTCCCCGGCCTGACCTGCAACTGACCTGCCCATCGGACGAGGCACATGAAGCATCTGGTTACTGGCGCAGCCGGATTCATCGGCTACCACACGAGCGAAAAACTGCTGGCCCGCGGCGATGAAGTCGTCGGTCTCGACAACCTCAACTCCTACTACGATCCGACGCTGAAACAGGCGCGGCTCGAGCGGCTGCGTCGCCATCCCAATTTCCGCTTCGTGCAGATCAATCTCGAGGATCAGTCGGCCATGGACGCGCTCTTCCGGGCCGAACGTTTTCCGCGCGTGATTCATCTCGCGGCACAGGCGGGCGTCCGCTATTCGGTGACCCATCCGCACGCGTACATCCAGAGCAACGTGATGGGCTTTCTCCATGTGCTCGAGGGGTGCCGGCATTTCGGGGCTGAGCATCTCACCTTTGCCTCGACTTCGTCGGTCTACGGGCTCAATACGGCGATGCCATTTTCGGTGCACCAGAACGTCGACCACCCGGTCTCGCTCTATGCCGCGACCAAGAAGGCCAACGAGCTGATGGCCCATTCCTACGCCCATCTCTACGACCTGCATGCCACGGGGCTGCGCTTCTTCACGGTCTATGGGCCGTGGGGTCGCCCGGACATGGCGCTCTTCCTCTTTACCAAGGCGATTCTCGAGGGGCGTCCGATCGACGTCTTCAACCACGGCAAGATGCAGCGCGATTTCACCTACGTGGCGGACATCGTTGAAGGCGTCGTGCGAGCGTCGGATCGCATCGCCCGACCGAACCCCGACTGGGACTCGGTGCATCCCGATCCCGCGACCAGTCCGGCGCCCTACCAGCTGTACAACATTGGCAACAGTGCCCCGAACGAGCTCATGGAACTCATCGGCGCCCTTGAGGCCAACCTGGGGAAGGTTGCGGAGAAGAACTTCCTGCCGATGCAGCCCGGCGACGTCCCGGCGACCTACGCGGATGTCACGGATCTGTCCCGCGACTGCAGTTTTCACCCCGGAACGCCGATAACCGTCGGCGTGGCACGATTCGTCGAGTGGTATCGGGAGTACTACGGGGCCTGAGGAGGGTTTCTGATGCACTATTGGCAGGCCGTTGGTCGGACGGGTGGGCTTATCCTCGCCCTCCTCTGCGCCGCCCTTCAGGCGGGAAGTGCCCAGCAGGCCGGTTCAGGCGATCCCCTTCGTCCGGGCGATGTGCTTCGGTTGCGGATCTTCCAGGAACCCGAGATGTCGGGCGAGTTCCCACTCGATGAGCGCGGGTCCGTCACCTTGCCTCGGCTCGGGACGATTGCGGTATCGAGCTGGCCCGCCGATTCGATCCGACCCCGGCTTACCCGGGCATTCGGGGAGTTCCTTCGCGACCCGGTGGTCGAGGTAACCGTGCTCCGGAGGATCTCGGTGACTGGCTCCGTCCTGAAGCCGGGGCTCTATCCGGTCGACCCGTCAATGACGGTCTCCGACGCCCTGGCGCTCGCTGGCGGAGCGTCTCCCGACGGTCGGCGCGATCGAGTCGAGCTCCGTCGCGGCAGCACCCGTTCCCTGGCATCGCTGGACCGAGCGTCGATCATCGCCGACCTGCGGCTCCGGTCGGGCGATCAGCTCTTCGTGCCCCAGCGTAGCTGGCTTTCCCGCAACACCTGGCTCGTTTCTACCTTGATCGGCGCCACCGCAACGGTCACCACCATCGTCCTGACGCGGTAACCCATGGCATCCCCCCTGCCTGCGCGGCAAAACCCGGCCAGCGCGCCGATCGTTCCCTTCGATCCGAACTTCGCTACCGGGTTCGGCGGCTACCCGCCGCCACCCAGCGAAGAGCGGCTCGAGCTCCGGGTCATCTGGGCCATCCTGCGACGGCACTGGTTTCTCATCCTGCTTTGCGTCGGGGTGGCTGGAGCGGCCGGCTGGTATCTCACCGACCGGATGACGCCAGTCTATGAAGCTGCCGCTTCGCTGCGGATCGCCGAGAGCGAATCGGCGGTCCCCGGTCTCGAGGTCCTCAAGGATCTCCGCGGCCAGGGAAGCGAAGTCAATACCGAAGTCGAAGTGCTGAAGAGCCGTGCCTTCGCCGACAGCGTCGTCGCTCGACTCGGGATGCGCCTCGGCGTCGTCGAGCCGCGCCGGGTGCCTCGCAGCCGGCTCATTGCTTCGGCGCTGATCGACGCCACCGCCGATACCGGGCAGATCGTCATCGAAACCTCGGGCGGCCGCACCACGATTGCCGGTCCGCACGGGCAGACGGTCGTCGCGAAACCGGGTGATACGGTGCAGGTCGGTCCGGCGAAGCTGGTCCTCGCGCGGGGCATCGCCTCGTACCCACGCGTCGTCCTGTCCCTCGTTGCGCCCACCGCGGCGACGCGATCGTTTGTCGATCAACTCCGGGTGAGCCGACCCAACCGCGATGCGAACATCATCACCGTGCGCTTCCGGCATTCCGATCCCGAAGTCGCCGCTGCGGTCCCCAATGAGCTGCTCTCCGTCTTCCTGAGCCAGCGAGTCGGCACGCGCCGCACTGGTGCACGCAGCACCGTGGATTTCCTTCGCGCCCAGATGGATACCCTGGGGATCGAATTGCGGAGCGCGGAAGAATCGCTCAAGGTCTTCCGTGAAGGGGCGCAGGTGGTCGCCATCGAGACGCAGGCGCAGGTCTCGGTCGGCAAGCTTGCCGAACTCAAGGCCGAGCGTGACGAAGTCGCCTCCGAGTTGCAGGCGCTTGATTCGGTGCTGGTGCGCAATCTCGCCGCGGGAGCCGATTCGAACGGCGGCTCCGCCTATCGCCGACTGCTCGCCTTCCCGACGCTGCTGCGGAACCAGACCGTTTCGGTGCTGCTCGCGTCGATGACCACCCTCGAAAATCAGCGCGCGACGCTGCTCACGCGCCGTACCATGCGCGACCCGGACGTGATCACGCTCACGGGCCAGATCAATGGCGTAGAAGGGCAGATCCGCGGGCTGGTCGTGAGTTACACCGATGGTCTGCGGGCCCAGGTGGCGGCCTACGATCGCACGCTTGCCCAGTCGGGGAGTCAGCTCAGCGCGATACCCGCCAAGGAAGTACAACTCGCTCGATTGATGCGAAGCACCAGCGTGCTCGGCGATCTCTCGACGCTGTTGCAGACGCGCCTGAAGGAGGCCGAAATCGCGCAAGCGGTTGAGGACCCGAGCGCACAGGTCGTCGACAAGGCGATCCTCCCCGAACAGCCGGTTTCGCCTCGCCGGGCGGTGAACCTCGCGCTCGCCCTGCTCGTGGGCCTCTTCCTCTCGGTCGGCGCCGTCTTCGCCCGGGAACTGCTCGACAACAAGGTGCATTCGCGCGAGGACCTCCAGCGTGCGGCCTCGGTGCCGGTGCTCGGCGTCATCCCGCATTTCCAGCCCGAGCGTGCGACCACCACCGGTCGACTGCGCCGACCCACTGCTGCGCAGATCGAGGCCCAGGCCGCGGGTGGCGCCGTTGCCTCGACATCGCTCGTGGCCGCGAGTCATCCGGCCTCGACCGTGCTCGAGGCCTACCGCGCGCTGCGGACCTCACTCGCCTTTGCGCTGGCCGAGCGCCCGCCGAAGATCGTGGTGATCACGTCGCCAACGCCGGGCGACGGCAAGTCCACCTCGACCGCAAACCTTGCGGCCTCCCTGGCGCAGCAGAAGCTGAAAGTGCTGGTGATCGATGCCGACATGCGGCGCGGGGCATTGCATCGTACTCTCGGCGGTGTGCGCCAACCCGGGCTTTCGGAACTGCTGACTGGCCGCGCCGAGCTCGCCGCCGTGCTGCAGCCACTCTCCTTCGACGGCATCGGCCGCATCGACATGATCAGCACCGGTACGGTGCCGCCGAACCCGGCAGAACTGTTGTCGTCACATCGGTTGACGGATCTGCTCGAGGCGGTCGAGCCGCTCTACGACACCATCCTCATCGATTCGCCGCCGGTGAACAACGTGGCCGATGCGCTGGTGCTCGCACCACACGCCGATGGTGTCCTGCTGGTGGCGCGCGGCAACAAGACGGAGCGGGGTGCCGTCAAGTTCGCGATGGAGCAGCTCGCGAGCGTCCGGGCCAAGGTGATGGGCACGGTCCTCAATGACTTCGACACGCGCCGTGCCGATGCCTACGGCGGGTACTACGCAGGGACGGGCTACGGCCCGGTCGGCGAGGACTGAGGACCGTTCCATGGCGACCGCCATGCGGAATCGAACCCTCCTGCTCGCCGATGCAGGCCTGCTCTTTCTGGCCTCGATCGTGGCCTTCGCGGTGCGGTTCGAGAGCATCGCCGACCTGCAGCAGCACATTCCCGATGCGACTGCCTATCTGATCCTCACCCTGCCGGTGCGCCTCGGCGTCTTCTGGAAGGCGGGGGTCTATCGTCGGTTGTGGCGCTACGCCGGACGCGATGACCTGATGAGCCTGGTCGGCGCGGCCGGACTGGCCGCCTTCTTCAATCTCGTGCTCGGCGCGTTCTTCATCCGCGCGGTCGGGATCAGTGTTGGTCGCGTGCCGCTCGCGGTTCTGGCCCTCGACGGCGCGATGACTCTCGGCCTACCGGCACTGCTGCGCTTGAGCACGCGCGATCGTGACCGTCGGCAGGGTCGACGTGCGAGTGAAGGCGCTTCGAGGGGCAGGCCGGTGCTGATCGCCGGGGCAGGCGCTGCCGGCCGGATGATCGTCGCCGAGCTCCGTCAGAATCCGAATCTGCGGATCAACCCGCTTGGCTTTGTTGATGACGCCGTGGAGAAGCAGGGGAAGCTCCTGTCGGGGTTGCCGATCCTCGGAACGCTGGCCGATCTCGAGTCCGCGGTGCGGGCCACCGGAGCCGTTGAAGTGATCGTGGCGATGCCGACCGCGCCCGGTACGGTGGTACGTGCCATCGCGGAATCGGCGCAACGGATCGGCATTGCCACGCGGACGCTGCCCGGTCTCTTCGAACTTGTCTCCGGCCGTGTCTCGGTCACGGCGCTGCGCAAGCTGGAGATCAGCGACTTGCTCCGTCGCGAACCGATCAAGACCGACCTGGCTGCTGTCCGCGCCATTGCGACGGGGCGGCGCATCCTGATTACCGGCGCCGGTGGCTCCATCGGCAGCGAGCTCTGCCGTCAGCTCGCCGACCTGGCCCCTGGCCGACTCGGGCTCCTCGGTCATGGCGAGAATTCGATCTTCGAGATCCAGGCCGAGCTCCGTCGCCGCTTTCCCGAGATTCCCTGCGACGCGATCATCTGCGATGTCCGCGATCGCGAGCGGCTGCGCATCACCTTCGAGACCTTTCGGCCGGAAGTGATCTTTCACGCCGCAGCGCACAAGCACGTCGGCCTGATGGAACGGAATCCCGAAGAAGCGATCACCAACAACGTGATCGGCACGCGCAACGTCGCCGAGCTGGCTGGCGAATTCGCGGCGCAGCGCTTCGTGCTGATCTCCACCGACAAGGCGGTGCGACCCACGAGCGTGATGGGCGCCTCCAAGCGAATCGCCGAGCAGATCGTCCAGGAACTGGCACCGCGGACGAAGACGAATTACACCACCGTGCGTTTCGGCAACGTCCTCGGATCACGCGGCAGCGTGGTGCCGATCTTCCTGCAACAGATTCGTGCGGGGGGCCCGGTCACGATCACGCACCCGGAAGTGCGCCGCTACTTCATGACGATTCCAGAGGCCGTGCAGCTGGTGTTGCAGGCCGCGGTGATTGGCGAGGGGAGTGAAGTCTTCGCGCTCGATATGGGCGAGCCGGTGAAGATCCTCGATCTTGCGCACGACATGATCCGGCTCTCGGGTCTGGTGCCCGAGCAGGACATTGCGGTGGTGTTCACCGGACTGAAGCCGGGCGAGAAGCTGTACGAGGAGGTCTTCTTCGATCCCAGCCTGACCGAGCCGACGACGCACCCGAAGGTGCTCCGGGCCAGGATGCGACCGCATTCACCAGTGCTACTCCACTCGGTGGACGGGCTCGCCGACCTGGCCATGGCCGGCGTCGATCGGGACATCCTTCGCCGCGCCATTCAGCGGCTGGTGCCCGACTATGCGCAGGACGACCTGCCGGTGCTCTACGTCCCGCCCGAAGCGCAGTCGGTGAGCTGACCTCAGAAGTTCACGCCGACGCCCAGCCCGCCGTAGAACTTTCCGGCGCTGGTGTTGTTCTGTGCAAAGATCGTGGTCAGCGAATCACTCTTGCCGGCCTGATACCCTCCCTCGGCACCGATGCGCACGCGTCCGATGAGCAGCGCCAGATTGGCCGCCGCCGTCAACCGCATGCCGGAGAGCTTCTTCTCGATCGCAGATTGGAGCGCGCCGTTTGCCGGGTCGCGATAGAAGACCACCGCCTTTCCGCCGAGCAGATCGGCGCCGCCACCCCCCGCAAACTCGATCCAGCGGAAGCGCTTTCCCATCATCAGCCGCACATTGATCGCCGACGCGTCGAAGATGTACGCCGCCAGATCGCCCTCGGTGACGTTGCCCACGGTCACCGTCGGTGTGCCACGCTTCATTGCAGTCAGCGAAACGAGTGGGAGCTTCGGGCCAGCCATCGCGAGCCGCACCCCCCAGTCGAGCTGGACAGTATATCCGGCGAGTGTACGCGATCCTGCTACCGGCGTGAACGACTCCGACGCATCGGCCGGAATGAGCAAGGCGGAGAGGATGAAGTCGGCGGCGACGGTGCCCATCGGCAGTTTCTTCTGGAGCAAACCAGCCGAGAGGTCGGCGCGAGGGGCGTAGAGCCGGACCCGCCGACGCAGCGGCACCGTGTCCGCGGTGCCGTTGTAGCTGAGGTCAGGGATGATTGCTTGAACCGAATTGGCGCGGAGCGAGAAATAGAAGTGACCGAAGCGTCCACCTGCCGCGGCGGTCGCAGTGCCGAGGACGGGGTTGCCGCCGCTTACCAGTAGGGCTGCCAGGGGATGGAGCATGGTGACACCATCGAGCGCCGCTGCGCAGACTTTTCCCGCCTTGACGGAAAGCGTGGTGGGGCAGGCAGCCACGGTGTCAGGAGTCGTCTGCGCCCGCAAAGGCGACGTGACCAGCAGCGCAACGAGAGTGAAGAACAGTGAACGAGTTGCGCGCACAGCGGCTCCAGGTAGAGGCTTGCACCAGAGAAAAGCAAGAAGCGATCCACAAGGATCGCTTCGTTGGCGTTTCGCAAGTCATTGATTTGTAACGTGTTGCCTAGGGGGTGCGGAGCGGGTCCCCGGCATCGCGCCCGGCGGTTTCTGCCGCCCCGGAAGCATTGACCGCTGGGAAGAGATGGTCAACTCCGCTGGAGCGGACCGGCGCCTCTGCAGCCCGTTGCCACGGTAGATCTGGCCACCATCGCTCGGCCGGAATCCCGTTTGCAAGCTCGAACGATTCTCCCGGCCTCGGAGTCGCGACGGCGATCCCCGCATCCATCGCTGCTTCCAGGGTGCGCTCGATCGGCTCGGTCCAGCCGTGGAGCGCGAGATCGAACATCCCCCAGTGGATCGGGAGGAGCACGACGCCCCGGGCGAGCTGATGCGCGCGCACGGCCTGCTCCGGGCCGAGATGGACATCGGCCCAGAGCGCGTTGTAGGCCCCGACTTCGATCATCACGAGGTCAAATGGGCCGAGGCGTTCACCGATGGCAATGAACTCGTCCTGCATCGCGGTATCGCCAGCGTAGTAGACGCGATGGCGGTCCGAGACGAACGCAAAGCCGCACCAGAGCGACTGACCGTGGTCCAGCAATCCGCGGCTGGAAAAATGCCGAGCCGGAGTCGCCGTGATGGTGATCCCGCCGATGCGAAAGCTTTCCCACCAGTCGAGTTCTGTGCACTGTGAGGCAGCGATTCCCCAGCGTGCCAAATCGGTTCCGACACCAAGTGGCGCGAGGAAGGGAATGCCGCGCGCTGCCAGCTCGCGCACCACGGATTCGTCAAGATGGTCGTAGTGATCGTGCGAGAGCACGACCAGATCGATCGGCGGCAAGTCCGCGAGCGAGATCAGCGGCGGGAAGAAGCGGCGCGGTCCCACCGATCTGAATCCCGATGCACGCTCCGACCAGACCGGATCAATGAGGATACGCTGGCCGGCGATCTCCAGCAGGAGCGTCGAATGTCCGAGCCAGGTGACACGCAATCCGGTTGTGGGCGGCATGTCGAAGTCCCCCCGCTTCCGGGCGACCACCGGTATCGGCGCATCCGGCGATCGATGCTGGTTGCCGCCGAAGAAGAACTTCATCGCCGCCGTGAGCATCGATCCGTCCTTCCGAGCGAGGGTCGGGCGAAAGCGACCGTCGCGCCACTGGGGGGAGTTGGCATAGCGCTGCCGGTCGCTGCGCGAGGGTCGGAAGCCGATCCCTTCGCGCAGGCTGTGCCAGAGGCTCACGCGCTGACGAGCTGGGCGTCGAGTTGCATCGGCACAGCCGCGAGCGCCCTCGAGATGATGCAATTGGTTTTGGTCTCGGTGGCAAGCCGGATGAACGTCTCCGCGTCGACACCTGGCACCACCCCTCGCGTCACCAGGTCGATCCCGCTGATGCCGAAGCCCGCGTCACCCTTCTCGAGATGCACCGTGGCAGTGGTATCAATGCTGGTCGGCGGATGCCCAGCCGATGAGAGTGCGGCCGCGAGTGCCATTGAGAAGCAGGCGGCATGAGCTGCACCGAGCAGCTCTTCCGGATTGCTGCCGCCCCCGGTGTCGAAGCGCGACTGAAACGAGTAGGGCCCTTCATAGGCTCCGCTGCCCAGTTTGACGTTTCCGCGGCCAGACTTGAGGTCGCCCCCCCAGCGTGCTTCTGCCTTGCGATCCATGATGTCTCCTCCAGAGATGGTGAGTGAGCAGGGTACCGCGTTTCGTGCAAAAGAGTTCCAGCGGTTGCGCGATGTCGTGGTGGCGTGTCACCCCGCGCAAGTACAGATTGTTGGCCTACCTCATAACCCGGTGCTACGCATGTCCCGACGATCCCCTCGCCGTTCGTCCGTCCGCAACGTTGCCCTGGCGCTGGCACTCGGCGTCGCCCCGCTCGCCGCGCAGGGCGCGGCCAAGGCGCTGCCGGTTTTCGCCAATGGTCAGGCGCAGATCGTTCCCGGTTTTCAGGATACCACCGCCTGGATCCGGCAGGAACTCTGGGTCGAAACCGAATTTGACAGCGATGGTGACGGAAAGCGTGACCGGGTTCACGTCGATGTCACCCGGCCTGGTCAGACCGCGAGTGAGGGACTCAAGGTCCCGGTGATCTTCGGGTCGTCGCCGTACTTCTCCGGGACCTCCGGTCCGCGCGCCAACCTCTGGGACGTCAAGCAGGAAGTGGGCGCCACACCGCCACCGCGCGTGTCGCAGGCCGGGCCGCCATTCCAGGCGGTCCACCCCAGGATTTCGGGCGTCCTGGTGCGCACCTGGGTCCCCCGCGGCTTTGCCGTGGTGCACTCGGAGGCCCCTGGCACCGGGCTTTCGCAGGGCTGTCCTACAGTGGGCGGTGCGCCCGAAGAACTGGCCCCGAAGGCGGTAATTGACTGGCTCAACGGTCGCGCGAAGGGATTCACCTCCCTCGGCGGGTCGGAAGAAGTGAGTGCAATGTCGTGGTCCACCGGCAAGGTCGGAATGACAGGCACCTCATACGAAGGGACCCTGCCACTCGCCGCCGCCGTGACCGGAGTGAAGGGGCTCGAGGCAGTCATCCCCGATGCGCCCAACACGTCGTACTATCACTACTACCGGTCCAACGGTCTGGTACGTCATCCTGGTGGCTGGCTCGGCGAAGACATCGACTACCTGTACGATTTCATCCACAGCGGTGACCCGGCGCTTCGCGACGGCTGCAATCGCACCATTCGCGACGGGCTCTTTGCCGCAGGGCGTGATCGTCCGCACGGCGACTATAACGATTTCTGGTCTGATCGTGACCTGCTGACCAAGATCAAGAACGTCAGGGCGGCGGTGCTCCTCTCCCACGGACTGAATGACTGGAACGTCGTGCCGGAACACAGCGTCCGGATCTTCGAAGCGTTGCGCAAACAGCACACGCCCGCGGCGATCTACTTCCATCAGGGTGGTCATGGTGGTCCGCCGCCGGTCGACATGATGAACCGCTGGTTCTCCCATTACCTCTACGGCATCGATAATGGCGTGGAGAAGGACCCACGGCTGTACGTGGTGCGTGAGGGACAACCCCGTGGCACTGCGGCCACGCCCTACGCCGATTTCCCGAATCCCGGTGCGAAGCCTGTCACTGTGCATCCCACTGGCGACGGCAACGGCATCGGCGATCTTGCCATCGCGATGAAGAAAGCAGCGAGCCCGGCCCGGTTGACTGACGACGTCCAATTTTCCGGCTCGGCACTGGCGAGTATTGCAACTTCGCCGAACCGACTGCTCTATGCCACGCCGGTGCTCACCGAAGCGCTGCATCTCTCCGGGACGACGCGGGTCACAATTCAGCTCGCCTCCAGCAAGGCCGCCGCGAATCTCTCGGTCTGGCTCGTGCTGCTCCCGTACGACGCGACGCCGGTCGGCTCCGAGGGACGGGCCGGAGTCGTCACCCGCGGTTGGGCCGATCCGCAGAACTACAAGTCGCTGCGAAAGGGTGGCAACTACGATTCGAAGCTCCCCGGTGAAGCGCTGGTCCCCGGGAAGTTCTACCAATTCACCTTCGATCTCGAACCCGATGACCAGGTGATCCCCGCCGGCAAGCGTCTCGGCGTGATGATCTTCTCGTCGGATCGAGATTTCACGCTGTGGCCGCAGGCGGGCACCGAGCTGACGGTCGACCTGAAGGGGACCTCGATTGCGCTGCCGGTAGTAGGCGGCGCACCGGCGTTGCGGCGGGCATTCGGCTCCGCGAAATAAGCGAGCCGTTGCCCGTGTGATCTGCGCCGTCGTTGCCGGAAGGGCAACGACGGCGCTGTGGTGTTAGCTCGTCGTGAACGCGTAGTAGATCACGTACAGCCAGCCGCAAAAGCCCTGCAGGATCGCCCAGAGAATCGACTTGTGGACGCTCCAGGAAATCGTGATCGCGAGGGCGCTGCCGAAGCCGATTCCCGTCTTGACCATATCACGTGAGCCGTTCATCACTGTCTCTCCTGAAAGGTGAATCAACCCGCACGGCCGGTCCGAAGTGCCCGGGCCCACACCGCAAACCCATTCCGTTCCGCCTGCGCCGCCGCTTTCTCGTGATCGTAGGGCACCGTGATGTGACAGGCGTTCCACTGGTCGCGGATGGATTCCACCAGCGCATAGCGAGCGTGGGGGGAACCGGTTGCTCCTACATACGGCGTAGGGTCGGGGTCGAGAAACGCCTGCAACCCGACACTGCCGGGGTTCAGGATCAACCTCGCATCGCCAGTGGTCACGACCCGTGGAAAGTGGGAGTGACCACAAAGAATCACTTCGGCCGAAACCGATCCGAGCCGTTCGCGCACTTCGCTGTCGGTGGCCAGTCGGAATCGACCGTGCTCGATCGTCTCCAGCATATACACCATATCGCTTGACGGAGAGCCGTGCGTCAGCAGTACGACGTTGCGGAAGGTCGCCGTGGCTGGCCGCGCAGCGAGCCACGCCATCTGGGAGCGGCCAAGGCGTTCGTATGCGAAGCGATCCGAGGCGAGATGCGTCGCGGGGTCCTCCTGCAGCTGCCGCTCGTGATTGCCACTGATCTGGGTCCACGGCTGCTCCATGAGCAGTGCGACGGTCTCGGCCGGCCAGAGTGGTCCCGAGGCGTGGTCGCCCAGGTTCACGACGTCGGTGATGCCGCGGCGGCTGAGGTCGGACATCACCGCCTCGAGTGCCGGCAGGTTGCCGTGGATGTCGGAAATCACCGCAAACGCAGACGCGCCGGTCACTGTGCCACCAGGGCAGTGAAGAGGTAGTGGCCCGAACCGACTTCGAGCACGACATCCCGACCGACCTGTACCGCCGAGTGTACTCCCTCGACACCACGCGCGGCGACGCCGCGCTCGAGCACACGATCGACAGTCGTTCCCCAGAGCGTCACTCGCGCCGAGGTATTGGGCGGGATGGTAACATCGAGCGAAAACGTCGAACCGATCACGTGCCACGCTGATGCCAGTGGGCCGTATCCCGTTTCGAGAGCCGCCCTGGCACTCGTGAGGCCGGCTCCGACACGCGGCGCAATGAGGGCGTGCTGGTACCCCGGCATCGCGGGATCGAGGTCGAGTCCACCGATCGTGCGATACATCCAGTCGCCAATTGCACCAAAGGCGTAATGGTTGAAGGAGTTCATCGAGATTTCCTGGAACGATCCGTCAGGCCGGATCCCATCCCAGCGCTCCCACATAGTGGTCGCCCCTCGGGTGATCGGGTAGAGCCAGCCGGGATACTCCTTCTGCTGGAGCAGCGCGAACGCCGCGTCCAGGTGCCCGTTGGCCGACAACGCCTGGGTGAGTTCGGGAGTGCCGAGAAAACCGGTCGAGAGGTGACCGTCGTGGCGGCGGATGTCGTCGACGAGTCGGGCCGCCGCGCCGGGCATCTCGTCTGGTTCGAGGAGGCCGAAGTTCAGTGCCAGCGCGTAGGCCGTTTGCGTATTCTCACCGACGCGACCGTTGGGCGAAACGAACTCCTTGCGGAAAGCCGTGCGCACTCCGGTGAACAGATCGCGGTACCGGGCCGCATCGGCGGTGCGACCCAGGACCTCGGCCGCACGGGCGACGAGGTCGGCGGAATGCGCGAGGTACGCCGTGGCGATGAAATCCTTGCCCGTGGTGGCGCCAGGATACGAGGCGTCGTCGCTGTGCCACGCGAGCCAGTCGCCGAAGTGGTCGTCGCGATTCCAGATCAACGACGCGCCAGCGCGTCCGTGCGCGTAGTCGACCCACTTCCGCATGCTCTCGAACTGGCGCTCAAGTACTCCGCGATCGCCGTAGCTGAGGTACATCGTCCACGGTACCACGGTCGATGCATCGGCCCAGCCAGCAGCGGCGGCAAAATGAGTCGAATCGCCGCCGAGCGGATTCGGGATCACCCAGGGAACGGACCCACCCGGGTGCTGATCTGCCGCGAGGTCCGCGAGCCACTTCGCGAAGAAACCGGAAACATTCATGTTGAAGGCCGCCGTGCGCGCAAAGACCTGCGCATCGCCAGTCCAGCCGAGGCGTTCGTCGCGCTGCGGGCAGTCGGTGGGCACATCGAGGAAGTTGCCGCGCTGGCCCCAGACGATGTTGCGCTGGAGCTTGTTGAGCATCGAGTCCGACGTCTCGAAGACTCCCGTCTCCTGCAGTGCGGTGTGGACCACGACGCCGGTCAGCATCCCGAGCGTGGGCGGAGCGCGCAAGCCTTCGATGGCGATGTAGCGGAAGCCGTGGTAAGTGAAATGCGGCTCGAAGATCTCCTCACCACCGCCCTTGAGCGTGTAGCGATCCGTCTGGTACGCAGCACGAAGATTCTCGGTGTACAGATTGCCGATCTTGTCGAGGACCTCGGCATGCCGCAGCGTGATGGTGCTGCCCGCTGGGCCGCTGACCCTGAGTCGCACCCACCCGGTAATGTTCTGACCGAGATCGAACAGGACCTGACCATTTGGTGCAGTGAACATCGTGACCGGCCGAACGGTCTGGGTCTCGCGCACTGGCTCCGATACCGGCGCCACGAGCGCTGCTGTCGTCTTCTCGGCGAGAGTCACTGGTTGCCAGTCGTTGGCGTCGTACCGGGCAGCATCCCAGCCCAGTCGCTCGCGTCGGGCATCGTAGCTCTCGCCGCGATAGATATCGGCGTATGTGATCGGGCCCGTGGCGCTCTTCCAGTCACCGTCGGAATTCACTCGGACCACTCGGCCGTCGCGATAGCGGATCTCGAGTTGAAGCAACAGCGCGACGTTGCGGCCGTAGTCATTCTTGCGGCCCGAGAAGCCGAGGTAGCCGCGGTACCAGCCATCGCCGAGAATCGCGCCGACGACATTGTCGCCCGAGGTGAGCAGTCGGGTTACGTCGTAGGTCTGGTACTGGATCCGGTTGTGGTAGGAGGTCCACCCGGGAGTGAAGAAATCCTCGCCCACTCGCTTGCCGTTCAGGTGCAACTCATACAGGCCGCGGGCGGTGACATAGATGCGGGCAGACGCCACAGCGCCCGCTACCGTGAACGGGCGCCGTAGCATCGGCGCTGGCGCGCCGGCAGAGTCCGCTCCGCCACTGCCGGGGCCGATCCACTGCGCGCTCCACTCCTGTGCCGAGAGCAGGCCGGTCTCCCACCACGCGGGAGCGCTCCACGGCGAGACGCGTCCGCTGGCATCCCAGATCCGCACGCGCCAGAAGTAACGGCTCCGTGATTGCAACGCCGGTCCGTCGTAGGGTCGGAACAGGGAGGCGTTGCTGGCGAGTCGCCCGGAATCCCACAGCAAAGCCTTGCCGCCGGCCGCGAGCCGGGCATCGTCGGTCGCGACCTGGATCTCGTAGGCTGCCTGCATCACGTCGCGTTCATTGCTCTCGAGCCGCCAGCTCAGCCGGGGTCGCAGCGCATCGGTGCCGAGCGGGTTGGTGCGGTATTCGTGCTTCAGTCCGATAACGAGCACCGGGGCTGGCTTCTGGGCGCGCAACGGCCCGACCAGCGTGCCGAGCCCGAAGGCGAGTGTGAGCGCGCGCCTCATCGCCGCCCATCGGGGTGACAGGCCATGTCGATAATGACCGTCGACGCGAGGATCAGCACCTGATCCTCGCTGCTGTCGATCTCCACGCCATATGTGTCGCGGAGGGCGAACCACTGCTTCGACACCGTCGCCACGATCCGGCCGCCTCGCGTAAAGGTGTATTCGTGATCCGTGAAGGTTCCCTCGGCCGTCAGGTCATCCGGGCCGGGAACATCCACCGTGAAGACGCAGTGGAAGAGAGTGAAGAGTTCCTTCTTGACCACCGCGGCGAGCGCCCCGTCGCGGTAGAGTTCGTACGTCGGTCCCCACGCGAGGAGTTTCTGCTTGATGAAGGCCAGCTCGCGACCTGACATATCCTGGAAGGAGAGTTGCTTGCCCAGCGAAATCGCCTTGCCATCGACGAAGAAGTGATCGTTGCCGCTGGCGTCGCGAATGGTGAAGTCATCGCCCCATGACAACAGCTTCTGCTGCATCAGATATTGCATTCGGCTTCACTACCTCCGTTCCGACGCCCTCCGCCAGAGCAGGATCATCCGCTCGGCAATTGCTGCGTCACCGTAAAACTCCAGGACCCGATGTCGTGCAGTTGCGCCGATCGTTTGGGCGCGCGCGGGCTCGGCGACCAGCGCCTGCAGTGCGCGCGCGAGCGCTGGGCGGTCGTCCTCCGCGACCACGAGGCCGGCCTCCGCAACGACGTCGGGGAGTGCACCGCATCGGGAAACGATCGGCGCGATGCCGTGCGCCATCGCTTCGAGCACGACAGCGCCCGTGGGTTCGACCCACTGCGGCGTGGAACGCGATGGCGCCACCAGGGCGTCGATGCTTCCCCAGAAGGCGCCCAGCGCCTCGCGAGGGAGGGCACCCAGCCATTCGAGGCGGCTCGAGAGCCCGAGACGCTGGGCTTGAGCCTCGAGCGCCTCCTGCGCCGAGCCGGTGCCGACGATTCGTAACCGCCAATCGCCGTAGGTCTCGCTCAGGGCGTCGAGCAGCAGGTCGAGGCCGCGCTCCTTCACGACTCGGCCGACCACGCCGAAGGTGATGGCGCCGTTCGGCGCGCGTACGAGGTGCGCTGCGGGGATCTTCACTCCGCCGGTCGGGATCACCGCAGTCGGCTTGTCGCTGGTTCCGTTCGCGAGATGATCAAGCGCGGTGCGAACGATTCCGCCGAGCGCCGCCGCACCATCGCGAATCCGATTCGACTGCCAGCCGGCAGTGAGACCCTTGGGGCCGCCGACGCTCGACGTACCGACGAGCACGTAAGGAATCTTCAGGTCTCGTGCCGCGGCGGCGCCCGCCTCGGCGGTCGGCGTCCACGGGTCGGCGATGATGTGAATGAGTTCGGGGCCTGTGTCGCGGACAGCAGTCCGGAGTGCCTTGCGCGACCAGCGCAGGTCCATCGGGTCACTTGGCTCGCCACGGGCGGTGACGCGAACCAGGCGGACCTGGCCGTCGATCTCGGTTTCGCCAGTGGCCCGCGGCACGACCGGCTCGACGCCGAGGGACGTAAGCGAGCGGAGGATGCCGCGGGAGGGTGACTCGGGGGAGAGCAGGAGGACGCGCACGGGCCAAAGATGGCGATGTCGTCGCTAAGTTCCAGTCCATGCGGATTCTTCACCTCGCGAAGTACTACTGGCCGCGCTCCGGCGGAATGGAGCGCGTAGTCCAGGGACTCGCTGAGGGCGTCGCCGAACGGGGGCACGAGGCCGAGGTGGTCGCGATCACCGCGTTTGGTGATCCGTCACCAGGGCAGAAGCGTCGCGCATCGGTAACTCGGGCGTGGTCATTCGCGCCGGTGGGTACCCAGGAGCTCGCGCCGACCTATATCGCGGCGGCGTGGCGCCGGGCCGATGTGATCCATCTGCACCATCCCAACTCGCTCGCCGACGTGGCCTACGCGCTCCGGTTCTCGCTGGCACCGCTGGTCGTGACCCAGCACGCGGACTATCCCTCATTCAAGTACAAGCTGCCGGCCAGGTATGTGCTGCATCGGGCCGAAGTCATTCTGGTGCCGAGCCGGGCGCACATCGCCCTCTGTGGCGAGCTCAAGGGTTTCGAGCACAAGGTCGAGGTGATCCCCTTCGGAATCGACGAGGAACGCTGGGAGCTGGTGCCTCCGCCGCCCCCTGGCAACCCGCCGCGGGCGATCTTCATTGGGCGTTTGCTCCCCTTCAAGGGAGTCGACTTCCTCCTGAGAGCCCTTGAGCAGGTCCCGGAGCTCCGACTTGATATCGTTGGGTCGGGTCCGGAGCTGCATCGCTTGCAGACCCTTGCCCGGGCCCTGGCGGTGGCAGACCGGGTGAAATGGTGGGGGGAGTACCCCGACGAGGACCTCCCTCGGAGGATGGCCGACGCCGATTTTCTGGTCCTGCCGTCGGTCACGGTCGAGGAGATGTTCGGGATGGTCCTGCTCGAAGCGATGGCAGCGGGGAGACCTATCATTACCACGGCAGTCCCCTCGGGAGTCCGGGAGGTGAATGCCCCTGGGGTGACCGGACTCGAGGTCCCGATCCGGGACGTCGAGGCGTTGGCCGAGGCAATGCGGACCCTCGCCAACGACCCGTCGATGAGGGAGCGGATGGGGATCGCGGGGCGGGCAAGAGTGCGCGAAAGGTTCACCAAAGCAGCAATGACCACGGCCCACCTCGAAGTGTATCGTCGAGTCAGGAGCCCAAACCCGAGGCTCAAGAAGTAGGCTCAAAATCGGTCGTTTTGATGGGGGTGGGGGTATACCCAATGGCGGGTGTGGAAAAGAAAACACTTTAATGGTATCATGTAAGTTGTTTGGTGACAATGTATTCGGCCCCGTAGCTCAGGTGGTTAGAGCAGCGGACTCATAATCTGAAGGTCGAGGGTTCGAACCCCTCCGGGGCCATGGTTCAGCGGGTATTGCGGATGGATTCGATGCGTAGTTGGGCGCGAAACGAGGACACCTGGCAGTAGTCATCGCCCCGCATATCTATGTTCGGCGTCGCCTGCATGGGCGAGTGGAGGATCGAAACCACCCCCTAGCGCAACTGCTCGCAACCCGATATCTTCTTCGGTGTCTATTCGGTGAGGGTGGTCGCTGGTTCACCGGATTGACCCCTCGGCTTTCCCACTCGAACGATTGGGTTGTCTCAACCTCCCAAGCGTAGTAATATCGGGAGCTATCTGTCGCGGGCGATTAGCTCAGCTGGTTAGAGCGCGCGCCTCACATGCGCGAGGTCGGGGGTTCGAGCCCCTCATCGCCCATCGGTCCGACCCGCCTCGCTAGGCGGTGTGAAGACCGCCGAGTCAGTCAGTGAGTGGAGCCTCCCGGGCTGGCTCGGAACGGGAAAACAGAGCGTCCCCGACTTCTCACGAGGTCGGGGACGCTTTGCTTTCATGTGCTAACTCCTTATCCGCAAAGAATGTGGAGTGTGGAAAACGTCGTTTGTGGAAAAGTTGTCAGTCCCCCAACTCGTGGTCCCAAGCCGCGAGCAGCTCATCTCGCGAGACCGTGGCGGTCCCTCGCTTGCCGACCTCGACTCCCGCCGCAAGGTTGGCGATCCAGGCGGCCTCGTCGATGGTAGCCCCAGCACCCAGCGCAGCAGCCATCATTGCCGAGACGGTATCGCCGGCCCCCGAGACATCGAATACCTCGCGGGCGATGCTCGGCGTCCGCTTGAGTGGTGCGTCAGGCGACACCAGTGCCATCCCGTCGGCGCCAAGGGTGAGCAGCAGGTTCTCTACATCGAGGCGAGTCCGGGCTGTCTCCAGGTCGCGATCTTCACCACTGAAATGCGCTGCGAACGCACTCTCGAGCTCCCGTCGGTTGGGCTTGAAGACCGTCGCGCCGGCGTAGGCGAAGAAGTTCCGCTGCTTCGGATCCACCACCACCGGGATCCCTCGGGCTCGTGCGGCCGCGATCAGCGCCTTGGCCAGCTCGCTATCAATGGTCCCCTTGTCGTAGTCCTCGAGGATCAGTGCATCGGCGTCGGCCATCGCGACTGCGGCCGCAGCGAGGAGCGCCTCGCGGTGCGAATCGGCGAGCGGATTGGTGACCTCGCGATCGATCCGGACCACTTGCTGCCCACGCGCGACGATCCGGGTCTTGCAGGTGGTAGGACGCCCGCTCACCGCGATGAGGCCATCGGTCCTGATGCCGAGGGCGCGAAGCTCCTCCGCCAGCGCGGTCGCCTCATTGTCCACACCAATGACACCGAGCAGGATGGCGACACCGCCCAGGGCCGCAATGTTCGCGGCGACATTGGCAGCCCCACCGGGGACGTCGCGCTCCTCCTCCACGGTGACAACCGGAACCGGCGCCTCTGGGGACACCCGGTCGGCATCGCCGGTGAGGTAGCGATCGAGCATCACATCGCCCACCACGACCACCTGCAGCCCGCGAAGGGCGTCAAGGAGTTCGCTGAGACGGGCGCGTGATACCGAGGCGAGCGATGTCGTCATTGCAGCTGTCCTTGGGCAGCACCGCCGACCGTGACGATGAAGCGCCCTTCGAGAGATGAGGTCGAACGGCCGAGGACCTGGTCGGCGTTTCGCACCCTGTTGACCCCGACGTCGGCCAGGATCCGCGCCGGCCCGACTCCACCCGCCAGTCCTACCGCCGCCCGGATAGTGCGGCGCACCGTACCAATCAGAAAGGTCGGCGTGGTTTCGTTGAACGGCGGCGTCACATCGAGTCGCCCCTCGCCCTGGCGCTGCCAGCTCAGGTACGGCGACATCAGCAACGAGCGCGCGACGGGGATGCTGATCACACCTGTCAGCTCGTCGTTGTCCGGGATCACCCTCACGGTCCCCACCCCATCGGCCGCAAAGTTCTGCAACGGGTTGGACGTTCGGTAGGCCAATGCGGACACCCTGACGTAGTGCGCCCGCCAGGAAAGCCCTCGCGGCAATGCTCCTCGCGCGCCCATCGTGAGGGCATACCGGTTGGGACGCGGAGCTTCTCCAGCCGCGGTGTTGGTACTCCCGAGGCGGATGTCATCGCCGGCGAATTGAGCCTCAAGCTGGAGCCGGTGGGTTGCCCGCCAATGAGCATCCAGTCCGAGAATGCTGTTGGTGTTGGCCTTGCGACCGAACTGCGCCGCGAATGTCATGACCGAAAAGAGTGACCCGATCGCGTCGGTGCCGCTCTCCGCCTCATCGGCCAGAATCATGGTCTCCCAGGCGCCCACCTCGAACCGATCGCTTGGCCGCCACCCGATCCGGTGCGCCGCCGCGTAGCGCTCGACCAGATCGCCGTTCGCGAGGCGTTCGCTCGGCAGCGGAGTAAAGAGGAATTGGGCCGTGAGCCGGGATGTGACGAGATCGAGCGCGAGGTCCGGGCGTGGGTAGCTCACATTGGAGACACCGAGGCCTGGAACGCCGGCCGGTCCCCAATTTCGATCGACCTGCCCGAGGTGAAGGTGCACCAGTCGCCATTGCGCTGCGACATAGGCCTCGGCGGCACGAAAGGCAACGTGCTTGCTCCGCTGTTCGGCGTCACCGGTCCAGTCGGGGTCGTACTTGAGGCGATTTTCCGCCACGACCCGGGAGCCGACGACGAGCGCCCCGAAGCTCCCCGAAACTGCGGCCTCACCATAGAACTCTCCTGCGTGGGCATCCCCCGCCGGCTGCAGGGCGTCGCGCCGGGCGGCGCCATAACCTTGCGCCCCGACGCGTGCGGCTGCCCGCCAGGTCGTTTCGCCCACCGGTGCGTCCCAGCGCTTCAGGAGCCTGGCTACGAGCTGGGAATCGGCCGATGGCTGGGCCTGCCGAAGGACGCGAGTCGCGTCGCGACGTGTGAAGGGCCGCACGAATGGCGACGGGTCGGTGACATCGCCCCGGCTGATCAGGTGCTCGAGGAGCGGCAGATCGGGGTCATCGAGTGTCAGGTAGGGCGAACCCTGAGCGCGAGCGCCCGACGGGAGGGCGAGGAATACGAGGACGAGCGCAGGGCCTGCGAGTCTGCGTAGGTGCATTCCAGAAGCTACCCACCAAGGGAGGCGGCCGGGTATCTTCGCCGGCCTATGTCTGACTTTGCTGTCGTCGCCGTTCGCGGCCCCCTGGTGGAATCGATCCATCGCGTCTCGGTCGCCGTGACCCGTCCGGATGGCGAAATGGTCGCGTGGGCTGGAGACCCCTCGCAGGTGACCTTCTGGCGTTCGGCGGCGAAGCCGTTCCAGCTCCTGCCGCTCGTGGAAGATGGTGGCGTCGAGTCGTTCGGCCTCGACCGCGCGATGCTCGCCCTTGCCTGCGGGTCGCACAACGCCGAGCCGATCCACCGCGAAGTCGGCGCACGCTGGCTTGCCGCGCTCGGGCTCAGCGAGAGCGACCTCTCGTGCGGCGGTCATCCATCGCTCTGGCCGGCGCTCGCCGACATGATGATCCACGACGATGTCGTGCCGACCCCGCTCTGGAGCAACTGCTCCGGCAAGCATGCCGGTCTGCTTGCGCTGGCGCGGCTGCATGGCTGGCCCACGGCGGGATATGAAGAATCCGGCCACCCGGTGCAACAGCGTGTCGCGGCGACAATTGCCGAATGGTCTGGACTCGCGCCGGACGCCTTGCAGTGGGGAGTTGACGGCTGCACCGCCGCGGCGGTGGCGTTGTCGTTGCACGGGATGGCCGTGGCATACGCACGACTCGGCGCGTCCGATCAGCCGGCGATGCGCACCATTCGCGACGCGATGATGAGCGAGCCCCATCTGGTCGCGGGCACGGATCGGCTTGATACCATCCTGATGCAGGCGTGGCCAGGGCGGGTGGTCGCCAAGATTGGGGCCGAAGGGGTCTACTCGGCCTCACTCCCCGAGCTCGGGCTCGGTATCTCCCTCAAGGTAGAAGACGGTGACATGAGGTGTGCGGGGATCGCGCTGGTCGCCGTGCTCGACACGATCACCGCCCGCTTCGGTGCTGGGATCGAGTGGCCCGGTGCGGCGCTCCAGCCCTGGCGAGAGCCAATCATACGGAACACGCGGCGCGAACCGACCGGGCTCTACGGCACGCTCGGCGGCCTGAGGTTCACTTGACCACCGGTGCATCGATGACTCACCCTCTCGTCCTTGGTGAGGAGGCCTCATGACGGAACCACGTGCTCTGGTCGACGACGCCACGCGCGCCCTGGTTGAACTCGCCGCCGCCATCGCCCAGGGCGAAGAGCCGGTGGTGCGCGACAAGGTGACCGACGCGCTCGAGGTAAGTATCCCGCCCGAATGGGTCGATGAACTGCTGCTGCAGTCCGTCCTCATGTGCGGCTGGCCGCGAACACTGATCGCCGCATCGCTCTGGCGGAAAGCCGTTGGTGTACCCGCCGTGAATGGCGATGCCGGGCTCGACTACGCCGAGTATGCGGAGTGGAGCCGACGCGGCGAAGAAACACTGCGAACGGTGTACGGCGACAACTACGCCAAGCTTCGTCAGAATGTGAACAAGCTGCATCCGGCACTCGACGTCTGGATGATGGTCGAGGGCTATGGCCGGACACTGTCGCGGCCGGGGCTCGATCTCGCGCGCCGCGAGTTCTGCGTGATTGTGCAGACGGCTGTGCTCGACACCCCGCGTCAGCTCCATTCGCACCTGCGTGGTGCGTTGAATGCCGGCGCAAGTATCGCTGATGTAGAGGCCGTGCTGGGCCTCGTGAACCCGTTCCTCTCCTATGATCATTGGAAGTCGGTCAAGGAGCTCTGGGAATCGGTCGTCGATGGATGGAGTCCACTCGCATGAGTTTCGTTGATCGGGTCGTCGTGGAGGTCTGGGGCGGCCGCGGTGGCGACGGTGCCTGTTCCTTTGCACGCTTCAAGTACAAGCCCAAAGGCGGTCCGGACGGCGGCGATGGTGGTCACGGCGGTGCCGTGATCGTCCGTGCCGAATCCAACCTCTCGACCCTCCTCGACTATCGCTATCGGACGGCGTGGAAGGCCGACCGTGGCGTGCACGGCAAGGGAAAGAACTGGACTGGCGCATCGGCCGACAACATTGTCATGCCGGTGCCGCCGGGTACCGTGATCGAGGATGACGAGACCGGCGAGGTGCTCGGCGAGGTGCTGCGGAACGGCGACGAGATCATGGTGGCCAAGGGAGGCCGTGGCGGCCGTGGCAACCTGCGCTTCGTATCGGCCACGCACCAGGCGCCGCGCGAATGGGAAGAGGGCGAGGAGGGTGGTCATCGCCGGCTGGCCTTCATCCTCAAGATGATCGCCGATGTCGGCCTCGTCGGCGAACCGAACGCGGGAAAGAGCACCCTCCTGTCGGTAATCAGTGCCGCGCGCCCGAAGATCGCGGACTATCCCTTCACAACGCTGGAGCCGAATCTCGGCGTGGTGGGGCTCTCCGGATCGCGTTCCTTCGTGGTGGCCGACATTCCGGGCATCATCGAGGGAGCACACGCGGGGAAGGGACTGGGCCTCAAGTTCCTGCAGCACGTCGAGCGAACGCGCTTTCTCGCCTACCTCGTGCCGCTCGATTCAGCCGATGCCCAGGCCACCTATGACGGCCTGCGCAACGAGGTCCGGCTCTACAGCGAAGTTCTGGGCGAGAAGCCCCACATTCTCGTGCTCACCAAGCGCGACCTCCTCCCCGACGACGAGCCGTTGCCGGAGGTCACTGCGCCGGATGCCCTGCGCATCGTGAGCATCTCGTCGGCCGCCGGCCAGGGCCTCGATGATCTGAAGGAGATGCTGTGGTCGCTGGTCCAGGAAGTACGCGAAGGTGAAATCGTCGACGAAGACGACACCACCGGACTCTTCGATGACGAGGCCGAACCCCTCACCGACGACAGTGACGTCGTCGACGACGAGTTCGCTGCCGACGACGACGAGTTCGACGCCATCCAGTGATCCCGAGGAGCGCCTCGCCTATCTGGCGCTCGCGCTCATCGAGGGGCTCGGCCCGCGGCGCATCGCCCAGATGCTGTCGCGCGCCGGTTCAGCCCGGGCCACCTTTGCAAATCTCGATAACGCACTGACCGGCATGCGGGCGCTCCCCGCACCGCTTGCTGCGGCGCTGCGCCGGCCACCACTTCAGGCGGCGCGCGATCTGCTGGAGCAGAGCGCCGCACGCGGGCATCACATCCTCACGCCGGCGGATGCCGACTTTCCCGCGCTGCTTCGCTCGATCCCGGATCCACCTCCGCTGCTCTTCGGCATCGGCAACGTTGCGCTCGCGAATGCCGAGGCGGTCGCCATTGTCGGGAGTCGTGATCACACGCGTTACGGCGGCGATGTCGCCGAACGGCTCGGCATCGTCGCGGCAGAAGCCGGACTGGTGGTGGTGAGTGGCATGGCGCGCGGGCTCGACGCCATGGCCCAGCGCGCGGCGCACAACGCCGGTGGCACGTCAATCGGTGTCCTCGGCACCGGCATCGATCTGGTTTACCCGGTGGAGAACGGGGAACTCTTCGAGCTGGTTGCGCGCGACGGCTTGCTGCTGAGCGAATTGCCGCCGGGCATGCCGGGGCACAAGGGCTCTTTTCCTGCTCGCAATCGACTCATCAGCGGGCTGGCGCGGGCACTCGTCGTGGTAGAGGCTGCCGAAAGTTCCGGGACCCTGATCACGGTAGGAACCGCGCTCGAGCAGGGCCGCGATGTGCTGGTGGTGCCTGGGCCGATCAGCTCGGGGACGTCATCGGGCACCAACCGGCTCCTGCGCGACGGGGCGGTGCCAATCCTCACGCCGTCCGACATCCTCATCCCCTACGGCATCGTGCCGGCTTCGGGTCGCCCGGCGCCGCGGCCGGTCGTGGCACCCTGCACACTCTCACCCACGGAAGCGCGTGTCTTCGGTGCACTGACTGGGGAAGGACAATCGGTAGACGACCTCGCCGAACTCATCGGTTTGCCCGTCGGCGAACTCCTGGCATCCCTGCTCGGGTTGGAATTGGGCGGCCTCGCGCAACAGCTGCCCGGCGCACTCTACCGAACCAGGAACGCCTGACGACTGCCTCCGTTGCGACGATCCCACTAGAGTTACGCTGATGCACGTCTACGTTCACGTCCCGTTCTGCGCGCGTCGTTGTTCGTACTGCGATTTCGCGATCGCCGTGCGCCCGACAACGCCAGACGATACCTACGTCCGGGCGATTTTGTCGGAGTGGCAGCAACGCGTGGGCACGTCGCCGCTCGGCGCCGCGGACGCGATCACGACCCTGTATTTCGGGGGCGGTACGCCCTCGCGACTCGCGCCCGCATCGCTGTCGCAGATCATCAGCGAGATCGCGAACACGCGGCCCCTCGCCCCCGAGGCCGAAGTCACTGTCGAAACGAATCCTGAGGACGTCACTGCCGAGAAGGCGTCGGCGTGGGTCGCCGCTGGCGTCAATCGCGTATCACTCGGCGTGCAGAGCCACGATCCTGCGGTGCTCGCCTGGATGCATCGTACCCATCGCGCCGAGCAGGTTCCCGCTGCCGTTGCGGCGTTGCGCGACGCGGGTATCAACAACGTCTCGATGGACCTGATCTTCGGGCTCCCCGTCGCACTCGACCGTGACTGGGCCCGCGATCTCGAACTCACCTTTGCCCTCGGCCCGACCCACATCTCGCTCTACGGCCTGACCATCGAGCCGCATACGCCACTGCAGCACTGGACCGACCGCGGCGAATCGGTGCCGGTGGACGAGGAGCGTTACGCCGCAGAGTATCTGCGCGCCAACCACGAACTCGCGCGACACGGCTTCGAACACTACGAAGTGTCCAACGCGGCGCTCCCGGGATATCGGTCCCGCCACAATTCCGCCTATTGGTCCGGCGCGGAATACCTTGGTCTGGGCCCGTCGGCGCACTCGCTAGTTGCGGGAGTTCGCTCGTGGAACGCTCGTGAATGGACTGATTATGCGGAGCGCTCAGTCGCGGGTGAACCCCTTCAGGCTGGTTCCGAGAGCCTCGATCCGGGGGCTCGGCGTCTCGAAGCGCTCTACCTCGGGCTGCGCACAAATGCCGGTCTCGCGATGGAAGAAATCCCCGCTGAGGCGTGCGCCGTCTGGCTTCGGGCCGGGTGGGCGGAGGCGGTCGCCGGCCGGATCCGGCTCACCGTGGAGGGGTGGCTTCGGCTCGATGCGCTGGTGGGGGCCATCGTCCATTCCTAAGTTTCGCCCCCATGAGCGACACTGAGTCCCTCTCGGAGCGCGAACGGCGTGTCCTCGAGGCGGTCATCGAGACCTACATTGCGACTGCGGAGCCGGCCGGGAGCCAGACGGTGGCTCGTCGGTCGGCGCTCGGCATTTCGCCCGCCTCCATCCGTACCACCATGGTGGAGCTGGAGGCGAAGGGATTTCTCTTCCATCCCCACACCTCTGCTGGACGGATCCCCACCGACGCGGCCTACCGGGTCTATGTCGATTCGCTGGTGCGCCACACGCCGCCGTCGGCCGATCTGCGGGAGCATCTCGCGGCCGAATTGAACGCGGCGGCGAGCGCCACCGAAGAGTTGTTGCGCCGGGCCGCACAGGTCCTCGGGATCCTGACCCAGGAGCTCGGGGTCGCCGTCGCGCCGGCGCTCGAAGAAATCATTCTCGAGCGACTCGATCTGGTGCCGGTGTCCGCCGAGCGATTGCTGCTGGTGTTCAATCTCCGGAGCGGCGCGGTCCGCACCATCTATGTGCGCATTCCCGTGCATCTCGACCGCGAGCACGTGGACGAAGTTCAGCGCCTCCTCAACGAGCGTCTGGGTGGGTTGTCGTTGCGCGAGATCCGGGCGACGCTCGGTTCCCGTCTGCGTGATGCCGCCACGACCTCCGAAGTGACCGACCTGCTCGATATCATTCTGGCCGAAGGGGACTCCCTCTTCGATCTGCCGGAGGAGCGGGAACCGGTGATGCTCGGCAGCGCTTCTGTACTGGTGGAGCAGCCCGAGTTCGCGTCCAACGAGCGGATGCGGTCGCTCCTCTCGCTCACGGAGCGTCGCGATGTGCTGCACGAGGCGCTCGCGCAACGGAAGCAGGACGGACTGACGGTGACAATTGGCGGCGAACACGGCGAGCCCGGGCTCGCCGGTTTTACTCTGGTGACGGCAACCTATCGGCGGGGCGGGGCCACGGGGGTGATTGGCGTCCTCGGTCCGACTCGCATGCCCTATGACAAGATCATCGGCCTCGTGGAGCACACGGGGCGACTGGTCGAAGGATTGATTCGGTGAGCGATCTCTACGTAATGCTCGAAGTCAGCCGCGAAGCGACCGACGACGAGATCAAGAAGTCCTATCGTCGACTGGCGATGGTCTACCACCCCGACCGGAACTCGGCGCCGGACGCCGAGGCGAAGTTCAAGGATATCTCCGAGGCCTATCAGATCCTCAGCGATCCCGACAAGCGCGCGCACTATGACCGGTTCGGCTCGGCCCCCGGCGCGAGTGCCGGCTTCGGCGGCAATGCGGGCTTCGAGCATATCGACCTGTCGGAAGCGCTGAACATCTTCATGCGCGACTTCGGTGGCTTCGGTGGCTTCGAGAGCATCTTCGGCGGCGGACGCAGCCCGGCGGAAGCAAACCGAGGTCAGGACATCCGGGTCACGGTGAAGCTCACGCTCCAGGAAGTCGCGCTGGGCGCGAAGCGCAGCATCAAGATCAAGACGCTCACCTCGTGCGCAAATTGCAACGGCAGCGGTGCGGCAAAGGGAAGCAAGCCGATTACCTGCAGCACCTGCGGCGGCTCGGGCGAAGTACGTCGCGCCACGCGCTCGATGTTCGGGCAGTTCGTGCAGGTCGGACCGTGCCCCACCTGCCATGGCGAGGGACACACGATCCAGACGCCGTGCGAGGTCTGTCGCGGCGAAGGGCGCGTGAAGGGCGAACACACGGTGAGCGTCGACATTCCCGCCGGCATCTCGGCCCAGAACTACCTCACCCTGCGTGGCCAGGGTGCGGCGGGTCCGCGTGGCGGCCCGAGCGGCGATCTCGTCGTGATGATCGAGATCAAGGACGACGAGCGTTTCCAGCGCAATGGTGACGATCTCGTCTACGAGCTTGCGGTCTCGTTCTCGCAGGCCGCGCTGGGTACGTCGGTTGTCATCCCGACGCCGTATGGCGATGAGAAGCTTGCCGTACCGGCGGGGATCCAGTCGGGCACGGTGTTGCGCCTGCGCGGAAAGGGACTGCCGCGACTCGGCGGGAATGGCAGCGGCGATCTCAATGTGCGGGCGCACATCTGGACGCCTGATGATCTCAACGAGGAGCAGAAGACCCTCTTCGCGGAGCTCGCCAAACACGAAGCGGACGGCCCGAGCAAGAAGGGTGGTTTCTGGGCCAAGCTCAAGGAAGCACTCCTCAAGGAAACGAGCGGCACGTGACGCATCAATGGTGGCGCATCGCGATCACCTGCCGCGACGCGGATACCGATGCGGTCGCGGCGGCACTGGTGGCGGCAACGGGGCAGGGAGTCGAAGAGCCGGATGCCGGATCGCTGCTCACGGTGGCGACGTCCGAGGCCGATGCCAAGCGGATCGTCGCAGAACTCTCGCTGATCTTCGCCGACGTCGAAGGCGCCGTGACACCTCTCGATCCAGTCGACTGGTCGGTGCGGTGGCGCGACGGCATCATCACGCGAAACTTCGGGCGCCTGGCCCTGACGCCATCATGGTTACCGGTCACGCCATCAGGCGATCAGGTGGTCCTTACGCTTGATCCCGAGTCGGCCTTCGGCAGTGGTGAGCATGGCTCGACGCGCGCCGCGCTCGAGCTGCTCCAGCGGCATCTCGTGCCAGGCCAACGCGTGCTCGATTTCGGCAGTGGTTCGGGTATCCTGGCGATTGCTGCTGCCAAGCTTGGCGCCGTCTCGGCGATCGGTATCGAAGTGGATGACGAGGCGTTTCCGATCGCTGAAGCGAACGCCGGCAGAAACGGCGTGGCGGATCGGGTCACCTTTCTTGTGGGAGATGCCGGCGAACTCGGGGTGCTGGCCGGGCCGGCCGAGATTGTCTGCAGCAACATTCTCCGCTCCGTCAACACGCTTCTCATGCCCAGCATCGAGAAGGCGCTCGTTCCCGGCGGACTTGCGATCTTCTCCGGGATGGAAGAGGCCGAAGAGTCGCTGTTCCGCCCGGTCCTCGAACGCCACGCCTTCTTGGTCGTCGAAGATCTTCGCGACGCCGGCTGGTGGGCCGTCGCCGCGCGCCGGACGTGATGCGGTTCTTTGTCGAACAGGGCGTCCTGCTGGTCGGGGCACTCCTCGAACTGGACGAGGATGAAACGCACCACGCCGACGTGCGCCGTGGCCGCGAAGGTGAAACGGTAGAACTGCTCGACGGAAAAGGGAGCGTCGCGACCGCAATTCTGGAGCGTAATGGGAAGCGCTGGTCCGCGAGGGTGACCGAGCTGCGGAATCTCCCCGAACCGGCGACCCTCGTCGTCGCACTCGGCGCTGGTGACCGCGATCGTTTCCTTTCGGTGGTGCAGCAGTGCGGCGAACTGGGCATCACCCGGATTGTCCCGGTCGAGACCGAGCGATCACGACAGGTGGAGAGTCGGCTGCGGGGTGCCGGCGTCGAGAAGGGACGACGTCGCGCGCGTGAAGCGTGCAAGCAGTCCGGGAACCCGTGGCTGCCGGTGCTCGATGACGTGATGCCACTCGTCGAGCTTGGTATCACCGGCAGCGGTGTACGCTGGTTCTTCGGCGATCCGGCAGGCGCACCATTGGCACCGCTTCGTGAGCAGGAGCCGGTCGGCTGGGTCATCGGCCCCGAGGGTGGTTTCACGCCAGCCGAGGAGGCCTGGCTCCGCGAGCGACTCGACGCGACCGGCGTCTGGTTCGGACCGCACATCCTTCGCTTCGAGACGGCGACGGCCGCTGCTGCCGTCCTCACCCTGCAACAGCGCGAACGCGCCAGGCTCACGCGATGAGTGACTGCATCTTCTGCCGAATCGCAGCCGGGGAGATTCCCGCCCAGGTCGTCGGCCGGAGCGCCCACGCGCTAGCGTTCCGCGACCTCAATCCGCAGGCCCCGGTCCACGTCCTGGTGATCCCGCTGACCCATTTCGACTCGGCGGCCACCGCCACGGGCGAGGGGGGGAAGGAGGCCTTGGGCGAGGTGATGTCCCTGGGGGTCCAGGTGGCCGCCGATCTCGGGCTCGCCGCAGGTGGATACCGCCTGGTGATGAACACGGGCCGGGACGGGGGGCAGAGTGTCGGGCACCTTCATCTTCACCTGCTGGGCGGCCGCCAGCTCCATTGGCCCCCTGGATGAAGGTTGCCTCAGCCCCGTCCGGCCGTTAATCTTTCCCCTGCTATGCACCAACCGCTCCCTGACCGGAGCTAGAGAGGGGTGATTTTTAATGTCGGAAGTCGTCATCCACGAGGATGAAAGCTTCGAGCGCGCGTTGAAGCGCTTCAAGAAGAAGTGCGAGAAGGCCGGGATCCTGTCGGATCTCCGCAAGCATCGTCACTACGAGAAGCCCAGCGAGAAGCGGAAGCGCAAGATGAACGCCGCGCAGCGCAAGACGCGTCGTCGCCCTTCGCATGCCTGAGATTGCCGCCCGTCTGCGCGCCGATCAGGTCGGTGCGCGGAAGGCGTCAGACAAGGACCGGACCCTGGTACTGGGGACGGTCCTTTCGTCGTTCAAGAACCGCGAGATCGAACTCGGCCGAGAGCCGACCGACGATGAGATCGCCGACATCCTCCGCAAGCAGATCAAGCAGCGCCTCGACTCGGTGGAGCAGTTCACCAAGGCGGCGCGACTCGATCTTGTCGGCAAGGAGGAATACGAAATCGGCGTCCTCCGCGCCTACCTGCCTGCCGAGGCCGATCCCGAAGAGATCCGGGCTGCCGCACGCGAAGCGATTGCTGCGGGCGCGGCCGATCTGGGCAAGGTGATGGCGGCCCTCATGACCCGCTTCAAGGGGAAGGCGGACGGCAAGGTGATCAACCAGATTGCTCGAGAGGCACTGCAGCAGGGATGACCGCTCCATCGTTGGCCACGCACGGGGTGCGGTCCTTTGTCGAGGACGGCACCCCGTCGCCATTGGACCCTGCCCACTCCGCTGATGCGCTTGACTCGCTCGAGTTCGAAGTCGCGCTCGAGGTCGTGGCGGAATATTCGGCTGGTCCGTTGGGCGCGGAAGCGATTCGCGCGCGACGTCCCAGCACGGATGCCGACTGGATCCGTTTCGAACTCGCCTATGTAGGAGAATTGCTGGCGCTCCTGCGGCGCGGTGAGTCGATCGCCGTCGCTCCCGTGCCGCAGCTGCGTGGTGCGCTCGGCCGGCTGCGTGTGGACGGCAGTGTCCTCGAGCTGGGCGAACTCGCCGATGTGAAGCTCACACTTGCCGCCGGCCGGGCCATCGCGAACGAACTCGAGCGTGTCGCAGACGCCTGCCCGCGACTGGCGATGTTGCGGGTGCCTCCTGTGGATCGTTCAGTCGAACGACTGCTGGATCGCTCGATCGGTGACGACGGCGAACTGCTCGACAGTGCCTCGCCGGCGCTGGCCGCAGCGCGCCGTGAGGTGCACGCGGCCCGCGAGCGCCTCGTGCGCCGACTCGAGACGCTCCTGCGCGACCTCGATGGCGCGGCGGTGCCGGGCGGAGCAACGGTCACCATGCGCGGCGGCCGGTATGTGATTCCGGTGCGTCGTGACGCGCGATCGCGCCCCGAAGGAATCATCCATGATGAATCCGGAAGTGCCGGGACACTCTTCATCGAGCCGAGCGCCGCGATCGAACTGGGGAACGCCGTGCGCGCTGCGGTAATCGCCGAGGAGCGCGAGACCCTGAAAGTGCTGCGGGAACTCACCGAGTCACTGCGGCCGAGTCGCGAGACGATCAAGGCACTGCACCATGTGGCCGTCGAGGTCGACACCATCGTGGCCAGGGCGCGATGGGCGTTCGAGACCGAGGGCGAAGTGCCGGTGATCGCGCCTGCCGGGGGCACGCTCGCCCTGCGCAACGCGCGACACCCGCTGCTTCTCGCGCGCGGCATCGCCGTGGTGCCCTTCGACCTGGTCCTCGATCCGGGTGAGCGCACCCTGCTCATCTCGGGGCCGAACACCGGGGGCAAGACGGTGCTGCTCAAGGCGACCGGCCTGATGCTCGCGCTCGCCCAGAGCGGCATCGTGCCGCCGCTTGGCGCCGCGAGCGTGCTTCCCGTCGTGCGCCAGATCTTCGTCGACATCGGCGACCATCAATCGCTCGCAGCCGATCTCTCCACCTTTTCGGCCCATGTGGCCGAGCTCCGTCGCATCCTCGATGCTGCCGACGATGCCACGCTGGTGGTGCTCGACGAGGTGGGATCGGGGACTGACCCCGCGGAAGGTGGCGCACTTGCGATGGCCGTGCTCGAAACGCTCACGCGGCGCGGCACGCTGACCCTGGCCACCACGCACCTCGGTACGCTCAAGTCGCTGGCGATGCGTGTGCCGGGCGTGGTCAACGGCTCGCTCCACTTCGATGCCACGACGCTGTCGCCGACGTACCGGTTCACCAAGGGAATTCCTGGACGATCCTACGGACTGGCGATTGCGCGTCGTCTCGGCGTGGATGCCGCGGTGCTCGCCCAGGCCGAGGCACTTGTCCCTGAGGCGGAACGAGAACTCGATCGGCTCCTTGCGACGGTCGAGGCACGCGAGCAGGCACTGACCCGCGAAGAAAGTGCCCTCGTGGAACGAGCAATCGAAGTCGATCGGCGTGAGGCGGTCGCTGGCGTTACCGAGTCATCGCAGCAGGCACGCGAGAATGAATTGCGACGGCAGGAGAAGGAGGCCGAGCGCGATCGTGCGCGACAGGCGAAGGCGTACCTGCTCGAAGCGCGCAAGCGAGTCGAGGAGGCGCTGGCGCTCGCGAAGGGTGCGGCCGACGAGGCAGCGGCGCGCGAGGCGCGACGCATCCTTGAGGAAGGCGTGCGCGAGGAGACGCGGCGACTCGATGAACCGGATGCGTTGCCGGCTGGCGCAGGGGAGCGCCTCGCCGTGGGCGCGCGTGTGCGCCTGACTACCGGATCGGTGGGAGAGGTCGCGGAGCTGAGGAGCGATGGCAAGGCCGTGGTGATGGTCGGAACGATGCGCCTCGTCGTTGCCGCGAAGTCGCTGGTGCTCCTGGCCAAGACCGGGCGCACGGCTGCGCCGAAGCCGGAGCGAACGTCGGGCGATGACCCCGCGCGGGAGGCGGCCTACGAGATCAACCTGCTCGGGATGCGCGCCGACGAGGCGGAGTCAATGGTCCATGCGGCCATCGACGGGGCAACGCTCGCCGAGCAGCCGCACCTTCGTATCATTCACGGCATGGGAACCGGCGTGCTCCGTGATGTTGTCCAGCGTCTGCTGAAGGGCGACCGGCGGGTCGCGTCGTTCGAGTTCGCCCCACGGCAGCAGGGTGGCACCGGCGTGACGATCGCGGTGTTCAAGTAATGGCACGCATTCCCGATGAGCTGATCGAGCGCGTCCGCGACACGGCTGATCTGCTGGAGATTGTGCAGGAATCCGTCCAGCTGAAGCGGCAGGGAAGCGACTATCGTGGTCCTTGTCCCTTCCACAACGGCACCGGCCGCAACTTCGCGGTCATTCCGAAGAAGAATCTCTATTACTGCTTCGTCTGCCACGCGGCAGGTGATGTGTTCACCTGGTATCGCGAGCGGTTCGGGATGGACTATCCCACCGCGGTGCGCGAAGTCGCGCGGCGGTACGGGATCGTGATTCCCGAGGCGACCGAGCGGATCGGCCCGGACCCGCGCGAGCCGCTTTATCAGGCGGCGGACGCGGCGCAGGGCTGGTTCGCCGCCCAGCTGCGCGACAACCCCGAAGCGGAGACCGCCCGGCGCTATCTGCTCGAGCGTCAGTTCTCACTCGATGCGGCCGCGGAACTCGGGCTCGGCTATGCACCGCGCGGCAATGAACTCTTTGCAGCGATGAAGCAGCTCGGGATCCGCGATGAAGCGATGCTCGAGGCGGCGCTGGTGATGCGCCGCGACGACGGCACCTTCTACTCGCGGTTCCGCGGAAGGTTGATTTTTCCGATCCACGATTTGCGTGGTCGCACCGTTGCGTTCGGCGGTCGGATTCTCGGGGCAGGGGAGCCGAAGTATCTCAACTCCCCGGAGACGCCGATCTTCCACAAGGGCGAACAGCTCTATCACATCCATCTCGCGAAGCACGCGATCAGGAAGGCTGGCTTTGCGGTGGTCGTCGAAGGGTACTTCGATGTGCTGCGGCTCGCACTGGCGGGCATTGATAACGTCGTCGCTCCCCTCGGTACGGCGCTGACCGAGGCGCAGGCCACTCTGCTCAAGCGCTACAGTGAAGAGGTGATCCTCCTCTATGACAGCGACGGCCCCGGGCTCAAGGCCACGTTCCGGGCGGGCGATGTCCTGATCGCGCACAACGTGCGGGTCCGGGTCGCCACCATGCCGTCTGGGGATGACCCTGACACCGTGGTCCAGCGCGGCGGCGCCGGCGCCCTCGAACCGATCCTGCAGGACGCCGTGGACCTGCTCGAGCGGAAGCTGCACCTCCTTGAACTCAAGGGATGGTTCAGCGACGTACGACGCGCGCGAGAAGCGCTCGATCGGCTCCTGCCGACGTTGCGGGCAGCGGCCGATCCGGTCACCCGGGAGCTCTATATCAGCCGGGTAGCTGAACGGCTTGGAATTCCCCGCGAGGTTGTAGCGACCGATGTCGCCAGCAAGCCCCATTATGAGACGCCGCGTCCCGTGGTGGACGCGCCCAGCGCTCCGTCACGACCGGCTGAGCGCCCCGTGGTGGACCGTGGCCCCAGGCCCCCCGGCGCTGAAATCGAGCGCAAACTGCTCCGGCTGCTGCTGCTCCGACCGGAATGGCTCGCCCGGGCTCGTGAGGAGATTCCCACCGACCGGTTCACCGTGGCGGCATTCCGGCGGATTTACGGCGCACTCGCCGCGTTGCCCGACGATGCCCCGATCGGGGACGCGCTTCCGGTGCTCGATGAGCGGGCCCGGGACGCCTGGGAGCGACTCACCGCGGCGGGCGGTGCCCCGGAAGGGTACGATGTCGATCGGGAGTATGTTGGCGCGCTCGAGGCGCTGGAGGAAATTCACCACTTCCCTGATATCGCGTCAGAGGTGGATCCGGTCGAGCGTCGCCGGCGCTGGCAGGCGCTCAGCAAGGAAGGTCAGGCGCGGTTTAGGTTGTATCTTGCCACTACCCCGAGGTCGCGCAGCGGCCCCGGTGCTATGCCACCCGAGGAGTAACACCGATGCATCCGGATCTTCCCAAGTTGCTCGACGTCCAGATCAAGGACCGCCGTCTCGCCGAGATCAACGAACGCGTGAGTGAGATCGCGGCGGAGCGTGCTGCGCTCGATGTCGTGCTCGACCGTGTCCGCTCGGAGATCGCGTCGGCGACGCGCACCGCCGACGATATCGCGCGTCGCCGCGACGATGTCGGTGGCAAGCTCGAGGCACAGCGGGCGAAGCACGAAGCGCGACGTCAGCGACTCGAGCAGGAACGGAACCCGCGCGTTGCGGCCCAGCTGATGGCCGACGTCGAACTCGGGCGTTCGATCCTGACGCAGGAAGAGGGGGAGTGGCTCCGGTTGTCGGAAGATGCCTCGACGCGCGCTGGCGCGGTGAAGGGCGCGCATGAGCGCCTGGCAACGCTCGAGGCGGAACAGCTGGCGGCCCGTGCGGTTCTCGACGAGCGGATGTCGGCGCTCGCCGGTGAGCTTGCCGAAGCGAAGGCCGAACGCGAAGCATCCGCGAGCCAGCTCGATCGGCCGCTGCGCATTCGCTACGACCGTCTCCGTGGATCACGCACCACCGAAATTCTCGTCCCGGCCGGGAATCCGCAGGGACATGCGACCTGCACCGCGTGCTTCACCGCGATTCCGCGGTCGCGGATCGGCCGGCTGCAGGCCGAGGGGTTGCTGCTCGACGGTTGTGAAATGTGCGGCGCGATCGTGTATCTCGCCGAGGTCACGGTCTGACCATGGCGCCGCGCTGGCGCCTCGCGCCGGCCCCCGACGGGGAGGCTGCGCGAACGCTTGCCACCGCGCTCTCCCTGCCGATGCCGCTCGCAGCGCTGCTGGTGCAGCGAGGCCTTGGTGGCATAGACATCGCGCGATCGTTCCTCCGCCCACCGCTCGACTCCCTGGCTGATCCCTATCGCCTCACCGGAATGTCCGCCGCAGTGGAAGTCATCTCCACGGCGGTGCGTGCCAACGTCCCGATCCTGGTCCATGGCGACTATGACGTCGACGGTCAGTGCGCCGCTGCGTTGCTGACACGGGCATTGCGTGCGGGCGACGCCATCGTCCACCCGTTCGTGCCGCATCGCCTCACCGATGGCTACGATTTCGGCGCCGCAGGACTTCGCGAGGCGCAGCGCGTTGGCGCTGGACTCATCGTCACCTGCGATTGTGGTATCACGGCGGTCGAGGCCGTCGCGGCGGCGAAGGCGGCCGGGCTTCGTGTCGTGGTGACCGACCATCACCTGCCGGGTGCCGTGCTACCTGCAGCCGATGCGGTCATCGATCCGCAGCAACCGGGCGATACTTCCGGACTCGAGATGATGTGCGGCACCGGAATCGCCTTCAAGCTGGTCCAGGCCCTCGTCGAGCCACTCGGCTTGCCGGCGGGACTGCCGATGCACCTGCTCGACTATGTCGCGGTCGCGACGGTTGCCGACGTGGTACCGCTCTCGGGCGAGAACCGGATTCTGGTGAAGCACGGGCTCCGCGTGCTCGCCGAATCGCGCTGGCCCGGTTGGCGCGCGCTGCTCCAGACGGCAAAGCTGACAGGAATGGAGCTCCGTGCCGGGCAGGTTGGCTTCATTCTGGCCCCGCGGTTGAATGCGGTTGGGCGGATCGCCGATGCGAAGGATGGGCTGCGGCTCCTGCTGACCGATGATGAGCGTGAGGCGACGCAGCTTGCCGGTCGACTTGAAGAGCTCAATCGCGAACGCCAGGCAATGGACCAGCGGATTCTCGACGAGGCACTCGTGATGATCGAGCGCGAGTACGCCGATCCCGAGGAGCATGTCGGACTCGTTCTCGCCGCCCGAGGATGGCACGCCGGTGTCATCGGCATCGTGGCCTCGCGCGTGGTCGAACGCTTCGGCCGCCCGGCATTCCTGATCGGCCTCGACGGGGAGATGGGGAAGGGGAGCGGGCGCAGTATCGACGCGTTCGACCTGCACACTGCCCTCACCGCCTGTGGCGATCTGCTGGAACGCTTTGGGGGCCATCGGATGGCGGCCGGACTCACGATTCGCCACGATCAGGTCGGGCACTTTCGCACGCGCTTCAACGACATCGCACGTTCGCAGTTGACGCACGCCGACCTCGGCTCGAGTCAGCGGGTCGATCTCGAACTCTCGCTTGACGATGTCACCGACGACCTGGAACGCCTTGGTCGCTACCTCGAGCCGTGCGGGATGGGAAATCCATCGCCGGTTTATGGTGCGCGACAGGTTCGGTTGCAAGGGGCGCGGACAGTCGGCAGCAACCATCTCAAGTGTGTGCTCCACAGCGGGAGTCGCGATCTCGATGCCATCGCGTTCAACTGGGCCGATCGCGTCGCATGGCTTGGTGATGGCATGGTCGATGTGGCGTTCCGACTCGAGCGGAACGAGTTCCAGGGTCGTTCTTCACTGCAGGCCCGGGTCGTGGCGTTGACCCCACCGGGGGCCGCGTGACACGCATCGTGAGCGGGACCTGGGGTGGCCGGCGCCTCACGACACCGCGCGACGCGCGCGTGCGCCCGACCGCTGAGCGCGTGCGCGAGGCGTGGCTCAACATCCTCGGCCCCGAACTCCATGGTGCGCGGGTCGTTGACCTCTTCGCCGGCAGCGGCGCGCTCGGACTGGAAGCACTCTCGCGCGGCGCCGACCACGCCACATTCGTCGAGCTCAATACGCCATCGCTCAACGCGCTGAAGGCAAATGTTGCGGGGCTCAACGCCGAGGCCCAGTGCACCGTGTTGCGGCATGACGCGATCCGGTTTGCGGCGGGCCTCGAGGCAGGCGCCTTCGATGTGGCACTTGCCGATCCGCCGTTTGCGGAGACATTTGCGGAGCAACTGGTGGCCCGCTGGCAGCAGCTCGCCTTCGCACCAGTCCTGGCCGTGGAACATTCGTCCAAGGTGACCATTCCTGGCGGCGAGACTCGTCGCTGGGGTGATGTCGCCGTCACTTTCTTCCGGGCCCCATGACTCGCATCGCCATCTATCCCGGCTCGTTCGATCCGCCGACGCGTGGCCACGAGGATCTCATCCGTCGCGCGATCGGGCTCGCCGACACGCTCATTGTGGCGGTCGCGATCAACCCCAACAAGCAGCCGCTGTTCGATGTGGACGAACGCCTGCGCCTGCTCGAGGTCGCCGTCGGGGATGAACCGCGCGTCGAGCTGGCCTCCTTCTCCGGCTTGCTGGCCGACTTTGCCCGTGATCGCGGGGCCACCATGGCGGTGCGCGGATTGCGCGCCGTGAGCGATTTCGAATACGAGTTCCAGATGGCGCTGATGAATCGCCGATTGAACCCCGAGCTCGAGACAGTCTTCCTCGTCCCGGCGGTGGACCTCACGTATCTGTCATCCTCTCTGGTACGAGAGGCGGCCCGGTTCGGCGGCAACCTCGACGGCCTCGTCCATCCTGCCGTCGCGGCCGCGCTGAAGCAGCGGTTCGGTACGTGAACTTCAGCGAGCGACTCCGGTCGCGCGCCGCGGGAACTCGTGCCAGGATCGTCCTGCCCGAAGGCGATGATCCGCGAATTGTGGCTGCCGCTGCCGAGATGCAGCGCCTTGGTCTCGGGAAACCGGAGCTGCTTGGAAGCACGGGCTGGAAGGCCACCGATCATCCGGCGTTTTCGCGAGTCGCCTCCCACCTTCTGGCGCGTCGTCCCAAGGCGGTCCGAGATCCCGCCCACGCCCGCGAGCTGGCTCACGATCCCCTCCGCTTCGCCGCGGCGCTTGTGGCGCTCGGTGAGGCCGAAGGGTGCGTCGCTGGCGCAGTATCCACGACGGCAGACGTCGTGCGCGCAGCGCTTTGGTGTATCGGCTTGCGACCGGGGCTCGGCACGGTCACCTCGGCGATGTACCACGGCCTCCCCGATGGTCGGGTGCTGACCTACACCGATATCGCCGTCCTGCCGATGCCGACAGCGGACCAGCTCGCCGATGCCGCCATGGCCGCAGCCGCTGATCGTCGGGCGCTTGTAGGCGACACGCCGGTGGTGGCTTTCCTGTCCTACAGCACGCGGGGAAGCGCCGGTGGGGCCGATCCCGAACGAATGCAGCAGGCGCTCGCTCGCTTCCGCACCATGGCGCCGGAGGTCGTGGCCGACGGGGAACTGCAGCTCGACGCAGCCATTGTCCCCGAGGTGGCCCAGCGGAAATGTCCCGACTCGCCGGTCAGGGGCCAGGCCAATGTGCTGGTCTTCCCCTCGCTCGATGCGGCCAACATTGCCTACAAGCTGACCGAGCGGCTGGCGGGTGCGAGTGCGGCAGGACCCCTCCTCCAGGGACTCGCGCAGCCGATGTCCGACCTGTCGCGCGGGGCCTCGCCGGACGATATTGTGGATGTGATCGCGATGGTGGCGCTGCAAGCGGCCGCCCGACAGCACTGAACCGAGGAGTACGGCGATGGCGTTTTCAGCAAATCGAGATGCTGGCGGAGTGACCGTCGTGGCGGTCGAAGGGCAGCTGATCGTGGCAAACCGGCAGGACCTCAAGCAGTTGATGCAGGATGCCATCGATCAGGGTCAACGCAAGTTCCTGCTCGATTTCTCCGGCACGGCGTATATCGATTCCTCCGGGCTTGGCGCGCTGGTGTCGATCAGCAAGAAGGTGCGGGAGGCCGGTGGTGATCTCCGACTCGCCGGGCTGAACGAAGACCTCCGTTCACTCTTCGAACTCACCAAGCTCGACACGCTGTTCACCATCTCCGAGACGGCCTCGGAGGCGCTCGCGGGCTTCTGAACGGACGATGGTCACCGCTGCCCGTGTCGCCTCCCGCGACTCCGATGGTCGCGAGTGCTTCCGCGTCGAGCTGCCGACCGACGTGTCGCAAGTTGGCGTCGTTGTGGAAGCAGTCGTCTCTTGCTGCCGGACGGTCGCGAGCGTTTCGACCCGCACCCAGTTCCGACTCTGCACCGTTGTGGCCGAAGCCGTCGCCAATGCGATGGTCAACGGCAATCGCAATGATCCTGCCCGGCGGGTGACCGTCGATATCGAATTCCAGCGAGATCGGATCATCATTGCCGTCTCGGATGAGGGCGAGGGCTTCGACCCTGCCGCTGTCCCCGATCCGACCCACGATGCCGTGCTCGATTCGACGCGGGGACGCGGGCTCTTCATGATTCGCTCCCTCGCCGATCACGTCGCCTTCAATGATCGAGGCAACACCATCTGGATGACGCTCACCCGTTGCTGAGTCACCTCGGCGGCGCGCTGGCGCCTTTGGGGGCGCTCGCTGGGGCGACGCTGCGACTCTGGCGGCTCGACGGCGAACGCTGGCAACTCGTCGCCGGCTCGATGCCCGGCGCGACAGCTCCGCGTGCGCCACGTGGCGTCGGCCAGGATGCGGCGGCGTGGCACGCCATCCCTGACGCACCCGGACTCTTCCTCGAAATTCTTCCCGACGCCGACGCGCGCTGCGACGATCTTGCCGCACGCCTGCTTCCGCTCGTGCAGCTCTTCCTCGATGCCGACCAGACGACCACCTCGCTCACGGGCGAGCTTGCCGCGCGGTACGAAGAGATCGACCTGCTCTACACCATCGGCGAATTGCTCGGCCGGGCGCGTGCCGTTGACGAAGTGGCCGCCCTGATCCTCCGCGAGGTCACGGCCGTGGTTGGGGCGCGACGGGCGGGGCTTCGCATTCACCACGAAGCGACGGCACGGCTGTCGATCGTTGCGACCATCGGCAGCGCAGACGGAATCATCCCGGCAGCGGTGCGTGTCGATGATCCCGATGCCGTCGTCTCACGCGCCTTTCGCAGTGGTCGAATCGAAACCGGTGTCCAGCCGCAGTGGGTGCCTGGGGAAGTGCTCGCGGTGCCGATTGTCTATGCGGCCGCAGGGCAGCCAGCGCGCGTGGTCGGCACTCTCGCCCTCGCCGATCGCGCCGGCGGGGGATCGTTCACCCGTGCGGAAACGAAACTTGTGGCCGCAGTCGCGACGCAAATCGGGGCAGCGCTCGAAAATGCCCGGCTGGTAGCCAGCGAGACCGAACGGCAGCGGCTCGAGCACGAGCTCACCCTGGCGCACGATCTGCAATTGCGTTTGATGCCGACCGCCGCCGTGCTCCGTGGCGAGGCCGACGTCGCAGTCGGCTCCGAAGCGGCCGAGTCGCTTGGCGGCGATTTCTATACCTTCTCCCGCCTGGGGCGTGGTCGCATCGGCGTGATGCTCGGCGACGTATCCTCGCACGGCTTCTCGGCGGCGATCATCGCGGCACAGGTCATGGCGACGGCCGGCATCCACGCCAATTCCACCACGCCCCCCGACGAAACGCTCGCCCTGATGCACGACGCGCTGCGCGATGAACTCAGCAACACCGAGATGTATCTCTCGGTCTTCTATGGCATTCTTGATCCGACTGCAGGACGGATCACCTATACCAACGCGGGCCACCCATACGCGTTCCGGCTGCCGCGCTTCGGTGAGATCGAGAGACTCGCTCCAACAGCGCCGCCGCTCGGCCTCGTCGATGCCGGCGGCTTCGGTCGCAAGATCGTCCCCTGGCGCTTCACGCAGGACCTCCTGGTACTCTTTACCGACGGGTTGGTCGACCAGCAGAATGCGCTCGGCGAGCGCTTCGGCGAGGCGCGGGTGCTCGCGCGTCTCGAGGCCGAGCGTGCGCGCACTCCGGCAGAGCTCAAGGAGATGCTGCTGGGTGAGGTTGGTGAATTCGGAGGCAGGCCGACCGATGATCGCACGCTCCTCATCCTGCGGATGTAACGGTGAAGGCGCGCAAATCCCTCGGCCAGCATTTTCTCACCGACCCGCGGTTGCTGGGGCGCATTGCAGCGGCCACAGGCGCGGGCGCGCGTGACGTCGTCCTCGAGATCGGCCCAGGGAAGGGGGCGCTGACGGCGGCGCTGCTCGATCGGGGCTGCACGGTGGTAGCGATCGAGCGCGACGAGCGAATGGTGATTACCCTGCAGCGCAAATTTGCCGGACGCAATTTCGCGCTGGTCACGGGTGATGCACTCGAACTCGATTGGCCTGCACTCGTCGCCCCGTGGACCGTCGACGGCTTCACCTGGCGGGTGGCAGGCAACATTCCCTACTACATCACCTCGCCGCTGCTCGAGAAGGCGCTCACCGCACCGTTCCCCGCGTCGGTGACCTATCTGGTCCAGAAAGAAGTGGCCGACCGGATTGTCGCTCCGGCAGCACACGACGACTACGGCGCCCTCTCGATCGGCATCCAGGCGGTGGCCGAGGCATCGCGGCTCTTCACGGTCGGGAAGGGAGCCTTCTCGCCGCCGCCTAAGGTCGATTCCGCAGTGCTGCACCTGGTGCCGCGCGCGGAGCCGTTGGTGACGGCGGAGCAGGTCCGGCCATTCCGCACGCTGGTCACGGGCCTCTTCTCCTATCGTCGGAAGCGGATGCAGAAGGCGCTGCGGGAGGCGCTGGATCTTTCCGCCGACGACTCGGCCCGGATCCTTGCCGAGGCCGAGATCGATCCCGACGTCCGGCCAGAGGTGGTCGATGTGGCGGCGTTCATCCGGTTGCTCAGGGTGGTGTCGGCGTAGCAGAAGGGGTCGGGCCGCGGGGCAGGGGACCGTCCAGTTGCCCCGGACCCCCTGCTCGTGAAACATTTCACAAATGCTGCCGCGCAAGATTGCCGACTCGACCGTTCGCCGCCTGGCGATCTACCTGCGCTTCCTCGAAGAGTTCGATCATCAGGGGCGCGATACCCTGTCCTCCGAAGCACTGGCCCGGCGCGCCGGCACCACCTCGGCGCAGGTCAGGAAGGACCTCTCCTTCTTCGGGTCGTTCGGCAAGCGTGGGCTCGGCTATGATGTACACGCGCTCGCCGAGCGCCTTCGCGAGATCCTCGGGCTGGTGCGCAGGTATCGCGTCATTCTGGTCGGCGCCGGGCGACTGGCCGGGGCGCTGGTCAAGTTCTCCGGATTCAGCGCCCGTGGCTTCGACATCGTGGCGGTGGTGGACAAGGACCCCGCCAAGATCGGTCGGACCTGGGGAAGTCTCGAGATTCAGGATGTCTCGCGACTCGAAGCGGTGGTCCGGGACGAACGCGTCGATATTGCCATCCTGGTGACGCCGGGCGATCCGGCGCAGGGGCTGGTGGATCGACTGGTCGCGGTTGGTGTCACCGCGATTCTGTCCTTCGCCCCGGTGCAGCTGCAGGTCCCCGATGGTGTCGACGTGAAGAACGTCAATCTCGCCATCGAACTCGAAACACTCTCGTATTCGCTTCAGCATCGAGTGCACACATGAGGCAGCAGTGATCGGACTCACGGCACATCCCAATGGCACGCTGGTCGAGCGCGCCATCGAGTTGCTGCGCGCGGGTCCGCTGGGCGCCGATGCCCTCGCGCTGCGGGTGCTGGGGCTGCCGAATGCACCGACGGCCGTCGCCGAAAGACTTGCAACCGCGTTGCTCGGTTCCGATCCTCGGGTCCGGCAGCAGGCGAGTGGTTTGTGGTCGCTGGTGGCCGTCGCCCACGGCTCGCCCCTCCTCGAAGAGTGCGCGTTCGCGGTCGTCGACGTCGAGACGACGGGAATGCACGCGGTCGGCGATGACCGCATCACCGAGATTGCTGTGGTGGTCGTCGAAGGTGCGCGTCGTGAAGTCGTCTTCGATTCCCTGGTCAATCCCGGCCGCCCCATTCCCTCGCGCATCACGGAACTCACCGGGATCAGCGATGCCATGGTGAGTACTGCTCCGCCGTTCAACGAGATCGCCGATCAGGTCGTGGCGGCGCTGGCGGGACGTGTGTTCGTTGCGCACAACGCCCGCTTCGACTGGGGATTCGTCGGCGCCGAAGTGAAGCGCAGCCGCGATCTTGCCCTGGATGGACCGCGGCTGTGCACCGTGCGGCTCGCTCGCCGGCTGGTGCGCAACGAGCCGTCGTACTCGCTCGGCGCGCTCGCGGTACGGTTCGGACTCGAGTTCTCGGCGCGGCACCGTGCGGCCGGCGATGCTGTTGTCACCGGGATGTTGCTGCAGCGCCTGCTCGGCACTGCGCGCGAGAAGGGAGCACGCACGCTTGCCGAACTCGAGGTGATGCACCGGACGCCGGTCAGGGAGTTGCCGCTATGAGCGGCGTGACCACGCGCACCATCGGCCGACTCACAGTGCACACTCTCGAAGGTGGACTGCAGCGGCTCGATGGCGGCGCGATGTTCGGGGTGGTGCCGAAGCCGCTCTGGGAGCGGCGGCTGGCCCCGGATGCCCGGAATCGGATTCCGCTGGCGATGCGGGCCCTGTTGATCGAGCACGACGATGGCCTGGTACTGGTCGAGACGGCGCTCGGCAACAAGGAAGGGGAGAAGTTCCGCGACATCTATGGGGTCGAGAACAGCGGAGCCGGCGGCCGCACCACTCTGGAAGATTCGCTCGCGCTGCTCGGACACACGCCCGCAGATATCACAACGGTGCTGAATACCCATCTGCATTTCGATCACGCGGGCGGGAACACCTTCATTGCGGCAGATGATCCGGAGCGACGGATCCAGGCGTCGTTCCCGAACGCGACTTATGTCACCCATCGCCGCGAATTCGAATGGGCCACCCACACCAATGAGCGGACTCAGGCGAGCTACCTGCCGGACAACTTCCTCCCACTCGCTGAGGCAGGGAAGTTCCGCTTCCTCGAGGGGCCGGCTGGTACGGTCGTCCCTGGGGTGCGCGTCATGGTGACCCCGGGGCATGTGCCGTGGCATCTCACCGTCCTGATCGAGAGTGCGGGAGAGGCACTTCTCTTTCCGGCCGATGTGGTGCCCACGGCACATCATCTCCCGTTGCCATGGATCATGGGATACGACGTCGAGCCGCTGCGGACGATGGAGAGCAAGCGAGCGCTCTTCTACCGCGGTATGGCCGAGGGGTGGCAGATCGTGTTCACGCACGACGCGGACACGGTGGGTGGCCGCCTGGTGGCCGGTGAGAGGGGAACTGAGCTCTCCGAACGCATTCCCCGACCCCTCTCATCTCCTCAGTCCGAATAAATGGCTTCGTGGGTTTTTCGATACGCCCTGCTCTTCGGCATCGTGGGCGCGTCGGCGGCCTGTCAGGCGGATCAACGGGCACGTAAGGCTCAGCCGGCTCCCGCCCTGACGCCCGGTGCGCTTGCGGAAGAAGGCGCATCCGCCCCCTGGGAGGGAAACGCAGGCTGGCGGCTCGTACTCGAGCGGGAGATCAAGGGCAGTGACCGGGAGGGCTCGCAGCTTGGTGCACCCCTTCACATCGCCGTGGACTCCAGAGGCCGGATTTTCGTCGTTGACCTCTCCCCGATGTCGATCAAGGTCTACAATCCGGACGGTTCCTTCGCTGGCACCCGTGGCCGTCTCGGCGACGGTCCGGGGGAGTTCCGGAGCCCGGCGATTGCGATCTGGCGTGACACGCTGATTGTGCAAGACATGAATCACCGCCGGGTGTCGATCTATGCGCCTAATGGCACCCTCGTCCGTGAGTGGCCATCACAGTTCAACGTCTTGTATCCAATCGCCGTGGATGACAGTGGGCGGATTGCCATTCCAGGGGCCGCGCCTCGCGGGTCGATCGGTGCGGCGCGTTGCGGAAATGCGATGCTGCGGTGTGGCACCTACTATCGCTACCGGCTGGACGGGACTCTGCTGGACTCAATGGTGATCGACCCCGGAAGCCTGCCTCGATATGTCGCAGGGGTGAGCCTCCCGTTTTCTCCCCGCCGCATCATTCGGTTCGATCATGGCGGTCAGATGGTCTGGGGTGACCAGGACCGCTCCCGGATCACGTTCGGCTGGGGGGCGGACACCTCTCGAAGTGTCGAGCTCGCCAGTCCGGGGCGGGCATTCGCGGTGAGCGACGCGGTTCGACGCGAAGCTGGCGGTCGATACGAGCGCGAAGCCAGGTTGAAACCGGGGACTTTGGTCGACTCGATTCCGCGCGACTATCCGCTGTGGAATTTCTTCGCTTTCGACGGAATGGGTGACCTCTGGGTGTTGCGGCCCGGGCCGTCCGGATGGGAGGATCACTGGGATGTCTTTGACCCCGAGGGGGCCCCTCTCGGTTCGGTCCCTGCGGTGTTCGAAGCGGTGACTCCGTTCCACCTCGCCTGGACGCGGGACCGCGTCTACGCCTTGGTGAGCGACGATCAGGACGAGCCCGTGATACGGGTGTATCGAATCGAGCATCGTTCCGGCCCTGGTCCGGCTGGGAAGAGCGCCTTGCAGGTTGGAACGCCGCACCCTTGACTCAACGATCCCGCACCCCTAATTTGCCCCCCGTTCAAGCGAGTGGGAAACCACTCCACCCCGAGCCGGCAGGAGATGGCGAATGGGTCCGAAGAGTCATAAGCATCCACGCCTCCGGGCGTGCGGTGCGCCTCTACGGACACCCCGCCACCGGTGGGGTGTCCTTTTTTTACTGGTCTCCAACGAGGGAATGGCCCACTGTCCAGCTTCGAGCGTGAGCGTCGGGTTCGAGTGAATCGGCAGATCCGGATTTCGCCGGTTCGCGTGGTGACTGCGGAAGGGGAACAACTCGGCGTACTCTCGATTGAAGAGGCGCTGGCGGCGGCGGTAGAGCGCGGTCTCGACCTCGTCGAGGTCGCCCCGATGGCCCGCCCCCCCGTGGTCAAGATCATGGACTACGGAAAGTTCAAGTTCGAAGAGGCCAAGGCAGCACGGGCGGCCAAGAAGAAGCAGCACGTGATTCACCTGAAGGAAGTGAAGTACCGGCCGGGCATCGACGACCACGACTTCGACTTCAAGACCCGCCACGCCCGGGAGTTCCTGGGTGAAGGGAACAAGGTGAAGGTGACGATGATGTTCCGCGGTCGACAGATTGCGCACACGGAGCTGGGGAAGGCGGTCCTCGACCGCGTGGCCGCAGCCCTCGCCGACATCGGCAAGGTCGAGCAGGACGCCAAGCTCGACGGACGTAACATGATCATGGTGCTCGCGCCGAAATAAGCGCGGGGCCGCACGGAAACGGAGACGAGCATGCCAAAGCAGAAGACCAAGCGCGCAGCGATGAAGCGCTTCAAGTTGACCGGCACGGGAAAGATCAAGCGCGGCCGCGCCAACAAGCGTCACATCCTGACGAAGAAGACGACCAAGCGGAAGAACCAGCTGGGCAAGTCAGCGCTGGTGAGCTCCGCCGACTATCGTCGTACCATCAAGCTGCTTCAGGCCTGAGGAGAGTAGACCATGCCACGCGTAACCAACGGGCCAGCCCACCACGCCCGCAAGAAGAAGATCATGGAGGCCGCGAAGGGCGGCTTCGGCGCCCGGAGCAAGCTCTACAAGGCCGCCAAGGAAAACGTCGAACGGGGTATGGCATACGCCTACCGCGATCGTCGCAAGAAGAAGGGCGACTTCCGGACCCTGTGGATCACGCGCATCGGCGCGGCGGCACGGATGCACGAGATGTCCTACTCGCGCCTGATGTTCGGCCTCAAGCAGGCCGGCGTCGAAATCAACCGCAAGGTGCTCGCCGACCTCGCCGTGAATGATGCCGACGCGTTCGCGAAGCTGGCCGAGGTCGCGAAGTCGCACCAGGGGTGATGCACCCGCTTTGACGTGACTCTCGTGGGGCCGGCCGTCGCTGTACGGGCGGCCCCACGCCGGTTTTTCGCAGTTCCTGTCCGGAGCCCGCGTGCCCGTGTCCGACCACCCGACGCTGCAACCATTGCGTGACCGCCTCGCGGCGGTTGCCACTCTCGATGCCACCGCCCTCGAGGCCGAGGAGATTGCGATCCTCGGCCGGAAGCAGGGCGCCCTGACGCATCAGCTCAAGGCGCTGGCCGCGCTCCCGATCGAGGAGAAGCGGCTGCTCGGCGGCGCGCTCAATCAGCTGAAGAGCGACTTCGAGGGTGCCTTTGCTGCGCGCCGCGCGACCATTGCCGAAGCCGGCACCGCCCACGATCCGACGGCCGTCGATCTTTCGATGCCGGGCCGGTCCACCTGGGAAGGGACGCGCCATCCCGTCACGCTGGTGGTCGAGGAGATCGTGTCGATCTTCGCCGGCCTTGGCTTCACGGTGGCGCTGGGTCCGGAAGTCGAGAGCGAGGCGCTCAACTTCGGTGCACTCAACTTTCCGCCCGATCATCCCGCGATGGACATGCACGACACGCTCTACCTCGACCCGCTCGGCGTCGAGCGTGGCGTGGGTGACCGCTTGCTCTTGCGGACCCACACCTCGCCGGTACAGGTGCGGGTCATGCAGGCCGGACCGCCGCCGTACCGCGTGGTGATTCCCGGGATCGTCTATCGCAACGATCCATTCGATGCGTCGCACGCGCCCGCGTTCTCGCAGATCGAAGGGCTCGCTGTGGACGAAGGGATCACCTTCGTCGACCTCAAGGCGACGCTGGCGCATTTCGCCCGCAAGTTCCTCGGCAGCGATACGCGCGTGCGGTTCCGCCCGTCGTTCTTTCCGTTCACTGAGCCGTCGGCCGAAATGGACGTCGGCTGCGCGATCTGTGGCGGCTCCGGATGCAGCGCCTGCAAGGGCACTGGCTGGATGGAGATTCTCGGGTGCGGCATGGTGCACGAAAACGTCTTGCGTAACTGCGACGTCGACCCCGAGCGATTCACCGGCTTCGCCTTCGGCATGGGACCACAACGGATTGCCATGCAGCGTTATGCACTGCCCGACATCCGCCTGCTTTATGGTGGCGACATGCGCTTCCTGACGCAGTTCGGGGGACTTGGCCGATGAAGGTCTCTCGTCGCTGGCTCGAAGCATTTCTTCGCCGCCCGCTCGAGGCGCGCGATGTGGCGGCACGCCTTGCCATGCTTGGCGCACCGGTTGACGCGATCGTGCCCGTGGGCGCCGATCTGGGCGCGTTCGTGGTGGGTCTGGTGACCGACGTGCGGCCGCATCCCAACGCCGACAAGTTGCGCGTCACAACCGTCGACGACGGAAGCGGCGCCTTGTTCAGCGTGGTCTGCGGGGCGCCCAACGTCGTGGCTGGCGCGAAATATCCGTTCGCGCGCCTGGGCACGACGATGCCCGGCGGCCTCGTGATCGAGAAGCGGAAGTTGCGGGGAGAATTGTCGGAGGGAATGCTCTGTTCGGCCCGCGAACTCGGGCTGGGCCAGGACCACGATGGCCTGCTGACGCTCGACACCGATGCGGCGCCGGGTACGCCACTGGTGAACGTGCTCGATGCCGGCGACGAGCAGCTGGAGATCGACGTCACCCCGAATCGCCCCGACCTGTTGGGACACAAGGGGGTCGCGCGCGAGTTGGCGACATCCTACGGCATTCCGTATCGCCTCCCGGAGATTCCGGATCTCGTCGGTGTCGATTTGCCGACCCCGGTGCGATACGCTGATGAAGCCGTCGTTGGCGGGATTCGCGTCGCCGTCGCCGACGCCGGTTGTGGCCGGTTCCTCGGCGCCGTGATCCGCGGCGTGAAGGTCGGACCTTCGCCGGAGTGGTTGCGGCGTCGGCTCGAGAGCGTCGGGTCGCGATCAATCAATAACGTGGTTGATGTCAGCAACTACATCCTGCTCGAGCTCAATCAGCCCACACACGCTTATGACGCCGCGACATTGCGCGGGCCCGCGATCATGGCGCGTGCGGCCCACGCTGGCGAGTCGGTGACCACGCTTGATGGTGTGGCCCGACCGCTCGCCGAGGGCGCGCTGGTCATCGCCGATGCCGAGCGAGTGATTGGCATCGCCGGAGTGATGGGCGGCCGGGACACCGAAGTCACCGATGCCACCACGGATATCTTCCTCGAGTGCGCCTGGTTCGAACCGTCGCACGTCCGAAAGGCGCGTCGTGCCGCAGGGCTCTCGACCGATGCTTCACAACGCTTCGAGCGCGGGACCGACCGGTGGGGTGCCGTCGACGCGTTCCGTCGTTGTATCCGGATGATCATTACCGTGGCCGGCGGGCAGCTCGGCGGTGACACAGTGGATTGCACGCCGGTGCCCGCGTTTCCGCCGCGCATTTTCCTCCGTCCCGCACGGGTGGCGCAGGTGCTCGGTGTCACCTTGCCGTGGATCGAGATCGAGAAGCACCTCGTCGCGATCGGCGCGACGGTGGTCAGCAAGCCGGACGATCAGCGTATTGCCGTGGATGTTCCCGGCTGGCGTCCGGACATCACGACCGAAATCGATCTCGTCGAGGAGATCGCGCGGCTGCACGGCTATGAAAATATCCCGATCGACTTGCGCCCGTTCCGACCCGGTCACCGCAGCGACGATGCGGGTTGGGGCGCCGCAGCGCGGGTTCGCATCGGACTGGCCGCGCTCGGCCTCTCGGAAGTGATGACGCTGCCGATGGTGAACGAGTCCCACGACATCGCGCCCCGACTGCTCAACCCCCTCTCCGCCGAGCACGGTTCGCTACGGTCAACGCTGGTGCCTTCGCTGGTGCATCACGTCGAGAGCAACTGGGCGAACCAGGTCGGCGATGTGCGTCTCTTCGAAGTCGGCACCACCTTCAATCACGTGGCAGCGGGATCGCCGCCGACCGAGTCGCTGCACGCCGCGTTCGCCGTGACCGGCTCTCGGCAACCGGCTCACTGGTCCGCGGCAGGAAAGTCGGCGCCCTGGGATGCATGGGACGCCCGCGCACTCTTCGAACGGCTCGTGGCTCTGGCGCAACCCGAAGCAACGGTTCAAGTTGACGGGGGGGCGTGGATCGCCCGGGGCCAGTCCGGCGAAGTCGTCGGGCGCTGTGCACCGGCGTCGGCCGACGCACCGCCCTGGGCGACAGCTGTCTATGTCGGCGAGGTGGCGGTGGCCGAAGCGGGCCGGCCGGTTGCGGGCTTCCGCGAAACGCCGGCGTACCCGGCGAGCACCCGTGACCTGGCACTCCTGGTCCCGGTCGCCCGTCCGGTCATCGAGATCACGGCGATGCTCGAATCCCGGGGCAAGCGCCAGGGGCTCGAGTCGGTCACCGTGGTCGACGAATATCGAGGTGCCTCGCTTCCCGAAGGCACCCGCAGTGTGGCCGTTCGACTCGTATTCCGCGCCACCGACCGCACCTTGACCGACACCGAAGTGGAACAGGCCGTGGGTCGCCTGCGCGCTTCGCTGGAGCGTGAGCTTGACGTCACCCTACGTTCGACCTGACCTCGCCGCCGTCGCCGATCTCGAGCGGGTGCTCCGGCACCTGACCGATGAGCTCGCGGCCTGGCGTCGTCGCTGCCTCAAGGCAGAGGGAGAGTTGTCGGGGCTGAAGGCGACGGATGGCATGGTGCCGGGCGATGATGTGGTCCGGATGCGGGCGCATCTGCTCGACCTCGAGCGGGAAAATCTCGACCTTCACGCGCGAGTCGATCGGGCTCGCGAGGCCCTTCTCCGCATGCAGCAGCGACTCTCCTTCGTCGAAGGCGAATTCGAGCCTGAGGTGCCGGCATGAGCGACGCCCCCCGGCACTCGGTACGTGTGCAGGTTGGTGGCGAGGAGCTGGTCGTCCGCTCCGAGCTGCCCCCGGAGTACACTCGGGAAGTCGCCGCCTACTTCGATGACGCGCTCCGGCGGATCCGCACAATGCTGCCGACGATCGAAGCCCACAAGGCTGCGATTCTTGCCGGTCTCGCCGTGACCGATGAACTCTTCCGCGCGAGGCGCGCGGACCTCGACATGGCGTCGCGAGTGAGCACGATGACTGATGATCTTGCCCGCCTCCTGCCGCCCGCGAAGCGTGGGCAGCGCGTCGGACCCGACTGACTGCAAGGCGGCGCCACTGGCGTCGCATGGAGCATAGATGATGGACGCGACTCTCCTCGCCGGCGCGGGTGCCGGCACCGTGCTGGGCATCCTCCTGGGTGCCTTTCTCTGGAACCTCCTCCTCGCCTCGAAAGGACGCTCCGCGCGCGCGCTCGTGGCCGCGGCGGAGCAGGATGTGGTCGGCGTCCGCACTGCCGCTGCAAAGGAGGCGGCCGAGCTTCGCGCGGCGGCCGGCAGGGAAGCCGCCGAGTTGCGCGCGGCGGGTGAGCGGGACGCCACCGTAAGTCGGGAGCGACAGATCGTGGCCGCCCGCGAAGAAGCGCTCGCGTTGAAGGAAGAGGCGACGCGTGAAGCCGCGCGCCGCCGCGAGGAGGTCGAACGCTCGGAGCGTCGACTCGGCGATCGTGAAGCCCAGCTGGCCGAGCGGCAGGACCACCACCGCGCCGAGGAGCGCGCGGTCGAACAGCGGCGAGCCGAACTCGCGCGGGCCGAGGCGGGCCTCGCTGAGCAGCGCGAGGCGATCGCGCGCGAACAGCACGAACTGCAGGGGCGACTCGAACACATCGCCGGCCTGACGGCCGAAGAGGCGGCGCGCGAAGTGCGCCAGCAGGTCGAGGATGAGGCCCGCACGCAGGCCGCCGCGCTCGCTCGGGAAATCAAGGAGAAGGCGCGTCGCGAGGCCGACAAGGAAGCCCGCCGGCTGATCTCGATGAGCACGCAGCGTCTCGCCGCCGAGCACACGGCGGAAACCACGGTGGCAGCAGTGGCGCTGCCCAGTGACGAAATGAAAGGACGGATCATTGGCCGCGAGGGCCGGAACATCCGGGCGTTCGAGCTGGCGACGGGCGTCGATGTCATTATCGACGACACGCCTGACACCGTGGTCGTCTCCTGTTTCGATCCGATTCGCCGTGAAGTCGCCCGGCGGGCGCTTGAGTCGCTCGTCGCCGACGGCAGGATCCATCCGGGCCGGATCGAGGAGCTGGTGGTCAAGGCGCGCGCCGAACTTGACGGTCAGCTCGTCGACCTCGGTGAGCGCGCCGCCTACGATGCGGGAGTGCATGGCCTCCATCCCGAGCTGATCAAGCTCGTGGGACGGATGCGGTATCGTACCTCCTACGGCCAGAACATGTACGAGCACTCGAAGGAGGTTGCCTGGATCGCGGGGATGATGGCGACCGAGCTGCATCTCGATGCCGCACTCGCCCGGCGCGGCGGGCTCCTCCACGACATGGGCAAGGTGCTGACCCACGAGCACGAGGGGACACACGTCCAGCTCGGGGTCGAAATGGCGCGCAAGTATGGTGAGAGCGCCGCGGTCATCAACTGTATCGAAGCCCACCATGATGACGTCGCGCACGATAGCAGCGAGTCGGTGCTGGTGCAGGCGGCTGATGCCATCAGCGGTTCCCGCCCGGGAGCACGCCGCGAAGCGTTCGAGAGCTACGTCAAGCGACTGACCCGGCTGGAAGAGATCGCGAGCAGTTATCCCGGAGTCGAGAAGACGACGGTGATCCAGGCCGGCCGCGAGATCCGGGTCATCGTCGTGCCCGAGAAGGTCAACGACGCCGAAGCACAGACGCTGTCGGAGACCATCGCGCGGCGGATCGAGGGCGAGCTGCAATATCCGGGGCAGATCCGGGTCACGGTCATTCGCGAGACGCGCGCCACGGATGTCGCGAAGTGAGCGCACGCATTCTCGATGGTGTCGCGATTGCAGCCGGTATCCGGTCCGAGGTTGCGGCGTCGGTTGCTGCCCTGCGCGCGCGCGGGCTCGTGCCCGGGCTCGCCGTGATACTCGTCGGTGAGAACGCGGCGTCGCAGATCTATGTCCGCTCCAAGGAGAAGGCATGCATCGATGCCGGGATGCACTCGGAGACCGTGATTCTCCCCGCCGACACCACCGAAGGTGAGCTCCTCGCCACGATCGACCGGCTCAACCGTGATGCGCGCATCCACGGCATTCTCTGCCAGTTGCCAGTACCGCCGCATATCGACACCGACAAGGTGCTGCGACGGATCGACCCGGCAAAGGATGTCGACGGCTTTCACCCCATGAACGTGGGCAAGCTGGTGCTTGGGGACCCGACCGCGTTCCGGCCGGCCACGCCGTACGGCATTCAGGAAATCCTGATTCGCTCTGGTATTCCCACCCGCGGTGCCCACGCCGTCATCGTCGGTCGCTCCACCATCGTCGGTCGACCGATGGCATCCTTGCTGCTGCAATCCGGACCTGGCGGTGACGCCACGGTGACCGTGGCGCACTCGCGCACGGCTGATCTCGCGACGGTGTGCCGCTCAGCGGACATCCTGATCGTGGCGATTGGCCGCGCGAACTTCATCGGCGCCGATGCGGTGAAGCCGGGGGCAACCATCATCGACGTCGGCATCAACCGGGTCGAGGACGCGACGCGCCCCAAGGGCTATCGTGTGGTGGGCGACGTGGACTTCGAGGCGGTGCTCCCGGTGGCTGGGGCGATTACTCCGGTGCCCGGCGGTGTCGGCCCGATGACGATCGCGATGCTGCTGGCAAATACCCTGCAAGCCGCCACCCTGCAGGGCGGCACGCGATGAGCGGGGTGGACGAGGCGTGGAGCGTCTCTCGCCTTGCCCGCACCATCAAGCGTCGCGTCGAAGACGAGTTCCCGGCGATCTGGGTCAAGGGAGAACTCGTCGGCGTCAAGCGCTATCCCAGCGGACACTGGTACTTCGGGTTGCGCGACGCCGAAGCGAAGGTTGACTGCACCATGTGGAAGTTTGCGGCAGCCCGACTCAAGGGTCCGCTCGAGGAAGGCACGGAAGTCTTCGTGCTGGGAACACCAAACGTGTGGGAAGAGCGCACCTCGCTTCGCTTCAACGTGACCCAGGTTCTTCCCGCTTCCGGGGTGGGTGCACAGGCGCAGGCAGTCGAGCAGATCAAGCAGCGACTGCTCGTTGACGGCCTGCTCGACCCGGCCCGCAAGCGCCCGCTGCCACGCTACGCCACGCGCATTGCGGTGGTGACCTCGATCGCCGGAGCTGCGGTTCGCGATATCATCACCGTGGCAGGCCGACGCTGGCCCGGTGTCGAACTGCTGGTGATCAACAGCGCCGTGCAGGGTGACGGCGCCCCCCAGGAACTGGTCGATGCCCTGGCGATCGTCGCGCGCCTCGAACGACTCGACTGCTGCATCGTGGGGCGAGGCGGCGGCTCGAAGGAAGACCTCGCGGCATTCAACGATGAAGCGGTCTGTCGCGCGATTGCCGCGTGCCCGGTGCCGGTGATCAGCGCCGTGGGGCATGAGGTGGACGTGACGCTCGCCGACCTCGTCGCCGACGTCCGCGCCGCGACTCCCTCGCAGGCGGCCGAATTCGCCCTCCCGGATCGGCGCGATGTTGCGGCGCGACTTGGGTCGCTGCGTGCCGCCTTCGTCACTGCGCTGCGAGAGCAGGTGGGCCGGCGGCAGCAGCGGCTGCAGCGGACCCGCGACCGGATGGGGAGCGCCCTGCTCGACCGACTGCGGGGTGCCGAACGCCGACTCCTGACCAGTCGTGGGCGACTCGCGCCGGCGCTCGCCCGGCACGCGCGCCGCCCCGGAGTGCGACTCGCGCAACTCGACGGACGGCTCGCCCCGGCGATGCATCGTCGACTGGAACGATTCCGCGCCACCCTGGGCCGCAACGCCGCACAACTCGACGCGCTCTCGCCATTGGCCGTGCTCGGACGCGGTTATGCCCTGCCACGCGCTGCCGATGGCACCGTGTTGCGCCGTGTCGAAGATTTCATTCCCGGGAGTGGTTTCAACTTGCGAGTCGCTGACGGCGTCATAGCCGCTCGCGTGGAGGAAAAATGAGCGAAAACCCCGCTTCTCTCGATCAGGACCTGCGCCGACTCGAGGAGATCGTGCGCCGACTCGAAGATGACGATCTCGCGCTCGAATCTGCCCTGCAGTTGTTCGAAGAGGGCGTTGGCCGCCTCAAGTCCGCCCAGGCGCGATTGGGCGAAGCCGAAACCCGGGTCATGCAGGTGCTCAAGGACGCCGAGTCAGGCGAGCTGCGCACTGAGACTCTCGATGGCTGAGATGCAGGAGGGCGATGTCACCGCCCTCCTTGCCGAGGCCCGCGAGGTGGTCGATCGCGAGCTCGAGCTCTGCGCCGCCAGGATGTCCGCGACAATGGCACCGCCGCTGGGCGACGCGCTTGCCTACGCATTGCGCAGCCCCGGGAAGCGAGTGCGGCCGGCACTCGTGATCGCCGCATACCGTGCCGCCGGCGGCACCTCGCCGGCGATTTCCGGCGTTGCGACTGCCGTCGAGATCGTGCACACGTATTCGCTCGTTCACGATGATTTGCCGTGCATGGACGACGACGACCTGCGACGCGGTCGTCCCACCACTCACCGTGCCTTCGATGTGGCGACTGCCACGCGCGTCGGTTACCTGCTGGTTCCGGTGGCGGCCGAGGAGCTGGTTCGCGCCGGCCGCGCCCTGGGGCTGGCACCCATCGCCATCGGTCGGCTCGCCGCAGCACTCTTCGAGGCCGGGGGAATCCGTGGCATGGTCGGCGGACAGTGGCTCGATCTCGAGGCCGAAGGGCGCCGCCTCGACCTGCCGGAGCTGATGGCCGTCCATCGGGGAAAGACCGGTGCGCTGATCCGGGCGGCTGTCGTCCTTGGAGGCCTCGCGGCCGGTGCCTCCGATGCCGTCCTCACGGCATTCGGCAGCTTCGGGGATGAGATCGGTCTCGCCTTTCAGGTCGCTGACGACGTGCTCGATGCGACCGCAACCTCGGAAGCGCTGGGCAAGACGGCCGGGCGGGATGCCGAGCTGGCCAAATCCACCTACGTCGGGCTGCTGGGCGTCGAGGGCGCGCGCCTGGCGGCCTCCGACCACGAATCCGGCGGGCTCCGGGCACTCGAGACCGCCGGGGTCCCGAGCACATCTCTGGGGGCCCTGGCACGGTATATTGTGACCAGATCATCATGACTTCTTCCGCTTCTGGAGCGACAGTGTCCCTCCTTGCAGGTATTCAGGGCCCCGCCGACCTCAAGCGCCTTTCGCGGGAGCAGCTCCCCCAGCTTGCCCAGGAAATTCGCGATCGCCTGATCGAATGCGTGTCCGTCACCGGCGGCCATATCGGGGCATCGCTCGGCGTCGTCGAACTCACGATCGCGCTCCTCTACGAATTTGATTCGCCAACCGACAAGGTGGTCTGGGACGTAGGGCATCAGGCCTACGCCTGGAAGCTGCTGACCGGCCGGAACGATCGCTTCGAGACGCTGCGTTCGGTCGGCGGGATTTCGGGTTTCCTGAAGCGGGATGAGAGCGAGCACGACCAGTTCGGGGCAGGGCATGCCGGCACGGCGATGTCGGCCGCACTCGGGATGGCCACGGCTCGCGATCTCCACGGCGAACACAACAAGGTGATCGCGGTCGTCGGCGACGGCGCGCTCACCTGCGGCCTGTCGTACGAGGCGATGAACAACGCCGGCCATACCGAGTGCGATATCCTCCTCATCGTCAATGACAACGGGATGAGCATTTCGCCCAATGTGGGCGGTATCTCGAAGATGCTCGGTGGGATCGTCGCTGATCCGCGCACTGACCGTGTCCGCGAAGCTGTGAAGAAGGTGACCTTCAAGCTGGGCGGCGTGTTCGGCGACGGGGTCGTGCACCTGGCGCGCAATGTCGAGGAGTCGGTCAAGAATCTCTTCTCGGAAGGGATGCTCTTCGAGGAACTCGGCTTCCGGTATTTCGGTCCGATCGACGGTCACGATCTCGACAAGCTCGGCGATACCCTCGCATTCGTTGGCAAGATGAAGGGGCCGCGCGTGCTGCACGTGCTGACCGAGAAAGGGAAGGGCTTCTCCTTCGCCGAGGCGAATCGCGAGAAGTGGCACGGCCTCGCGGCGTACGATCCGAAGACCGGCGAAGCGCGCAAGAAGGCGAGCGGCCCGCCGACGTGGACTCAGGTTTTCGGCGATACGCTCGTTGCCCTGGCCGATGAATATCCCGAATTCGTGGCGATCACCGCTGCCATGCCTGCGGGCACCGGCACAAACATCTTCCAGAAGGCATATCCGAAGCGTTTCTTCGACGTCGGAATCGCGGAAGGCCATGCGGTCACCTTCGCCGGTGGCCTCGCGACTCAGGGCATTCGCCCGGTTGTCGCGATCTACTCTACCTTCCTCCAGCGCGCGTATGACAACATCATTCATGACATCGCGGTGCAGAACCTTCCCGTGGTGTTCTGCATGGATCGCGCGGGTCTCGTAGGCGAGGATGGCCAGACCCACATGGGGCTCTACGACATCCCGTACATGCTCGCCGTGCCCGGGATGACGGTCGCCGCACCGAAGGACGCGGACGAACTTGTCGGCCTGATGCGGACCGCGCTCACGCACGATGGGCCCTTCTCGCTGCGGTATCCGAGAGACAAGACGCCACTCGATCCCAACCCGGTCGCGAGCGTGGCACCGGTACCATACGGCACCTGGGAGATGCTTCGTCCCGGAAAGGAGGTTGCGATTCTCGGCACCGGCACCATGGCGCTCGCTGCACTCGAGGCGGCCAATCTGCTGGTTGCCGATGGGGTCGATGCCGCGGCAGTCAATGCCCGGTTCATCAAGCCCCTCGACGAGGCCATGCTTGCGGATCTCGTGCGCGACTGCCGGCTCATTGTGACGTGCGAGGAAGGATCTGTGGTGAACGGCTTCGGCGCCTATCTCGCCGCGCGGCTGCAGCAGAGTCACCCCGAGGTGCGGGTGATTGCCCTCGGCATTCCGGATGAGCTGGTAGTGCAGGCCCCCCGACTCGAGCAGCTGGACCGCTACGGCCTCTCACCGGCACGCATCGCCGCGTCGGTACGCGCGGCACTCACTCCCGCTCCGGTGCGCTGAGGCAGCCCTGCGCATCGGACTCGTCGGCAACCCCCGCTACGCCGACCTTCGCGAGGTGCTGGCCGAGACGGCACGCCTCGCTGGCGAGCGCGGCTGGTCGCTGGCAGGCGATCAGGAGCTCGAGGCACTCTGCCCGAGTCCGCTGACTCTCCTTGACCCCGATGAAATCGATCTGCTTGTCACCTTCGGCGGTGACGGCACCCTGCTGCGCGGCGCCCGGCGGCTCATGGGTCGGGAGGTGCCGATTCTCGGGGTCAACTTCGGGCGCGTCGGCTTCCTGACCTCGGTGGCACGCGATGAGGCCGCGCGGGCGCTGACGCTCTTTGCGGCGGGTGAGCATCGCCTCTCTGCACGCTCGGCGCTGATGGCGACGGTCTGTGGCACCGACGGCACCGTCCGCGAAGAACTTGCAGCACTCAACGACGTCGTGCTGCACAAGGGCGGCGTCGCGCGGGTGGTCCGGTTCCAGGTGCTGATCGATGGCGAGCCGATGGGACCCGTGTCCGCGGATGGCCTGGTGGTGTCCACCCCCACTGGCTCCACCGCCTACTCGCTGAGCGCGGGTGGCCCGGTGGTGGTGCCCTCCCTCGAAGCGATGATCGTGACGCCCATCTGCGCGCATTCCCTGGGTGTACGTCCCATTGTTGTGCGCGCCGATGCGGTGGTGAGCATCGAGCCGCTCGACACCCGCGTCAACGACATGCTGGTCTCCTTCGACGGCCAGGAGAGCGCGATGCTCGCGCCCGGCGAGGTGCTTGAGGTGAAGCTCGCCCCCTGGCGTGTCATCCTCGTGCGCTTCGGCGACCCCGGCTTCTTCCGTCGGTTGCGGGAGAAGCTGCACTGGGGCGACCTCTCCGACCGCGACCAGTGACGCTCGTCTCGCTCCGCGTCCGCGACCTGGCCACGGTCGCCGATGTCACGCTCGAACTCGCCGGCGGCCTCAATGTGCTCACCGGCGAAACCGGTGCCGGGAAATCGATGCTGGTCGATGCCCTCGCCCTGCTCCTCGGCGACCGTGCCGACCGTGCCGCGGTTCGGCCCACCGCCAGCCGTGCGGTGATCGAGGGTGTCTTTGACGCCATTCCTGCGGCGGCGCGCGCCCAGCTCGAGGTCGCCGGCGTCGATATTGAGGAGTCACTGATTCTCCGCCGCGAAGTCACCGCCGAAGGGCGTTCGCGTGCCTGGATCAACGGGTCAGCGACGACGGTGGGCGCCCTCGCGCGGCTGGGTGAGGCCCTCGTCGACCTGCACGGTCAGCATCAGACGATTCAACTGCTCGAACCGGCGATGCAGCGGGACCTGCTGGATGCATTCGGTGATGCGCTGCCCCTCGCGCGCGCCGTGATGACAGCGCATGCCGAACTCGATGCGTTGCGCGACGACGCCGCCGAGCTGGCAGCGCGCCGCGACGCAGCACAGCGCCGCGCCGACTGGCTGCGCCACGTCATCACCGAAATCGATGCGGCCAAGCCGCGGCCCGACGAGGACGTCACGCTCGACCGCGAGGTGACACGTCTCGGGCATGCCGGGGCACTCGGCGATCATGCCCGGCAGGTGCGCGAAGCCCTCGACGGCGATGATGGCAGCGCCCGCAGCGCCATCGCGCGCGCCGAGCGCTCACTCAACGCGCTCGAGCGTCTCGATGATAGTGTGACCCCGTGGCGTGAACTTCTCGACGCCGCCTATGCTCAGCTCGACGAACTCGCCCGACTCGCTGACGGCTACGCCGGCGACCTCGCGGAGGATCCTGCGCGGCTTGAGTCACTGGAGCGCCGGCGCGACACTCTCTACACGCTGAAGCAGAAGCACGGTCAGACGCTTGCCGCTGTCCTCACGACGCGCGATGAGGCGCAGGCCGAACTCGATCTGCTGGACTCGGCTGTGCTCGATCTGCGCACCTTCGCGACCCGGATCGGCGCTGCCGAGGCGGCACTTGCCACCATTTCCGCGGAGCTGTCGGCGCGACGTCAACAGGCCGCTGAGCAACTCGGGCGCGAGACCAATCGTCTCCTCCCCCGACTCGGCCTCGCCGGTGGCGAGCTGGCGGTGTCGCTTGAGCGGCTCGACTCGGTCGGACCGCACGGCGCCGAAGTGGTGACGCTGATGGTGCGCCTGAATCGCGGCATGGCTGCCCAGCCGCTGGCACGCGTCGCATCGGGCGGAGAACTTTCCCGGCTGATGCTGGCGCTCAAGGTGGTGCTCGCGCGTCACGATGCCGTGCCGACACTGGTCTTCGATGAAGTCGATCAGGGAATCGGCGGGGAGGTCGGCGCGCGCGTCGGCGACGCATTGAGCCAGATCGGTGAGCGGCATCAGGTTCTGGTGATCACCCACTTGCCGCAGATTGCCGCGCGCGCCGACCATCATCTCCGCGTCGCGAAGGCGACCCGCGGCGGGATCGCCACGAGCGACGTGGTGACGCTGTTTGGCGAGGATCGCGTGCTCGAACTGGCCCGGATGCTCGGTGACGCCGACGACGATGCTGCACGCCGCCTGGCGCAATCGCTGCTTCGTGGCGCGACTACTGCCTGACCAGCGCCTTGTAGACCCGGAAGACCAGCCGCGACGTCAGTGATGCCACAACCAGTCCGCTGCCGCTGCGGATGGTGCGCTCGATCGACAGGCCCGCTTCCACTGGCATCCGCAGGATCCCATCCCGATGATGACCGTCGTGGACATAGCTGAATCCGACACCCACAATGGTTGCGTCGGCGCCGGTGCCCGCGTCGAGAATCGATGCCGCGGCGCCGCCGACAGGATCCTGCCCCGTGATATAGGTCGTGGCATCCGCCCCTCGGCGCTGATATGAGACCAGCCCGGTGAAGGCGAGGCGCGGCGCGAGTCGGAAGAACGGCTGCACAGTCACGGCGACGATGTCGCCCGGGTTCCGGTGGACGCCGGCGCGGCGATAGGCCGGGAGCAACAGCTGGTCGCGACCGCCAACGCGCGCGTACAGATCTGAAGCGAGCTGCAAGACGTAGCGTCCCTCCGCGCGCAATCCCAGCCGGTGCCTTCCCAACTCGATGATGCCGGCCAGCTCGGCATCGATCTGCCGATCGCCAGTGCCCTGGTCGAAGAGGAACTGCGGACGTGACAGTTGCCCGGTAGGAAAACGGCCGACTCCCTGGACCCAGAAACCGAGCCACCGCGCGTCGCCGGGACGCCCATGCTGGATCAGTTCCGCGGTGATCGCGCCCTCGATGTCGCCCAGCCCTACCAGCGGGCGATCCTCAGGTGCGAGGAGGCCGAAGCCGGTGGGTGCGGCGAGCAACGCATCGAACCCTGCGGAGGTGACGATGCTGGTCGGGAGCGCTGGCGCACCGGTAAAGCCGGGGATGCCGAGGCCACCGGAAAACTTGTTGCGCAGGCTGGTCACCCGGGTCAGCAGAGCGGCGCCGTCGGCGCTCACATCGGTGGGAAGCACCGCGCTCGCCATGACGCTGTCCATCAACAATGTGTAGAGCGAGGCGCGCAATGCGGGCGCTTCCCCGAGCGTCTGCTGGGCGAGTGCCTGGGCGGTGGGGTCGGTCGCGTAATCGCCACGGCTGTACTTCGTGGTCAGGGTCGCGATGGCAACATCGAGCTCGGCAAAGAAGGCCGCAGTGCGCGCGCGCCCGGCCGCGTCACCGAGGATCGGATCGGAAGGATTGAGCCCGACATTCGCTCCGGCGGGGTCATAGCTTATCGACCGCTGAGTCCGCACAGAGACGATTGGTACCGTGCTTGAGATCGTGATCCGGCGCGTCAGGCCAAGGGCCAGGCCGATGGTTGCGACACCGCGTTGACGCTCGGCGACAGTCGTGATGCTGCCCAGTCCGGTGGCAGTCGCCGGACGGCCAAGGATTTCTGCAAGGCGGCTCTCGAGATCCCCGAGCAGCGGGGTCGCACCGGCATCGAGTGAGGCCAGGGTGAGCGGTTCGCCGAGATCGCGCTTCCGGCCATCCGCAAAGGCCGAGGTCGCGGGGAAGAAGCCGCCGCCGAATTCGATCCGCAGGGTCCCGCGCGGCGCCGTAAGGAGCGGAAGCTGAGCTGGCACACGTGAGACGCAGAGTGCCAGGAGAATCGGGAGGAGGGCTCGGTTTCGCATCGCGGGGAAAGGTAGTGGGGGGCGCGGCGGGGCAGGACGTGGCATATTGTTCGCAGCCTGCTCGGGTGGCGGAATGGCAGACGCAGGGGTCTTAAACACCCCAGGGGGCAACCCCGTGCGGGTTCGAATCCCGCCCCGAGTACTTCCTTCCTGATTCGGAGCTTACTGCATGCGGAACGCGCGGCGGGGATTCACGCTGATCGAACTGCTCACCGTGATCACTATTATCGGCATTCTGGTCACCATCGCCTTCCCGAAGGTGCAGGCGACCAAGATGCGGGCGATCAAGGCGTCAATGATCTCGGATCTGCGAAATCTTGTGAGCGCACAGGAAGCGTTCTTTTCCACCTATGCTGACTACGCGGGGAGTGTCACCGCCGGTCCTGAAGTGCCCGGGTCGCCCTTGTCGAGTGGGGTGCTCTCCTTCCGGCTCAGTCCCGGGAACGTCCTCTCCCTGACGCGAAAGAATCCCAACAGCGCGACCGGAGCGGGCTGGGTCGCAACGATCACGAACCCGGGCATCACCGCCGCTGGCTTCACCACATGTGGGTCATACGTCGGCTCGCCGACCTACGCGCCGAACGCGGCGGTCACGCGTGAGGGAACACCAGCGTGTTACTGAATCGGTGGGGGCAGGTGCTGGCGGGCATCGCCAAGGAACGAGTCAACCGACATCCGATCGCTGAGGCGCAACACCGTGCCGTCGCTGGCACCGAAGATGTCGTACCCGTTGTCGGCGGTTCGCTCGTATTGCACCCCGCTCTCGACCGGGCCGGTCTCCCGGAGTGACTCCGGCAGGCGACCATTCTGGGCCTTGAAGGCATCGATGCGCGCGCGCTGCAGATAGATGGCATAGCGCAGGCGGGCTTCGCGTTGCACCGGGGTGAGTGCTGCGGCAGGTTGCTGCTCAAACAGGAAGGCGGGCCGGGCGATCCAGACGTACCCGATGAAGGCCCAGGCCGCGACGATGAAGAGGAGCAGTCCCGGTTGGTACTTGGCATGCCCTTCGTGCCGTATCCGATCGGCGCGAAGATCGCGAAGCTCGGTCGCTGACTGGCGTTGTCCATCGATGACGCCCTTGATCGCGTCGCCGAGTTGGTGCTCCCTGGAGTCTGGTGTTGTCATGATCAGGTCTCTCCTTCGATTCGACTGGTTCCTTTCGCCCTGACGCCGAGCGAGCTTTTCACGACATGACCCTTCCCACTGCGACTCCCAACACGCCGGCCCGGCCCTGGACCTTTACCCTGATGACTCTGACCGCGCTCGGCGGGGCCGCCATCGTCTGGATGATTCTGTCCAGCGCGATCGCTCGCCGGGAAGACGGTCGGCGACACGACGCCGTTCGCGCCGAACTCCTCCGACTCGATCAGGCCCAGTCGGAGTGGTACTCGCACACAGGCCGCTACGCCCTCGCACTCGGCACGACGAGCGCAGGAGACACGCTCGGCTTTACCCCTTCTCCCGGTGTGCAGCTCAGGTTCGAGAGCCAGTCCGCTGAATCGTGGAATGCAGTGGTCGGCGACTCGTTGCTGACGACTTCTCCGGCAACCTGCGGCATCTTCCGCGGCCCACCCGAAGCGTCGCCGCATCGACTGATCGTGCGGCCCGGGACGGTGGCCTGCTGGTAGTCGTCACTCGCCTCGCAGCAGGCTGATGCTTTCGCCGAGGAATGCATCGATCGAGCTACCACTCGCAAAGCTCAGCAGCGTCTCTCCCTCACCCGCCTGCAACTCGTAGGTCCGCTCTCCCGTCACCCGCATCCGCAGGGTCGTGTCGCTGACACCTGCCTCGCCAAGAAACGATGGCATCCGGTGATTCGCCGCGAAGAACCGGCGAACGGCACCATCGGCGAGCCAGATGCCGTACCGATTCGAGGCTTCATGTAGCGAAGGTGGCAGCGCGACCGGGGTGTCTGCCGGGCCGCGAGTAAAGCCGGGACGGAATATCAGAAGCGCGGCGACGAGGATCCAGGTAAGCAGCGCGCCAGCGAGCCAGCCGCTGGGCGCCGTCTGCGGCGCGACCGGGACCGACGCGGCCGCGGCGTGGACCTCAAGTTCCTCGAGAACCTCCGCCTGGATCTGCTGGAGGAGTCGGGAGGAACCCGCTTCGCTGAGGCGCTTCCCTCCGGCACGGCGGAGGCCCCGTTCCTTAGCCATCCTGCGGCGATTCTCCCGCGAGCGCCTTGAGCACCTGTTCCGGGAAGAGCCGGATGTCGATCGGCTTGGTGATGTAGCCATCGAACCCGGCCGACATGGCCTTTTCCCGATCACCAGACATGGCGTGGGCAGTCAGCGCAATGACGCGAAGGTCGCGGAATTCCGATGCGCGGATTTCTGCGAGCAGCGCAAAGCCGTCCTTGCCCGGCATCTGGATATCCATCAGGACGAGCTCCGGGAGCCCGGCCGACAGCGTGCTGAACAACTCCTCGCCGCCTGGCAAGCCGTGGACTTCGTGTCCCTTCAGCACGAGCAGCGTGCGGAAGAGCTTCATGTTGTCGGGGCTGTCTTCCACGATCAGGATCTTCGCCACGTTCACTCCATCCTTGTGCGCTTGAGCACGGCCTTCACGCGGGCCACGAGCGACCGCGGTTGAACGGGCTTCGTGAGGTAGTCCTGGGCGCCGAGTTCGAGCGCCTGGCTTTCAGTATCGTCGGTACGCGCTGTGAGCATGATGACCGGCAGTCCCGACGTTGCCATCTGTGCCCGCAGTTCTTCGAGCACGCCCAGCCCGGTCAGTCGCGGCATGTCATGGTCAAGCAGCACGAGGTCGATGCCCTGCGTGTCGATCGCCTCGAGTGTTTCGAGGCCATCGGTCGCCTCGATCACCTTGAAACCTTCCCGTTCGAGCACGGTGCGAAGGAGTCGGCGCATCTGCGCATCGTCGTCGGCCAGCAATACGGTGGCACCGGTACCATCGGGTGACGTCGTGGTCGGTTGACGCGCTGGCGCCCGTTTGCTGGTGGCCATCGCCGCGGCCTCCTGCGTCGTCTCTTCGCTGGCGCCGCGGTCGGTGTCGCCGAGTACGCGGCGCACCTCTTCGAACGAAGTCATGCCGAGCCAGAAGCGCACCAGGCCGCTTTGCCAGAGAGTGCGCATCCCGTGCGGCACCGCCGCTTCGAGAATCTGGTTTTGCGGAGCGCCAGTCTCGATGAGCCGGCCGACATTTCCCTCGACCGGCAACAGCTCCATCACCGCGACTCGTCCCTTGAATCCGCTGCCGCTGCAGGCCTTGCATCCGGGCGCGCGGCGCGGCGTGAACTTGCCTGTGTAGCTCGCGGGTGGCCGCCCTTCCTCCGGGATCTCCTCGAGCGGCATCGGTTCGGCGCAGCGCTCGCAGATGCGGCGCACCAGCCGCTGGGCCAGGATGCCGCGAAGCACGGTGCCGATCTTGAACGAGTCGACCCCCATGTCCCGCAGCCGCACGACCGCCGACACGGCGTCATTGGTGTGGAGCGTCGAGAAGACGAAGTGACCGGTGAGTCCCGCCTGGATCGCGATCGTCGCCGTCTCGCCATCGCGGATTTCACCGACGAGAACGATGTCCGGGTCCTGACGCAGTACTGACCGGAGCGCCGTGGCGAAGGTGAAGCCCTGCGCTTCATTGACCTGCATCTGGGAGATGCCGTCGACATCGTATTCCACCGGATCTTCGACGGTGACGATGTTGACCTTGCCGGTGCGCAGGTGATTCAGGACCGCGTAGAGCGTGGTGGTCTTGCCCGATCCGGTCGGTCCGGTGACGAGGACCATTCCTTCGCGGTGGCCGAGCATCCGCATCAGCACTGCTTCCTCGTCGGGAGGAAGATGCAGTTCCGGAATCGATGCGCGAAGGTTCGACTTGTTGAGGATTCGGATGACCAGCTTTTCGCCGCGCCGCGCGACCGGTGCCGTGGCGACGCGCAGGTCGACCTGCTGGCCATCGACACGCGCCGAACTGCGACCATCCTGCGGGGTCATCGAGTTGGTGACGTCGAGGCCCGAAACGATCTTGACGCGCCGCACGAGCGACGCACCGGCCGCTTCCGGGAGGCGCATCACTTCGCGCAGGATGCCGTCGACCCGGTAGCGCACGATGACGTGGGCGCCCTCGATCTCGCTGTGCACATCGCTGGCGCCGATCCGAACCGCATCAGCGATCATCGCATCCACCAGTTTGGACATCGGCGCATCGAGGGCCGGATCGCGATCCTCGACATCCACCTGGGCTTCGAGTTCGATCGAGGCAGGGGAGAGACCCTGGAGCAATCGATTGATGCTGTTTTCCGGGCGGTAGCACTCGTCCAGCTTCTCGGCGATCGCGCTCGGAGATGCCACTTCCATCTTGACATCACGACCGGTCAGGAAGCCCAGACTCTGTTCGGCGGAGAGATCATTGGGGTCGGCCGTGGCAAGACGGACCGACTTCTCGTCCAGCGACAGTGCGACGACATGGTACTTGCGCGCGGCCGCCTCGGGCAGGACCGTCGCGGCGCGTGAATCAACGCTGCTCAGGTCCGCGACAGGCAACCGGAACTTCGCGGCGAGCAGGCCCGCAATCGCGGCATCGGTGGCAAGGCCGGCGTCAACGACTGCTGTCCACAGCCGACCCTTCCCGGACGGCGCCAGGGTGGCAAGTCGAGCCTCGGGAACGAGGCCGGCCTCGACTAGAGGCGCGCCAAGCCAGGCGTCGGGGAATGTCGCAGTCGCGGGTGAAGTCATCGGGTTCCGTGGACGGTCGTGTGAGCGGGGGCGCGGTTGTTCACCACGCCAGAGAAAGATACGATTCCGTGGCTCGATTTCACCCCTGACGTCTTCTTCGGGAGCACCATCCCCTTCATGGCCCCTCGGGAACGCGTCGCCGGGTCGCATACTGTCCCCGGTGACAAGAGCATCACGCATCGTGCCCTGATGCTCGCCGCGCTCGCTCCGGGGGAGTCCCGGATCACCGGGGCGCTCACCTCGCTCGACGCGCGCTCGACTGCCGCCGTCCTCCGGCTGCTCGGGGCTCGCATTTCGCCCGTGCGAACCGGAACATCCGTCAGGGTGCGGGGAAACCCACGCTTCTCACCCCCGCCCAGCGCGCTCCAGTGCGGCAATTCCGGGACCACAACCCGCCTGATGCTCGGGCTGCTGGCCGGCCACCCCTTCCCGGCGACGCTGACTGGCGATGGGTCACTTCGCCGCCGGCCCATGCGCAGGGTCACCGGACCCCTGATGCAGATGGGGGCCTCCATCGACGATGGGGGGCGAGACGGCTTGCCGCTCCGGATTACGGGCGGAAGCCTTGCCCCGCTCGATTGGCAGATGCCAGTCGCCTCGGCCCAGATCAAGAGCGCCTTGTTGCTGGCCGGCCTGACCGGCGGCGTGGAAGTCACTCTGCACGAACCGGCTCCCACCCGCGACCACACGGAGCGGCTGCTCCAGCACTTCGGCTTCGAAGTGGCGTCGCGCGAAGGAATCCTGCGCTTCGCCCCGACGGGCCGCCTGGTCCCTTTCGAACTGGCCGTCCCAGGCGACCCCTCCTCGGCCGCCTTCCTCGTCGCGGCCGCCTTGCTGGCCGAGTCGGGTGAGATTCGGATAACCGGCGTCGGGCTGAATCCGTCCAGAATCGGATTCCTCGACATCATGCGACAGATGGGGGGGAGGGTCACGGCGGAGGGGGTCCACACACCGCTTGGGGAACCGATGGGAGATCTGGTTGCCGTCGCTTCCCGGCTCAGTGCCGTCGATGTGCCGGCCGGAGCTATCCCTGGCGTGATAGACGAGATTCCCATTCTGGCATGCCTCGCGGCGAGGGCCTCGGGGACTTCCCGCTTCCGTTCGGTCGAGGAGCTCCGCGTGAAGGAAAGCGATCGATTGGCCTTGATGGTCAGCAACCTGAGAGCGGTCGGGGTCTCCGCAGCCGCAGAAGGGAACGATCTGGTGGTGGTGGGAAGCGAGGCACCTCTCGCCGGCCGGGTGGTCACCGGCGGCGACCACCGGATTGCGATGGCCTTTGCGGTTCTCGGCCGCGGCGCGGGTTCGCGGATCGACATCGACGACCCGGCCTGCGCCGCCGTGTCCTTTCCCGGCTTTGCCGACGCACTCGAGCGGCTGTCACAGGTTGCTGCGTGACCGCCGTTCGCGTGGTGGCGATCGATGGGCCGTCCGCGTCAGGCAAATCGAGCACAGGCGCGGCAGTCGCGGCCCGGCTCGGCCTGACCCACGTCGATACCGGCGCTCTCTATCGGGCTCTCGCCTGGGTGTCGCTGGAAGAAGGGACCGAGGATCCCGAGCGGATCCTTCGCGCCGCGATCAAGGCCGGGATCGCCCTGGAACACATCGGTGGCGCCCTGGAGGTGCGGGCGGCCGGACGAGACATTGATCAAATCTTGCGGACCCCGGAAGTGAGCGCGGGGGCCTCGAGGGTGGCGGGCCACCCACTCCTGCGCGACTGGGTCAATCAGCAATTGCGGTCCGGGGTGGCGGCGGCCGGGGGAGCGGTCCTGGATGGCCGCGATATCGGCTCTGTCGTCTTTCCGGACGCCCCTCTCAAGGTCTTCCTCACTGCCTCCCCGGAAGCCCGGGCGCTGCGGAGATTGCTGCAGCGGGGCGACCAGGTGGACGCCGGCCAGCTCCTCCGAGAGGCCGCGACCCTGGCCGAGCGCGACCGCCGCGATGCGGCCCGGCCGGTGGCGCCCCTGGTCCAGGCCCCCGACGCCGTCCTGGTCGACAGCACGGCCCTCACGCTGGGCCAGCAGGTCGAGCGAATCGTCGGGCTGGCGCGGGATCGCGGGTTGCTGCCCGCCTGACGGGACGCTATTCTTGAAGGCTGGCCTGAAACCGTTTCGGGCCGCCTTCGAGGAACCCTCCTCGCCCCGTGCGGAACGTCGCGCGGCTTCCCGCAGTCGCAGTTCCAGGACCCTACCCGAATGTCTGATACCATGACCACCGACGAGACCCCGACTTCCGCCGCGATTCCGTTCGCGACGCCTACCGGCCTGCGCGTGCGCGCCGACCTGTACGACGAAGACTATTCCAACGACGAATACGAGACGATGCTCGCCCTGTACGAAGGGACGATGTCGCAGATCGCCGAGGGAGAGATCGTCAAGTCGAAGGTGCTCCGCGTCACCGAGAATGCCGTCATCCTCGACGTCGGCTTCAAGTCGGAAGGCTCGGTCCCGCTCGACGAGTTCAAGGACCCGCAGAATCTCCAGGTCGGCGATGAGGTCGAGGTCTTCCTCGAGCACCTCGAAGACCAGGAAGGCGCGGTCGTCCTCTCGAAGAAGAAGGCCGACTTCATGCGCGTCTGGGAGAAGATCCGGATGGCGCACGAGTCCGATCAGCCGGTCGAGGGCACCCTGATGAAGAAGATCAAGGGTGGTGTCGTGGTGAACCTGATGGGCGTTGATGCCTTCCTCCCCGGCTCGCAGATCGCACTGCGCCGGGTGCCGAACATTGACGAACTCCTCGGCTCGACCTACGAGTTCAAGATCATCAAGCTCAACAAGCGCCGGCGCAACATCGTCGTCTCGCGCCGTGTCATACTGGAGAACGAGCGGGCGCACAAGCGCGAGCACCTGATGAAGGAGCTCGAAGTCGGTCAGGTCCGGAAGGGCATCGTCAAGAACATCACCGATTTCGGTGCATTCATCGATCTCGGCGGCGTCGACGGCCTGCTCCACATCACCGACATGTCGTACGGTCGCGTCTCGCATCCGAGCGAGCTGGTCGGCATCGGCCGCGAAGTCGAAGTCAAGATCCTCGACATCGACTGGCAGCGTGAGCGCATTTCGCTCGGGATGAAGCAGCTCCAGTCCTACCCGTGGCAGAACGTGGCCGAGAAGTATCCGGTCGGTTCGCGCGTGCAGGGCAAGGTGGTCTCGATCACCAACTACGGCGCCTTCGTCGAGCTGGAGCCGGGCATTGAAGGCCTGGTGCACATCTCCGAGATGAGCTGGACCCGCAACGTCCGTCATCCGTCGAAGATTGTCTCCATCGGTGAGACGATCGACGCGGTGGTGCTCAAGGTCGACGAGAGCGAAGAGAAGATCTCGCTCGGCATGAAGCAGACCGAGCAGGACCCGTGGATGATCCTCCCGCTCAAGTACCCGGTCGGCACCCGCATCTCGGGCAAGGTCCGCAACCTGACTTCGTTCGGCGCGTTCGTCGAAATCGAGCCGGGCATCGACGGCCTGATCCACATCTCGGACATGTCGTGGACCAAGCGCGTGCAGCATCCGTCGGAAGTCGTCAAGAAGGGCGATGGCGTTGATGTCATCATCCTCAACATCGATTCCGACAACAAGCGCATCTCGCTCGGCCTGAAGCAGGCGACCGATGATCCGTGGCTCACGATCGGCGAGAAGCTGCCGGTCGGCACCGAGCTCCGGGCCACCGTGCTCCGCCCGGTCGACAAGGGCATCGTGCTCGATCTCGGCAACGACATCGAAGGCTTCGCCCCGGTCTCGCAGATGGGTATCGGCCAGGAACAGAATCCGGAAGATGCGGTCGTCCTGCAGCAGCAGGTGATCGTCCGGATCCTCGAAGTCGATCCGATCCATCACCGCGTGGTGGTGGCGATCATCGAATACCCGGAAGACGGCATCCCGTCGCCCGAGCAGGTCGCGGCCGCTGTGGCCGAAGCCGCTCGTGCAGCGGAAGCGGCGAAGGCCGCCGAGGACAACGGCGAGTAACCTCGCCGGGCGTTGCTGAAACAGCACGGGCGGTCTGGAGAACATTCCAGGCCGCCCGTGGCGCTTCCCATTGTGGCTGGAACTGCTAGGGTGTCTCGAGGACCGTGACCGCGCACGACGGACAGAGTCCGTGACTGAACTCGGCGTCCGTCTTTCGCGAGATGTAGCTCTCCATCTGTTCCCACTCGCCACGCTCATCGCGAATCTTGTGACACCAGGCGCAGGTCGGCAGCAAGCCCTTGAGGGTCTTCACGGCGGCCTGGCTTCGAGTCAGCTTCTCGAGCAGCTCCTCGCGCTCCAGTTCGGCCCGTTTCTTCTCGGTCAGGTTGCGCGAAATCACCAGCACGGACTCCACGTTCCCGTCGGCATCCCGGATCGGTGAAAGCCGCGAGAGGACGTGGAGCAGGCCAACCGGGGAAGGGAAGGCGAATTCGGCCGAGGCAGGCTTGCCGCTCTCGAAAACCGTAGTGATCTCCCTCTCCCACTGCTCGACCAGCGGCCGCGGCATACCGGCTTCGGTCAGGGTGCGACCGATGAAGTGCTCCGGCGGAAAGCCGGTGGCGAGCTTTACCGAGGAGTTGACGAAGATATGGCGACACGAGCGATCAAAGGTCGAGATCACATCTTCGGCGCTCTTGAGCAGCGCCGACAGTTCCTCGTCGCGGTGACGCAGGGTCGTCTCGATCAGGTGTTGTGCAGTGAAGTCGCGGGCGATCGCGAAGACACCAACCGGCCGGCCATCGCTCCCGAGTTCTGCCGTGAAGCGGCAGGCGAAGCGCCGGTATGACCCATCGGCGGTGTGCATCGAAAAATCGAACGAGTCGCTCTGGCCAGAGTTGAATACTTCGCCGACCTTGGCCATCCACTGTGCCTTGAGGAGCGGGTCCGGTGTGAAGGCTCCCACAGGCTGCCCGACCGTGCTCACGGCGGGCCGGCCAATCACGCGGCCCATGGCGTTGTTCATGTAAGCGATGCGGAGCTGCCCGTCGTAGCGCACGATGGGATCGTCGGCATCCTCCACGAGGGCCGCGAAACGAGCTTCCTGGCGGCGCAGTGCCGCTTCGGCACGACGCGCATCGGTCACGTCCCGCGCGACGACCAGGATCGACGTCATCCGTCCGGAGCTGTCGTATTCCGGCGTGGCCTTCGACGCGAAGATGCGCTGGCCCTCAGGGCGTGGCACACTGACTTCGCGTTCCACGGTCTCGCGGCGGGCACGCACTTCGGCGTTCCGCTCCTGCCACTCGGCAGCAACGGCGGGAGGAATGCCCAGCTCCGCGTGCGAGCGTCCGACGACGTCGGCCAGGTCGCGACGGACGATGGCGAGCGCCGCAGGATTGGCGTAGAGATAGCGATCCTCGGCATCATACCGGATGATCTGGTCGTCGGCATTGCGCGCCAGCGTGGCGAATTCGCGTTCACTCTGCCGGAGTGCCGCTTCACTGCGGCGTCGCTCGGTGAGGTCGACGACCTGCGAGATGAAGTGCTGTGGCTCGTCGTGCATTCCACGCACGAGCGACACGTGCAACTCGATCGGGACGGGATGTCCGTCCCGGTGGCGATAGTGCTTTTCGAGGGTGTAGCCCGGGATCTCACCGGCCAGGGTGCGCTCGAGGAGTGTCACGTCGCCCGGGAGGTCCTCGGCGATGGTGATGTCGTGAAAACGCTTCTGCAGCAGCTCCTCGGAGCTGTAGCCCGCGATCTGACAGAGCGTGGCGTTGACCCGATGAAAGCGGCCGTCCAGCCCCACGAGCGCCAAGCCGATCGGAGCGTCGTCGATCGTCCGCCGGAGCCGCTCTTCGTCGAGTGCAAGCGCCGCGCGAAGATGACGATCGTGCCGCCGGACGGACAACAGCGCCCAGGTGCCCGAAACGACCAGGACCATCCCCATCAGGGCGACGGGGCCATGCACCTTGAGGGCCCCCCCGCGCGAGAGGGCCATCAGAAGGACGAGTCCGAGAACCGTGAGCGCGTTCCAGCGCCCCCAGTTCTCGCCTGGCGGTGGGGATGACGCTCCCGAGCCCGGAAGAGGGGTATTCATGGAAGATGTTGTCGGTTGCGGGCGGCGATTTCTGAGGGGGACTCCCGTATCCGCCGCCGTGGCTAGATTCCGGTCACCATGACAGACATTCAGGCGCGCCTCGACGATCTGCACCATCGCCAGGCCCTCAGCGAACAGGGCGGGGGTGCCGACCGCATCGCCCAGCAGCACAAGAAGGGGAAGCTGTCGGCCCGCGAACGGCTCGACCTGCTCCTCGACCCAGGCTCCTTCGTGGAGCTCGATCGCTTCGTGACCCATCGCGCGACCGAGTTCGGTATCGAGCAGAATCGTCCACTGGGTGATGGTGTGGTGACTGGGTGGGGTCGGGTCGATGGTCGGCTGATCTATGTCTTCTCGCAGGATTTCACGGTATTCGGGGGCTCGCTCTCCGAAACGCACGCGGCGAAGATCTGCAAGGTGATGGAACTCGCCCTCCGGAACGGCGCGCCGATGATCGGCCTCAATGACTCGGGTGGGGCGCGCATCCAGGAAGGCGTGGCATCGCTCGGCGGATATGCCGACATCTTCCTGCGCAACACGCTGGCCTCCGGCGTGGTGCCTCAGATTTCCGCGATCCTTGGGCCTTGTGCGGGTGGCGCCGTCTATTCGCCTGCCATCACCGATTTCGTCTTCATGGTGCGCGGCGTCAGCTACATGTTCGTGACCGGCCCCAACGTCGTGAAGACGGTGACACACGAGGACGTCAGCTTTGATGACCTCGGCGGCGCCGATGTCCACGCCGAGACGTCAGGCGTCGCGCACTTCGTGCACGCTTCCGAAGCCGAGTGTCTCGCGGCGATTCGTGAATTGATCGGCTACCTCCCGTCGAACAACGTCGATGATCCCCCAGCGCTTGCAGTCTCCGACCCCGTCGATCGCCGCGAGGAACGACTCCTCGAACTGATTCCGGAGAGCGCCAGCACCCCCTACGATATGCACGAGGTGCTCCGCCTGGTGGTCGACGATGGCAAGTTCTTCGAGGTGATGCCGGCCTTCGCAGGCAACATCCTCACCGGCTTCGCACGCCTCGGGGGCCGCTCGGTGGGCGTGGTCGCCAACCAGCCCGCCATCCTGGCCGGTGTGCTCGACATCTCCTCCTCGGTCAAGGCGGCCCGGTTCATCCGGTTCTGTGATGCCTTCAACATTCCCATCGTCACCTTCGTGGATGTCCCCGGCTTCCTGCCGGGGGTGGGCCAGGAACATGGCGGGATCATTCGGCACGGGGCGAAGCTGCTTTATGCCTATTGCGAGGCAACCGTTCCAAAGCTCACCGTTATCACGCGAAAGGCTTACGGCGGGGCGTACGACGTGATGAGTTCGAAGCACATTCGCGGCGACCTCAACCTCGCGTGGCCGACGGCCGAGATCGCGGTGATGGGGCCGAAGGGGGCGGTGGAGATCCTCTACAAGGAAGAGATTGCCAAGGCGGCCGACCCCGCGGCGGAAGCGGCGGCCAAGACGTCGGCCTATACCGACGCCTTTGCGACCCCCTACCAGGCGGCGGCGCGTGGTTACATTGATGATGTCATCGATCCCCGGGACACTCGGCCCCGCCTGATTGATGCACTGCAGACCCTCGGCGCCAAGCGCGACCGGAACCCGCCCAAGAAACACGGATGCATTCCACTCTGAACCCTCTCCTGTTGCGCGGTAGCTTGCGTGCGAGCCTTGCCCTCCTGGTGATCACCGGAGTCGGCGTCGCTGCGAGTGCGGCCCAGACTCCCGTGGTAGCCACCACGGCGAACGGGAGTGCGGTACAGCGTGCGGAAGTGCTCCTCCGGGATGGGCGTCGCGCGGCCGCGACGGACCTCCTCGGTCAGCATCTCGCCGAGCAACCGAACGACGGTCGCGCCTGGCTCTTTCTTGGCCGGATCTATCTCGCGGACGCCCAACGGTGGCACCGCGAAGGGCATCAGGCAGAACCGTCGGGTCCGTTGCTTCTCGACTTTGCAGGGGCGGCGTTCGAGCAGTCCCAGCAGTTGATGACGGATTCCGGCAACGTGCATCGGGTACTTGCCGCGGTGGAGCGCATCACCAATCGCGTCGAGCAGAGTGGCTGGGTCGAAGCTGTTGGTCGCGGGCTCGCGCCGGACGAAGTGCCGCTCCCGGGTGTGCTGAGTGAACTCGGGCGCAATCTCCTCGCCTCGTGCCCACGTGGCGGAGTACTGGTGACCGGGTCGATGGTCGAGACGGCCTCCGCGTGGGGCACTCGCCTTCTCGAAGGGTCGCGCCCCGACCTGATCCTGCTGCGCCCCGATCTCTACTCGTGGGACTCGCGGTACCGGAATGCCATGGCGCGCGCACTCGATGTGGATTCCACTGCCGAATTGCCGATCGCGCTGTTGCGGGCCAGCGTCAATCGCCCGATCTGCCTCACGCCATCAGTGGATTCCGTCACGGCCCCGGCGCTGGAATGGCGCGCCGTACGGCTGGTGCTGACCGCAGGTCCCGCGGCCATCAAGGGCGAAGAGGCCCTGAGCGTGCATCAGCTGGCACGGGCCGGGCTCGCGGGCTCCGTCTGGAGTGAAGCCGTCCGCGACATCTACGATCTTGCAGCGCGTCGCAACCAGTCGCTCTGCCAGTCGCTCTTTGCGGCGAGCGACGCGCAGGGCCTGCCGACCATCGCATCCTGCCCGCGATGACTGCAGGCATCATCCGACGGGTCCTGATTGCCAATCGAGGCGAGATCGCGCTGCGCATCATCCGCGCCTGCCACGATGAGGGACTCGAGGCGGTCGCGGTCTACTCCGATGCCGATCGCCACGCCCCGTTTGTTCGCGCGGCCGATATCGCCGTGCATATCGGCGCCGCCCCGCCGGCCCAGAGCTATCTCGACATCGACCGACTGCTGACCGCGGCCCGGTTCGCCGGCGCCGACGCGATTCACCCGGGTTACGGTTTCCTTTCCGAACGCGCGGCGTTCGCGCAAGCGGTCGTCGACGCGGGGCTGATCTTCATCGGCCCGCCCGCGAGCGCCATCGCCGCGATGGGCGACAAGACAAGTGCCCGTCGATTGATGGCCGCGGCGGGTGTGCCGATCGTTCCCGGCGCCGTCGCTCCGCTCACCGACCCGATCATCGCTGGCACCCTCGCCGCTGAACTCGGTTACCCGGTGCTCGTGAAGGCTGCGGCCGGCGGCGGCGGGAAGGGAATGCGCGTGGTGCGGGAGCCCGCCGAACTCCCCTCGGCCCTGACGACTGCCGCGAGTGAAGCGTTGAAGGCCTTCGGAGATGGCAGCGTCTATCTCGAGAAATACATCGAGCTGCCGCGGCACGTCGAGATCCAGGTGCTGGCCGATCACGAGCGCACGATTCACGTGGGTGAGCGCGAATGTTCGGTGCAACGCCGCCACCAGAAGCTGGTCGAAGAAGCGCCATCGGTGGCTGTTGACCCGGCGCTTCGCGAACGGATGGGAGCGGCCGCAGTAGCGGCGGCACAAGCCGTGGGCTACCGCGGTGCCGGTACCTGCGAGTTCCTGCTAGCCGCAGACGGCTCCTTCTACTTCCTCGAGATGAACACCCGGATCCAGGTCGAGCATCCGGTGACCGAGGAAGTCTACGGCGTCGACCTCGTGCGCGAGCAGCTTCGCATTGCCAGAGGCGACGCGATGTCGATTCCCCACGGCCCGCTCCAACCACGTGGCTGGTCGATCGAGTGCCGCATCACGAGCGAAGACCCGTCGAATGGGTTGCTGCCGAGTTCCGGCGTGATCCGCTGGCTGCGCGCACCGGGCGGTGCGGGTGTGCGCTGGGACAGCGGCGTCGAAAGCGGCAGCGAAGTCACCCTCTACTACGACTCGATGCTGGCGAAGCTGATCGTCCGTGGAGCCGATCGGAAGCGCGCGATCGAAGCGATGCGCCGCGCACTCGATGAACTTGTCGTGGTCGGCGTGGCAACCAATGTTCCGTTCCACCGGCGACTCTTCAACGACGCCGATTTTGTCGCTGGCAACATCGACATCCAGTTTCTCGAGCGGCGCCCCGACTTGCTTACCAGCGAAGAAGACGAGCCAACCCTCCAGCGCCTGGCGATTGCGGCGGCACTACTTGAGCACGAACGACGCGGCACCCGACGCCCCCTCGTGGGCGAGGCAACGACTGGCGCGATGGGAAGTGTCCCGGCTGCGGGCTCGCGGTGGCGCGACGTCGCACGCCGGGAAGGGCTTCGGTGAGTTCGGCATTGCCGGAAGTGATGGTCCGGGGGATTGCTGCTGGCGGTGACGGGGTGGCCACGCTCGACGATGGCCGAACGGTCTTCATTCCGCGCGCGGCGCCTGGCGACCGGCTGCAACTGCGTTCGGTGCGGACCCACGCCCGATTTGCCCGTGCGGAGATCGCCGAGATCCTGACCCACGGTCCTGGCCGGGTCACGCCGCCGTGCCCGCATTACGTCGTCGATCGGTGCGGTGGCTGCCAGTTGATGCATCTCACCCCGGAATTGCAGCGCGAGGTCAAGGCGCGCAACGCGGGCGATGCCCTGCGACGGATCGCGAAGCTTGATGTTGCCGATCCCGCCGTGACGCCATCCCCGGTGCAACTCGGTTACCGCGCCAAGGTGACTTTCGCTGTTTCCAAGGGTGCCATCGGCTACTACCGCGTTGGCGATGCCACGCGCGTCTTCGATGTGCGCGACTGCCTGCTGGCCGAGCCGGCTGTGCGTCGGTTGCACCAGGCCCTGCGGTCGGCGCGCACCACACTGCCAGCCAACGCCACACGTATCGTCCTGCGCCGCGATCGCGACGATTCGCTGCACGTCGTGGTGCGAACTGATGGCGATGAAGCGTGGCGTCACGGCGGCAAGCTGCATGCACGCCTCAAGGCGGCGGGCGTCGAGGCCGTTGTCTGGTGGCATCCCGAAGGCGGCGCACCACGCGCAGTGGCCGGGAGCCTTGATCCGTGGCCGGCAACAGTCTTCGAGCAGATCCATCCTGCGATGGGCCGGCTGGTGCGCGAGACGGCCCTTGATGCCCTTGGCAATGTCGGCGGGGTACACGTCTGGGATTTGTACGCCGGTGTCGGTGAAACCACGGCGGCTCTGCAGGCACGAGGCGCCTCGGTCGAGAGCATCGAGCTGGATGCGCGTGCAGTCGCGTATGCCGAGCGGGTCGGGCCAGCCGGCGCAAGGCGACTGGCGGGGCGCGCCGAGGAGCGAATTCCGGAATTGAAGCCGCCAGGTGCCATCATCACCAATCCGCCACGCACCGGGATGGACATCGCCGTTACCACCGCGATCGGCGGCTCGGGAGCGCGGCTCGTCGCCTACATTTCGTGCGACGCGGCGACCCTTGCCCGCGACATCAGCAGACTTGCTGGACAGTACCGGCTGGTGCATGTCGCGGCTTTCGATCAGTTCCCTCAGACCGCGCATCTTGAAAGCATCGCCTTGCTGGAGCGCCTGTGAAATACTTTGTCAGCATCGGTGGACGCGAACTCACGGTCGACCTCGATGGCGATCATGCCACGGTCGATGGCACGGTGATGCCGGTGCAACTGCTGCGTGTGCCCGGTTCTCCCGAAGTCCGCCTCACGATCGCCGGTCGTTCCCACGCACTCGCCGTCGATGGCTTCGAGGACGGCATGTGGCGGCTGGTCGACCGTGGTGCGGTGCGTGACGTAGGCATTGAAGACGAACGCAGTCGGCATATCCGCTCGCTCGCGGGAGCGGGGAAGAGCGCCACTAGCGGGGGAGTGCTGAAGGCACCGATGCCCGGCCTCGTGGTGCGCATCGCCGTGAGCGAGGGCGACGTGGTGGCGGCCGGCGCTGGCCTCGTGGTTCTCGAAGCGATGAAGATGGAGAATGAGCTCAAGGCGCCCGCGGCCGGGACGGTGCGTGGCATCCGCGTCGCGGCCGGGCAGGCCGTCGAGAAAGGTCAGGTCCTGCTCGAACTGGTTCCGTGACATGGCATGCGGTGTGGCGCTGGTCGGTGCTGGGCGTGTTGACCTCGCCTGCCGCACTGCGCGCGCAGACCTTTGACTCCACCTTCACCCGGCAGGTCGCACCGGGGGTGACGCACCGCCGCCTGGTCGTGAACAGCGTCCCGTGGAACATCAATGTGGTCACGGTCCGTCTCGACACGCCTGGCCTGGCGGTGCAGGCCGCGCACGCCAAGGACACCTTTCTCGGCCGCGAGACCGTGGCTGAGATCGCCGCACGCCACCAGCGGGACGGGGAACAGGTTCTCGCGGCGATCAACGCCGACTTTTTCCAGCTCTCGGATGGCGCGCCGATCAATAACTTCGTGGTCGAAGGGAATTGGTGGCGCGGGCTTCGTGCCTGGCCAACCGCTGCACCGAGTCACTCCCAGTTTGCGCTCACTCAAGCGGGCCGACCGCTGATCGAGCGGTTCAGCTGGGTCGGTACGGTTTCCTCACGCCGATATCCGGAGTTCGCGCTTGATGGACTGAATGCCGCACCCGGCGCCGACGGGGTCACGCTCTTCACCCAGCGGTACGGGGCCAGCACCCCGCGAGACAGCGCCGGGCGAGTCCTTTTCGATGTGCCGCTCACTCCGGTCGGCCATCCCGGGGACACGGTGCTCTTCCAGGTGGCGGACACTGTCCGCTCGGGGGGCGGAAGTTCATTGGCGGGGAGGGCGGTCCTGGTCGGTGGCGCGACCGCCCGGAATCGTCTCGTCGCGCTTGGGCCCCCCGGGACGCCCGTCCGCTTCCTCGCCTCGGTTTTGCCTGATCGGGGGAAGCTGGCGACGCTGGTAGGTGGGCTGCCCCGACTGGTGGTCCACGGCAAGGGGATCGCTGACACCGCCCTTGCCGACGCCGAGGGGACCAACGCCAACCTCCGGCTGCGTCACCCCAGGAGCGCGATTGGCTTTACCCGCGACAGCACCACCCTGCTCCTGGTGACCGTAGACGGGCGCCAACCGGGCAGCGCCGGGATGGATCTGATGGAGCTCTCCCAGCTGATGCTGACCTTGGGGGCGTTCGAGGCGGTCAACCTGGATGGCGGTGGGTCGACGACTCTGGTGGTCGCAGGCGAGGTGGTGAACCGCCCCTCCGATGCCGGCGGACCCCGGACCGTCGGGAATGCCCTCCTGGTGGTGCAGGGGCCGCCGCCTCCTCCATCCCGCCGGCCCCGCCCGCACTAGCCTTCCGGGCCCCGTCGGGGGCCATTTCGCCCCCCTCCGCTTGACCCAACCCGTTACAGGGGCTTAGCTTTCGTGTCTGTGTCCGAAGTGGTTTTTTGACGTCCCGGTGGATGGAAGCGACTCGATGAAGACGTATACCGCCAAGGCTGGCGATCTGCAGCACGACTGGCACGTGGTCGATGCGACCGACGTGCCCCTCGGCCGTCTGGCCAGCACGGTGGCCCAGATTATTCGCGGCAAGCACAAGCCGACCTTCACGCCGCATATGGACGGTGGCGATTTCGTCATCGTGCTCAATGCGTCCAAGGTCAAGCTCACCGGCCGCAAGCTGAGCCAGAAGACCTACTTCCGTCACACCGGCTACATGGGTCACGACACCCACACGCCTGCGCAGGAAGTGCTCGCAAAGCATCCTGACCGCGTGATTGAAAAGGCCGTCTTCGGCATGCTGCCGAAGAACTCGCTCGCCAAGCAGAAGCTGCGCACCAAGCTGAAGGTCTATGGCGGCGCTGAGCATCCGCACGAGGCGCAGACGCCGAAGACCCTCACCGTCGCTCACGCGAAGGCCAACTGATGAGTTCTGATTCGCTCCGCTGGCAGGCCGTCGGCCGCCGCAAGACGAGCGTCGCGCGCGTCTACATCACGCCCGGCACCGGCAAGTGGGATGTCAACGGCCGTACCCTCGGCGATTACTTCCCGCGTCCGTCGCTGGTGCAGCACATCCAGCAGTCGTTCACGGCCACCGACACGCTCGGCGCGTTCGACGTCAAGGCGCACGTCGATGGCGGCGGGATGAGCGGCCAGGCCGGCGCGATGCGGCACGCGATTGCGCGCGCCCTCTGCAACGCTGATGAAGCGCACCGCCCCAAGCTCCGCACGGCTGGGCTCCTGACGCGCGATCCGCGCGCCGTCGAGCGCAAGAAGCCGGGCCAGCCTGGCGCCCGCAAGAAGTTCCAGTTCTCGAAGCGCTAGTCGCTTCCGCGGTGCCCATGTAAGGGCGCCGCTCGCGGCGCCCGGATTCGGGCGCCGAGAGATGTTCCGGGAGAACCTCCCCCGCGGGCCGACGGTGAACGGCCAACGCACGACACGCGCGCACCACTTTGGTTCGCGACGACGCACGCCTCCCGATGCCAATGCGGGTGCCCTCCGGGGTCGCAACGGCAGATGACGGAGGCGGTAGCATTAACCACCAAGGAGCTGTCTGTACTCATGGCTATGCCAACCCTGCAGGAACTGCTCGACGCCGGCACGCATTTCGGTCACCAGACTCGTCGCTGGAATCCGAAGATGCGCAAGTTCATCTTCGCCGAGCGGTCGGGCATTTATCTCATCGACCTCCAGAAGACCCTGAAGCAGCTCACGATGGCGACCGAACTGGTCCGCTCCATCGCGCTCAAGGGCGAGAACATTCTCTTCGTCTGCACCAAGCGTCAGCTCAAGGCCGTCGTCGAGGCCGAAGCACGCAATGCATCGTGTCACTGGGTCAACGAGCGCTGGCTCGGCGGTACCCTCACGAACTTCCAGACGATCAAGAAGCAGATCAAGCGTCTCCGCGACCTCGAGCAGGGTGCCGCCGAGGGCGACTTCGAGAACTACACCAAGAAGGAGCAGCTGCTGTTCTCGCGTGAACGCGAGAAGCTCTCCCGCAACCTCGAAGGGATCAAGATGATGACCCGCCTGCCGGGCGCGCTCTTCATCGTCGACGCCAAGAAGGAAAAGATCGCGATCCAGGAAGCCAATCGTCTCGGCATCCCGGTCGTGGCCATTGTCGACACCAACGCCGACCCCGACACCATCACGGTGCCGATCCCGGGCAACGACGACGCCATCCGCTCGGTGTCGCTGATCACGTCGGCGCTCTGCGACGCGATCCGCGAAGCCCGCATGGCGATGCCGGTCCGCGAAGTCGCCGGTGGCGATGACGACAACGAGACCTACTCGGCTGGCGATGGTGATGGTGCGACCGACGAAGATCGCAAGAAGCGCCGCCCCCGCCGCAAGCGGAAGGCGCGCCCCGAGGCGATCGCCGCGCGGTTGAAGCACGATCCGGCAGCGCCGGGCGACGCCGGCGCCTGACCGGGAAGGTTTTCCCGGGCTTGCGTCACTCCGCCGCCTGTCGGGCTTCAGGGCCCCGGGCGGCGGTTTCACACACGGAACCAGACACTTCAGGCAGCGTACATGTCAATGACGATCAACACCAAGGACATCTCCGCGCTCCGCGCGCGTACTGGCGCCGGGATGATGGATTGCAAGAAGGCCCTCGAAGAGGCGAATGGCGACATGTCGCTGGCCTCTGAGCTGCTGCGGAAGAAGGGCATCGCCAAGGCCGAGAAGCGCGCCGGGCGTGATGCCTCGCAGGGACTCGTCGTGATCGAGACCGCCGCCGATGGTTCGACCGGCGCGATGGTCGAGCTCAACTGCGAGACCGACTTCGTCGCGCGCAACGAGGACTTCCAGTCACTCGCGAAGCAGCTGGTGATGCACGCCCAGGCGAAGAGCCCGGTGAGCGTCACCCATGAGGCTTTCCTCGCGGAGACGCTCGACGGCAAGAGCATCGACGAAGTCGTCAAGCTCGCCTCGGGCAAGACCGGCGAAGCGATGACCGTGAAGCAGGTGGTCAAGTTCGGCGTCGCGGGCGGCGTGGTCGGCGAGTACCGTCACCACAACAGCCAGGTCGGCGTGCTGGTCGAGCTCTCCGGCGCGACTGGCGAACCGGCCCTCGCGCTGGCTCGCGAAATTGCACTGCACGTGGCGTCGGCCGATCCGGTTGCCGTCGCGATGGAAGACATCCCGGCCGAGACGCTCGACCGCGAACGTCGCATTGCCGAGGAGCAGGTCGCGGCGGAAGGGAAGCCTGAGGCGATTCGCGCCAAGATCGTCGACGGCAAGGTGAAGAAGTTCGCCCAGGAGCGCGCCCTGCTCGAGCAGCCGTTCGTGAAGGATGAATCGGTGACGATCGGCGCCCTGGTGGCAAAGCTCTCTGGCGCCAAGGTGGTTCGCTTCGCTCGCTTCAAGGTCGGCGAGGCCGCCTGATGCCAGTCGCCTACCGCCGGGCTCTTCTGAAGCTCTCCGGTGAGGCGCTGGCCGGGGACAAGGACGGGGGCCTCGACTACGCCGTAGTCGAGGCACTCGCCGAAGAGATCAAGCAGGTCAGCACGATGGGTGTCTCGCTCGGCCTCGTGGTCGGCGGCGGCAATATCGTTCGCGGGGCCACCGCGAGTCGCGAAGGACTCGATCGAGTCTCGGCCGACTATATGGGAATGCTCGCCACCGTCATCAACGCGCTGGCGCTGCAGAATGTCCTCGAGACGATGGGCGTCGAGACCCGGGTGCTCACCGCGATCCGCATGGAATCGCTGGCCGAGCCCTACATCCGTCGCCGGATGATGCGCCACCTCGAAAAGGGCCGCATCGTGATCTTCGCCGGTGGCACCGGCAACCCCTACTTCTCGACGGATACGGCTGCGGTGCTGCGGGCCCTGGAGATGGACGCGGAGGTCGTGCTCAAGGCGACCAACGTCGACGGCATCTACACTTCCGATCCGCGCAAGAACGCCGATGCTACCCTGTTGACCGAGCTCACCTTCCAGGACGCGCTCGTCAATGGATACGCCGTGATGGATGCCAATGCCTTCGGGCTCTGCCAGGCCAATGCGTTGCCGATCGTCGTCTTCAACATCAATCAGCCCGGCGCCATTGCTCGTACCCTGAGCGGCGAACGGGTCGGGACTCTCGTCCGATGACACTCGCCGAAATCGTGAAGGCATCCCGCGAAGGGATGCAGAAGGCCGTCGACAACACGAAGCGTGAACTGAGCGGCATCCGGTCGGGCAAGGCCTCGCCGGGAATGCTCGACTCGGTTCGCGTTGATGCCTACGGCTCCCAGATGCCGCTGAACCAGGTGGCGATGGTGAGCGCACCGGAGCCACGGATGCTGGCCGTGACGCCCTTCGACAAGGGGCTGACCGCCGCGATCGACAAGGCCATCCGCGATGCGAACATGGGACTCAATCCGCAGCCGCAGGGCGGGGTGATTCGCGTGCCGCTGCCGGCGCTTTCCGAGGATCGTCGCAAGGAGATGGTCAAGATCTGCGGCAAGCTCGTGGAAGAAGGCCGCGTCTCTGTGCGCGGCGCGCGGACTGACGCCATGGGGAAGATCAAGAAGGTCGAGAAGGTGCCCGAGGACGAGAAGAGCCGCGCCGAGAAGGATGTGCAGAAGCACACCGACGAGGCGATCAAGCAGATCGAGGAGCTCTTCAAGGCCAAGGAAGCCGAGATCCTCGAAGTGTGACCAGCGAGCACGCCACGCTTCTCGAACAGGTGCGCCTTCACGGCGCCATCCCGCGGCATATTGCCATCATCATGGATGGCAATGGCCGCTGGGCGCAGGAGCGTGGACTGCCGCGGTCGGCTGGGCATCAGGCAGGAATGGGCGCGGTCCGCGAAACCGTGGAAGGATGCCTTCACGCGGGTGTGCGCGTTCTCACCATCTTCGCCTTCTCGCAGGAAAACTGGCAGCGCCCTCCCGCAGAAATCGACGCGCTCATGGCCTTGCTCGAAGAGTTCGTCGGCAAGGAAGCCGAAGAGCTGCGTCAACGCGGGGTGGCCGTCCGGATGCTCGGTGACATCGCCCGGCTGTCGGCGCCGGCTCGCGCCGCCGTCGACCGCATCGAGGCCGCCACGGCCGGGGGCACCAACCTCGCCTTCAACATCTGCATCTCGTATGGAGCGCGCGCCGAAATCGTGCGGGCCGCGCAGCATCTTGCCGAGATGGTACAAAGCGGCACGCTCGCCCCGGCCGATATTGACGAGTCGAAGTTCGCCGCGGAGCTTTACACCGCCGATGTGCCGGATCCCGATCTGCTCGTTCGCACCTCGGGCGAGATGCGGGTCTCGAACTTCCTGCTCTGGCAACTCGCTTACGCCGAATTCCACGTCACCTCGGTGCTCTGGCCAGATTTCACCCGCGATGATCTCTTCGTCGCCATCCTCGACTTTCAGCGCCGCGATCGCCGCTTCGGACGCGTGAGCGCCTGAGGCTCCCGATGGATAACAACCTGGTTCGTCGCATCCTGTTTGCTGTCGTGGCCATCCCGCTGGCATTGCTGCTGGTCTGGGCGGGTGGCTGGCCGCTCGCCTTGCTCGTCGCCACCATCGCCATTCTCGGCACGCGTGAGCTCTTCGACATTGCCGAGAAGAAGGGGATCCGGCCGCTCCGGGTCACCGGGCTGCTGCTCGCCGCCGCGGGCCCGCTGCTGGTTCACGCTGCGACCACGCGCCCTGAGACGGGTCTCTGGCTTTCCCATCATTGGACCTACATCGGTGCTGGCGTGATGCTGCTGCTGCTGGCGGTGGCACTGCGCGGTCGCGGCCCGACGGATGCGCCGCTCGGTGCGGTCGCGGTCACGCTCTTTGCGGTCGCGTACACGGGGCTGCTGCCGTCGTTCCTGATCGGCATCCGCCACGGCCGCTTCGAGACGTTCTCGTGGGCCGGCACGGCGATGGTGTTCTTCCCGCTGATTGTCACCTGGGTCTGCGATAGCGCGGCGATGTTCGGCGGCCGGGCGCTCGGCGGCCCGAAGATGGCACCGACCATCTCGCCCGGGAAGACCCGCTCTGGCGGCGTGGCCGGCCTTGCTGGCGGGGTGCTGATTGCACCGCTCTTTGTCTACCTGGTCTTCCCTCGTGTGGGCATTGAAGTCGGCATCCTGCCCGCGTGTCTGATGGCGCTCGCGCTCTCGGTTGTCGGCCAACTTGGCGATCTCGCCGAATCACTCTTCAAGCGCGAGGCCGGCGTCAAGGATTCTTCGACGTTGATTCCGGGCCACGGCGGCGTGCTCGATCGCTTCGATTCCCTGTACGTCATTCTTCCCACTGCGGCGTTCTGTTACCAGTTGCTGGGATTGCTGTGAAGCGAGTCGCGCTGCTCGGTTCAACCGGTTCGATCGGTGTCAGCACGCTCCGCGTGCTCGAACGGCAGCGTGCCGGATTCGACCTCGTGGCGCTGGTGGCGGGCTCGAATCGCGAGCGGCTCGCCGAACAGGTTGCGGCGTGGAACCCGAAGTATGCCGCGCTCGTAGGCGGCAACGGTGCGACGACCTTTCCGAGTGGTCCCGAGACGCTGATTGAAGCAGCGACGCGCCCCGATGTCGACATTGTGGTGAACGCGGTGGTCGGTGCGGCCGGGCTCGATGCGACGCTCGCTGCGCTGCGCGCCGGGAAGCGGGTCGCCCTGGCCAACAAGGAGACGCTGGTGATGGCCGGGCCGCTGGTGGCCGAGGCTGCCCGGCAGGGCGGGGGCGAGGTCGTCCCGATCGATTCTGAGCACAGCGCGGTGCTGCAGTGCATGGTGGCTCAGGGCGCGGCGCCATCGCGGATCATTCTCACGGCGTCGGGTGGGCCGTTCCGGACCTGGGACCAGGAGCGGCTCGCGCTGGCGACGGTCGCGGAAGCGCTCAACCACCCGACCTGGCAGATGGGTGCCAAGATCACGGTGGACTCGGCTACGCTCGCGAACAAGGCGCTCGAAGTGATCGAGGCCCATTTTCTCTTCGGGCTGGCCTACGACGCGATCGAGGTCATCGTTCACCCGCAGAGTATCGTGCACGCGTTTGTCGAGTTTCCCGATGGCAGCACCCTGGCACAGGTCGGCTTTCCCTCGATGGAAGTCCCGATCCTGTATGCCCTGACGCACCCCGATCGTCTACCCGACGATGGCGTGCGCCGGTTCGATCCGGTGGCTGCGGGAACGCTGAGCTTCGAGCCGGTGCGGCGCGAATGCTTCGGCGCATTTGAACTCGGCATTGCGGCTGGGCGGAAGGGTGGGACAGCGCCGGCGGTCTTCAATGCCGCAAATGAAATTGCCGTCGCCGCGTTCCTCGAGGGAAAGATCCCCTTCGGGCGAATCCCGGTCGTGATCGAAGCAGCACTCCGGCGTCACGATGACGCTGGCACCATTACGCTCGATGCCGTGCGGGCCGCAGATGCGGCAGCGCGGCGTCACGCAGGGGAAGCAGTCGCATGAGCGGGTTCCTGTTCACGGTGGCGATTCTGGCGGTTGTGCTTGGCGTGCTCGTCTTTGTGCACGAGCTCGGTCATTACATGGCGGCGAAAGCCTTCGGGGTCTGGGTGCATCGCTTCGCGATCGGCATCGGCAAGCCTATTCCGGGGCTCACCTTCCAGCGCGGCGAAACCGAGTGGGCCATCGCGTGGCTTCCGCTGGGTGGCTATGTGAAGATGGCGTCGCGCGAGGAAGATCCCGCGTCGTCGGTGCTCGAAGGGGGCTCGTCGGCAGAGGTGCCGGCTGATCGCGTGTTCGAGGCGAAGCCGACCTGGCAGCGGATGGTGATCATTCTTGCCGGCGTCACGCTCAATGCGCTCTTCGCGTTGCTGGTGTTTACCGGGCTCGCGTTCAAGAACGGCCGTCAGTACGACCCGACGACGACAATTGGTCATGTTGCGGCAGAGCGTCTCCCGGTCGAGGCGAAGGAGCTCGCGTCACTTCCCACCGGTACCCGCATCACTGCCGTTGATGGCGAGAGCGTGGCCTCGTGGGACGACATCGTCGATCGCCTGACCACGGCGAAGTCGAACGAAATCAAGCTCACCTTCGCGAATCACACGCCGATGTCGGTGGCACTCCATCGCGACGCGCTTGCCGAACGCGCAAAGCTCGCGACGGCGCTGGAGCCGCTGCATCCGCCAGTAATCGGTTCGATCTCGCCGAATTATCCGGCGGCCGCGGCCGGTCTCGAAGCGGGCGACTCGATCGCCGCGATCGACGGCACTTCGATCAGCCAGTGGGCTGAGGCGGTCGAGCGAATCAAGGCGGCAGCAGGGCGAGAGCTCCGACTCGACGTGACGCGCGGTGGCGTGGCGAAGACCTTCGTGATGACACCGAAGGCCGAGCGCGAAGTTCCTGGTGACACGACCTCGGCGATGATCGGTCGGATTGGTGCGACGGTGCGCACGCCCTACCAGCGGGAGACGCTGGGTCTCGGTGGTGCGATCGGGGCGGGGGCTGAGGCCACGTGGGCGTCGGCGGGAACGATCTTCCAGACCTTCCGCGGGCTGGCCACGCGCAAGATCAGCAGCAAGGAGATCGGCGGGCCGATTCTGATTGGTCAGATGGCGGCGCAGCAAGCGCGCGCCGGGCTCGACAATCTGCTCGCGTTCATGGCGCTGATTTCGGTGAACCTCGCCGTGGTGAACCTGCTGCCCATTCCGGTGCTCGACGGCGGAGCGTTCCTGATCCTGGCGATCGAAGGGCTGATCCGTCGGCCGCTCCCCACGAAGCTGCGCGAGGTGGTCACGCTTGCCGGTCTGGCGTTGGTGGTGCTGCTGATGGTGCTCGCGTTCAGCAACGATATTCGGCGGTTGATCGGGGCGTAGCGAAGAGAGGGGGGAAGGGGGAAGGGGTGCGCCGGTGTCGCCTGAGCAGACGGGAGGCATCCGCCCGCCCGACGGCCCGGTGCGACCTGATCCATGTGCCCGAAAATCGGTCATCCATCATCCGTCATCCGTCATCCCGTTGTCAGGGCTTGCCCCCACTCGGAATCCCGGGCTATATTGCGAGGCTATCCAAGCGAACCTAAGTGTAAGCGCAGCATTGACTCAGGGCAGGAATTACTAGGCATGATCGAGAAGCAGCCCGTCATCGAGAAGCACCGCCTGCATGGCGAAGACACCGGCTCCGCCCGGGTCCAGGTCGCCCTGCTGACGACGCGAATCAACAGCCTCACCGACCATTTCCGGACCCACGCGAAGGACCATCATGGTCGCCGTGGCCTCCTGAAGATGGTCGGAACCCGGCGCCGGCTCTTGAATTACCTCAAGAGCAACGACATCTCGACTTACCGCGCCCTGGTCACTGAACTCGGCCTCCGGAACTGATCCGTAGCTGAAACTGCAAGGCGTCCCACGCGAGCACCGTGGGACGCTTTCCGTTTATGGGTGCTCAAACGCAGTGAAGGAAAATCGTGCATCGTATTGAAACGCAGTTCGCAGGCCGCCCGCTGGTCATCGAGACCGGCCGCCTCGCCAAGCAGGCCGCAGGTTCGGTTCTGGTCCAGTATGGAGAGACCACCGTCCTCGCCGCCGTCACCTGTTCGCCCAACGCCACGCATCTCCCGTTCTTCCCACTCACGGTCGAGTACAAGGAAAAGACCTACGCCGCGGGCAAGATCCCGGGTGGGTTCCTGAAGCGTGAAGGGCGTCCGTCCGACGACGAAATTCTCAATTGCCGCATCATCGACCGCTCCATCCGGCCGCTCTTTCCGGAAGGGTTCCGGAACGAAGTGCAGGTCTTCGTGACCGTGCTCTCGACCGACCAGGAGAATGAGTCCGATGTGATCGGCGTGCTGGCCGCCTCGGCCGCACTCGCCATCTCGCAGATTCCCTGGAACGGCCCGATTGCCGCTGCGCGCGTCGGCAAGGTCGAGGACAACTGGATCCTCAACCCGACCTTCCAGCAGCTCGAGTTCTCGTCGCTCGATCTCGTCGTCGCCGGCCTCGCTGATTCGATCATGATGGTCGAAGGTGGCGCGAATGAAGTCAGCGAAGCCGAAGTCCTCGACGGCCTCAAGGTCGCGCAGGTCGGCATCATCGAGCAGGTGAAGCTGATCGCGGACCTGGTCGCCAAGGTCGGCAAGCCGAAGATGAAGTGGGAAGCGCCGGCCAAGAACGCCGACATCGTCAAGGCCGTGAAGACCGCGGCCGAGAAGGCGATGGCCAAGGCGATGAACGCGAAGGACAAGGCGGGTCGCGCGGCTGGTGTCCACAGCGTGCGTGAAGAAGTTAAGGCGAAGCTGCTCGAGAACTTCCCTGACAACGCCAAGGACATCGCCAACGAACTCGAGGAAGTCGAGTACACGGTGATGCGTGCCCAGATCCTCGACAAGGGCGAGCGTATCGACGGTCGCGATGGCGATACCATCCGTCCGATCACGCCGGAAGTCGGCGTCGTGCCGCGTGTGCACGGCTCGGCCGTCTTCACCCGTGGCGAGACGCAAGCGTTCGTCGCCGTCACCCTCGGCACCGCCGATGACGAGCAGCGCATCGACTCGATCGAAGTGCCGGGCGAGTCGAAGAAGTCGTTCATGCTTCACTACAACTTCCCGCCGTACTCCACCGGTGAAGTTCGTCCGCTGCGCGGCACCTCGCGTCGCGAGATCGGGCACGGTGCCCTGGCCGAGCGGGCGATTCATCCGCTCCTCCCGGCGACCGCCGACTTCCCGTACACCATCCGCATCGTCTCGGAAATTCTCGAGTCGAACGGCTCCTCGTCGATGGCCACCGTGTGTGGTTCGTCCCTGGCGCTGATGGATGCCGGCGTGCCGGTCAAGGCCGCCTGCGCTGGTGTGGCGATGGGGCTCATCAAGGAAGGCGATCGCATCGCCATCCTCACCGACATCCTGGGCACCGAGGATCACCTCGGCGACATGGACTTCAAGGTGGCCGGCACCGAGCAGGGCATCACCTCGATCCAGATGGACATCAAGATTGCCGGGCTGTCGCTCGACATCATGAAGACCGCGCTGGAGAAGGCCCACAAGGGTCGCCTCCACATCCTGGGCGAGATGAACAAGATCATCAAGACCCAGCGCGACGAGATGTCGCCGTGGGCGCCGCGGATCTTCACGATCCAGATCAAGCCGGACAAGATCGGCGACGTGATCGGCCCCAAGGGCAAGACCATCCGCGGCATTCAGGATGCTTCTGGCGCCAAGGTCAACATCGACGACACCGGTCTGATCACGATCGCCGCCGTGGGTGCCGAAGCTGGCGCCAAGGCGCGCGAGATGGTGATGGGCATCGTTGCCGAGCCGATTGTCGGCACCATCTACACCGGCCCGATCAAGAGCATTACCGCGTTCGGCGCGTTCGTCGAGATCATGCCGGGCGTCGAAGGGCTGCTGCACATCTCGGAGATCGACCACAAGCGGGTCGAGAAGACCGAGGACGTGCTCAAGAAGGGTGAGATGGTCACGGTGAAGCTGCTGGAAGTCGACGAGCGCGGCCGGATGCGCCTGTCACGGAAGGCGCTCCTCCCGAAGGAATGAGTAGTCCGTCGGTGCGTACCGTCCAGCTCGACGATTCGCTCTTTCGCACCGACGCCCCGAACGGACTCGTGGTCGTGACCGAACGCCTCCCAGGCGTACGGTCAGCGGCCGCCGGGATCTGGGTCCGATCGGCAAGCGGGCACGAAGCCCGCGCCAAGATGGGGGTCTCCCATCTCCTCGAACATATGGTTTTCAAGGGCACCGAGCGTCGCACCGCGCGAGAGATCGCGGTGTCGCTCGAGGCCCGCGGCGGCTCGCTCGACGCCTATACTTCCCGCGACACGACCTCGTTCCAGGCGCATGTCCTCGATGCGGACCTGCCGCTTGCGCTCGACGTTCTCACCGATCTGGTGCGCAAGCCGCTGTTGCGCGAGAGCGACCTCGAGCTCGAACGGAACGTGGTGCTTGAAGAGCTCAACGGGGTGCAGGACACGCCAGACGATCTGGTGTTCGAACTCTGGGGCGAGACGCTCTGGCCGGAGCATCCCTACGGCTATTCGATCCTCGGCACGGCCGAGACGGTAGGGAATCTCGGGACGGCGGATCTGCGCGATCTGCACGTCAGTAACTACTACCCTGGCAATTGCGTCATAGCCGTGGCCGGGCATATCGAACACACTCAGGTGCTTGAGCTGCTGGCAGGGCTCGGCTGGTTCGAGGGAGAGAAGCAGGCTCCCCGTGCGATTGTGGTCGCGGCCCCCGCGGTCCGGGCGGCCACCCGCGTCGAGGTCAGCAAGCTCCAACAGGTCCACGCCGTGCTGGGTACGGACAGCATCGCGGCCAATGATCCGCGTCGCTTCGGCCTCGCGCTGATCAGTGCCGTGCTTGGCGGGGGGATGTCGAGCCGGCTCTTTCAGCGGGTGCGTGAAGAGCTGGGCCTCTGCTACGCCGTCTACGCCTGGCACTCGGCCTACCGTGCCGCGGGTACATTTGGGGTGTATGTCGGAACCGCACCGGCCACGGCCGACCAGGCCATTGCCGCGATTCGTGAGGAGCTGGCCCTGATGGCCCGGGAAGGGCTCCCCGAGGCGGACCTGGTCGATGGCAAGGGGCAGTTGAAGGGATCGCTCATGCTGGCGCTGGAGAGCACGACCAGCCGGATGCATCGGCTGGCCACGCACGTCCTGCAGGATGAACCGTACCGCCCCCTCGACGAGGTACTCCGCCTCGTGGATGGTGTCACACGCGAAGAGTCGGTGGCGCTGGCCGCCGAGTTCCTCGCCCCGGAGCGGATGACGACTGTCCGCCTCGGTCCGACCCGTTGACCCTTTCGAAGCGCGCCTCAGGCGCGCAAGCGAGATCGCGATGCTGATTGGCGTGCCGAAGGAGATCAAGACCAACGAGAACCGTGTCGGCCTGGTGCCGTCAGGTGTCGAATCCCTCGTTCGCGAGGGCCACAAGGTGCAGGTCGAGACCGGAGCCGGTCTTGGCAGCGGCTTCTCCGACGAGAACTACATCGCGGCCGGCGCCTCCATCGCGCCTGATGCCGATGCGACGTGGGCGAAGGCCGACATGATCGTCAAGGTCAAGGAGCCGATCGCGGTAGAATGGCCGCGGATGCGTCCGGGCCTGGTGATGTACACCTACTTCCACTTCGCCGCCGATGAGCCGCTCACGCGGGCCGTGATGAAGTCGGGGGCCATTGCCGTGGCCTACGAGACCGTGCAGCTCCCCGGTGGCCAGCTGCCATTGCTGACGCCGATGTCGGAAGTCGCCGGCCGCCTCGCGGTGCAGGAAGGGGCCAAGTACAACGAGAAGCTCTTCGGCGGCCGCGGCGTACTGCTGGGCGGCGTGCCGGGTGTCAATCCGGCGAAGGTCGTCATCATCGGTGGCGGCGTCGTGGGGATCAACGCGGCGAAGATGGCGGCAGGTCTGGGCGCCAACGTGACGCTGCTGGACAATTCGCTCGACCGGCTCCGCTACCTCGATGATGTGCTTCCGGCGAACGTGAACACGGTCTTCTCGAACCGGCACAATATCCTCGATGCGGTCAAGGACGCCGACCTGATCATCGGGGCGGTGCTCATTCCGGGCAAGAAGGCCCCGCACCTCATCACGCGGGAAGATCTCAAGAGCATTCCCGATGGTTGCGTGATCGTTGACGTTGCTGTCGACCAGGGCGGCTGTGTCGAAACCATCAAGCCGACCACGCACGAGAACCCGACCTACTTCGTCGAAGGCGTGTTGCACTACGCCGTCGCGAACATGCCGGGTGCGGTGCCTCGGACCTCGACGCTGGCGCTGACGAACGCCACGCTCCCTTACGCCATCAAGCTCGCGAATCTGGGGTGGAAGGAAGCCTGCAAGCGCGACAACGCGCTCAAGCTCGGCCTCAACGTCGTCGACGGCAAGATTGTCTATGCCGGCGTCGCCGAAGCGTTCGGACTCGACTGCACTGACGTTGACTCCGTCCTCTAGTACCGGCGCGGCCATTCAACTCCTCGTCGTGCGATTGCCGCACGGCGAGGGGTTGCCGCTTCCGACCCGTGCTACCAGCGGCGCGGCAGGAATGGACATCGTGTCGGCGGTGGAGACGGTCATTGCGCCGGGTGCGCGCGGGCTGGTGCCGACCGGGCTCTCGGTGGCGGTACCCGATGGCTACGAATTGCAGCTGCGGCCGCGCTCAGGCCTCGCACTCAAGCACGGGATTACGCTGCCGAACACGCCGGCCACCATAGATTCGGATTATCGTGGCGAGCTGCAGGTGATCCTGATCAATCTGGGAAGCGAGCCGTTCGTGATTCACCGCGGCGACCGGATCGCGCAGGCGCTGGTGCAGAAGGTGGAGCTGGTGGACTTCGTCGAAGTCGCCGAGTTGCCGCCCAGCGGGCGCGGGGCGGGGGGATTCGGGAGTACCGGGCGGTAGCAGTAAATCGGGGCGGCTACTGGCCGCCCTTTCGCTTCATTGCCGCCACGCGCTGCGGCAAGCCGAATAGCCGGATAAAGCCTGCTGCATCACTCTGCTGATAGACGTTGTCCTCGCCAAAAGTCACCGTTGCTTCGTCGTACAGGGAATTCGGGCTCGCCCGCCCGACCACGTGACACGATCCCTTGAAGAGCCGCATCGTCGCGGTCCCGGTCACGAATCGCTGCGTGCTTGCCACGAATGCATCGTAGGCCTCGCGCTCGGTAGTCCACCAGCGCCCTTCGTAGACGAGGTCAGCGTAGCGCGGCGCAATCACGTCCTTGGCCGCCAGCGTACGGCGGTCGAGGACCAGCTGCTCCAGTTCAGAATGCGCCGCGTAGAGGATGGTCCCGCCGGGCGTCTCGTAGACACCGCGCGACTTCATCCCGACCAGCCGATCCTCGACGATGTCGGCGCGACCGACGCCGTGCTTTGCGCCGAGAGCATTCATCGCGGTGAGCAATTCGACCGGGCCCATCGCAACGCCGTTGACTGACACAGGCGTGCCGTTCTCGAAGCCGACCACGACATCCTCGGGTTCGTTCGGCGCGAGACGTGGGTCGGTCGTCATCAGGTACATGTCCTCGAAGGGCGCCTTCGATGGATCTTCGAGAATTCCCCCCTCGTGCGAGAGGTGCCAGAGATTCCGGTCGCGCGAGTAGAGCTTCTCCTTGGTGGCGGCAACCGGCACGTGGTGCGCGGCAGCGTAGCGGAGCGCGTCTTCGCGCGAGCGGATATCCCAGATCCGCCACGGGGCGATGACTTCGAGTTCTGGCGCGAAGGCCATGTAGGTGAGCTCGAAGCGAACCTGGTCGTTCCCCTTGCCGGTGCAGCCGTGGGCCAGGGCATCGGCGCCTACCGCGCGTGCGACTTCCACCTGTGCCTTGGCGATGATCGGACGCGCCATCGACGTACCCAACAGGTAGGTCCGCGAGTAGACCGCCCCGGCCCGCAGCGTTGGGAAGACGAAATCGCGCACGAACTCGGTCCGGAGATCGAGGATGTGGCACTCCGCCGCCCCCGATGCCAGGGCCTTCTGGTGCACATCCGCCAGCTCATCTCCCTGTCCGATATCGGCAGCCACGCAGACCACCCGCGCCCCAGGGTAATGCTCCCGGAGCCAGGGCACGATGATGGACGTGTCGAGGCCACCAGAGTATGCGAGCGCGATGGTACGGGTCACGAGATGAGATCCGGGCGGGAGGGTAGGCGATCCTTCGTGCCTAGTATGGAGAAGCCCGACGGAGGGGACAAGCTCCGCTCGGATTGTTTTCAATCGAAAGTGTGGCTTGTGAGTAAGTGCTCACGGCTAACCCCCGTGAGCAGGCGCTCAGGTCGCCTCGGAGATTCAGAGGCAACTCCGCTGGCCACATAATGTTGCGGCTTGCCGCAGCCGCGCACGCACCCCTATCTTGGCGGGAACGTCTTACCTGGCGGCCGGTCACGTGAAATTCCCAAACTTCGGTTCCTTCCTCCCCGCGAACGAAATCGCGGTCGACCTCGGCACGGCGAACACCCTCATTTATGTAAAGGGTGAAGGCATCGTGTTGAACGAACCTTCGGTCGTTGCCATCGAGAAGGCGACTGGTCGCGTAAAAGGGATTGGGCTCGAAGCGAAACGGATGCTGGGTCGCACACCGGAAGCCATTATCGCCGTCCGGCCGATGCGCGACGGCGTGATCGCGGATTTCGATGTGACCGAGAAGATGCTGCGCTACTTCCTCAAGACGATCATCGACAAGCATTTCTTCCGGGTCAAGCCGAAGGTGATTGTGGCGGTGCCGTCCGGCATCACTGAGGTGGAACGTCGTGCCGTGCGCGACTCGGCCGAGACCGCCGGCGCGAAGCAGGTGCTGATGGTGGCCGAACCGATGGCCGCGGCGATCGGGGTGGGGCTGCCGGTGGATACACCGACGGGCAACATGGTCATCGACATCGGCGGCGGCACCACCGAGATCGCTGTCATCGCGTTGAGCGGCATCGTTTCCGATACATCGATCCGCATCGGCGGAGATGAATTCGATCAGGCGATCGTGATGTTCATGCGCAAGAATTACAATCTGCTGATCGGTGAGCCCACCGCTGAACTCATCAAGATCAAGGTCGGCTCGGCCTACCCGTCTGGTGATGAGCGCGAGATGGAAGTGAAGGGGCGCGACCTGGTGAGCGGCATCCCCAAGACGGTGCGGGTGCACTCCACCGAAATCCGCGAGGCGGTGCAGGAGCCGGTCCAGCAGATCGTAGACGCCGTGCGGCGTGCGCTCGAAATCACCCCGCCGGAATTGGCCTCCGACATCGTCGATCGCGGCATCGTGATGACGGGCGGTGGCGCCCTCATTCGCGGCCTCGACCTGCTCCTCTCCCAGGAGACCGGTCTCCCGATTCACGTCGATGAAGATCCACTGACCTGCGTGGTACGCGGGACCGGTCGGATCCTCGACGACTTCGAGAAGTACCGCAGCGTCCTGACCACCTGACGTCCTGACGATGCGCGATCAGGGAGGGGGCGAAACCGCCCGGAGCGACCTGGTCCTCTTCGCCGGGTGTGTCCTGCTCGCGCTGATCGCCCTCGCTCTCCCGCGTCCCTGGGCCGAGTCGCTCACCAACACGATCCGCAAGACAGCACTTCGCCCGATGGTGGCCGCGCAGTCACGCGCGGTCGCCGATCGCACGGCTCGCGAAGGTCTCCGGGTGATTGAACACAGCCGTGATTCGCTCGCGTTGCTGGTGCAGGGTTTCGGTGCGACCCGTCGCGAGAATGACAACCTTCGCGCGTTGCTCGATCTGCGGCCACGGCTCACACAGGCATATCTCCCCGCCGAGATTCTCCACCAACCTGCCGTCACTGACGATCGCATGGCGTTGCTCAATGTCGGATCTGCCGACGGCGTGCACCAGTTCGACCCCGTCGTCACCGCGGCCGGATTGATCGGCTACATCTGGTCGACGAGCCCGCATTCGAGCGCGGCCTACACCTGGACGCACCCCGAGTTTCGTGCGGCCGCAGTCACCGCCAATGGCAGTGTGACCGGGCTGATTTCGGCGAGTCCGAGCACCGACGCTTCGCGCACGGTCCTCCAGCTCAGGGGGGTGGCGTTGCGCGATTCGCTGGCGGTCGGGACCGCGGTCTTTACCTCCGGCCTGGGCGGGGTCTTCCCCCGGGGAATCCCGATCGGGCGGGTCAGCGCGATCGAGCGCGATCAATTCGGTTATGAGCGGGTCTACCGGGTCACCCCCTACTCGCATCCGGCGCTGGCGACCCACGTCCTGGTCCTGACCTCGCCGAGAGATTCGCTATTCCTGCCCTTGCCGCCATCCGATTCCGCGCGCAAGGCCGATTCGCTCCGCAAAGTGGCAGCACAGCGGATGCTGGATTCGCTCCGGAAGGCGGCCGACACACTGCCGCGCAAGGATTCGCTCCGATGAGCTCGGTCTGGACCGGTGAGGGCCCGCGGCGGCGTCGCTCGAGCGACAAGTTCCGTGTCGGCGTCGTGATCGCGGCACTCCTGCTGCTGGAGTTCTATCTCCGTCCTTCGCTGATCGAAGGCCGCGGAATGCCCGACTTCCTGATGCTGGCGTTGCTGCTGCTGGCCATCCGCCAGCGGCCTGGTACTGCTGCCGTGATCGGCTTTGCCGTGGGCCTGATGGTCGATGTGCTGACGCCCGCCCGCTTCGGTGCTGGCATCCTGGCGCACGTGCTGGTGGGCTGGGGCGCAGCGTGGGGGCGATCGGTCTTCTTCGCTGACAACCTGCTCGTGACCGCTGGCGTCTTCTTCCTCGGGACCTGGGCGCGCAATCTGCTGGTGCTGCTCTTCAGCGGAACGTCGCCAGGTCGGCTGTTGACGGAACTGCTGGTCTGGTCACCGTTGCAGGGGCTCACGACTGCAGCGGTCGGTGTGGTGATCGTGATGCTCTTCCGCGACTGGCTCGCGATCCGGATGGACCAGTGAGCGTCTTTGCGTCGTTCGAGGTCGCGCGTCGCGCCGAAGGGGCGCGCTGGATTCTCGGTGTCACTTTCCTCGCGCTGAGCGGTGCCTTCTTCAAGGCGCAGGTGCTCGAGCACGACAAGTTCAAAGTGGAGGCCGGCTCCAACCGCCTCCGCCCCATCAAGCTGCCCTCGCCACGTGGCGATATCCTGGATCGGAACGGCCTTCCGATCGCGGAAAATGTGCCGGGTTATTCCATCAAGCTGCTGGCCGCGAACGAGGATTCCTTGCGCGCAGTGCTCGCGCGGCTGCTCTCGTATGTGCCAGCGGATTCAGTCAATGCTGACGCCGTCGTGCGGCGCTGGCGCGTCGCGACGTTCCAGCCGGTGCAAGTGTTCGCGTCGGGAGAGGATCGTCTCGTGGCGATCCTCGAGGAGCACCGCGCTGCGCTCCCTGGGCTGGTGATCCAGGCCGAACCGCGGCGCACCTACCCGCACGGCGAAGCGGTGGCCCACCTCGTCGGGTACGTCAGCGAGATCAGTGACGCCGAGATGAAAGCGGGGACCTTCGGCGATGTCGGGATGGGCGAAATCGTCGGCAAGCAGGGGCTCGAGGTCGAATACGATTCGCTGCTCCGAGGTCAGCAGGGAACGCGCTACGTCGAAGTGACCGCGCGTGGACGCACTGTGCGCGACCAGCCCAACAGCGGATCAGTCCGACCGGTGGCCGGCTCCACGATGCGCACCACGATCGACCTGCCATTGCAGCTCTTCATTGATTCGATGTGGCGGGCCGACTTGCCCGAGAAGCGCGGCGCGATGGTCGCGATGACGCCGAAGGGTGAGATCCTCGCCTACTACTCCCACCCGGGCTTCGATCCGAATGCCTTCATCGGGGGGATCAGCGCAGAAGACTACGCTGTCTATCACGAAGATTCGAACCACCCCCTCATCGATCGGGTGATCAACGGGCGCTATCCGCCGGCATCGCCATTCAAGCTGGCGATTGCCACGATGGCGCTGCGGCGTGGCCTGGTCACCATGGATTCGCGGATGCCGGTGCCGTGCAGCGGTGGACTTCGATTTGGCAATCGAGTGTTCAAGTGCTGGAAGCGGGACGGTGGGCACGGCTCCCTGACGCTCACAGAAGCGATCAAGACCTCGTGTGACGTCTACTTCTATCAGCTGGGCCAGCTGATCGGTCGCGATGGCTTGCTGGAGGATGGACAGGCGCTCGGATTCTCCGACATGAGCGGCATCGATCTGGAGCAGGAGAAGCGCAGTATTTTTCCGCGGGGGATGAAGGACTACATCAACTCGCGCGGCCTCTCGACCTGGTCCAATGGCGAAGTCCTCAACCTCTCGATCGGTCAGGGCCGAAACACCCAGACGCTCATCAACATGGTGTCGTTCTATGCTGCACTCGCGGGCGACGGCATCAAGCGGCCGCCCCATATCTACGAGCCCCGACCAGGCACGAAGACGTACGATCTTGGCCTCAAGCCGGAACAGCTCCTCGGGCTGCGGCATGCGATGGCCGAGGTGGTTCGTAGCGGCACCGCCGGCGCATCGGGCGGTCGCGAGTTTGACGTGGCCGGCAAGACGGGATCGGGCCAGGTCAGCAACCAGAAGGACATCGGCTGGTTCATCGGTTTCGCACCGGCCGATTCCGCGAAGATCGTGGTCGGGATTCAGGTCGAAGAGGGCGAACACGGCGCGCTGGTGGCGAAGTATGTGGTGAAGGCGATCGGCCGCTTTCTCCAGGGTCCGGGCTCGCCGGCCATCCGGACCGAGTACCAGCTTCCCATCAGCGAAGACACCACTCCGGCCGCTGATTCTCTTGCGCCGGATACGACGCGAGCGGTGACCAGACCGGCGACTCCGGCAGCCAAGCCACCGGCACGGAAGCCAGGACAGCGCCGATGAATCGCGGGCTGGACAAGGTGCTCCTCGTCGTGGTCGTGATTCTGGCGATCCTTGGAGTCCTGGTGCTCTACTCGGCCGGCCAGACTGACCTGCGCACCGGCGCCGAAGGGAAGTGGCTTCGGCAGCTGGCGTGGCTCGCCGCGGGGACAATCTGTGCTGCCCTGGCCTATCGCCTCTCTTTCCGGATTCTGGAGTGGGCCGCGCCGTGGGCCTATGGACTCGGGCTCGGGCTGCTCGCCCTGACGCTGGTCATCGGCAAGGGATTCGGCACCGGCGCCGGCAGCAAGAGCTGGCTGGCGATCGGTGACATCCGGCTGGGTCAGCCGGTGGAGGTCGCCAAGCTCGCGACCATCCTGATGCTGGCGCGCTGGCTCGCCGCCCGACGCGAGCCACCGAATACGCTGCGGGGTCTCTTCGCACCCGTGATGATCGCGTTTGTCCCCGCCTTGCTGGTGCTCAAGCAACCCGATCTTGGCAGCGCGATCGTCTTTGCCGGAGTGCTCTTCGCGATGCTCTACTGGGCCGGCGTTGCGCCGTCGCTGCTGGTGTTGCTGGCGTCGCCGGTGGTGTCGCTGATGCTGGCGTGGAATACCTCGCTCTGGAGCGCCTGGATGGTGGTGCTCTTCGTCCTGCTGCTGATCTGGCGCCCATTCATCTTCGAGGCGATCGCGGTGTATGTCGCCAACTCGGCGATGGGTGTGATCTATATCGTGGTCTGGGGCAAGATGGCGAAGTACCAGCAGGAGCGGATCCTCTCGTTCCTGAATCCCGAGAACTATCGCAAGGGCCCGGGATACCAGGCGATCCAGTCCAAGGTCGCAATTGGATCAGGCGGATGGTTCGGGACGGGGTTCACGCTTGGAACGCAGAAACGTTCGGGGTACATCCCGGAACACTGGACCGATTTCGTCTTCGCAGTCGTAGGGGAAGAGTTCGGATTCGTGGGGGTCGTCGTGGTGCTCGCGTTGTTGCTGACGCTCCTCTTCATTCTGATCCGGATCGCCCGGCGTGCCAGCGACCCTTACGCCTCGTTGTGCGTCTTCGGAATAGTGGGGCTGATCTTCACGCATATCTACGAAAACATCGGAATGAGTGTCTCACTTATGCCGATCACGGGGATTCCGCTGCCATTCTTCTCGTTCGGCGGCTCGTTCCTGATTGCGATGTTCATCGCCCTGGGGCTCGCATTCCGGGCTTCGGAAGAGGCGAGAGCCTCTGGCTATCTGGAGTCCTGACAAGGACTTAGCTGTCAAGGTCTTGCGCAGACTCAGGTCGCGCCCCAGCTTGTATGGTCCGTCGGATCTCCCCCCGGAGTCTGGCGCTACTCGAGGTACTATGGCCGTCATGGCGTGGTTCAAGAAGGAGCGAAAGCCCAGAACAGCTCCCCGGGAGCGCTTGGAGATCCCCGCGGACGCCTGGGAGAAGTGTGACTCCTGTGGCCATATCGATATTCGCGAGAAGTTCGAGAAGGCGCTCAACGTCTGCCCCGAGTGCGGCACGCACAAGCGTTTCTCGGCTGAGGAATACATCGAGCTGCTGACCGATGATGGCAGCTGGAAAGAGTTGTTCACCAATCTCACCTCGATTGATCCGCTCGGATTCGAGCATTACGCCGACCGGCTCGTCGCGGCCCGGAAGAAGGCTTCGACCTCAGACGCCATCTACACCGGCCTTGCCAAGCTCGAGCGGCTGCCGCTGCACCTCGGCGTGATGAATTTCCGGTTCATGGGTGGCTCGATGGGGTCGGTGGTGGGCGAGAAGATTGCCCGTCTCGCACGTCGGTCCGCCGAGAAGAAGATTCCCCTCGTGCTCGTGTGCACGTCGGGAGGAGCGCGGATGCAGGAAGGCGCCCTCTCCCTGATGCAGATGGCGAAGACGTCGGCTGCGATCGCGATGATGAAGGAAGCGGCGGTGCCATACATCTCGATTCTGACTGACCCGACCACCGGCGGTGTGTCGGCATCGTTTGCCATGCAGGGAGACGTCATCCTCGCCGAGCCGGGCGCGGTGATCGGTTTCGCTGGTGAACGGGTCATCAAGATGACGATCGGACAAGACCTCCCCGAGGGCTTCCAGACGGCCGAGTTCCTGCTCGAAAAGGGCCAGATCGATGACGTGGTTCCGCGCGCGTCGTTGCGGGAGACCACCGCGCGCCTGCTGCGGCACTTCCAGGGGCACAAGATCCCGGCGAAAGCCGCGACTGCGGCCTGACGCTTGACGCTGCCGGCTCTCACCGCGAGAGCCGGCAGCAAGATGATTCCCGTGTGACCGCCAGCTACGAGAGCGCGCTCGAGTTCCTCTTCCCGCGCACCACCCAGATCAAGTTCGGACTCGATACCACCGAGGCGCTGCTCGCAGCTCTCGGCCAGCCGCAGCAGTGCTATCCGACCATTCACATCGGCGGCACCAACGGCAAGGGAAGCGTCTGCACGCTCATCGCGGCTGCTCTGGAGGCGCGTGGGCTTCGCGTCGGGCTCTACACCTCGCCCCACCTGGTGTCGTTCCGCGAGCGAATCCGCGTCAACGGCGTGCCGATCAGCGAGATGGCCGTCGCGTCATGGACAGCACACCTGCGGCAGCTGATCGAAGAGTCCAACGCCACCTTCTTCGAAGTCACGACCGCGATTGCGTTGGCCGATTTTGCCGCACGCGAAGTCGACATCGCCGTGATCGAAGTGGGCCTTGGCGGACGACTTGACAGCACCAACGTGCTGACGCCCATCGTGAGCGGCGTGACCCACATCGCGCTCGACCACCAGAAGTATCTCGGCGAAACACTCGAGTTGATCGCCGCCGAGAAAGCCGGAATCGCCAAGCCCGGCGTGCCGTTCGTCATCGGCGAGACCAATTCCGCACTCGCGGCCGTGCTCGAGTTGGCCGGAGCGGCGGCGGTAAGGCGCGGCGATCCCACCGGAACCTTTCTCCCGGTCGTGGTACCGAGCGAAGCGCGCTGGGCTGACGCTCTTGGACTCACGGGACCGCATCAGCGTCGCAACGCTGCCATCGCGGCGGCGGTGCTCGCGGAACTCCCGAGCCAGCTGCGTCCATCAAGCGAGGAGATCGCAGCGGGCTTCGCCGGGGCGCGGTTGGCGGGGCGACTCGACCGCCGGGGGCGCTGGCTCTTCGATGTGGCGCACAACCCCGACGGGATGGCTGCCCTGGTCTCCGCGCTGGAGGAGTCCCCCCCAGCGGGTCCCGTGCACGCGCTGGTGTCCATTCTGGGCGACAAGGCGTGGCCGGAGATGCTGGTGGCCCTCGATACGGTGGTGGACGTCGGAGTGCTCACTGTGGCGCCCAGCGCCGATACGCGCCGCTGGGACCTCGGCTGGCTGGAACGCTGGCTGGCCGACCCGGCCCGCCCGAGAGCCCGGGCCAAGTGGCGACTTGTGCCCGACTTCCAGGAGGCGTTGCGAGTCGTGGAAGCCGGGGCAGGGACGGTGCTGATAACCGGCTCCTTTCACACGGTGGGGGATGTGCTCGAGGCACGAGGGCTCTCCTCGGTCTGAGCCCCATTTGACCGCCCAAGAGGCACGGCGTCGGTGTATTTTGTGCCATGACTTTCCGGACCCTTCCCGGATTCCGCGACTTCGCTCCTGACGACCTGGCGTTCCGGGCCCACATTTTCGGGGCCTGGCGCCGGGTCGCGATGCGATACGGCTTCGAGGAATACGACGGCCCTCCACTCGAACCACTCGATCTCTATACCGCGAAGAGCGGCGACGAGATCGTGGGGCAGCTCTACAACTTCACCGACAAGGGTGGTCGCGAGGTCTCGCTCCGGCCGGAAATGACGCCGACCCTTGCGCGGATGGTTGCCGAGCGCGCCAACGGACTCAAGAAGCCGATCCGGTGGTTCTCGATTCCGCAGCTGTTCCGCTACGAGCGGCAGCAGCGCGGGCGGTTGCGCGAACACTTCCAGCTCAACTGCGACCTGATCGGTGAAGCGGGGCCGCTCGCCGATGCCGAGGTCATCGCGCTGTCCATCGACATCATGCGCGAGCTTGGCCTCGGTGCGAGTGACTTCAAGGTGCGGTTGTCGGACCGCCGACTTCTCGATGGCATTCTCGCTTCGCTCAGTATTGCCGAGGAGCATCGGCCATTGCTGATGCACGCGCTCGACAAGCTCGGACGCACCGAGTACGCCGGCCGGAAGCAGGCGTTCCTCGATGCGGCCGGCGCCGATCGACAGGGGGCGCTGGAGCTGGTGGAAGGGCTGCGCGACAAGCGGACCTGGAGCGAACTCGCCGCGGCACTCGCGCCTTATCCGAACGCGCTCGCAGCGGGAGAGCCTCTCCGTCTGACCATCGAGGCACTGGTGGCGATGGGGCTCGGTGATTTCATCGAGCTGGATCTCTCGATCGTGCGAGGACTCGCCTACTACACAGGTACCGTCTTCGAGCTGTTCGATGCCCAGCGCACCTTGCGCGCAATCTGTGGTGGCGGTCGTTACGACACCCTGCTCGCCAACCTCGGCGGTGTCGATCTCCCCGCGCTCGGCTTCGGCATGGGTGACGTGGTGCTCGGGGAGCTGCTCAAGGAACGCGGGCTCAAGCCCGACACCCCGGCGAGCGTGGATCTGTTCGTTGCCTCCGTCACGGCGGAGGACGAACCGTTTGTCCTTGCTATCGCTCACGAACTGCGCGACGCGGGACTGCGAGTGGAGTACGCTTTTCACACCAGCGGTCTCGGCAAGCAGCTCAAGGTGGCAGATGCCCGTGGCGCACGGCTGGCCGTGGTGATCGGGCCGGATGACCGGGCCCGGGGTGAAGTACAACTCAAGAATTTCGCGGACAAGTCGCAGCAGGGCGTCGCCCTCGCCGATCTGGCCCGCGTGTGTCGCGACCTTCTTTCCGGGACCAGTTGACCGATGGCCGAGTCGAAAGCAATTACCACGCGGGCCCAGGACTTCTCCGCCTGGTACAACGACCTGATCATGAAGGCCGAGCTCGCGGACTACTCCCCGGTGCGCGGCTGCATGGTGATTCGCCCGAATGGCTATGCCATCTGGGAGAACATGCAGCGCGCTCTCGATGACATGTTCAAGGCGACGGGTCACCAGAACGCCTACTTCCCGCTCTTCATTCCGCAGAGCTTCCTCTCGAAGGAAGCGGAGCACGTGGAGGGCTTCGCGCCAGAGGTTGCCGTGGTGACCCACGGCGGCGGCAAGGAACTGGAAGAGCCGTTGGTCGTCCGGCCCACGTCCGAGACCATCATCTACGCGATGTTCTCGAAGTGGATCCAGAGCTGGCGTGACCTCCCGCTGCTGATCAACCAGTGGGCCAACGTCGTGCGCTGGGAAATGCGGACGCGACTCTTCCTGCGCACGACCGAGTTCCTCTGGCAGGAGGGGCACACGGCGCACTCGAGCGAAACCGAGGCCGAGACCGAGACGCTGATGATTCTCGGGCTCTATCGCAAGTTCATGGAAGAGTGGATGGCGATGCCGGTGGTCACGGGTCGCAAGACCGATAGCGAGCGCTTCGCCGGTGCACTCCGCACCTATTCGCTCGAAGCGATGATGCAGGACAACAAGGCGCTGCAGGCCGGGACCTCTCACAACCTGGGCCAGAACTTCGCCAAGGCGTTTGATGTGAAGTATCAGACGGCCGATGGCGGTCTCGATCACGTCTGGAATACGTCGTGGGGTGTGTCGACCCGGATGATCGGTGGTCTGATCATGGTGCATGGCGACGACTCCGGAATGGTCTGCCCGCCGCGCCTTGCCCAGTGGCAGGTGATGATCGTGCCGATCTGGAAGACCGACACCGAGCGCGACGAAGTGTTTGCCGCGACCGACCGCCTGGTGGCCGAGCTCCGCGCCGGCGGCATTCGCGCCAACTGCGACAAGCGCGAAGGGATGAAGCCGGGAGCCAAGTATTACGAGTGGGAATCGCGCGGCGTCCCGCTCCGGCTGGAACTCGGCCCTCGCGATCTCGCCAATGGGAGCGCGATGCTGGCCCGGCGTACCGGCGGCAAGGAGCCGATTCCTCAGGCAGGGATCGTCGAGCGTCTCAAGGCCGAGATGGAAACGATGCAGCAGGCGCTGTTCGATGCCGCCGTGGCGCGACGTGAAGCGGCGACCCTGCGCAACCCGAAGTCGAAGCAGGAATTCATCGACTGGATTGCTGCCGACAAGGGGTTCGTCTATGCGGGTTGGTGCGGCGATCCCGCGGTTGAGGCCGAAATCAAGGAGCAGACCAAGGCGACAATCCGGAATCTGCCTGATGCAGAGTTCCGGAGCGCCGAGGCGCCGACCACCTGTATCTGGACCGGGCGGCCCGCCACGGTCGAGGCGTTGTGGGCCAAGGCGTACTAGACCCGCGCCTCGCGGAGGCCGGCCTCTCGAGGCTGGCCGACGGTGCCCTCGCAATGAGCGGGGTGCCGCTGGCGGAGATCGCCGAGCAGGTTGGCACGCCGGCCTACTGCTACGATGCGCCGACGATAGTTGGGCGATACCACGCGCTCGATGCTGCGTTCGGCACCCTGCCGCACCGGATCTGCTACGCCGTCAAGGCGAATTCGAACCTCGCCGTGTTGCGCCTGCTCGGAAAGCTCGGCGCCGGCGCGGATATTGTCTCGGGCGGGGAACTGCTGCGCGCCCTTGCCGCAGGCATTCCCGCGGAACGCGTGATATTCAGTGGCGTCGGGAAGACCGACGAAGAGCTGATGGCAGCGATGGCCGCAGGCGTCGGCCACATCAATGTCGAGTCGCTTGCCGAACTGCGCCGGCTTGGGCTGCTGGCCGATCTTCGGGGCGCGAAGGTATCGGTGGGAATTCGGTTCAATCCGGATGTTACGGCGAACACCCATCCGTACATCTCCACCGGCAAGGGCGGGGTCAAGTTCGGCATCGCCACTGACCAGCTTGGTGAAGCACTCGCCGTCCTCGAGGAGACGCCGGGACTCCACCTCGGCGCCGTCGCGATGCACCTCGGGTCGCAGCTGCTGGATGCCGCCCCGTACGAGGCCGGGCTCGATCGACTGCTCCAGTTGCTCGATCGGGTCCGGGCTGCCGGCCACGCGCCCGAAGTGCTCGACATCGGTGGTGGACTTGGAATCCGGTATCACGATGAGCGTCCCTTGAGCCCGGCGGAATGGCTGGCGCCCTTGCGCGATCGACTCGCCGAGAGCGGCTGCACCGTTGGCGTCGAACCCGGCCGCTATCTGGTCGGCAATGCCGGGGTCCTGCTCACCCGCGTGGTGCACCGCAAGCATTCTGGAGGACGCGAGATCGCCATCGTAGATGCCGGGATGAACGACCTCCTGCGGCCATCGCTCTACAAGGCCTGGCACGACATCCTCACCGTCGAGGAGTCGCGCGAGTCGCCTGTTGCGATGGATGTTGTCGGCCCCGTCTGCGAAACCGGCGATTTCCTCGCCCTCGAGCGCGACCTGCCGCCGGTGGTTGCCGGCGATCTGCTCGCCGTGCTTGGCGCAGGGGCCTACGGTTTCGTGATGAGCTCCAATTACAACAGTCGCGCGCGCGCCGCCGAGGTGCTGGTGGACGAAGGACGCTGGGCGGTGGTGAAGCCCCGCGAGCGACTGACCGCCCTGTTCCACGATGAAGTGGCCGACCCTTTTGCCGACGAGTCCCCGTGAGTCACCCCGACGGAATCCTGATCATCGACTTCGGTTCGCAATACACCCAGCTCATCGCCCGCCGGGTGCGTGAGCAGCGCGTCTATTGCGAGATCCATCCACCGTCGCGCGACATCGACTGGATCCGTGCCTGGAAGCCGAAAGGGATCATTCTCTCCGGTGGTCCCAATTCGGTGTATGGCGATGGCGTGCCGACGGCGCATCCCGATCTGCTGACCCTCGGTCCACCGGTGCTCGGCCTCTGCTACGGGATGCAGCTGCTGGCGCATCTCTCGGGGGGCAGCGTCGTGAGTGCCTCTCGCCGCGAATACGGGCGCGCGGATGTGAAGGTCGAGGGTGGCACTCTCTTCCTGGGCTTCACATCGGGCGGCACGACGCCGGTCTGGATGAGCCACGGCGATCACGTGAACACGGCGCCGCCGGGGTGGCACGTGACCGCGTCGAGCGAGAACTCGCCGATCGCGGCCATCGAGCATGACACGCTCCCGCTACATGCGGTGCAGTTCCATCCCGAAGTCGCGCACACGCCACGTGGCGGCGAGATCCTCGGCAACTTTCTCTTCGAGATCTGTGGGTGCTCGCCAGACTGGACGCCCGAGCATTTCGTCGAGAGCGAAGTGGCGCGGATCCGCGAATTGGTCGGGCCCACCACACGCGTCATCTGCGGACTGTCGGGTGGGGTCGACTCATCGGTCGCCGCGGCACTGGTGCACCGTGCCGTGGGCGATCGCCTGACGTGCATCTTCGTCGATCATGGCCTGCTGCGGCTCAACGAGCGCGAGCAGGTCGAGCAGACCTTCCGACGAAATCTTGGCATCGATCTGCGAACGGTGGATGCCTCAAAGGAATTCCTCTCGGACCTCGCTGGAGTGACCGATCCGGAAACCAAGCGGAAGCTCATCGGGCATCGCTTCATCGACGTGTTCGAACAGGAAGCGAAGGCCGTCGGTGACAACATCGGCTTCCTGGTGCAGGGAACGCTGTATCCCGACGTCATCGAATCGTTCTCGCCAACGGGCGGCCCGTCGGTGACGATCAAGACGCACCACAATGTGGGTGGCTTGCCGGAGCGGCTGCCGTTCAAGCTGATCGAGCCGCTGCGTGAACTCTTCAAGGACGAGGTCCGGCAAGTCGGCCGCGAACTCGGGCTTCCGGAAGAAATGGTCGGTCGGCACCCCTTCCCAGGGCCGGGGCTGGCGATCCGCATTCTGGGAGAGGTCACGGCATCGCAGCTCGACCTGCTGCGGAAGGCCGATGCCATCTTCATCGAGGAGATCCGCGAGGCCGGGCTCTATGATGCGATCTGGCAGGCTTTCGCCGTGCTGCTGCCGATCCGCTCGGTTGGTGTGCAGGGAGATTTCCGGAGCTACGATCAGACGATTGGCCTGCGGGCGGTCACCTCACGCGACGGGATGACGGCGGACTGGTTCCCGTTCCCGCACGATGTCCTCGCGGTGATTTCCAACCGGATCGCCAACGAAGTGAGCGGGGTGAATCGCGTGGTCTATGACATCAGCAGCAAGCCACCCGCGACGATCGAGTGGGAGTAGTCAGGACCCTTTCGATTCGAGCAAGGTGAAGAACTCTGCCGGGGAGGTGAGTGCGGCCAGCCGCTCCGGTACTTCGGGATCCTTCGCAAACTGGGCCAGTCGGCCCAGCACCGGCAGATAGTCGTTCGAGACTTCCACGGGTGGCGCCACGATCAGGAAGACGTGGTGCACCGGCTTGCCGTCGATCGCATCGTAGTTCAGCCCGCCCGGGATCCGACCGTAGGCCATCCGCAGCTGCGGCACCACCAGCGAACGGCAGTGGGGAATCGCGATGCCGCGGCCCACTCCGGTCGAGCCGAGCTGTTCGCGGCGTTGCAGCATCCGGCGAAGGACGTCGGACGATTCCTCGTCGACCCGGAGCAGGGCAACCATCGCGGCTAGGACGTCCTCCTTGCTGTTGGCGGCCAGGTCGAGGTCGATAGCGTCGGCGGAGAAGCGAGGGAGGAGTTGCATGGGCGGGAACGGTAACCCCGGACCGACATGCGTTCAACGCGAGCCCCGGTGCAACGGGGCGGATGGCGTCGCTGCCGGGGCGCGGTCGGCCCCGGCGCTCTGGGCGGGGCCTGCCAATGGTCGCCCCCCACCCGCTAGATTTGCCGGCATGCAGTTCCCCTATCGGACCGGCTCGCCGGTCCCGCTCTTCCTTGCCCCCATGGCCGGGGTATCCGAACCCCCCTTCCGGCGGATTTCCCGCCGGATGGGGGCCGACGTCGTGCTGACCGAGTTCCTCAACTCGGAGGCCATTCGTCGCCGGATCTCGAAGACGCTCGAGGGGTGCGAGTTCGACGAGGTGGAACGGCCGATCGGGATCCAGATCTACGGCTCTCACGTCGATGCCATGGCCGAGGCCACTGCGCTCGTGACCGAGCACTACGCTCCGGATTTCATCGACATCAATTTCGGCTGCCCGGTCAAGAAGGTCGTCCAGCGGAACGGCGGCAGCGGCTGCCTCAGGGACATGGACCTGGTCGACCGGATCATCCGCGCCTGTGTGGCCGCGACGCATCTGCCTGTCACGGTGAAGACCCGCAGCGGCTGGTCGGACGATTCACGCAACCCGGTCGGCATCGCGTTGCGGATGCAGGACGCCGGTGCGGCGGTCTTCACCCTGCACGGTCGCACGCGTACCCAGATGTTCAGCGGCAAGGCGAACTGGGACGACATCGCGATGTGCGTCGAGGCACTCGATATCCCGGTGATCGGCAACGGTGATGTCGTGACGGCCGAGGATGCGCTGCGGATGCGCGAGCATACCGGATGCGCCGGCGTCATGATCGGGCGTGGCTCCTTCGGCAATCCCTGGCTCTTCCGCGATGCCCGCGCTCTGCTCAACGGGCTGCCGAAGCCAGCCGCACCGACGGCGACTGAGCGACTGGCCATCGCCCTGGAACACGCCCATCTCGCGATCGAATTGCAGGGGGATACCCCGCACACGGTCATCGAGTTCCGCAAGCATTTCGGCTGGTACACCAAGGGGCTGCACGCCTCGAGCACATTGCGTGGCCGGCTCTTCCACGTGACCTCGATGGTTGAAGCGGAACGGATCTTCGCCGACTACCTCGAGCGCGAGTCGCTGGTCGAGGCGGCGTAGCGCACGTGCATCATCGCGTGGCCGGTCCCGATGGCTTCACCTGGATTGATGTGGTTGGCCCGACGCGCGAGGAATTGCAGGAGCTGGCCCAGCAATACACCTTGCCGCCCACCGTCGTCGAAGACTGTCTCGACCCCGATCACCTCCCCAAGTACGAGCGACTCGGCGACGCGACCTTTCTCATCCTTCGCGTCCACGATGACGCCGCCCCGGAAGACGCTGGCACGATCCAGGAGCTGACGCGGAAGGTCGCGGTCTTCTTCCGCATCGATTTCATGATCACGGTGCATCGGGTCGAGTTGCATGAGGTGTCACGATTGCGTGAGCGATTTGGCGCACCTGCAGCCACCGAGCTCTGTGCCCTGACGCCATTGCTGTATGGTCTCGGTCATGCGACGCTCGATTCGTACGACGCACCGCTGGCGCGCGACGAACAGACCCTCGACCATTTCGAAGCGGCCATCTTCGACCGCCGTGGGCACCCGCCCTCACTGCAGCAGGCGCACAACCTCAAGCGGCGGGTCTCGCTCACCCGGCGGATTCTCTTCCAGACCACCAACGTCCTGCAGAAACTGGTGCCGCCGGCGGAGCGAACCGAACCGCTCTTTCAGGACCTGCGCGAGTCGGTCGACGCCTACCTCTTCTGGGCGGATCAATTGCTCGAAGAGGTGAACCTGCTGCTGCAGGTCCACCTCGCCATGGCCTCCCATCGCACCAACGAAGTGATGCGCGTCCTGACGGTGTTCTCGGCATTCTTCCTGCCGCTCACCTTCATCGTTGGTGTCTACGGCATGAACTTCCACAACATGCCGGAACTCAGTGCCTCCTGGGGCTATCCTGCCGTGCTCGCCCTGATGGTCGCCGTGGCCGGGGGGATCTGGCTCTGGTTCCGCAAGAAGGGCTGGCTGAACTAGGCCACCGGGCGCGTCCGGGTGGTGGAATGTGGATAATCGAGGGGCGGCGGATTATACTTCGAGTACGGGGGCGACTGGCTTCGACGGGTTAGTAGAAGGCTTCGCCGCGTGCCCAGCTCCTGAGTGCTGGTAAAACTCTCTGGACTGATTTAACTGCCAACTCTGAACTGGCAATGGCCGCGTAAGCTGAGCTAACGCTCGCTTGACGTACCTCCGTTGTTCGAAGCCCGCCCGGGGCGTCGGCATCGGATCGCAAATCCGGGCTGGTGACTGACGTCGCTCCGCCGTCGGAAACGAGAACTTAGGAGATCAACGTCGGATCGGTTGGTATCGCACCGGCCCGGCGCCAAGTGAAGAGCGATACCTACGCACGTAGACGCGGTCCCGGACGCTTATTCGGACCAGGGTTCGATTCCCTGCGCCTCCACTGTCAGACACCAACCGAAAGGCCCCCGGTACTCCGGGGGCCTTTCGCGTTCGTCACATCAGCAGCAGCTCCACATCCGGCCAGACATAGCGCCAGCTCGGGCGCATCTTCCCGTCGGCGGCCAGGTGCGGCTGTTCCGATTCGGGGACTCCCCCCTCCCGATTGTAGAAGGCGATCGCCTCAGTGTTGCTGGAGTAGACCCAGAGGTGCATGCTCCGCTGTCCCTGCGCGCGGGCGAGTCGGGCGGCTTCCCGGAGCAGCCGGCGCCCGATTCCCACGCCACGCGCGTCGAGGAGTACATGCAGATTGGCAATCAGGTCGCCGAATTCTCCGGCCGAGTGGACGATGCAGAGAAAGCCAACGGGGGTGCCTTGCCGCTCGGCGAGCACCAGGTGAGCCGGCGGCCCCCCGATCAGCGTGAACCAGGCTCGCCACCGGTCGCGGGAATACCCATCGAGTGGGCCATCCAGGAACTCCTCGTCGAGGATGCCCCGGTAGGCGCTCCGCCAACTCGCCGTGTGAATCGCTGCAATCTGATCGGCGTCGTCGGGTCCGGCGATCCGCAGGCAGATTGCCTCGGGGCCGTCCACTGGGTGGGCAGGGAGCAGGGGCGCCTCATCTCGTCGGGGGTGCCCGTAAAATAGCCGGGAAGGGCCCCCCAAAGGCCAACCTTCGAGCGAGTATCTTCGGTCGGCCCTCAGGCAGGGCCGAATGCCAACTTTCACGCACCGAGTCAGCATGCCCAGTCAGAACGTTCCTCCCGTCGCCGCCCGCGTCCCCAATCCGGTCGTTCGTCACGGTGAGGCGCTCGCCGACGACTACGCCTGGATCCGGGACCGTGAGGATCCTGCGGTGCGGGCGCTCCTCGAAGCGGAGAACGGGTATGCCGCGGCAGTGCTGGCCCCGACCGAACCGCTGCAGGAACAGCTCTATCGGGAGATGCTCGGGCGGATCAAGGAGACCGACCTGTCCGTGCCGGTGAGGCGGGGAGCACACTGGTACTACAGCCGGACCGAGGAAGGGAAGCAGTACCAGATCCACTGTCGCCGGCTCGGCTCGATGACGGCGGGTGAGGAGGAGGTGCTGCTGGATCTCAACGCGCTTGCTGTCGGGACCTCCTACCTCGCCCTCGGCGACTTTGCGATCAGCGACGATGCCACTCTGCTCGCGTACTCGCTCGACACCACCGGTTACCGGCAGTACACGCTCTTCGTGATGGAACTCGCGTCGCGACGCGATCTCGGCGTGCGGCAGGAACGCGTGACGTCGGTCGCGTGGGCCGCCGACGGCACCACCCTGTTCTATGTCACTGAGGACCCCGACACGAAGCGTTCCGACAAGCTCTGGCGCCATCGACTCGGCGATGCCGAGGGCCAGTTCGTCGAGGCCGAGGCGGACGAAGCGGTATCGCTGTCGGTAGGGCGGACGCGGAGTCGGGAGTGGCTGGTGCTGCACCGCGGCAGTCATACCACCAGTGATTCCGCGGTGCTCCCGGCCACGAGTCCGCTGGGCGCTTGGCGGCAACTGCTGCCTCGTGCGCCGGAGATCGAATACGACGTCGACCATCACGGCGAACATTTCTATCTTCGCATCAACGACACTGGGCGCAACTTTCGCCTGGTGCGCGCCCCGGTAGCGGATGTCAGCAGGGCGACGCTCATGGAAATCATCCCGCATCGCAGCGCAGTCATGATCGAAGGGCACGACTGTTTCGCCGCTCACCTCATCGTCAGCGAGCGCGAGGGCGGCATTACCGAGTTGTCGGTCCATCGGCTCAGTGACGACATCAGTCATCGCATCGCGTTCCCGGAGCCTGCTTTCGAAGCGTACCTGCACACGAATCCGGAGTGGGACCTTTCGGTGGTTCGCGTGGGCTATCAATCGCTGGTGACGCCGGCGTCGGTGTACGACTACGACCTCGAGACGCGTGAGCGCACCCTGCTCAAGCAGCAGGAAGTCGTCGGCGGGTACGACGCCGGTCGGTTTGTTTCCGAGCGGCTCGAGGCGCTGGCTGAGGATGGTACCCGGATTCCAGTCTCCCTCGTGCGTCGGGCTGATGTGCCGTGCGATGGTACCGCGCCCTGCCTGCTGCACGGTTACGGCGCCTACGGCTATCCCTATCCGGTGAGCTTTTCCTCCGGTCGACTCTCGTTGCTGGAACGCGGTGTGGTTGTCGCAATCGCGCACGTTCGTGGCGGCGGGGAGCTCGGCAAGCCGTGGCACGACGCGGGGCGAATGGCGTTCAAGAAGAACTCGTTCTCCGATTTTCTTGCCGCGGCAGATCATCTTGCTGCGACGGGTCATGTTGCTCGTGACCGCACAGCCATCGAAGGCGGCAGCGCCGGCGGATTGCTGATGGGCGCGGTAGTGAACCTGGCGCCCACGCGCTTCGCAGCGGTGCTGAGTCAGGTGCCCTTCGTCGACGTGCTCAACACGATGTCTGATGCGACCCTGCCGCTCACAGTGGGTGAGTACGAGGAATGGGGAAACCCGAACCTCGTCGACGAGTACGCCTGGATGCGTGCCTACTGCCCGTACACCAATCTGGTGGCCGGTCCCTATCCCGTGATGCTGGTGCGCACGTCGCTCAACGACTCGCAGGTGATGTACTGGGAGCCCGCCAAATATGTGGCTCGCATCCGCGCCGTCCGTAGCGATGACAAGCCGCTGCTCTTGCTCACCAACCTCGGGGCAGGGCACGGCGGCGCATCGGGTCGCTACGATCGGCTTCGCGAAATCGCCACCGACTACGCCTTTCTGCTGACAGCACTGGCAACCGAGCCGCTGGAGTTCGCGCGGTGAAGAAGTCGAGCCCGTTGCTGATCATCTTCCTGGTGGTCTTCATCGATCTCGTGGGCTTCGGGATCGTCATCCCCATCCTGCCCTACTACGCCAAGGCGTATGGCGCGAGTGCGACGACCCTCGGTTGGCTGATGACGTCGTATTCGTTGATGCAGTTCTTCTTCGCGCCGGTCTGGGGGCGGCTCTCGGATCGCATCGGCCGTCGCCCGGTTCTGTTGGGGAGTATGGCCGGCAGCGTGATCTCTCTCCTCATCCTGGGCTGGGCTCCATCGCTCTTCTGGCTGTTCGTCGGGCGCACCTTCGCCGGGATGTGCGGAGCGAACATCTCCACCGCGACGGCCTACATCGCCGATGTGACCGACGAAAAGGATCGCGCCCGCGGGATGGGAATGATCGGTGCGGCATTCGGCCTCGGTTTCATCTTCGGCCCCGCGATCGGCGGCGTGCTGTCGCGATTCGGCTATGGTGTCCCGATGTTTGCTGCGGCGGCGCTCTCGGCAGCCAATATTCTCTTCGCCTGGTTCAAGTTGGCCGAGCCGGTCACTGATCCTGCCGTGCGCGCAGCGCATCAGGAGCGACGCTTCGACGCAGCGGCGTTGCGCCGCACGCTCGCGGATCCGCGTACGCGAGTGGCGGTCGGCCTGTTCTTTCTTGTCACCATCGCCTTCACGCAAATGGAAGTCACTCTCGCGCTCTTTGTGCAGGCGCGTCACGGCTTCGGCGCACAGCGTACTGGCTGGCTGCTCGCGCTGATGGGGGTCGTGATGGTGATTGTGCAGGGCGGCCTCATCGGCAGGTTGACCGCGTGGGCCGGAGAGACTCGCCTCATCATCGGCGGGACGCTCCTGATGGCCGTTGCACTGCTGCTGGTGGGCTCGTCGCTTCATCTCGCGCCCTTGTACGTCGGCCTGGCGCTCCTCGCGCTGGGCAGTGGGGTCACGAATCCTGCGCTCTCATCGCTGGCGTCGCGCGGGGCGCCCCCGGAGAGCCGCGGCGCTACCATGGGGGTGTACCAGAGCAGCGGCAGTCTCGCACGGGTCGCCGGGCCCGTGCTCGCGGGCTACACCTACGACCATTTCGGCAACGGCCGGCCGTTTCTGGTGGCCGCAGGCATCATGGCGCTCGCCTTCTGGGGAACCACGCTCTGGTATGCCGGGTCCTCCAGTGGCATGCGCGAGGTCGTGGCGGTGTTCCGGCAATCGGGGCTTCGAGGGCTCGGGAAGGCCTACGGCTGGAAGGTTATCGCCGGGTTCTTCGTCTATTACCTGATCCGGGATCTCACGATTTACGTGCTCCTGCCCTGGCTCGCGGCGAAGGGGTTGCTCGCTCTCTGATGAACGCGTAGGTTATTGGGGATACCGAAGAAACACCGAACCAACTCGACGACCCTAAGGTCCCCATGAGCGCCGCCACGCAGATCCTTTCGCCCGCCGATCTCCTTGCTCACTGGCAGGGGCACCGAGCCCTGACGCGCCGCATCATCGAAGCGTTTCCCGACGATCAGTTCAACACTTTCTCGATCGGGGGGATGCGGACCTTCGGTGAACTGGCCCTCGAGTTGTTGATGATGGACGAGCCGATGATCGCGGGCGTCGTGACTGGCGAATGGAAGACGTTCGAGTGGCCGGGGCCGCGACCCACGAGGATCGAGATGCTCGCGGCCTGGGACGAGGCGACCGCTTCGATGAATGCGTTGTGGCCCCGGATTTCCGATGAGCGTTTTCAGGAGACGGTGGTCGCCTTCGGGCAGTACGAGGGAAAGGTGATCAACTCGTTCCTGTACGTGATCGACAACCAGGTGCACCATCGGGGGCAGGGCTACGTCTACCTGCGCGCGCTGGGGGTCGAACCGGCGCCGTTCTACGTGCGGGAGTAGCGCGGGCCGGTCAACTTGGCGAGGTCAGCGAGCGCCACGCCTCTTCGGCGCGATGCAGCGCCATCGCCGGCGTGGCTGCGGTCACGGTCAGGTGTCCCATCTTCCGGCCGACGCGTGGGGTCTTCTTGCCGTAGAGATGCAGCTTCACTCCGTCGAGGGCGAGCGCGCGCGCCCAGCGCGGTTCGCCGTAGCGCCAGAGATCGCCAAGCAAGTTGATCATCGCGACAGGTGCCATTGTCTCCGTCGCGCCGAGGGGGAGTCCGGTGAGCGCCCGGACTTGCTGCTCGAACTGCGACGTGATCGCAGTGTCGAGGGTCCAGTGACCGCTGTTGTGCGGTCGCGGTGCCAGTTCGTTCACCAGTAGCTGGCCGCCATCGGCGATGAAGCACTCGACTCCCATCACGCCGACATAGTCGAGCTCGGTGACGATCCGTTCGGCGAGCGAACGGGCTTCGGCGGCCAGTGCGTCGGGGATCATCGCCGGCACGACACTGGTATGCAGGATCCCGGCGCGATGCACATTCTCGGCGACCGGCCAGGTGATGGTGCGGCCATCCGCGCCGCGTGCGACCATTACCGAGATCTCCCGCTCCAGCGCAACGCGTCGCTCGAGAATGCAGGGGACGCTGCCGAGCCGGACGAGCGCGGCCGGGAGTTCGCTGCTTCCGAGAATGATTTCCTGCCCCTTGCCGTCGTACCCCATTCGCGCCGTCTTGAGGATCGCGCTTTCGGCATTGGTTGCCTGCCAGGCGTCTTCAGGAGAGTCCCCTTTCCGAAATGCCGCCCACGCCGCCGTCGGGACATCGATGCTGTTGAGGAAGCGCTTTTCGGCGATGCGATCCTGGGTCGTGGCGACCGCATCGGCGCGTGGCCGGACCGGGATATGCGCCGCGAGTGCGCGCAGGACATCTGCCGGAACATTCTCGAATTCGGTGGTGACCGCCTGGCACATTCCGGAGAGCTCGGCCAGCGCCTCGGGATCGGTCCACGATCGGGTGATGTGGTGATCGGCGAGCTGCCCGGCCGGCGCATCAGGATCCGGATCGAGTACAATGACGCGATATCCCATTCGACGAGCTTCGGCGGTGAACATTCGACCGAGCTGCCCGCCACCCAGGACGCCAAGCGTCGCGCCTGGCAGGATCACGCGGGATCCGGCAGGACGAGCGCGCGCACCTTGGCGTCGAGCGAGCTGCGATAGGCGGCGAGCGTTGCGGCGAGTCCGTTATCTGTCCCGGCAAGAATGGCGATGGCGAAAAGCGCCGCGTTGCTGGCGCCTGCTTCTCCGATCGCAAACGTGGCCACCGGAATCCCGGCAGGCATCTGCACAATCGAGAGCAGCGAGTCGAGTCCCTTGAGATGGCGACTCGAAACCGGTACACCGAGGACCGGCACCGTGGTCTTGGCTGCGAGCATACCTGGCAGGTGAGCCGCACCGCCGGCACCGGCGATGATGGCGCGCAACCCGCGGTCGGCGGCTTCCTCGGCATAACTGAAGAGCAGGTCCGGCGAGCGATGCGCCGAGACCACGCGGGCCTCATACGGCACGCCGAATTCGACCAGCCGCGCGGCGGCGTGCTGCATCACGTCCCAGTCGGAGTCGCTGCCCATCACCACGCCAACAATTGGTGCGCTCATACGGTCGCCTTGGTTCGATCGACAGTGCCGCGAGCCGCGAGCGCGGCCTGCGCCGCGGCAAGCCGGGCAATCGGCACCCGGAAGGGGGAGCAGGAGACATAGTTCATCTTCAGGGTCTCGCAGAAGGCGATCGAGTTCGGGTCACCACCGTGTTCACCACAGATGCCCAGCTTGAGATCGGCGCGCGTCTTTCGGCCCAGCTCGCAGGCCATCCTGATCAGCTTCCCTACACCGGCCTGGTCAAGCGTCTGGAACGGATCGCTGTCGATGATCCCCGACTCGACATAGTGGGGAAGGAAGCGGCCAGCGTCGTCGCGCGAGAGGCCCCACGTGGTTTGGGTCAGGTCATTGGTGCCGAAAGAGAAAAATTGCGCCTCACGGGCGATCTCGTCGGCCGTCAGTGCGGCGCGCGGCAGCTCGATCATCGTGCCCAGCAGGTACGGCACCGTGAGCTGGCGCTCACGGAACACTTCCTCGGCGACTTGCCGGACCAGCAGCGCCTGCCGGCGGAACTCCACGACCGATGCGACCAGGGGAATCATCACTTCCGGCATCACCCGACCCTTGCGCGCGGCAACGGTACAGGCTGCCTCGAAAATGGCGCGGGCCTGCATCGCGGTGATTTCGGGATAGATGATCCCGAGGCGGCAACCGCGCAGACCGAGCATCGGATTCTGCTCGTGCAGGGAGGCCACCACGCGCCGGACGTGGTCGACCGGCTTGTGCAGTTGTCCGGCGAGGGCGACGAGTTCCGTTTCGTCGTTCGGCAGGAACTCGTGCAGCGGTGGATCGAGCAACCGGATCGTGACCGGAAAGCCTTCCATCGCACGAAAAATCGATTCAAAATCGCCACGCTGCATCGGCAGCAATTTTGCCAATGCCCGGTCACGCTCGCCACGATCTTCGGCGAGGATCATCTCGCGCACGGCGATGAGGCGATCGCCTTCGAAGAACATATGTTCGGTGCGGCAAAGGCCGATCCCTTCGGCGCCGAAATCACGTCCGCGATGGGCATCGGCTGGAGTGTCCGCGTTCACGCGCACTTTCATCGGTCGGATCTTGTCGGCCCAGCCCATGAGGCGATGGTAGTACTCGCTCATCTCCGGGACGAGCAGCTTGGCCTGACCGAGGTACACGGTGCCCGTCGATCCGTCGAGCGTGATCCAGTCGCCCGCACGAAACTCGCGGCCGCCGACACGGACGACACCAGCCGCTTCATCCACGTCGAGTGCCTGCGCGCCGGCCACGCATGGCTTCCCCATGCCCCGGGCGACCACGGCGGCGTGCGACGTCATCCCCCCTCTGGCCGTCAGGATGGCACGGGCAGCGACCATGCCGTGGAAGTCCTCGGGTGAGGTCTCGCGGCGCACCAGGATCACCGCTTCGTCGCGGCGGCCGCGCTCGGCGGCAGTGTCTGCGTCGAAGACCACCACGCCGGATGCCGCGCCGGGTGAAGCCGGGAGGCCGGTGGTCAGGACATCGAGTGCATGTCGCGGGTCGATCATCGGGTGCAGCAACTGCTCCAGTGCCTGGGGCGGAATCCGCGCGACGGCCTCTTCCTCGGAGATGGCATCTTCTTCGACCATCTCGCAGGCGATCCGGAACGCTGCGGGGCCCGAACGCTGCGCTCTTCTGGTCTGGAGCATGAAGAGTCGGCCATCCTCGATGGTGAACTCCATGTCCTGCACGTCGCGGAAGTGGCGCTCGAGCGTGCGCGCCATCCGGTCCATCTCCTGATAGACAGCGGGCATCCGATCTCGCAGGGCGGCGATCGGCTCGGGTGTGCGTGCGCCGGAGACGACATCTTCGCCCTGGGCATTCGAGAGATACTCGCCGTAGAGCAACCGCTCACCGGTGGACGGGTCGCGCGAGAACGCGACGCCCGTGCCGGAATTGTCGCCGAGGTTGCCATACACCATCGCCACGACGCTCACGGCGGTGCCAAGCGCGTCGGGAATTTCGTGGATCCGGCGATAGTCGATCGCCCGGCGGGTGTTCCAGCTCTCGAAGACGGCTGCGATGGCGCCCCAGAGCTGCTCCATCGGCTCGTCGGGGAATGGCTTGCCGGTCGCTTCCGTGACGTGTGCCTTGAACCTCGCCACAAGTGCCTTGAGCGCCGCGACGGGGAGGTCGATCTCGCGAGCAACATCGTGCGCGTGCCGGGCCTCCTCGAGCAGGCGATCGAGCGGCGCCTTTGGCAGATCAAAGACGACGGCAGCGTACATCTGGACGAAGCGGCGGTAGCAATCCCAGGCAAAGGCGGGATTGCCGCTGCGGGACGCGAGCCCTTCCACGGTGCGGTCGTTGAGGCCGAGGTTGAGGATCGTCTCCATCATCCCTGGCATCGAGACCGCGGCACCGCTGCGGACCGAAACCAGCAACGGATTCTGGTCACCGCCGAATTCCTTGCCAGTCGCTGCTTCGACGTGCTGCAGCGCCTGTTCGACCTGCGCCCTGAGTCGGGGCGGGAACGAGCGTGCATCGAGGTAGGTCTGACAGAGCGTTGCCGCAATCGTGAAGCCCGGCGGTACGGCGATCCCCAGATTGGTCATCTCGGCAAGCCCGGCTCCCTTGCCGCCGAGAATGTCCTTCATCGCGGACGTCCCTTCGGCGCGGCCTTGCCCGAAGTAGTACACCAGCGGCTGCTGGACGAACGGGTCGCTCATGCGGGGGTCACCGCGGGCACCGGCGCCTCCCGCAGCTTGCCGAGGGTCAGTTGCACCGGGGTCGTCGGGTAGTCGCCGCTGAAGCAGGCATGGCACCAGGAGTTTCGGTCACCTGCAGCTGCAACCATTTCGTCCAGCGTGAGATAGCCGAGCGTATCGACGCCGAGGTATTGCCGGATCTCTTCGTGTGAGTGGGTCGCGGCGATCAGCTCGTCACGATTGGGCGTGTCGATGCCGTAGTGGCACGGCCCGGTGATTGGCGGCGAGCCGAGTCGGAGATGGACCTCGCGTGCGCCGGCGGCGCGGATCATTCGCACGAGCCCCTTGCTGGTCGTGCCCCGCACCAGCGAGTCGTCGATGACGACCACCGAATTGCCGGCGATCACTTCACGCACCGGATTGAACTTGATCTTCACCTTCTCGACCCGGAGCGCCTGCGTCGGATTGATGAAGGTTCGACCGACATAGTGATTCCGGATCAGGCCGTGTTCCAGCGCGACGCCGGAAACTTCGGAGTAGCCGAGGGCCATCACATTGGAAGAGTCGGGGACGGAAAACACCACATCAGCGCCTGGGGCAGGGTGGAAGCGCGCGAGTTGACGACCCAGCTCCCGCCGGACGCGATCGACTGACTCGCCGAAGATGGTGGAGTCAGGGCGGGAGAAATACACCAGCTCGAAGATGCAGCGGGTCACGCGGCGGGGTGAAAGCCGGTGCAGGTCGACGATTTCGCCGTCTTCGATCCGTACGAAGTCGCCAGGTGCGAGTTCACGCACAGTCGTGGCACCAACGAGATCGAAGGCGCAGGTTTCCGAGGCCACGATGACGCCACCGTCGAGTCGACCCAGGAAAAGCGGTCGGAAGCCACGCGAATCCACAGCGGCATATATGGCGCGACCCACGCCGATCACCACCGAGTACGCTCCATCGGCCCGTTCGAGTGCATCGCGGATCTGGCCTTCGACCGTGGGGGCATCCGAACGCGCAATCAGGTGGATCAGGACTTCGGTATCGCTATTGGAGGAGAAGATTGCGCCCTGCCGAACCAGTTCGTCGCGCAACTCCACCGCATTGACGAGGTTGCCGTTGTGCGCGACGGACAACGGACCGCCGTGATAGTTCACGAGGTAGGGCTGAGCGTTCGCGAGGATCGTGCTGCCGGCGGTGGAATAGCGAGTGTGACCCACCGCGACATCGCCGAGCAGGCCGGTGAGCGAGGGCTCATCAAAGGCATCGGAAACCAGCCCCATTGCGCGGTGGATCCGGGCCCGTCCGGTGTCATCGACCGCCACGATCCCGGCACTCTCCTGCCCGCGATGCTGCAAGGCGTAGAGACCGAGATAGGTGACTCGAGCCGCGTCGACGACACCGGATACTCCGATCACACCGCACATGGGTCAGCCCTCTCCCGTCGACATGCGTCGCGGAATTGCCTCGAGATGAATGCTGCGGAGCTCGGTCGTGCCCCAGTGCCATGCCACCGCGTCGCGCGTGACGTTGAGCTGACCACGTTCGGCCCCGACTAGCCCGAGGTAATGCACCGGGATCCCGAGGCCGTGTCCCAACTGCTGCAATTCCGCCACGTGCGACGGATCACAGGAGACCAGCGCCCTGCCGCCCTCCTCGCCAAAGAGCCATCCCGCGTCCGACACAGCGTCCGCGTGTCGACCGAGATCAATGTCAGCGCCGAAGGTGGTGGTAGCCCAGGGGCCACCGATGCAGCACTCGGCCAGCGCGACCGCGAGCCCGCCATCGGAAAGATCGTGGGCTGAACGGAGCAGGCGTCGGCTGGCTGCCGCGATCAGGGTCTCCTGCAACCCGCGTTCGGCCTTCAGATCAACCGGAGGTGGTGCCCCGACAACGGCGTCGAGGACTTCGGCCCAGTACGACGAACCGCCGAGGTGGCCCGTCGTGTGACCGAGCAGCAGGATGGCATCGCCAGCCTGCGAAAAGTGGCTCGGCACTGCAGTCGTGATGTCATCGAGAACGCCGACCATGCCGATGGTCGGCGTCGGATCGATCGCGCTCGTCGGATTCTGATTGTACAGCGAGACGTTGCCGCCGGTCACCGGCGTATTGAAGGCGCGGCAAGCATCGGAAATGCCGCGACACGCTTCGGTGAACTGGAAGAAGATCTCGGGCACCTGGGGATTGCCGAAGTTGAGGCAATCAGTAATACCGAGCGGTCGGGCACCGGTGCAGGCGATGTTGCGTGCCGCTTCGGCGACCGCTGCCTTGCCACCCTCGTATGGGTCGAGGAAGACATAGCGGGCATTGCAGTCGACCGTCATGGCGAGGCCGAAGTTGGTGTCGGCGACGCGGAGCACTCCGGCGTCACCGCCCGGAATGACTGCGCTGCCGGCGCGCACGGTGCTGTCGAATTGCTCGAAGACCCAGCGCTTGCTCGCGATGGTTGGTGCGTCGAGCAGCAGCTTCAGTGCAGCCACAGGATCGGGCGCGGTCTTGGAAGGGAGGGCTGCGCGTCGTGCCACGGCGGCCGGGGCCTCGATGGCGGCTGGCGCATACATCGGGCAGCCGTCCACGAGCTCCTGTCCCGGAATGGCAGCCACGGTCCGCCCATCGTGAATGATGCGGAAGAGCCCGTCGTCAGTCACCCGCCCGACCGGAGTCGCATCGAGCTCCCACCGCTGGCAGACCGCCTGGATCTCGGCAATGCGGTGCGGTTCGGCGACCACGAGCATTCGTTCCTGCGACTCCGACAGCATGATCTCGTACGGCGTCATCCCGGCCTCGCGCGTCGGCACCTTGCTGGTGTCGAGCTCGACGCCGACGCCGCCGCGTGCCGCCATTTCCGCCGATGAGGATGTCAGCCCGGCCGCGCCCATATCCTGAATCGCCACGATGTAGTTGCCGGTGATCAACTCCAGCGAGGCCTCGAGCAACAGCTTCTCGGTGAACGGATCACCCACCTGCACCTGCGGCCGTCGCTTCTCGCTCTCCGCCGTGAGATCCTCTGATGCGAACGAGGCACCGTGAATACCATCACGTCCGGTCTTGGCGCCGACCGCCAGGAGGATGTTGCCGACACCCTCGGCCTTTGCCGTGATCAGGTCCGTCTCACGCAGGAGCCCGACCGCCATGGCATTGACCAGCGGGTTGCCGCTGTACCCGGGGGCGAAACAGACTTCGCCTCCGAGGGTGGGTACGCCAACACAATTGCCATAGTCTCCGACGCCTTTGACAATGCCGGCGAAGAGGTAGCGATTGCGGGCGTCGTCCAGAGGCCCGAGTCGCAGGGAATTCAGCAGCGCGACGGGGCGGGCGCCCATCGTGAAGACATCGCGCAGGATGCCGCCGACGCCTGTCGCGGCGCCCTGGTATGGCTCAACCGCGCTCGGGTGATTGTGCGACTCGATCTTGAATGCCACGGCCCACCCTTCGGGGAGCCGCAGCACGCCGGCGTTCTCGCCGGGGCCCTGCACGACCTGCGGTCCGTCGACCGGGAACTTTCGCAGGACCGGTTTGGTGTGCTTGTAGGAACAGTGCTCCGACCAGAGCGCCGAGAAGATGCCAAGCTCCGTGAGCGTGGGTGTACGACCGAGCAGCTTCAGGACGGCACTGTACTCGATCTCGTTGATCTTGTGCTCGCGTACCACTGCATCGGTGACTTCGCGTTCGCCGGGGAACGCTTCGGCGGCAATGACAGCGGTCACGCGGCAGCTCCGACGGCGAGCCGACCGACGAGTGACGTGAAGAACCGGTGACCGGCATCGGATCCGAGGGTGCTCTCCGCGAGGCGCTCCGGGTGTGGCATGAAGCCGACCACCGTCCCGGCGGCATTGCAGATACCGGCGATGTCGCGGGCCGAGCCATTGGGATTATGCGGGGCATCGCTCCCAGGTACGCTGACATACCGTAGCATCACCCGGCCGTCGGCTTCGAGTTGCTGCAGTGTCGTCTCGTCTGCGGCATAGCGACCTTCCCCGTGGGCAATCGGGATCCGGATCACTTCGCCAGTGTGGTAGTCACCGGTGCAGACGGTATCGACGCGTTCGATGCGGACGTCGACAGGTCGCGCCGCAAATCGCTGCTGGGCATTCCGCAGCAGCGCCCCAGGCAGGAGATGGGCCTCGCAGAGCACCTGGAACCCATTGCAGATGCCGATCACCGCGCCGCCGGCCGCGGCGTGAGCCTGGATGGCCTGCATGATCGGGGCGAATCGCGCGATCGCGCCGGAGCGGAGATAGTCGCCGTAGGAGAAGCCACCCGGCAGGATCACCGCATCGGCGCCTCCGAGCGACGTCTCGCGGTAGTCGAGCAAGACCGATGTACCCCCGGCGCGCACTACGGCGGCCAGGGATTCGGTCTCGCAGTTGCTGCCCGGAAAGCGGACCACGGCGACACGGCTCATCGCGCTTCCACCTCGATCACGAAGTCCTCGGTGACCGGATTGGCGAGGAGTTGTTCGCACATCCGGCGAACCAGCGCCTCGGCCGCGGCCGGGCTGTCGGCTGCCACGCTCAGTTCGATGGCCTTGCCGATCCGCACATCAGTGACACCCGAGAAGCCGAGGACACCAAGCGCATGCTCGACGGCCTGACCCTGCGGATCGAGGAGCCCGCTACGGGGAATGACTCGGACGTGGACACGCTGGTTCATTCGTTCTCCTGACGGCGCGCGGCGCGGCCGTGACGGACAAGCGTTATCGGCGGCTGGTCACCGCCATCCCGGAGATCGCCCCGGTCGGACAGCCCGCGGAAGAAGGCGCGGAGCAGACCGAAGAGCAGGTAGGTCAGTCCGAGCGGAAAGAGGAAGTAGGCGGGAACCGTCAGCCCGCAGACAAGGATGACCAGATAGATGGCGAGGCCGGCGAGCTTCTGCGGCGAGCCGAAGCCCGCTGCCGGCCAGCGCGGATACTTCACATTGCTGACCATCAGCACTCCGAGCGCCACCATCAGGAAGGCGAGGCCGAAGTTCTGCATGTTCAGGTATGCCAGCGACTGGCTGTACCAGGTGGTCTGCGAGAAGGAGAAATACGCTGCGAGCGTCATACCGGCGGCGGGCGAGGGAAGACCGGTGAACCACGAACCGGTCTTGCCACCCTGGGCGGCAACCACGTTGAAGCGTGCGAGGCGGATCGCTGCCGCCATGACGTAGAGGTAGCAGAGCACCCATCCGAAGCGGCCCGCGTTGCTGAACTCGAGGAAATACATCAGCAGTGCCGGAGCAACACCGAACGAAATCACATCCACCAGCGAGTCGAGCTCGGCGCCGAATCGCGAGCCGGTGTTCGACAGGCGGGCCACACGGCCGTCGAGCGTGTCGAGGACCCCGGCGAAGATGATGAACCACCCGGCCCAGAGAAAGTTGCCGTGGTTGGCGGCGACAATCGACCAGAAGCCGAAGAAGAGATTCCCGAGCGTGAAGGCACTCGGCACGACGATCACGACGCGGCGCATGCCGTGACGCGGAGCGGGTCCTTCGCTGTTCATGTCCATTCGGCAATCACCGTGACCCCGGCCTGGGTCACGTCTCCTTCCTTGACGAGGATGCTGGTGCCTGCAGGGACGAATACGTCCACGCGCGAACCGAAGCGGATCAGGCCGAGGCGGTCGCCCTGGCGCACAACGGCACCTTCGGCATGATCCGTGATGATCCGGCGCGCAATCAGGCCGGCGATCTGCCGGGCAAGCACGCGTCCGCGTGGGGTGGTAATGCCAACGTCGCTCTGCTCGTTCTCGAGCGCGGCCTTCTCGTCGGCCGCATTGAAGAACTTGCCCGGTCGATAACGGCGAAATGTGATGGTGCCGTTGCTCGGGTAGCGGTTGACGTGCACGTTGAAGACGTTCATGAAAATGGAGACGCGCGTCGCGGCGCCGCCGATCACATCCGGCTCATCGATCGGGATGATCGACACGACCTTGCCGTCGGCCGGGGCGATCACGTACTGATCGCCACGTGGCCCGCTGCGCTCAGGGTCGCGGAAGAAGGCGACCACCCAGATCGCGATCGGCAGCCAGAGCGCCGTGGCAGTCCACCAGCCGAACGCGGCGAACCCGATCGCCAGCAGCCAGGCCACGGCGATGAACGGACGTCCTTCCGGCGCGACTCGCATCATGCGTCCTCCGGCAATTCATTGCCGACGATGCGGCGGTAGGCTTCCCGGTAGCGGGCGCTGGTCGCATCGACCACACTCGCTGGCAGCGTCGGCGGAGGGGCATCCCCATTCCAGCGGCCCGCCGTGCGCTCCCCTGCGAGCCAGTCACGCAGCGGCTGCTTGTCAAAACTCGGTTGTGTACGCCCGGGCTGATAACCGTCCATCGGCCAGAAGCGCGACGAATCGGGGGTCAGCACTTCGTCGATCAGAATCGGGCGGCCCGCAGCTGTCAGCCCGAACTCGAACTTGGTGTCGGCGATGACGAGTCCGCGTTCGCGGGCCTCATTCCTTCCGGCGGCGTACAACGCGAGCGAGACATCGCGCAGGCCGTCAGCGAGATCGGCGCCGAGCGCAGTGCGCATCTGCTCGAATGCGATGTTCTCGTCGTGGCCGCTCTCTGCCTTCGTCGCCGGCGAAAAGAGCGGCGGCTCGAGCGGTGATGATTCCAGCAATCCCGGTGGGAGCGACTCACCGGCAAGCGTGCCGCGTTGGCGATACTCCGCCCACGCCGAGCCGGCGAGATATCCGCGAACGACGCACTCGTATGACACGGGGGCGGTACGCCGCACCAGCATCGCACGCCCGGCCATCTGGTCGCGGAACGGCTCCAGCGATGGCACTTCGACCAGGATGGCGTTCGTGCTCGCCGTGAGGAAGTGCGAGTCAGTGACGCTGCTCAGGCGCTGGAACCAGAACGCGGAAAGTTGCGTCAGCACCCGTCCCTTGTCGGGTACGGCCTCGGCCATGACCACGTCGAAGGCGCTCACGCGATCACTCGCCACGAGCAGCAGGCGCTCGGCATCGACTTCGTAGACTTCGCGAACCTTCCCCTTCCGCCAGAGCGGCAACGGCAGGGTGCTGGTCGTGAGCGGGATGGTGCTCATACGCGCAGCTCCGAAGGACCGGTGGCTGTCGCCATCGGAGCGGCCCGGATCACGAGCGGATCGAGAAATTCGTCGAGGAATTCGCCGACCTGCTCCCGTGATCGCCCGGTGTACCGCGTCGGATCGAGCTGGGCGGCGAGGGCCGTCCGGTCGATCCCGGCGAACGCGGCATCGGTCGAGAGTCGATCCATCAGGTCGTTGGGCTGCCCGGCCGCGACGGCCTCGTGCACGGCGAGTGAGTGGCGGCGCACAACTTCGTGCAGGGCCTGACGGTCGCCTCCGGCCTGAACGCCGAGCATCAGCCACCGCTCCGTGGCCATGAACGGCATCTGTTCGTCGACGTGACGCATAATCGCGGGTTCCCGAACTTCAAGGCCGCCAGCAATGTTGGCGACCAGCAGCAGGATCGCATCGACGGCGAGGAAAGCCTCCGGGAGCGTCAGTCGGCGATTCGCCGAATCGTCGAGTGTCCGTTCGAGCCATTGTGCGGCGGCGGTGTGCGCTCCGTTGGCCTGCAACGCGATCACGTGGCGCGCGAGCGCGTTGATCCGCTCGGCGCGCATCGGGTTGCGCTTGTATGCCATGGCGCTCGAGCCGATCTGCTCACTCTCGAAGGGTTCGAGCAACTCCCCTTCGTGCTGAAGCAACCGCATGTCGTTCGCGAACTTGGCGGCCGACTGGGCGATGCCGCTGAGCACGTCGAGCACCTGTGCGTCAGCCTTTCGCGGGTAGGTCTGGCCAGTCACCGGAAAGACTGCGTCGGTACCGAGCTTGCTCGCGATCCGCCGCTCGAGTTCACGCACCTTGGCGTGATCTCCGGCGAAGAGATCCAGGAAGGACGCCTGCGTGCCCGTGGTGCCCTTGCAGCCCCGAAGTCGGAGCGCCTCGAGCCGGTGCACCACGGCTTCGATGTCGAGCGCGAAATCCTGCATCCACAGCGTCGCACGCTTGCCGACCGTCGTGAGCTGCGCCGGCTGGAAATGCGTGTACGCGAGGCAGGGAAGCGCCGCGTGCGCCACCGCAAAGCCACGGAGCTTGCCGACGACTTCCACGAGATGTCCGAGGATGAGGGCGAGGCCGTCGCGCATCACCAGAACATCGGCGTTGTCGGTCACGAAGGCGGATGTCGCGCCCAGGTGGAGGTACGGGCGGGCGGCGGGGGCCTGTTCCCCGAACGCGTGGACGTGGGCCATCACGTCGTGGCGGAAACGCTTCTCGAACGCGGCCGCGGCGGTGAGATCGGCATCGTCGAGGTGCGCGCGCATCGCAACGAGGGCCGCGTCCGGAATCTCGAGTCCCAGTTCGCGCTCGGACTCCGCCAGGGCCAGCCAGACGCGACGCCACTGTCCGATACGATGCGCTTCACCCCAGAGCTGCTGCATCGCCACCGATGCATAGCGGCTCCCCAGCGGCGACTGCCAGCGATCGCCGCTCAATTGAGTTGCAACCGGAGATTGCCGCGCATGCCACCACGCTCGATGTTCAGGATGAACGCACTGCCGGGGCGGATCGCCTGCAACGCGCGACCGATTTCTTCGGCCGAACGGAGTGTCGTGCCGTTGATGCCGATGATGACATCGCCCTCGGTGAGTCCGGTTTGTTCGGTGACGTCGCGGGGGACCCGGAATACGAGCGCGCCGGCGGTGCTCTGGATCCGCCGTTCCGCCTGGATGGCCGGGGTCACGGTGATCAGGTCGAGGTTCTGCAGCACGCGGACTTTCTGCGCGGTGACCGACGGCAGATCACCCGTGATGATCCGGTGCGAGAAACTCGCGCCGCGGCTCTTGCCGACCACGACGACCGAATCGCCGACATGCAGGTCGAGCTGCACGGCATCCCAGTCGAGGTAATTGCGGAGTCGCTTGCCATTCGCCTCGGTGAGCACATCGCCGCTGCGGATCCCTGCGCGAGCGGCGGGGCCACCTGCGGCAACATCGCCGACCGGGACGCCGCCGTTCTGCTTCCAGTCGCTGGTCCCGGCCACGGGATTGACGGTGAGTCCGACCCACGCGCGTCGCACCGCGCCATTGCGGATGATCTCGTCGGCGACGCGCACGACGCGTTCGATCGGAATGGCGAAGCCGAGGCCGACCGAGCCGCCATTCTCGGAGAAGATCGAGGAGTTGACACCGATCACTTCGCCCAGGCCATTGGTCAGCGGCCCTCCGGAATTGCCCGGATTGATTGCCGCGTCGGTCTGGATCATGTCGAGATAGGAACCCGACTGGTTTCCGGTCGGGAGAATGTTGCGGCCGGTGGCGCTGATCACGCCAGCAGTCACCGTCGGTTCCGAGTTGCCGAGCAGGAATGAGTACGGATTGCCGAGCGCGATCGCCCATTCGCCGATCATGAGGTCGCGCGAACGGCCGACCGTCACGACGGGCAGTCCCTTGCGTTCGACCTTGATGACGGCGATGTCGGTCAGGGGATCCTCGCCGAGCAGGCGACCCTCGACATCGGTGCCGTCCGCCAGCGTCACGGTGATCTGCTGCGCGTTGGCGACGACGTGCTGATTGGTGATGATGATGCCATCGGCACGCAGGATGAAGCCGGTGCCGAAGCTTTGCGGCGTGCCTTGCGGCTGCTGCATGAACATCTGCTCGTAGACGCTCGGCCGCGGCTGTGGCAGCGTGACGCGCACCGAGACAACGGCCGGTGCGACCCGGGCGCTGGCATCGACGATCGCCGTGCGCCGCGACGCATCGATGGTGCGGCCGTTGCTGGCTGCGGGAGGCTGTTGCGCCGATGCACCGCGCTCGCCACCGCAGGCGGCCGCACAGATTGTCGCGAACAGCACGGCAATACGACGCGTTACCATGAGGCGCGCTCCGAAAGAAAGATCGAATCGGGGTAGGTGGCTTCGACAAAGCGCAGCCCGGCCGCAGGGGCTGGCGCGCTCGTTTCAGTGTTGTGCGGCAGCGTCAGCAGGCGCGCCATGTCACTCTCCGGTCGTCGTCCGAGGCCGATGTCCACCATCGTTCCGACGAGCATCCGCACCATGTGGTGCAGGAAGCGGTCGGCGGCGATCGTGAAACGGAGCCGCGCAACATCGAGCGGCGTCCAGCACGCCTCCAGGACTCGACAGCGATAGTGCGGCTTCGGTTCGCCCACGATGGCGAAGGCACGGAAGTCGTGCTCTCCGGGCAACAGAGCGGCGCTGCGCATCATCGCTTCAGCATCGAGCGTCCGCCCGACTGCCCATTCAGTCCGGCTGCGGAACGGCGATCGGCTGGTGCCGTCGGTTCCGATGTCGAAGCGGTAGCGTCGACTCAGTGCGGCACGCCGCGCGTCGGTGCCCGGCACCACTTCGCGGATCTCGCGAACGGCAACATCTCGCGGCAGCACCGAATTCGCCGCGCGCAGCAACTCCGTTGGCGCCCACCGCGCCGGCATCGTCGCACTCACCGGCATCGCCAGCGCGTGGACTCCGGCATCCGTTCGACCGGCGCCGATCACTCTCGTGGGGCGCCCGGCGAGTCGTCCCAGAGCCTGCTCCACGACCGCCTGCACCGAGCGGCCCTCGGCCTGGCGTTGCCAGCCGCAGAAGCCGGTCCCGTCGAACTCCAGAACGAGCAGAAAAGTGCGCTCCATCGAGCCTCGGAAAGTAGCCCGATCGGGGAGGGGCGGCAACCCGCGTAAACCGTTGTGAATATTGACAAAAGGACAGCGAGGCCGATACGCTTGCCCACGCCGATGACCCACCCAGAGCCCCCACCTCCGACCGCGCTTCGCCAGGCGCTCATTCGCCTCGCGGCAGGCGAGACACTGAGCGAATCCGAAGCCGAAGCTGCTTTCACCGAGATCATGTCGGGGGCCGCCGGCCCTGCCAGTGTGGGGGCCGCGCTCATGGCGATGCGCACCCGTGGCGAGACGCCGGCGGAGATCGCCGGTGCAGTCCGGGCGCTCCGTCTTGCGATGCGCTCTGTGCCGGGTGCCAACCCCGACCTGCTCGTCGATACCTGCGGGACCGGCGGCGGTCGGACCACAACACTGAACCTCTCTACTGCCGCCGCATTTGTGGCCGCCGCTGCGGGCGTCAGGGTAGCCAAGCACGGGAACCGCTCGTTCACGTCGCGTTCGGGGTCGGCCGACGTGCTGGAGGCCCTCGGCCTTTCGCTGGAACTCACTCCCGGGCAGGCAGCGGATGTGCTGGAGCAGACCGGCCTCGTCTTCCTGTTCGCCCCGGCATATCACCCCGCGATGCGTCACGTGGCACCTGTTCGTCGCGAACTCGGGGTGCCGACGCTGATGAACCTGATCGGCCCGCTGGCCAACCCGGCCGGTGCTACCCGGCAGGTGGTAGGCGTCGCCGACGCAGCACGTGCCCCCGTGATCGCCGAGGCGCTGGCCCGGCTCGGCGCATCGCATGCGCTGGTGGTCCACGCCGATATCGGGATGGATGAGATTTCCCCGGTGGGGCTGACGAGCGTGTGGGAGATCCGAAACGGCACGGTCACCCCGTGGCGCCTGGATCCTGCAGAATTCGGTCTTGGTAGCGAGACGCTTGCGGGACTCGAGGGTGGCGAGCCCGCGGACAATGCCGAGCGCATTGAGTCACTCTTGCGAGGACCCGCGCAGGCGATGCCCGCGCTGGTCGCCGCCGTGGTGCACAACGCGGCGGCTGCGGTGTACGTGTCGGGGCAGGGGCTGGACTGGGAGGCATCCGTGTTGGCGGCGCGGCGCGCACTGACGAGCGGTGCGGCCGCGGATCGGCTGGAGCGGCTTCGCGAGCTGGCCGGGCGCTAGAACTTCCGGATCACCCCGACGACGACGCCCTGAATCAGCACGTCGCGCTCCTGGTAGCGGAGCGGGCGCATCACCGGGTTGGCTGGCTGCAGGCGAATCCATCCGCCCGGCTCGCGATAGAACCGCTTGACCGTTGCCTCACTGCCGTTGACCAGCGCAATCACCATTTCGCCGTTGTCGGCGGTTTCGCGGCCGTTGACGACAACCAGATCACCGTCGAGGATCTGCTCGTCGATCATGGATTCGCCGCGAACCCGCAGGGCGTAGTTCGGACCGCGGCGTGGGAGCATGCTGTCGGGAACCGGCACGACTTCGCCACTCATCAGTGATTCGATCGGGTAGCCGGCGGCGACGGATCCGAGCAGGGGAATCTCGGTCGCGCCCGCGCTGCCGCGTGGAGGGAGGACTTCGATCGCCCGGCTCTCATTGTATCCGCGGCGGATATAGCCCTTCTTCTCCAGATTGCTCAGGTGCTCGTGCACGGTGGCGAGCGACTGGTAGCCGAACTGCTCGGCGATCTCTTCGAAACTCGGCGCAAAGCCGTTCCGGGCGATGGCCGATTCGAGATAGTCGAGAATCTCGCGCTGCTTCCTGGTCAGTGGCACGACGGCCTCCAAGGCGATGGCGAAGAGAACCCGAAGCAGAAGCTACCCGAACGGAAACCGAAGAGCAAGATGCCCGTACTCGATGCCATCCTCGCCGCCACCAGGGATACCCTCCCTGACCTCCGTCGCAGGGGGGCGGAACTTGAACGGGCGGCACTCGCCCGGTCCGTCCCGGCCGACTTCGAAGCCGCCCTGCGGCGCGAAACGGTCACCCTCATTGCCGAGGTCAAGCGACGCTCCCCCTCCGCCGGAGCCATCAACGAGGGACTGAATCCCGTCGAGCTTGCCGAGGCCTATGCGCGGGGTGGTGCGGCTGCGGTGTCGGTACTCACTGACGGTCCCTTCTTCGGAGGCGCCCTGGCCGATCTCGAATCCGTGGCAGGCGCGGTCTCCGTGCCATTGCTCCGGAAGGACTTCATCCTCGACGAAGTCCAGCTGCTCGAGGCGCGCGCTGCCGGAGCCTCGGCGGCCCTGCTGATAGTTCGGGCCCTGGACCAGGCCCAACTTGGCCGGCTGGTCCATTTCGCCGGAGAACTTGGCCTCGCCACGCTCGTGGAGACCCACAACGCGGCCGAAATTTCGGCAGCCCTCGCGGCGGGGGCCAGGATCATCGGAGTCAATTCGCGCGACCTCGACAACTTTTCGATCGATCGCGAAGCGGCGTGGCGACTGCTTGAACAGGTGCCAGCCGAACTGGTCGCGGTTGCCGAGAGCGGTATGGCGACCGTCGCAGATGTCGAATCGGCTGCCGCAGCAGGCGCGGACGCCGTATTGATCGGATCGGCGCTTGCCGCCGCTGGTGAGCCGGAAACCGCCGCCCGCGGGGTGAGCAGAGTGAGTCGACGTGGTCGTTGACGCGAAGATTTGCGGGCTCACCCGGCCTGCTGACGCCGAACTCGCTGCTCGACAGGGCGCCTGGCGACTCGGCGTGATTTTCGCCGGGGGACCGCGCGAGGTAACTGCCTCGCAGGCGCGTGAAATTGTCGCCGCGGCTGGTGCTGTTCCGGTGCTCGGTGTCTTTGCCGACCGGGAATTCGAGGCGATCCTCGATATTGTCGCCGAGGCCGGACTGGCCGGTGTCCAGCTGCACGGCGCCTCTGACCCGGCTGTTGCGGCACGATTCCGGGCCACGGGCCTCGAGGTGTGGCGGGTCGCAGCGGTCGAGACCGAGGCAGGGCTGGCCGCTCTCCTTGCCGAGCGAGCGGCTGCCGCCGATGCCTTATTGGTGGAACCCCGTCATCCCGATGGACTGGGAGGGAAGGGAATCGCCCTGCCGATGTCGCTGGCCATCGCGGCCCGACGGGCCGCGCCGGGGGCTCGCTTTGTTCTCGCAGGTGGACTGGCGCCCGAGAACGTTGCCGAGGCGATCCGGCTCGTCGGCCCCGACGCTGTCGATGTAAGTTCCGGGGTAGAATCCGCGCCGGGCCGCAAGGATGCCGAGCGGCTCATTCGCTTCCTGGAGATGGTCCGTGACGCTCGCACTTCCTCCTGAGACCACGGTCGAGGGTCGCTTCGGCCCGTACGGGGGTCGCTACGTCCCCGAGACGCTCGTGGCCGCACTCGACGACCTCACGGCGCTGTACGATCAGGCCCGGAGTGAGCCGGCGTTCTGGGAGGAGTACCACACCCTGCTGCGCGACATTGTCGGCAGGCCGTCCCGGCTCTCGGAAGCGCCGCGGTTCAGCGCCCTCGTCGGCGCCCGGGTGTTGCTCAAGCGCGAAGATCTCAACCACACCGGCGCCCACAAGATCAACAACACGATCGGTCAGGCGTTACTGGCACGTCGCATGGGGAAGCGTCGCATCATCGCCGAAACCGGCGCTGGCCAGCACGGTGTAGCGACTGCGACCATCTGTGCGCGTTTCGGACTCGAATGTGTCGTCTACATGGGCGAGGAGGATGTCGCGCGGCAGGCACTCAACGTCTACCGGATGCAGCTCCTCGGCGCGTCGGTGGTGCCGGTCACCTCGGGAACGCGTACGCTCAAGGATGCCACCAACGAAGCGCTGCGCGACTGGGTCACCAACGTGCCGACGACGCATTACATCATCGGCTCGGTGGTCGGGCCCGATCCCTTTCCGCGAATGGTGCGGGACTTCCAATCCGTGATTGGCCGGGAATCGCGTGAGCAGCTGCTTGCGCTCACCGGTCGCCTTCCCAGGACGGTTGTCGCCTGTGTCGGCGGCGGGTCGAACGCGATGGGTATGTTCGCGGGCTTCCTCGAGGATGCCGATGTGCAGCTCGTCGGCGTCGAGGCGGCGGGCGAAGGCGTGGCCAGCGGTCATCACAGCGCGACGCTCACCGCCGGATCGCCTGGCGTGCTCCATGGGTCGCTGTCGTATCTGCTCCAGGACGCCGACGGACAGGTCTCGCCCGCTCATTCGGTGTCGGCCGGGCTGGATTACCCCGGCGTTGGTCCGGAACACAGCTGGCTGCACGACAGTGGCCGGGTGGAGTACGCCGCGATTGGCGACACCGCCGCCCTCGACGCGTTCCAGCAGTTCTGTCGACTCGAGGGAATCATCCCGGCGCTCGAGACCGCACACGCGATCGCCTGGATCGAAGCAGTGCGCGGTCGCTGGACGCCGGATGAACTCGTGCTCCTCTGCCTCAGCGGGCGCGGCGACAAGGACGTGGCGCACGTCGCGGCGCTTCTCCACGGGAAGCCGTGACCGTCGCACCGCACGCAGGCCCCACGGACGCGGACCTCCGCGCGATCGAGGAACTGCTTCGGGTCCTCGTGAAGAGTCAGCGTGCGCTGCAGATGTACCTCCCCAACAATCCGATGTACTCCCGCGCGCTCGAGCAGGTGGCCGGTGCCTTCGCCCCGGTGTGGGGCATTACCGGGCGGCTGGTGCTCGAAATCCAGGAAGGGGAGATCACCTGGGAAGGGGTGAACGTCTATCGTCAGGGCACGCGCAACGAAGGACTCGCCTGGCAGCTCTACAAGGACGGTCTGCGTCGACTCACACTCCTTCCCGGAGTCGAGAGCGAAGAGATCGTTCGCTTCCTCGATGTCGTCAATCGCTCCCGATTGCTGGCCGCCGACGCCGGCGATGACCTGCTGACCCTCCTCTGGGAGCAGGACTTCGTGCTAGTGTCGTACGCCTTCATCGAAGTGCTCGGCGAAGGGATCGAGTTTCTCCAGGAAAGCGATGCGCGGGAGCGTCAGCCCGAACCGGACCAGGCGCAACACGAGGTCGTCGCGGCCAAGGAAGCGCCCGCCGGGAGTCCGCCCGGGGTGGTGGATCCCGCCGACTTCGATTCGACGCCGTTCTTCCTCGAAGAGGCCGAGATCCGCCTGATCCAGAGCGATCTCGACGACGAATACCGCCGCGACATCCGTCAGGCAGCGATCGATGCGCTGCTCGATATTCTCGAAGCGCAGCGCGAACCCGAGGTGCGTCGCGAAGTCGTGGCCCTGCTCGAGGACATCCTGCCGGCGCAACTCTCGACCGGCGGATTTCGCGCGGTCGCTCGTATCCTGCGCGAACTGCGCGTCATTGCGGTGCGGGCGCCAGGTCTCGACCAGCAACTGCACGATGCGCTGCTCAGCTTCGAGGATCGGCTTTCGCAGCCCGACATCCTTGAACAGGTCTTCGTGGCGCTCGAGGATTCTCGGACGAGGCCCAGTGATGAGGATGTCGGCGAGGTGCTGCGCGAACTCAAGCCAGTCGCGCTGCCGTTGGTGCTGGCGCATCTGGGGCGCACGCTGGACGCCAGTGTCCGACGCGCCCTCGAACCCAGCGTGGAGCAGCTCGCGCGCGCGCAGCCGTCTGCGCTTGCCGCCCTCCTTGACCAGGGCCCGTCTGATGTGATTGAACCCGCCATCGCGCTGGCATCGCGCTTGGGGCTCAGTCAGCTGGTGCCGTCGATTGTCGGGCACCTCAAGGATGGCTCCCCGGCGATTCGCCTTGCATCGGTCCGCGCGCTGGGAGAATTTGCCACGCCCACCTCGGTCAACGCCGTCGAGACCGCACTGGATGACGAGGAGCGCGCCGTGCGCCAGGCGGCGCTCGCCGTGCTTGTGTCGCGTGGTGGATCCGGTGGGGCGGTGCGCCGCATCGAAGCGATGCTGTTCGATGGCAAGGATTACGGCTGGGAGCGTAGCGAACGGCGCACGGTGTACGAAGCCTACGGTCAGCTCGCCGGTGAGGTTGCGATCCCGAAGTTGCAGGAACTGCTCGAGCCGCGCGGGATCTTTCGACGGAAGACGCCGCCCGAAGTCAGGGCCTGCGCCATCTTTGCGCTCGCGAAGGTCCGGACGTTCGAAGCGCGCCTGATGGTGGACCGCTTCACGTCCGACAAGGAAGCAGTCGTGCGCAGCGCGGCCAACGCCGCCCTGCGGGACTGGCTCGCGTGACGACCCCCGTGCGGGACGACGCCCTCCTCCGCCAGTCGGGGCGCGCGCTACTCGTCGCGATTCACAGCGCGCAGCGTGCGCTCAAGCTGTATCCGCTTGAGAACGCTGCCGTGCAGCGATCGCTTGATGAACTGTACGTCACGGCGATGTCGGTCCTGCAGCTCGAGGGCTTCATCGAGGTCCGGCTCACCGGCGATTTCATCTTCATCAACCAGACGCGGCTGCGCCTCGGCCTCGACAACTTTGCGGCCTTCAGCGGTTTCGTCGGATTGATGCGCAGCTGCGGAGTGGGGCTGCTTCGTGTCGATGACGGGGTGACGCGCCGCGAGTGGCAGGCGTGGCTGAATGCACTCGGTGCCTTGCCTGCTGATGCGGAACCCGACGAACGGCTCGAAATCCTGCGCCAGCGGATGCAGCAGGCCGATATCGTGCGGCTCTCGGTGGATGCCGTCGGAGAACAGGCCGACGACGCCACGGAGGGTGACGAGGCGCTCGAGCGAGCGAAGCGCACGTACGCCCAGGGAGTCTCGGTCGCCCGTGATGTAGTCCAGGGGGTCCGCATGGGCCGGGCGCCGAGCACCCGGCGGTTGAAGCGCGCGATCCAGCTGATCGTCGACCAGGTCATGGAGAACGAGCTCTCGATCACCGGCCTGACGACGCTCCGTGAATACGATGAGTACACCTTCACGCATTCGGTGAACGTCACGATCTTTGCCGTCACGCTCGGCAAGCGCCTCGGTCTCGAACGGATGCAGCTCTATGATCTCGGACTTGCCGCACTGCTGCACGACATCGGCAAGGCGCGCCTAGACATCAAGCTGCTGAACAAGGCCGGCTCGCTCGATGACTCCGAATGGCAGCGGATGCAGGCGCATCCCTGGCTCGGCACCCTGACACTCTTCAAGATGCGCGAGGGTGAGGAGTTGCCGTATCGCGCCATTCTGGCCGCGCACGAACACCATATGAAGGTGGATGTCAGCGGCTACCCTCGGGCCATTCGCCCCCGTCGGCTCGGGCTCTTCACGCGGCTGGTCGCGGTGGCCGACGGATACGACGCTGCCACCACGCGCCGCGCCTATCAGAATGAGCCACTCGAACCCGACGCCGTCCTGCGGGAGATGTGGCTCAACCCGGGGCGCGGCTACGACCCGACGCTGGTCAAGGCGCTCATCAACCTGCTGGGTATCTATCCGGTGGGCACCTGCGTGATCCTCGACACGTTCGAGGTTGCGGTCGTGGCGGGACCAAGTTCCGATCCAGAACAACTTCACCGCCCCCTGGTCCGGCTGGCGGTGAGTGCGCTCGGCGCGAGGCTTCCCGCGCCGGGCGAGCTGGTCGACCTCTCGACTGTGCGGGCGGATGGCAGTTTCCCGCGCACCATTGTCAAAGTCACTTCTCCGGACCGTTATGGCCTTGTCGTCGGTGATTTCTTCGTCTGATTCGCGGCTCGACCGCACCTGGACCACATTGCGTGCTGCCGGGCGTCCGGCGCTGGTCCCCTACCTGACGGCGGGGTTCCCCACGCTCGATGATTCCCTCGAGGCGCTCCGGGTCACCGACGCGCACGCGGATGTCATCGAGGTCGGTGTGCCGTTTTCCGACCCCCTGGCGGACGGTCCCACGATTCAGGCGTCGACTTTTCGTGCGCTCGCCAACGGGATGACGCTCCCGAAGACTCTCGACCTGATCGCGCGGGCGGAACTCCGGGCGCCGGTCGTGCTGTTCTCGTACTTGAACCCGGTGCTGCAGTATGGTGTCGAGCGGTTGCTGGCGGACGCTGCCTCCGTTGGTGTTGCCGGTCTGTTGCTCACGGATCTTCCGGCCGGTGCCGATGCCGCGGTCGAAACCGCAGTGCAGCGCTCCCCACTCGACCTGATCCGCCTCGTGGCGCCGACCACGGCGCCGGAACGCGTCGCCCGCGCCGTGAGTGGTGGGCAGGGCTTCATCTACCTCGTGGCGCGGCTCGGCGTGACTGGCGCCTCGAAGGAGCTGGCGGTGGGACTCGATGAGTCCGTGGCACGGGTGCGCGCCGAAACAGCACTGCCGATCGCGGTCGGTTTCGGAATTTCGACTCCGGAACAGGCGCGGGTCGTCGGTGGAATCGCCGATGGGGTGGTTGTGGGGAGTGCGCTCGTAGATGTGCTTGGCAGTCAGGGCGTGGCGGCTGCGGGGCGCTTCCTCGGCGAACTCCGTGCCGCCATCGGGAGTCGGTAGCGTTGGGTGTCCGCGCTTGCGTTGCGCTGGGGAGCAATCTGGGTGACCGTGCCGCGGCGCTTGCGCTTGCGTGCGTGAGGCTGGCGCAGCTCCCGGGCACGACGCTCGTCGCAGCGTCCGAGGTGGAGGAGACCACGCCGCTCGGGGGACTGCCACAACCCTCGTACTTGAATCAGATGGTGCTGCTCGACACCACGTGTTCGGCTGCCGCGGTGCTCGAGGGATGTCACGCGATCGAGCGGGAAGCGGGGCGGACCCGCGACACGCCGTGGTGTTCCCGGACGCTTGACCTGGATCTGGTGTATTTCGGTGACCTGAGTTGTGATCTCCCCGACCTCGTGCTCCCGCATCCCGGGCTGCGCGACCGGAATTTCTGGGCGCGGCAGATTGCCGTTGTGGAGGCCCATGGCTGACCGACCGTTGACGATGCCCGATCTCGCAACCCGCAAGCGCGACGGGCGCCGGCTGGTGATGCTGACTTGCTACGATGCGCTCTTTGCGCGGCTGCTCGAGAGCGCGGGCGTCGACATCATGCTGGTGGGTGACTCGCTGAACGAGGTGCTCGCCGGCCATCGCTCCACGCTCAGCGCGACGCTTGATCAGATGATCTACCATGCCGCGAGTGTGCGGCGCGGAACCGAGCGCACGCCCATCGTGGTGGACCTGCCATTTCTTTCCTACCAGGTCTCGCCGGAAGAGGCGATCCGGAACGCCGGTCGGGTGCTGGCCGAAACGGACTGCCACGCCGTGAAGCTCGAAGGTGGCGCCCCGATGGCGGAGACCGTGCGCGCGCTCGTCGATCGCGGGATTCCGGTCGTGGGTCACCTCGGCCTCACGCCGCAGGCCATCAACACGCTCGGCGGCTATCGCGTGCAGGGTCGTGACGCCCCGGCCGCGCAGAAACTGCTCGATGACGCAGTGGCGCTCGAACAGGCGGGGGCCAGCGCGATCGTCCTCGAACTGGTGCCGCGTGGTCTTGCTGCTCAGGTCTCCGAGGCGCTCACGGTTCCGACGATCGGTATCGGCGCGGGCAACGGCTGCGATGGTCAGGTATTGGTGCTGCACGACATGATTGGTCTCAACGACACCTTCACGCCGCGTTTCCTGAAGCGCTATGCCGAGCTGGCTGGGACGGTGCGTGACGCCGTGTCGCAGTTCGCCGCCGAAGTCCGCACCGGCGCATACCCCGACGACGCCCACTCCTTCGATTGAGCGGCATGGAAGAATTCACGAGCATTGCGGCACTCCGGGCGCGACTCGCGCGCGAGCGGAGCCAGGGCCGTCGCATCGGCTTCGTGCCGACGATGGGCTTCCTGCACGACGGTCACCTGGCGCTCGTGGACGATATCCGCGCGGCCTGTGATCTCGTCGTGATGAGCATCTTCGTCAATCCGCTGCAGTTCGGTCCGAACGAGGATCTATCCCGCTACCCGCGCAACATCGAGCGCGACCGGGGGCTGGCTGCCTCGCGCGGCGTGGAGGTGCTGTTTGTGCCGACGGCTGACGAGATGTATCCGCCCGGGGCGGAAATTCGTGTGGTCGCGGGCGCGACGGCGTCACGCTGGGAAGGCGCCCATCGACCGGGGCATTTCGATGGCGTGCTCACCGTGGTCGCCAAGTTGTTCAACATCGTCCAGCCCGATGTCGCCGGCTTCGGACAGAAGGACATCGAGCAGGTCACCCTCATCCGCAAGATGGTCCGCGACCTCGACCTGCCGTTGACGCTGCGGGTGCTGCCGACGGTGCGCGAACCGGATGGGCTCGCCCTCTCGTCACGCAACGTCTACCTCACCCCCGAGGCACGGATCGAAGCCCTGTCGCTATCGCGGGCGTTGCACGCGGTCGAGGTGCGTTGGCGAGCCGGGGAGCGGGATGCCGAGGTCTTGCACACGGTCGCGGCCGAGATCTTTGCTGCGACTCGCGGCGTGACGCCGGACTATATTGCGCTCGCTGATCCTGACTCGCTCGCCTCCGTCGAGCGAGCTGAGCCGGGGACAATCGTCGCCGTGGCAGCGCGGGTCGGCACCACCCGCTTGATCGACAACGTGATCCTCAAGGAGCCGAACGCGTGAGCATGCGCCGTCGCCTCATGAAGTCCAAGATCCATCGTGCGACCATCACTGCTGCGGACCTCCATTACGAGGGGTCGCTGACGCTCGATACCGATCTGATCGCGGCCGCCGACCTGGTGGTCTACGAAGAGATCCAGGTGGTCAACGTCAACAACGGTGCGCGCTTCACGACCTACGTGATTCCCGGTCCGGCCGGAAGCGGCGTCGTGCAGCTGAACGGTGCCGCGGCGCGCCTCGGCATGGTTGGAGACCTCGTCATCCTGATTGCCTACGGTGACATCGATGAGCCCGACGTACCCGCGTTTCGCCCGGCAGTGGTTTTCGTCGACGGGTCGAACCGGATCGTCTCGCCACCACCCGGGCCCGCTTGATCCCCGCGCACGATGATCCTGCTCGCTCGGCCCAGGATGGCTTGCCGTCCTGGGCCGTCGTTGCACCTGCGCGTCGCGAGCACATCGAGCGCGTCGTGCAACTGATGCGCAGTTGGGTCACCGCGCTCCGCCTTGCGCCGGAGGAACGCGCGCGCTGGCTTCGCGCGGTCTGGCTTCACGATGCGCTTCGGGATGCCCCCGAGGCCGAAATGCGACGCTGGGCACCGACGGTTGAGGGGCCTGTCGAACTACGTCACGGACCTGCTGCTGCCGCGCGCGCCGAGCTCGAAGGAGAACGCGATGCCGATGTGTTGAGTGCGGTTCGCTGGCACTCGGTCGGTTGGGTGGGTTGGGGGCGAATCGGCCGGGCACTCTACTGTGCCGACTTTCTCGAGCCCGGTCGGACCTTCGACCGTGCCGACCGTGCCGCCCTCGCGGTGCTCTACCCTGAGGAGCCCGATGAAGTGCTTCGCGAAGTCGTCCGTCGGCGGCTCGACTACGCCATCACTCAGGGCTGGACGCTGCCCCCGGAGTCTCTCGCCTTCCGAGCGGCGGTCCTGTGAACCGGCTCCCGGCACGCTGGTGGGTGGGCGGGGCAGTCGGGCTGATCGTGGTGGTGTTACTCGCGGGGCGACTCCTGAAGCGAGCGCCGCCGCCGGCTGGCCCGGAGCCGGTTCGTGTTTGGGAACCGCTGGCGCATCGGGTCGAGGTCGAGGTGCTCAACTCCGGGGGCGTGATAGGCGCTGGTCGGGCCGGGATGCTCCTCTTGCGTCGTGCCGGACTTGATGTGGTCTACCTCGGCAATGCCGATTCCGCCCACCGCGGTCGCGACCGGAACCAAGTCCTGGTCCGCCGAAATGACACGGCCGGGGTCGGCCGGATCGTCGAGGCCCTCGGGGATGCCGAGGTGATCCGCCAGATGGATAGCTCCAGAATGGTGGACGTTACTGTCCTTCTGGGGAGACGGTTCCGGGTTCCCAAGGGGTATTAGTCCGCGACAGGAACCTTTTTGACGCATGGCACGTTTTACGCTGCGAGTGACATGACGTCACCCAGAAGGAGTTCCGGTATGACATCATCCGATCTGCAGCTGCGACTTGGCCCCGTGCGTGAGGCGATGCTGAACCTGCACCGCAACCTGCTCGACGCGGAGCGGATGGCATACGAGCGGATGCACGGCAGGGTCCCCGGTTCTGCCGACGTGCTCCAGCTTGCCATTCACGATCCCTGGTTCGCCTGGCTGCGGCCGTTGACGGCGCTGCTCGTGGCCATGGATGAGGCGATGCTGGAAGATTCCCCCGACGCCGATGCCCGGGTTCCCAGTCTGCTCGATGAAGCCAGGCTGATGGTGCACGCCGATGAAGATGGCAGCGACTTCCAGCAGCGCCTCTTCGAGTTCGTGCAGCGGTCGCCCGACGTGGCGATTGCCGAAGTCTCGGCCGCGCGTCTGTTGCGGTAGCAACAGGCCAGAGTGCCGCGCCCCGCATGTGGGCCGGCACCCGACGCGTCCTCCCTCGGGTGCGCCTCGATCAGTCGAGGCGCACCCGTTCCACGTTGAGCCCGATCGCGAGATCCATCACGTTGGTCCCGGTGGGGCCGGTAATGAGTTGGGCTCCGACCGCTTCAAACGCGCGATCAGACTGGTGGCGCTCGAGCAAGGCGTCGGGGTCGTGTCCACGCGACGCGATGGCACGCCAGGTCAGGCCATCGACGATTGCTCCGGCCGCACTGGAGGAACCGTCTTTGCCGTCGGTGCCCGCCGCGAGCAGCAGAGTTCCTTCACCCACATCCGCTTGCGCCAGCGAGCGAGCGGCGGCGAGTGCGAGCTCCTGATTCCGGCCACCGACCCCGAAGACCTCACTCAACGTCACGACCGACTCGCCGCCGTGGACGATCACCTCGAGCGGAGCGCGCATCTTACTGCGTGCGGTGATCAAGTCGCTCACGATGGCTTCGCCGGCAGTGCGCGCCTCGCCCGTGATGCGCCTCGACGACTGTCGCACCGCGCAGCCATGGTTCGCCGCAAAGGTCGCCGCTGCGCTGATGGCATCATGGTTCCGCGCGACGATCTGCAATTGCACATCGCCGAGTTCGCGCGCTCCCGGCTTCAGTGTCTCGACCTCGATTGCGGCGCGGACCACCGGTGCGAGGTGTTGCCAGACAGCTGTCGATTCGAGCGCACTTCGCAGTGAGGTGGACTGCCACGGATCGCCGGTGCAGGGGCCCGACCCGATCGTCGCCGGGTCGTCTCCTGGCACGTCGGAAATGACCCACGCAAAGGTCTTTCGTGGCGCGACGGCAGCGGCAAGACGACCTGCACCCCAGCGGGTAAGTCGCTTGCGGACCGCGTTGACCGTGGCCACGTCGAGTCCCGATCGAAGCAGGAAGGCAAATACATCCTGAAGGTCGGTTCCCGCGAGACCTGGCAGTGGTGCGGCGATCAAGGAGGTGGCGCCCCCGGAGATGGCGATGTGCACTTCGGCGTCGGGTGGCAGTGCGGCAACCCATTCCGCGATCGCGACCGCCGCGCGTGACGATCGCGCGCCGGGAACCGGATGGTCGCCTGTGAGGAGCCCCGGGCCGGGCTGGAGACCGATCACGAGGGTGTTCGCTGGCGGCGTCCCGCGGTCCGTGAGCGCGGCGGCGATCGCCAGCGCCATTCCTGGGGCTGCCTTCCCGACCGCCAGGAGCACGGTGGGGCCGGTGGCATCCGGGATTGCTGCCAGCGCCGGCGGCAGGCAGCGTTCCGGAAGGACCGCCGCGACCCCTGCCAGAAAGCAGTCGTGCAGCAACTTGGCATGCGGCTGGAGTACGCTCAGAGTGACTCCGGAGACGGAACCGCCAATATTACCCCCTGATTCTATGCCGGAACATTCCCGCCCGGAGTTGTGGATGAGTGTGCGCCCGCGTGTCGTGGTCACCAGGCGTTTGCCAGTCGCGGTGGAGCAGGCGCTGCGCGAGCGGTTCGACGCCGAGCTCTCGAGCGACGATCGACCAATGTCGGCGGAGGCGTTGCAGCGAGCCCTTGCCAGCGCCGACGGGGTGCTCTGCACCGTGACCGATCGGATGACCGCAGAAGTGCTGTCGGCCTATCCCTTGCGGGCTCGCATCATCGCAAACTTCGGCGTCGGCGTAGACAACATTGACCTGGCAGCGGCAGATGCACACAACCTGATCGTGACCAACACGCCAGGGGTGCTCACGGATTGTACTGCAGATCTCGCAATGACGCTGATCCTGATGACACTGCGTCGTGCTGGAGAAGGGGAGCGCGAGGTCCGGGGCGGCCGCTGGCTCGGTCTTGCACCGACTCACTTGCTCGGGCGCCAGGTGACGGGGAAGACGCTCGGGTTGATCGGGATGGGGCGAATTGGTAGTGCCGTCGCCCGCCGGGCACACTTCGGTTTCGGGATGCGGGTGCTCTGCTACAACCGCACGCGACTCGATGACGGGCAGCTGGCGGCGGTCGGCGCCGAACAATGCGCCACGCTGGAGTCGCTTCTTGGCAGTAGCGACATCGTGTCGCTGCATTGCCCGAGCACGCCGGAGACGCGTGGCTTGATGAACAGCACTCGCCTCGCGCTGATGCAACCCGGCGCCTTCCTCATCAATACTGCTCGTGGGAATATCATCGACGACGACGCGCTGGTGGCGTCGCTGCTCTCCGGGCATCTGGCCGGTGCGGGACTCGATGTCTACCGCGGCGAGCCACAGGTGGATCGTCGCTATCTGGGCATGGAGCAGGTCGTGTTGCTGCCGCATCTCGGTTCCGCCACGCGCGAGACTCGGGAAGCGATGGGGTACCTTGCTCTGGAAAACCTCGCCGCCTGTTTCGACGGTCGTCCGATTCCGAATCGGGTTGGCACCTGATGGTTGCGCCGATCTTTCTTCTCTGAAGGAGTGCAGTATGAGTCGCTTACTTCCAGCACTGCTGGTGCTGGTGATCGCTGGACGAATCGAAGCCCAGGAACCGCCCACCGGTGTGGTCGAACGCGCCGTGACGATTCCCGGTCCAGTACCGTTGCCCGGCACGCTATCGATTCCGGCCGGAAAGGGCCCGTTCCCGGCCGTGATCATCGTGCACGGGTCTGGCGCCGGAGATCGCGACATGACAATCGGACCCGACAAGCCGTATCGGGACATTGCCTGGGGGCTCGCGCAACAGGGCGTCGCCGTGCTGCGCTACGACAAGCGATCGAAAGTCTCGCCCTTCTGGTTTGCCGGGAAGGCGTTCACAGTCTGGGATGAGACGGTGGAGGATGCGGTGAGCGCGCTGGCGGTGCTCCGTGCTCAGCCGGAAGTGAACCCGAGCCGCACTGTCATGATCGGCCACTCGCTTGGCGGGATGCTTGCGCCGCGGGTCGCGAAGGCAGACGGCAAACTGGCGGGGATCGTCCTGCTCGCCGGGGCCACTCGTGCGACACTGGCTGATCAGGTTGAGCGGCAGCTGGCTTACATCGCCTCGATCTCGACCGGAGATTCCGTCACCCTCAAGGCGGTGAAGGCACAGCAGCAGATGCTGGCGCCCCGTATTGCGCGCATTCGCGCGCTGGTGCCCGCAGACTCGGCGAATCTGCAGATGATCCTCGGGGCGCCAGCGAAATATTTCCTCGATCTCAACGGGTATGATCCGGCCGTCGCGATGCGGGATGTGAAGGTGCCGCTCCTGATTCTGCAGGGGATGCGTGATTATCAGGTGACGCCGGACCAACTCGCCGACTACCTCCGGATCCTCGGCCCGCGTGATAACACGACGGTGGGACGTTACGAGGCCCTGAGCCACCTCTTCATCGCTGGAAAAGGGCCACCGTCACCGAACGACTATGCCGTACCAGGGCATGTTGATCCATCGGTGATTACCGACATCGCTGCGTGGGTGAAGCTGCGCTAGTGGGGCAATGCCATCTGCGCTCAGGCGGCCGCGCCGGTCGCGGCACGCACCGTGAGCGCGCCGGCAGAGACGGCGGCGAGGCCGACGGTGACGGAGATGAACGTGTAGAGAAGCGCCCGTGACCACGCACCGGCCTGGATCAATTCCACGCTCTCGAACGAAAAAGTCGAGAAGGTGGTGAAGCCGCCGCAGAAGCCTGACATCAGTAACACGCGCAGTTCGGGAGAGAGGCGGCCAGGTGCGAGGGAGTACTGCGCAATGGCGCCGATGAGGAAGCACCCGAGGATATTCACGGCGAGAGTGCCCAACGGAAAGGCCACGTCTCGCGGCTGGACCAGGAAGGTCATCACGTACCGGGCGACGCCACCGATGGCGCTTCCGAGAGCGACGGCGGCGAGCAGGGCAGGGCTGAATGCGGAAGGTCCCACAGGCGTCCTCACGTAGGCAGAAGCCGGTTACTTCGCCGGGAAGAATATCTCCTCGATCGGCTTCGCGAAGAGCCGCGCTATGGCGAAGGCCAACGGCAGCGACGGGTCGAAGCGTTCAGTCTCGATGGCATAGATCGTCTGCCGGGAGACGTCGAGCCGCTCGGCGAGGTCGGCCTGGGTCCAGCCGTGCGCGGTGCGCAACGCCTTGACGTGGTTGTTCATTTCTTCGGAAAGACCCTGCGATGTACCACCATGTAGCCGATAAACGAGAAAAAGAGGGGTGGGAGCATAATGAGCTCCGTCCATCCAATCGTGTCTCGCAGGCCGGGAATCGGTGTCCACACCTCGATCGGAAACCCGACGGCGGCGTTGAGGAGCACCACACCGAACAACCAGAAAACGGTGAGACGGTAGGCGTACGTGGTAGCTTGGAGATTGACGACCCGCTCGAATTCGCTGTTTCGTTTCTCCGCCTTCTCCCAGGCCCAGAACGCCCAGACCATCAACGGGAGCGGGAGGAGCGCCCAGAAGAGTCGGCCCGTGCCCACCAGCTCAGGGTGTTTCAGCCTCGCAATGGCCTGAAAGGTGGCAAGGACCCACAGAGTTGACGGAAGCAGGGTGCTCCACCGGAATGCCCGTTTCGCATCTGCCTTGATGTCTTCCGTTGTCGGGACTTCCATTGCCGCTCCGCAAAGGGGATGAGGCAATGTAAAGCGTACTTGTCGTAAGGACAAGTGAGCTTGTCCCAGAACAGGCCTTACCCGGTAGCCACCCCATCCGCCCGGCGCCGCTTCTCCATCTGCACCCGCAGCTGCCCGCACGCCGCGTCGATGTCGAGCCCGCGTGACCGTCGAACCACGGCCTCGATACCGCAGTCGGTGAGGTATTCACGGAACTCTTTGATGCGGGGCACCGCCGTGGGCACCAAGCCGGGATTACCACCCGGATGCAACGGCAGCAGGTTCACGTGCGCGCCGAGCTTCCGCGCGAGTGACGCGAGCACCGCGGCATCTTCATCGCGATCATTGCGTCCCGCGATCATCACGTACTCGAAGGTGATCCGCTTCGCGAAGGTCTTCGCAACGTCAAGGACTTCCTTCAGGTGGTACTTCTTCTCGATCGGCATCAGCGCCTGACGATCCGCCGGGTTCGGCGAATGCAGTGAGATCGCGAGCCGGAACTGTTCCGGCCGAGCTGCGAGCGCCTTCATCCCCGGCACGATTCCCACGGTGGAGACGGTGATGTGACGCGCGCCGATGCCGAACCCATCGGGGTGATTGAGAATCGACAATGTTGAATCGACGGCGGGCCAGTTGAGTAGCGGTTCGCCCATCCCCATGAAGACGACGTTGGTGGGTTTGTCATCGGGCGTGGCCAGCACGATTTCCCGAACCTGGCAGGCGATCTCCCAGGCGGTCAGGTTGCGGCGAAATCCCATCAGCCCCGTGGCGCAGAAGACGCACCCAAGCGCGCACCCCGCCTGCGACGAGATGCAGAGCGTCCGGCGACCCGCCGAGGGGATCAACACCGACTCGACCTTTTCGCCGTCCTGGAGGGTCCAGAGGTACTTCCGCGTCCCATCTTGCGACTGCTGGATGACGTCGGCAATGAGTCGCGGGAGCGGGAAGGCCTCATCGAGCCGGTCCCGCAACGCCTTGGGGAGTTCCGTGGCCTCCCCCCAGCTGCCGATCGGGGCGACCCAGAGTCGGCGCAGCAACTGCCCCGCCCGGTAGCCAGGGAGACCTTCGGAGGCGACCCACGCGCGGAGCCGTTCGGCAGCGTCAGCGGGGGCGAGATCGAGCAGGGTCAGCGGCGTCGGCATATCGCGGAAACCTAAGTCGTTGGCCCACTTGCGGCGAGTCACCTGAGTCGGAGCTTTCCTTTCGCCCCATTCCCGGGCGCGTTAGTTTCGGACCATGCACAGCACATCACTCCGTAGCCATCGCGCTGGTTCCCTCACCCGCGCCGAGCTTGGCGCTACCGTCCGTCTGGGTGGCTGGATCCACCGCCGCAGGGACCTCGGCGGGATCGTCTTCCTCGACCTGCGAGACCGGGACGGGCTGGTGCAGCTCTCCTGCGACCCCTCGTGGACGTCGCCCGAGGTGCTCGCCCGTGCGGCGACCCTCGGTGCCGAGACCGTGGTGCTTGTGGATGGCGTGGTGGCGCTGCGTCACGAGTCGGCGCGCGATGCCGGCATGACGTCGCGGGAAATCGAAGTGCAGGTTCGCGATATCCGTGTGGTCGGGCCCGCCGTGACTCCGGCGATTCAAGTTGCGCGACGCGAGGGCGAGGAGCTCGCCTCCGAAGAGCTGCGGCTCGAGCATCGCGTCCTTGATCTCCGACGCCCCGAACTGCAGGCCAACATCATCATGCGGCACCGCCTGCTCCAGCGTGCGCGGCGCACCCTGAGCGACCTCGGCTTCCTCGAGATCGAAACGCCGATTCTCACCAAGCCCACTCCCGAAGGCGCCCGCGACTACCTGGTACCATCACGGGTACATCCGGGCGAGTTCTACGCGCTGCCCCAGTCGCCCCAGATCTACAAGCAGTTGCTGATGGTGGCGGGCTTCGATCGCTACTTCCAGATCGCCCGTTGTTTCCGTGACGAAGACCTCCGTGCCGATCGGCAGCCCGAGTTCACGCAGATCGACCTCGAAGCCTCCTTCGTTGGACAGGAGGACATCCTCCCGGTCATCGAACGCGTGCTGCTCGAGCTCTGGGCTGAAGCCGGCGAGCAAGTCTCAATTCCATTCCAGCGCCTGACGCACCGTGACGCGATGGAGCGTTTCGGCATTGACAAGCCCGATCTGCGATTCGGCTTCGAGATTCGCGACCTCAGCGCAGCCGCTGGCGACGATGCGGCCCCGTTTGTTCGCGACGGAATTGCTGCTGGCGGTCGCCTCCGCGGCATTGTCGCTCCCGGACTCGGGAGCCTCAGTCGCAAGGAGCTTGATCAGCTGGGAGAGGTGGCCAAAGGCGCCGGGGCTGGCGGATTGATCTGGGCCAAACGTGCCGAGGGTGGCTGGGAAGGGCAGGGGGTGAAGGCACTCGGCGCCGCGGCGCTCGCTGCGATCGATGCGAATGCTGGCGATCTGCTCGTTGCTGTCGTGGGGAAGGATGTTGTGACCAACCCGGCCCTTCACGGAGTGCGCACCGCGCTGGCTCGCCAACCCGGCGTCATGCCGTCGCTGAAGCACGCGTTCGCCTGGGTCGTCGATTTCCCGCTCTTCGAGCATGACCCAGCCACCGACAGCTGGGTGTTTACCCACCACCCGTTTACGTCTCCGCATCCAGAAGACCTGCAGTATCTCGAATCGGAACCACAGCGATGCCGGGCGCTGCACTACGATGCGGTCTACAACGGCACGGAACTCGGCAGCGGCTCGATCCGGATCACCGATCCCGTCCTGCAGGGGACGGTGTTCCGCTTCCTCGGCATCCCGGCCGAGGAGCAACAGCGCCGTTTCGGGTTCCTGCTTAACGCGCTGGCGTCAGGGGCACCGCCGCACGGCGGGTTTGCGCTGGGCTTCGATCGGATCGCGATGCTGCTCGCCGGGGCGCCATCGCTTCGTGACGTGATTGCGTTTCCCAAGACCGCGGCGGCGCGCGCACTCTTCGAAGGCGCACCGGTGACTGTCGCAGCAAAGGATCTCGCCGCGCTGCATCTGCATACCACCGTGGGGACACCGAATGCATAGTGAGGACATCCGCCACACACTGAATGCCGAAGGGGCGGATCCACTTCTCCTTGCCGGCGTCAACGAAGCCAACTTCGCCGAGATCCAGCGTGCCATCGGTGTGCGGATCTCCCAGCGTGGCGATGCCATCACTCTGATCGGTTCCCTCGCGCAGATCGAACGCGCCACTCCCGTTGTGCAGGGCTTCATCGATCTCGCGCGCGCGGGGCAGCCGATCGAGCCCGAAGATGTCTATCGCCTCGCCAGCGACGGTCACGTGGCCGAAGTCGCCACGGCCGGTGATGGGCTCAAGGTGATCATTCCGGGGATGCGTCGCGCGATCGTTGCGAAAACCGCTGGCCAGCGCGAGTACCTCAACGTCATCAACAATCACGACATCGTGATCGGCATCGGGCCGGCCGGCACCGGCAAGACCTATCTCGCAGTGGCCAAGGCCGTTGAAGCGCTGGCACGGAAGCGGGTCAAGCGTATCGTCCTCGCGCGTCCCGCCGTCGAAGCGGGCGAGTCGCTCGGTTTCCTTCCCGGCGACCTGCAGCAGAAGGTGGATCCGTATCTGCGTCCGCTCTATGATGCGCTCGAAGACATGATGCCGCACGAAAAGGTGCAGAAGGCCCTCGAGACTCGCACCATCGAGATCGCACCGCTGGCCTACATGCGCGGCCGGACGCTCGCGGACGCATTCATCATCCTCGATGAGGCGCAGAACGCCACCATCGCCCAGATGAAGATGTTCCTGACCCGTCTTGGCGTGAACAGCAAAGTGGTAGTGACCGGCGACAAGACGCAGATCGATTTGCCACGGCGGGAAGACAGCGGCCTGGTGCAGATCGAACGTGTCCTTCCCGGGATCGAAGGAATCGGCTTTCACTACCTTACCGATGAGGACGTCGTGCGCCATCGCCTGGTGCGTGACATCATCCGCGCGTACGCGGAGGATCAGGCGGGTTGATGAGTCGCCCCGCGCACGCCGAGGTGGTGGTGGGTGGCACCGCAGGGAAGCTGCCGGCGCGCGTCGTTCGTGAGGCGGTTGCGCGGGTGCTCGAGGGCGAGCGTCGCGACGCCGCATTCGTGGTCACCTTCCTTGGGCCCCGACGGATGCGGGCACTCAACGCGGAGTACAAGGACCACGACTGGCCTACCGACGTCATCTCGTTTGCGCTGCCTTTGCCCGACGGTTCTCTCACCGGTGATCTCTATATCTGTCCCTCGGTCGCGGCTCGTGAAGCACACAGTCGCGGCATTCGGGTGCGCGAAGAGCTGGTGCGACTGGTCGTGCACGGCACCTTGCACGTCCTCGGGTTCGATCATCCCGAGGGGGAAGAGCGGACCCGGTCACCGATGTGGCAGAAGCAGGAACACTACGTCGGGCTGCTGACGTGACGGCGCTGCTCCAGGCACTCTGGCCTGCGATTGCCGGCCTGATGATGCTCTGGGCCGGCCTCGTGGCGCTCGCCGGCGAAGGTGATACCGAACTCGGTGCGCGGGCACTCGCTCGCGACCCCAGCGCAGACGAACTCCCTCCCGAACGCGTGCTGCACGTCATCCATCTTGCCTCGATGACGGCCGCGGCCGCGATTGCGGGCACCGCGGTCGGCTGGTGGGCGTATCCGCCGGCTCTCGCACTGATCCGCGTGCTGCTCGTCACCGTGCTCGTCTGGACCGTCGGCGATCTGGCGCCGCGACTGCTGGCGACACTGGCGCCTGAAATTGTTCCGTATGCTCGCCAGCTCGCGCTGGCGTCCCGACCCATCTTCGCGCCGCTGCTCTGGATGGCGACGCGATTTGACGGCGGTCGGGTTGATCCCTCCCGCGTCACCGCCCGGCCCGACGGGCACTCGCCGCAGGAGATGGCCCTCGGGGTCTTCTCGCTGGCAGAGATGCAAGTGGCCGAGGTGATGACGCCTCGACTCGACATCATCGCGGTGCAGGTCGACGAGACCGAGGCGCAGGTGGTCGCGACGCTCCGGCGGAGCGAACACGCGCGACTCCTGGTGCTCGACGGACACCCGGACGCCGTGATCGGGGTGATATACGCGAAGGACGTCCTGCCGCGGCTCTACGCGGCAACACGGCCAACCGATCAGTGGCAGACGCTGATTCGCCCGGCCTCGTTCGTCCCGACAGCCAAGACGCTCGACCGGCAACTGCGCGACTTCCAGCGCGGACCCGGGCATCTCGCCGTCGTCGTCGACGAGTTCGGTGGCACCGCCGGGCTGGTCACGCTTGAGGACATCCTTGAGCAGATCGTCGGCGAAATCCAGGACGAGCACGATGTCGACGAGGTGAAGCCGGTTCAGCAGCTACCCGATGGCCACTGGGTCGTCGAGGGCGGGATCCCGCTCGCCGATCTGGAAGCTGAACTCGAACACGACTTCGAGCGAGAGGATGTCGCTACCGTCGGCGGATTGATTCTCGCGGCGCTGGGCCGTGTGCCTCGCACCGGCGAGGCCATGGAAATCGACGGCTGGAGAGTGGTGGTCGAACTCGTGGTCCGGCGACGCATCCGTCGGGTTGCGTTCTGGGCGCCGCACACGGCGGAGATTCCGATCGCGCAGGAGGCGGGCCAATGAACTGGCTCCTGCTGATCGCTGGCCTGGCAGTGGCGTTCTTCGGCTCCTCAGGCGCCGCGGCCCTGGTGACAACCGCGCGCGCCACTCTCTCGGAAACCATCTCGCGGCGGCTGCGTGGCGGCGACGACTCGCTCGACTGGGTCTCCGTGACACAGCGGCAGGTCGCGGCCTCGGTTGCGGCAACGTCGCTGGGCGTGGCTCTCGTCGGCGCAGTCGTACCCGGGCTGCTCGGCGACCTGCTGCTGCCGCAGCTCGTGCCCATCATCGCCTTCCTGCTGGTGCCGACCACCCTGCTCGGCGGTTATCTGCTGCCGCGCTGGTTTACGGAAACGCGCGCCGAGCGGACGCTCGAGTGGCTGGGGCCGGTCCTCCGAAGCTGGAGCGCACTCCTCGCCTTCGTGCTCCCGGCACGCAACAGCGATCCTGCCGACGATGTCCGTGCGCTCGCCCGCGAGGGAACGGCCAACGGGCTCGGTGGTGAGGAACTGGTGATGGTCGGTGGGGTGATGACCTTCGCCGAACGGTCGGTGCGCGAGATCATGACACCCCGGACCGAAATGATCGCAGTCCCGGCGGATGCCACGCACGCCCAGGTCCTCGCGACGTTCGCGGAATCGGGATACACCCGTATTCCGGTCTATCGCGGAACCCTCGACGACATCACCGGAATGGTGCACGCGTTCGACCTCTTCAAACAGCGGCCCGATGACGTGCTACCGGTGCGGCCCGTGTCGTACGCTCCCGTGAGCCGACTCGCCGGGGACCTGTTGCTCGACATGCAACGCGATCATCGCCATCTCGCAATCGTGCTAGACGAATTCGGGGGCACGGCCGGGCTGGTGACCTTCGAAGACCTGCTCGAGGGACTTATCGGCGAGATCTCCGACGAAGGCGAGAGCGACTCGCCTGTGGTCGCTGCCGCGTCAGGCTCCCTGCTCGAGCTCGATGGCTCAGAAGCTCCAGGCATGGTGGCTCAGCATTTCGGAGTGCAATTGCCGGCGCGTGGTGCCGCATCGTTCGGTGGGCTGCTCGCCGAGTTGGTCGGTCGAATTCCTGTCGCCGGTGAGCGCTTCGCCCTGCGGGGCCTGGAGATCGACGTGATGGCGGCGTCGCCGACTCGCATCGAACGCCTGGTGGTACGCCGCGGCACCGCGACGCCGCTGGATCTCGACCGGATCAGCGGATGAGCAGCACCCCCGAAAGCCGACTCGACGAACTGGTCTTGCTGGTCCGCGAAGGGCGAATCGAGACCTTCGTCCAGCGCGCCTGGGAACTCGAGCCGGCCGACCTCGCCGACGTGTTGGCCTCGCTGGATGAGGACGAGCGTCTGGAACTGGTGCGCGTGCTGCCGCCCGAGCTTTCCTCACAAGCACTGGTCGAACTGCCGGCCGAAGCGCACGCCGAGGAGATCATGGCGGCGCTCGATACCGAGCAAGCCGCCGAGATCGTCGACGAACTCGAAGATGACGACGCGGCAGACCTCCTCGGTGAACTCGAGCCCGAAGAGCAGGAGCGCATCCTTGCCGGCGTCGAGGATCGCGCTGACGTCGACCGACTCCTTCGCTACGATGAGGAGACGGCCGGCGGTCTGATGACGACCCACCTCGTCACTGTGACCGACCTCGATACGGTGGCGCTGGCGCTCGAGGCGGTGCGGCGGCAGGCCGAAGATGTTGATGATGTCACGGAGATCTTCGTCGTCGATACCGCGCGCCGCCTGGTGGGGTCGCTCTCCTTCAAGCAGCTGGTGATCACATTGCAATCGCGGTTGGTGCGCGATGTGATGGAGGATGCCGACATCCGCGTCGGGGCCGAAGTCGACCAGGAAGAGGTCGCCCGTATCATGTCGCGGTACGACCTGGTCGCGCTTCCGGTCGTGGACCCGAATGGCAGGCTGCTCGGCCGGGTCACCTACGACGACGTCAGCGACGTATCGGAAGCCGAGGCGACCGAGGACCTGCTGCGCTTCGGCGGCGTTTCCCCGGACGAAGAACTGTCGGCCCGATGGTCGAGTTCGGTGCGGAGTCGCTTGCCGTGGCTCTATGTCAACCTGCTGACGGCATTTCTCGCGGCGGCAGTGGTGCTGTACTTCAACGACTCGATCGCGAGCATCCCGTCCCTGGCGATCTGGATGCCGATCGTCGCCGGCATGGGGGGCAATGCCGGAACGCAGGCGCTGGCAGTGTCAGTACGTCGTCTCTCCCTGGGGCAGGTCCCCATCGACCAGAGCCGGGCGATCATCACCAAGGAAATTCTGGTGGGCATCATCAACGGCGTCGCCATCGGGATCGTGGTTGCCGCCGTGTCGGTGCTCCTCGGCTCGACCTGGCGGATGGGTCTGGTGGTCTTCCTGGCCTTGAGCGGCAACCTCTTTGTCGCCGGGTTCGCCGGGTCTTTCATCCCGGTAGTGCTTGAGCGACTCGGGGTCGATCCGGCCATTGCATCCTCGATCTTCGTGACCACGTTCACGGATGTCTGCGGCTTTGGCCTCCTGCTCGGACTTGCCACGGCGATTTTGCTCTAACTCCTGTAATAGTGGTAATTTCCGGCATGGCCGATGATCCGCTGTTGACGCAATTGCTCGCTGGAAAGGTCGCAGCGCTGGCTCGCGCGGTCTCGGTGGTGGAAAACGGTCGCAGTGGCTTCGAAGAGCTCCTCGCAGCGATCCATCCCAGGCTCGGGCGCGCCCGACGGATCGGCATTACCGGCCCGCCGGGGGCCGGGAAGTCCACCCTCACCGAACGACTCGTTTCAGCCTACCGAGCGGCCGGCCTCCGTGTTGCGGTTGTCGCCGTCGATCCGACCTCCCCCTTCTCGGGTGGTGCTCTCCTTGGCGATCGCATCCGGATGGAGCAGATCGCCCTCGATCCAGGTGTGTATATCCGGTCGATGGCGACCCGAGGCTCCCTCGGCGGGCTGGCAACCGCGACCCGTGAAGTCTGCGACCTCCTCGACGCCGCAGGATTTGATCGTATCCTCGTGGAGACCGTCGGTGTCGGGCAATCGGAGCTGGACGTCGCCCGGATGGCGGACAGCACCGTGCTGGTGCTTGTGCCGGAGTCGGGCGACGGCATTCAGGCGCTCAAATCGGGTGTGATGGAAGTCGCGGATTGCTTCCTGGTGAACAAGGCGGATCGGCCCGGTGCGGACAAGGTGCGCCGCGAGGTGGAGTTGGCACTCGACCTGCGACTCGGCAAGGCGCATCGGAATGTCCCGGCGCATCACGGCGCGATGAAGAGCAGGCCCGCGCCGACTGCGACTGATGGCCATCCCGCCGACGATGGCTGGCGAGCCCCCGTGCTCCTCGGCGTCGCGGCCAAGGGCGAGGGGGTCGCGGAACTCGTTGCCGCGCTCGATCAGCACTGGGAATGGATGCAGGGCAGTGGGGTGCTCGAGCAGCGGCGTCGCGAACGCCTCGCCGAACGGACCCGGGAAGTCGTCGATCGTGCGACGCGCCGCTGGGTCTGGCAGGAATCACACGCCGAGGACGCCATCGCCGCGCGCCTCGACGATGTCACCGCCGGGCAGCTGAGCCCGTATGAACTGGCAGCCGAGATCGTCGCCACGCTGAAGGAAGGAGCCCGGGTATGACCGGTCTGGCATCCCACGATTCATTACTCGACCGCCTCGCCTTGCAAGAGGAAGAGCTCACTCGCCTTCGAGCCGAGATCGCGGCATGGAAGGCCGCCACGGCGAAGCTGCCGGTCCGATCCGACAGCGATTTCACGACCATCTCAGGGCTTGCCATCGAGCCCGTCTACACTCCGCTCGATGTCAGCGCCGCTGCTCCGCTTCCAGGCGACTACCCGTACACGCGCGGCATCCATCCAACCATGTACCGCGGGCGCCTCTGGACGATGCGCCAGTTCGCGGGCTTCGGGACGGCCGAGGATACCAACCAGCGCTACAAGTTCCTGCTCGAGCGGGGGCAGACCGGCCTGTCGGTGGCATTCGACTTCCCGACCCTGATGGGCTACGACTCCGATCATCCCCGGTCGGAAGGCGAGGTCGGCAAGTGCGGTGTGGCGATCTCCTCGCTGGACGACATGGAGACCCTCTTCGACGGCATTCCGCTCGATCAGGTCTCGGTGTCGATGACGATCAACGGACCGGCGGCGATTCTCTTCTGCTTCTTCGTGGCCGCGGCTGAAAGACAAGGTGTTCCGATCGCGAAGCTGCAGGGCACGATTCAGAATGACATTCTCAAGGAGTTTGTCGCGCAGCACGCCTGGATCTATCCCGTGGAGCCGTCGCTGAAGATCATTGTTGATCTCTTCGAGTGGACCAGCACGCACACGCCGAAGTGGAACTCGATCTCCATCTCCGGCTACCACATTCGCGAAGCGGGTTCCACGGCAGCGCAGGAGCTGGCGTTCACGCTGGCCAACGGCTTCACGTACGTCGAGCACGGCATGGCTCGCGGGCTCGACGTTGATCAGTTCGCGCCGCGACTCTCCTTCTTCTGGGACGTGCACAACGACTTCTTCGAAGAGATTGCGAAGATGCGCGCGGCGCGGCGGATCTGGGCGCGCCACCTCAAGGAACGCTACGGCGCGCAGGACGAGCGCTCCCTGAAGATGCGCTTCCACTGCCAGACAGCCGGCGTTTCGCTGACGGCGCAGCAGCCGCTGAACAACGTGGCGCGAGTGGCGTATCAGGCGATGGCCGCTGTCCTCGGCGGCACCCAGTCACTGCATACCAATGCCCTCGACGAGACGCTCGCGCTTCCGACCGAGACCGCGGTGCGCGTGGCATTGCGCACCCAGCAGATCCTCGCCTACGAGACCGGGGTCCCCAACTCCTCCGACCCGCTCGGCGGATCATACCTCGTCGAAGCACTGACTGACCGCCTCGAGGCCGAAGCCGAGGCGATCTTCGCGCACGTGGAGACACTGGGCGGCGTCGTGCCGGCGATCGAGGCGGGATGGTTCCAGCGGGAAATCGCGCAATCGGCGTCGCGGTTCCAGCGGGAGGTCGAGACCGGCCAGAAGACCGTGGTCGGGCTCAATGCCTTTGTCGAAGAGACCGAGGCACCGATCGAGATCCTGAAGATCGATGCCGAAGCCGAAGTCTCCCAGCGCGCCCGGATGGCCCGGATGCGCGAAAGTCGTGATAGTGCCCTCGTCGCAACCCGCCTGTCCGCGCTGGAGGCTGCCGCGCGGGCCGACGTCAACATCATTCCAGCCATGCTCGATTGTGCCCGTGCCTACTGTACCCTCTACGAGATCCGGCACGTACTCCAGGACGTCTGGGGTGCCTACCGCGAACCCGTGTTCTTCTAGCAGAGCGAGGATTGATCATGGCCACCACCACTCGAGAGCGCGCACCCGGGAAGGACCTGCTGCGGATGAAGCCCGGTACCCATCCGGTCATCACCTGCTATCTCAAGATCGAGCCGCGTGATCGCGCTCGTCGCAAGTATCTCGTCAAGGTCAAGAACCGGATCAAGGAACTCGAATACGCGCTGCCCTCGATGGGATGGTCGAAGCCGCAGCAGGAAGCGATCCGCGCGGACCTCGCACTGATGCTCGAATACCTGCGCGACGCCGACCGGCTCCCCGAGACGCAGGGCGTGGCGATCTTCCTCTCATCGGGAGCGAAGCTGTTCGAGGTGCGGCCGCTGCCACGCGTGCACCGCTCTCGTCTTGCTGTGGATCGGACGCCGTTCGTGCGCGAACTCGCCTCGAGCGAGGAGGAGTTTGGTCGCCTTTTCACGGTGACACTGGATCGCGCGACCGCGCTGATCTGGGAAGTCACCGCGTACGCCGCCAAGGTGGTCCGCAAGGTCACGACCGAAGTCACTCGCGGTGGCCGATTCCATGCCGCCGGCGCCCGCAGCAACGCGACCGGCGAACACGCCTTCCACAACCGGATCCAGAACGAGAAGAAGCAGCACCTGGAGGCAGTGGCGCGCGCACTCTTCGAACTCGATCGCGCCTCGCCGGGGCACCAGGTCGTGATCGCGGGGGCGGGGAACGATGCCAGCGCGCTGGAGCCGTATCTCCACAACTATGTGGCCGACCGTCTCATCGGGCTCGCGCGGCTTTCGCCAAAGGATGCTACCCCGGACGCGGTGCATCACCTGACGATGGATGTGCGCGAACACCACGTGCGGATTTCGGAAGCGCGCCACGTCGAGGAACTCGCCGAGGGGCTCGGCACCGGGTGGGCAGTCAACGGTGTCCGCGAGACGCTCAAGGCGCTCTCGCAGGGTCAGGTCCGGCTTCTACTGGTGCGTGGCGATGCGGCCGTCAGCGGCTTCCGCTCCCTCGCGACCGGGCGGCTCTCGACGCTCGCGCGCGATCTGCGCGAGGACGGCGAGGTGGTGCCCTCGGTCGACGTGATCGACGATGCTATCGAGGAAGCGCTGCGTCAACGCGTCGCCCTGGATGTCGTCTATGACACTCAGGCTGCCGAGGCCGTTGATGGCCTCGCCGGCCTGCTCCGCTTCAAGTGAGGTTTCGCTCATGATGGCAGTTGCCGATGCGCCGCCGCTCGCTCGCCCCATTCGCGTGCTCGTGGCGAAACCAGGGCTCGATGGCCACGATCGTGGGGCAAAAGTGGTGGCGGCGGCGCTGCGTGACGCCGGGATGGAGGTCATCTATACCGGCTTGCATCAGACGCCGGAAATGATCGCGACGGCGGCGGTGCAGGAGGATGCGGACGTTGTGGGCCTGTCGATCCTTTCCGGGGCCCACATGACGCTCTTCCCGCGAGTCCGCAAGCTGCTCGAGGAGATGGGTCGTTCCGACGTCCTCGTCACCGGCGGCGGGATCATCCCGCAGGAAGACATGGACGAATTGCATTCACAGGGAATTGGCCGGCTCTTCGGCCCGGGGACACCAACCGGCGATCTGGTGACCTATATCCAGGAGTGGGCGCGCATCAACGTCCGCCCCTGATCTGCCGATGACGAAACCGAAGACCGATGCACCGCGCGTTCCGCGTCTGCGTGCATTGACGGATGAATACCTCGCCCTCGCTGCCAGTCTGCGGGAAGGGGGCGGGGTCAAGCGAGTCGAGAAGATGCATGCGAAGGGGCAGCTGTCACCGCGCGAACGGGTGACGTCGCTCCTTGATCCTGGCGCGCCCTGGTGCGAGCTGGGTTTGCTCGTCGCCTACGATCGTTATGACGGGGAAGCACCCGCAGCGGGCGTCATCACCGGCGTCGGCGTCGTCGCGGGCCGGGATGTTGTCGTTGTTGCCAACGATGCCACGGTCAAGGCCGGCTCGTGGTGGCCCGAGACGATCACCAAGATTCTGCGCGCCCAGGAAGTTGCCATGCGCCAGCGGATTCCCATCATCTACCTGGTGGATTCGGCCGGCGTCAACCTGCCCTATCAGGGTGGCGTCTTCCCCGGCCAGTATGGGGCCGCGCGCATCTTCTACTACAACTCGCTGATGCGTCGTTACCTGCACGTGCCGCAGATCAGCGCGGTGATGGGAAGTTGCATCGCTGGCGGCGCCTACCTGCCCGCGCTCTCCGACGTGATCTTCATGGTCGAGGGGACTTCGTTCATGGGACTCGGTGGCCCTAACCTCGTCAAGGGCGCGACCGGTCAGACCGTCGACTCCGAGTCGCTCGGCGGCGCGAAGATGCATACGCAGGTGAGCAACGTCGCCCATTATCGCGCCCCGACCGATGCTGATTGCGTCGCACAGATCCGCGAGTATGTCGGCCGGTTGCCGGTGCTGCCAGGATTGCAGCATGCCGTGACTGCCGCCCGCGATTCGAAGACGGCACCCAGCACTCTCTATGACGTGCTTCCGCACGACCACCGTCTCTCCTACGACATGCGGCACGTGCTGGATGCTGTCCTCGACGATGGCAGGCTCGATGAATTCCAGCCTGATGTCGCCCGGGAAATGCTCTGCGGCCACGCCCGGATCGAAGGGCATCCGGTCGCCTTGATCGCCAATCAGCGCGGCATCATCAAGGCGAAGGAAGGCGAGCGGCCGCGCTTCGGCGGAATCGTCTACGCCGAGAGCGCCGAGAAGGTCGCCTATTTCATCGAGACGGCGAATCGCGAGCGGCTGCCGATCCTCTTCATCCAGGATGTCAGTGGGTTCATGGTGGGCCCGGAGGCAGAACAGGAAGGGATCATCCGCGCCGGGGCACACTTCGTGGAGGCCATGGCGACCACCGTCGTGCCGAAACTGGTGTTGACGGTGAACCACGCGTCGGGCGCAGGCTACTACGCCATGGCGGGGCAGGGCTTCGACCCTGACTTCATCGTCTCGTGGCCCACGGGACGGATGGCCGTGATGGAGGGTGAGGCCGCGGTCATGGCCGTTCACGGTCCGACGATCCAGAAGGCGCAACAGGCGAAGCAGCCACTCGACGCAGGAACCCAGACATCAGTTGATGCCATGCGTGGCGACTACGAAGCGCAGCTCGATGCGCGATACGCCGCGGCGCGGGGCTTCGTGGACGCGATCATCACCCCGGAGGAGACCCGCGACATGCTGGCCTTCCTCCTTCGCGTGACATCGCACAACGCGGGACCGCACCTCGGGCCATTCGTGCTCGATGGTCTGCGCGGCTAAGCATGCTCCGGCACTGCAGGGCGCTCCTTCTGCTCGTCGCGGCGTGCTCGCCGGCGGCCCGGGTATCCGTCGCGCCGGTCCCGCCCGTCACTCAGGTCCCGCAACCACCGTCTGCACCAGTGCCGCGGCCGAGCGGGCCTGCCACTACGGTGGCACCGGTGGAGCGACCTCAACGTAGCACGTCACCCGAGATGGCCGCATCGATCGGGATGATGCCACTGAAAGCGAGTGGCATCCCGCGCTTCGCAACGGCGCATCCAGACTTTGACGGCCGCGGCATTCTGATCGCCATTCTGGACAGCGGCATAGATCCATCGATTCCGGGTTTGCAGCTCACTTCGAATGGCCAGCCCAAGATTCTCGACCTGCGTGACTTCTCCGGCGAAGGGCGGATCCCATTGCAGGCGCTCGCTCGGCACGGTGACACGCTGATAATCAACGGGCACCCGTTGCTCGGGGCCGGGCGCGTCGCTGCGATGGCCGACGGCGGCACCGTCTGGGGCGGCATTCTCGATGAGCTTCGCCTGGGCGAAGCGCCAGCGGCAGACATCAACGGCAACGGCACCGTCGGCGACTCGCTGCCGCTCGTCGTCGTGCACGGCGGTTCGGGCTGGCTGGTATTCGCTGATGCGAACGGCAACGGCTCATTCGCCGACGACCGGCCCGTGCGGGATTTCGGCGTCGCTCGCGAAGCGTTCGGCTGGACCTCGACCAACCTGGCACCGCCAGTTTCGGCGGTCGCCAATCTCGGCGACTCCGCGGGTGTGCCCGGCCTCGACCTCTTCTTCGACACCAGCAGCCATGGCAGCCATGTCGCCGGAATTGCCGCGGCACATGACCTCTACGGCATCAAGGGTTTCGATGGCGTCGCACCTGGTGCCCGGCTCCTCGGCCTCAAGATCGCCAACGACGCGCAAGGCGCCGTCACGGTCTCTGGTTCGATGCGTCGCGCCCTGAGCTATGCCATCGCCTTTGCCAGGGAGCGGAGTCTCCCGCTCGTCGTCAATCTGTCGTTCGGCGTGGGCAACGAGGTAGAAGGTCGCGCCGCGATTGATGCGCAATTCGACTCGATCCTGGCAGCGAACCCTGACGTCGTGATGATGGTCGCGGCCGGCAACGATGGCCCCGGGCTGAGCACGGTGGGCTTTCCCGGCAGTGCCTCCCGGGTGCTCGCGATCGGCGCAACTGACCCTGGCAATTTCGAGGGGTTCGAGCCGCGCGAGCCCGGGAGCGATCCGGTCGCTGACTTCTCGAGCCGTGGTGGCGAGATTGCCGCGCCGGATCTTGTTGTGCCAGGCATCGCGTATTCCTCCGTGCCGAACTTCGCGATCGGTGGTGAGCAGGAAAGCGGTACCAGCATGGCGACACCGTACGCATCGGGGCTCGCTGCGCGACTCCTCTCCTCGCTCCCTGCGGGGCGTCGTCCGATCAATGCGACCACGATTGCGCAGGCGCTCCGCAACAGCGCCAAGTTGCCGCCCGCCGCCACGGTGGCGGATGCCGGTGCCGGAACGCCGGACCTGACCCGCGCGTGGGAGTGGCTGGTTCAATCGCGGGAATTGCCCCAGCTCGCCATCGAAGTGGGCGCGCTGCATGCTCGCGGTGCCGTGTGGCTCACGGCGGGCACGGCTGCGGAGGCCGCTGGACACGAACTTACGGCTCGCGTCATCGTTCGGCGACATGACGGATCCGGACCTCTCCTGCTGCAGCTCACACCTTCAGCACCCTGGGTAAATGTTCCACCGACACTGGATCTGCAGAACGGCCGCGGAGAGTTCACGGTCCGCGTCGATGCCGGCGCAGCGAAGCCTGGTGTCCAGGTCGCGGTCGTGGAGATCGGAGTTCGCGGTAGCTCCTACGGCGTGCTCAGCCGGGTTCCGGTGGTGCTGCGGGTCCCGCTCCCCGCAATCGCCCGCGTCGTTTCACAGCCGGTCCGGGTGGCGGCGGGTGGCGTTGCACGCGTGCTGATTCCAGCCGACACCGGACGCGGGATGCAGATCGAGGTCGAGACGCTGCAGGGCGATGCGCAGGTCACCGCCGCACTTCACGAACCCGGCGGTATGCCGTTTCGCGATGGTGCATCAATCCCTGCAGGGTCGGGCGATGGTGCCGCCCTGTTCGATCTCAGCGCCAGTGATATGGAGGCCGGACTCTATGAAGTCGCGGTTACCTCGGGCAGGCTGGCGCCGTCGGCCGCCACTGTCACGGTGCGACGGGCCCCGGTTCGGCTCGAAGCGACACGTTCCGGCGACTCGTTGCGGGTGGCGGCCCGAAGCCTGATCGGATCGACGGTGACGTTGAAGTTGCGCGCGGGACTCGTTGGCGCCGAGCAACCGATCGCGGTGCGGCGAACCTCGACGGCGCCAGTCCGTGTCGCCGTGGTCGTTCCACGCTGGGCGACTCGCGTGCAGGTGGATGCGCAGATGCCACGCGCGGAATGGGACCGCTTCACGGACTTCGGGCTCACCTTCCAGGATCGGAATGGCCGCAAGCTCGCGTCGGCGCCGATCAACTATGCCTTTGCCCGCGCCGCTCCGGAACTCCCGAGCCGTCTCGCGGGAGATACCCTCGTGCTTCTGCTGGCGCCTGCCTTTGCGGTGGCAGATTCCTCCCCGTGGCAACTCGACCTCAAGGTCCGGTTCTACGCCGAGCAGGTCATCGGTCTCGATGAAGGTGGTCGCCCGGCCCAGTCACTCGCTGCGGGACGACTGCTTGAACAACGTTTCCACACCGGACCCCTGCCGCTGGAAATGCCGGCCGGGTTCGCACCGGTCATCCTCGTGCTCGCGCAGGAAGGCGAAGACACTATCTGGACGCGCGAGATCGCGTTGCATGGAGGTTCCCCGAAATGAGCAAGCGCAAAGAGCGCGTGGTGATTGCAGCAGGGCAGGGCTTCTGGGGCGACTGGCTTGAAGCCCCCGTTCGGCAGGTGCAGGGCGGCGAGATCGATTATCTCGTGCTCGACTATCTCGCCGAAGTCACGATGTCGATTCTGCAGAAGCAGCGCTCGCGCGATCCGAATGCTGGTTACGCACGCGACTTTGTGACCCAGATGGAGCGCATTCTCCCGGACGTCGCTGCGCGAGGCATCCGGGTGATCTCGAATGCCGGTGGAGTCAACCCTCGCGGCTGTGCCGAAGCGGTGCGCGCCGCGGCCAACCGGCTCGGCGTGGGTGACAAGATCCGGATCGCCCTGGTCACCGGCGACGATCTGCTCGATCGGCTCGACACCCTGACGGCCGAAGGTGAGACTTTCGCGAATATGGATACTGGTCGGCCCCTGAGTGACGTCCGGGGGCAGGTCCGTTCTGCGAACGCTTACCTCGGGATGATGCCCGTCGTGGAGGCACTCGATCGCGGCGCGAATATCGTGATCACCGGTCGCGTGACCGACACTGGTCTCACGCTCGGTCCGCTGGTCCACGAGTTCGGCTGGTCGCCCGACGACTGGGATCGGATCGCCGCCGGCACCATCGCGGGGCATATCCTCGAGTGCGGGGCGCAGAGCTCCGGCGGAAACCTGCTCCGCGACTGGCGCAAGGTGAAGCGGCTCGAAGATGTCGGCTTCCCGCTGGTCGAGGCCGAACCCGATGGCAATTTCACCGTCACCAAGCACCCGGGAACAGGCGGGGTCGTGAACGTCGCGTCCGTTTCCGAGCAGCTGGTGTACGAAATGGGCGACCCGGCCAATTACATCACGCCGGACGGCATCGTCGACTTCACGTCGATCCGGCTGAAGCAGGGAGGGAAGGACCGGGTGAAGGTGTCGGGAATCACCGGGAGTCCGCGGACACCGATGCTGAAGGTCTCGGTAGCCTACTTCTACGGCTACAAGGCGATCGGATCGCTGGTCTACTCCTGGCCCGACGCCTTCGACAAGGCCAAGGCCGCCGATCGGATTCTTCGCAAGCGACTGACTGCGCTAGGGCTCTCTTTCGAACAGATTCTCACCGAATATGTGGGAGTCGATTCCACGCACGGCCGGCTCTCGGGCAAGCCATCGCCTGACCTCGCCGAAGTGATGCTGCGAGTTGGCGTGCGCGGCACGGATCGGGCAGCCGTCGAGCGGTTCACGCGCGAAATCGCGCCGCTGGTATTGACGGGCCCGCCGAGTGTCACTGGCTTTGCCGGTGGCCGCCCGGCGGTCGAGGAAATCGTCGCGTACTGGCCGGCGCTGGTGGCTCGCGAGAAGATCGAACCCTTCATCCATGTGGAGATGGTCTGATGGCAACGACGCTCCAGCTTCGATACCTCGCGCACGCGCGCTCCGGCGACAAGGGCGACACTGCCAACGTCGGCCTCATCGCCCTCGACGAGGACTTCTACCCGATCCTGGTGGAACAGGTCACCCGGAAGCGCGTGGCGAAACACTTCAAGGGAATGGTCAGTGGCGTCGAGCGGTTCGAGCTCCCCAACCTGAACGCACTGAATTTCCTGTTGCACGGCGCGCTCGATGGCGGCGGGACACTCTCGCTCAAGACCGATGCGCAGGGAAAGGTGTACTCGACTGCGCTGTTGCGGATGGAGATCGAGGTCCCCAACCGGGTCGCGAAGCGCGCCCGCGAGCTGCACTCGTGAGCGGCGTCGCCTCCGCGATCACCGAAGGGGTCCTGACGCTCACCCTCGACCGAGCCGACAAGCGCAACGCCTTGAACCTCGCGATGCTCGATGGGCTGGCCGAGGGGATCGCGCGGGCGGAGCTGGAGGCGGGGGTCCGGGTGCTGGTGATTCGTGGGGCGGGGAAGGATTTCTGCGCTGGCGCAGACCTCGACGAACTGCTCGCCTCCGCCGATCGCTCGCTTGAGGAGAACGAGCAGGCCGCGCTCCGCCTCGGCGAAATCTTCCTGGCGCTGCGGCAGTTGCCGAAGCCATCGGTCGCGATCGTGCAGGGGCGTGCGCTCGCCGGCGGCGCCGGACTGGCCACTGCCTGCGATCTCGTGCTCGCCACCGCCTCTGCCTCGTTCGGGTACCCCGAGATTGCCCGAGGCTTCGTCCCCGCGATGGTCATGACCATGCTGCGCCGTTGCGTCGGGGAGAAGCGAGCCTTCGACCTGGTCAGCACCGGCCGCACGGTGTCCGCGGCGGAAGCGCTTGAGCTCGGTCTCGTTTCGCGGGTGGTGCCCGATGACGCATTCGAAGACGCCGCAGCGGTCCTGCTGAAGCAGCTCGTCGGCCAGAGTAGTACGGCCTTCGCGCTCACCAAGCAGCTCTTTACCGCACTCGACGATCGCAGTTTCAACGAGGGCATTCTCCTCGGGGCTCGGGTCAATGCGCTCTCCCGCGCGACGCCGGATTTCAAGCAGGCGATCGCGGCATTCCTGACCAGATGAAGCGGCTCCGGACGGGGGTCGCCCTGGCAGGGATCCTGCTCGCCCTGATCGCCCTCTGGCGTGATGACCGCCGCATCACCTGGATCGCGATCGGCGTACTCGGGCTCGCCGTCATTCTCCGTGTCGCGAGCCGCCGCACTCCAGGCTCCACCGAGTAGTCACGGAACTTTCGCCCCATCGCGCGGTCGCAGGTACCACGTTCACTGCATCGCTCGTGAGATCGTTCGCGGGTGTCGACCATCGCCGCTGCCCGCCAGATTCTCTCTGACACCTTCGGGTACCCCGACTTCCGCCCCTTGCAGACGCGGGTGGTCGAGCCGGTGCTCGCCGGCCGCGACGTGCTTGCGGTGCTTCCCACCGGCGGCGGCAAGTCGATCTGCTTCCAGGTGCCTGCGCTTGTGACGCCTGGCCTGACCCTCGTGATCTCGCCACTTGTCGCCCTGATGCAGGATCAGGTCGGCGCGCTCGCGCGACGAGGGGCACCCGCGGCAGCCCTCAATAGCGCGCTCGATCCGGCGGAGCAGGCCGCGACGCTCATCGCTGCTGCCAACGGCACCCTGCGGCTGCTCTACGTATCGCCGGAACGCCTGCCGCGCCTGATCGAAGATCTCGACCAGCGCAAGGTGCGGGTCGCGCGAATCGCCGTCGATGAAGCGCACTGCATTGTGGAGTGGGGGCACGACTTTCGGCCCAGCTATCGTTCGCTGCGTCGGGCGCGCGCTGCGCTCGGCAGCCCGCCGTGTGTGGCGCTGACCGGCAGTGCGACACCGGCGGTGCGCAGCGACATTCGGCAATCACTTGGTTTCGCTGTGGATGCCGTCGAAATCGTGGGCTCGTTCGATCGACGCAACCTCACCTTTGAAGTGTTGCCGGTGGTGAGTCGGGACGACCGGCTCGCGCGACTGGTGGCCCAGGTCCGCGCCAGCCGCGACACGGTCATCGTGTACGCTCCCACCCGTGGGCTCACCGAAGGGATCGCTCGCGTGCTCCAGGAGAGTGGCGTGGTGGCGAGCCCCTATCACGCAGGACTGAGCTCCGAAGCGCGCCTCGATTGCCTCCAGCGCTTTCTGGCGGGGCGCATCCGGGTCGTCGTCGCGACCTGTGCGTTCGGGATGGGCATCGACAAGTCCGATGTCCGGTTGGTGATCCACTGGACGCTGCCGCCGACGCCGGAGTCGTACTATCAGGAGGCCGGCCGAGCCGGGCGCGATGGCAACTCGGCGCGGTGCCTGCTCCTCCATCATCCGCATGATGCCCTGATGCCGCGGCGACAACTGGCGACGACCTTCCCGCCCGAGCGCACCCTTGAACAGTTGTGGCGCGATCCATCCACCCGGGCCCGGCACCCTGCGTCGATCCTTGCGGCAGCGGACCGGCTTGCGGCCGAACTCCGGCCTGATCGAGGCCGGGTCGACTGGAGCGCGGTTCGCCGTCGTCGTCGCGAGGCCGAACGCCGCCTCGACGCGATGGTGGCCTATGCGCGAAGTGCCGGGTGTCGACGCGCCCTGTTGCTGGGATGGTTCGGCGAGCGCGTGGTACGCTGCGCCGGGTGCGATTACTGCCGGGCGCGGCGCCCGAAATGAATGCGGGCCGACAACGCGATGGTTGCCGGCCCGCGAAGTAGGATGCCTTCCCGGAGTCAGTGAATGCGACGCACGATTCCGAGCGGTGTGACTTCCCACTGCGCATTCTCGACGATGTCGTTGATCGGTGTGCGCGCGCCAGCCCCGGCTTCTCTCATTGCCGCCATCAGATTCCCGGCGTACGCGTCTGCTGTGCTATACGAAATCGAGTAGCCGAGGTCCTTGAAAGACGCGATCGTGAGTCGCGACAACGGCGTCGGAACGCCGGGAGCTTCGATGAAGCCGGTCATCAGCTCCGACACGAGTACGCTCTCGCGCCAGTGCGAGTCCCGGGTGCCGGCGCCGAACAGGTTCTCGACCGGAACCGGTGTGCCAGCGTACCCCAGGTTGAAACTCGGCCATACTGACAAGGCCTCCGCCCCGGTAAAGACCGGATCAGCGCCCCCGGCGCCGACCAGCACGCCCTTTTCCGTCCAGATCGTGCCGAACCCAAGGACGTGCGCCATCTCGTGCAGGATCACGGGCTCCAGGCGATTGGTGTTCTGAAGTCCCACCAGGTCAGCCATGTCGAACCGCATCGACCCGACCGCTGTGAAGAGACCTGTGCTTCGCCTGATGCACGGCCCGGCCGATCCGAGGATGCCGCCAACGCCATCGATACCGGTGACCTGGGCAAAGATGACCACGTCGTCGATCGTCTCGTTCATTGCTGGCGACGCCCCGGTGGCACACGTACCCACCGCGAGGCTCACCGGCACATCGGGAATGTCGCCGACGATGATCTGCATCCAGCGCGCGGCAGCCGAGGCGAACGCGTCCCGTTGGGCCGGTGTCGCTGAGCTGAGGAAGCGGACGTCGATCAGGAACGGCGAAAACGTGCCAGTTGCGTTGAAGGTCACGCTCGACCCCGGGAAACCGGGGAGCGTTGCGATGACGGTGCTCGATGTACTCGCCGGTCCCAGCCGCCAGTCGGTGGGAGCGGCAATGCCGGTGATCGGATCCGATACGGCCAGCGGACCGAGCACAGTAGCGTCTCCGCCACCCGAGATGGCGAAACGGACCGGCACGCCGCCCAGGATCTGCCCCAGGGAGTTGGTGACCCGCACCTGGGGGACTCTCGGAACCATTGCGCCAAGAATCCCAGCCTGCGTCGTCGGTGACGTGGAAACGATCGTCGGGGCGGCGGACAGCCCCTGCGCTTCGAACTGCACCGAGTTGGTGCCGCTTGCTGAGGCGGTCACTCGATTCACGCCGACAGTCGAGCCCAGTGTCCAGCCTGCCAGCGAGGCATGGCCCGCGGCGTCTGTCGTCGGGGCTGCGCCCGTCAGTGAGCCGTTGTTGAGCGAGACGCTGAAGGTCACGATGACACCGCCAACGGGGTTGCCGAAGCCGTCGGTGACGAGCACCGTGGGCTGCCCGGTCACCTGAGTCTGAACCAGCGCGGCAAAGTTGACCTGATCGACCGTAGCAAGGTTGCTTGGTGCCGCGGCGGTGCCAGTCGCGTTGACCGTGACGCTCGTGGTCAGTCCCGACGCTTGCACTTTCAGGGTATTCGCACCGCTCCTGGTGCCGAGGGTCCAGCTCGGGAGGACCACGACGCCATTCGCGTCAGTGATCGCTGTATCGGCAGCAATGGTACCGCCACCACTTACCACGGTGAACCGGACCGTGATGGCGGAAAGGTTGTGGCCGTCCTTGTCTCGCACGCGTGCCGTCGGAGTGACCGGGAGGGGTTGCCCGACCGTTGACTGCTGATTGTTGCCCGCGGTGATCTCGATTGCTGACGGCGGGCCGATGGTCTCGCTGCTGCCACCACAGCCGAGGGCCAGCAGCAACGAAGCGACCATCAGGGGTCTGGCGGGCCTGCCACGGCGATGCATTGAGGATCCGATGTGGGGGTACGGATTCGGAATCGCAAATATAGCCGTGAGCATGGCCTCCCACAGGCTCAGCCGACGGGGTAACCGGGAGCGCTAGCTATTGCCGTAAGTCACTGTGGTTCCTACATTTCGACTATGCAACCACAGTTCCGTTCCGCGTGGATCGGCCTCGTCGACAGGGCCTCGGCCCTGTGCCGGCGGGTTGCATGTGCCACCTTTGGTGTCCTCCACCGATTTCGGTCGGCTCCTCACGCGCAGCGCCTTTCAGACCTGCGACAGCTCCGTCCCCCGGTTCACGATGAGTGGACTCCGGGCGCTCTCGACGCCAATCGTTCGAGCGCACCCGCAGTGACTCGTCGCGTCCGGCTGCGGTCGGGGCTTTCGCCAGCGTTGCGTCTCAGTCTCCGCCTCGCGGCGGGACGGGAGCGATTCCGGAACCGGCTCCCCGTTGCCCCCCGTGGGCCACGGCCTTTGCCCCTTCGAGACGCGGGGGGTGCCGCCGCGCGGCACTCGACCTCCGCGAGGGACCCCCGTGAAGCGCGAAATTCTGATTTCAGGTACCCCCCGCGAGACGCGGGTGGCGATTCTCGAGGACGACAAGCTCGTCGAGCTTCTCGTCGACCGCCCGGACCACCGTCGGTCAGTCGGTGACGTCTACCTCGGTCGGGTCGAGGCGGTCCTTCCGGGAATCCAGGCTGCATTCGTAGACATCGGGCTCGAGAAGAGCGCTTTCCTTCATGCGTCCGACTTGCTCGAGCCCGAGGAAGACGATGACCCCGCTGAAGTCGACGATGCCGAGGACGAAGAGTCCGAGGACGAGTCGACCGATGCCGAGGCCGATGCCAGCGAGACCGCGACGGCGACCAAACGCCGTGGCGTCGGGGGCAAGCGCGAGGTCGGCGCTCGTCGGGCCGTTCCCGATATCTCCGAAATCCTGAAGAAGGGCCAGACTCTTCCAGTCCAGATCACCAAGGAGCCGATCTCCACCAAGGGCTGCCGCGTTACCGCGCAGATCTCCCTGGCGGGGCGCTTTCTGGTGTATATGCCGTACGCCTCCAAGGTCGGAATTTCCCGCAAGATCGAGAATCGCGAGCAACGCGCGAAACTGCGCGAGATGGTGTCGCGCCTGCTCCCGAAGGATGCCGGCGGAGTGATCGTGCGTACGGTCGCCGAAGGAGTCACCGAAGACCATTTCCGTCGGGAAATCGAGTCGCTGGTGGGGACCTGGAACAAGGTGAAGCGGAAGGAGCAGCACGTCAGGAAGGCCCCCGCGCTGCTGCATCGCGAGGCCTCGCTGACCCGGTCGCTTGTCCGCGACGTCTTCTCCGACAAGGTGGACGCGCTCTGGGTCGATTCGCGCGAACTGCACCAGGAAATCATGCAGTATCTCGAGCAGATCGATCCTGATCTGATCGAGCGCGTGCACTGGTATCAGGAGCCGCAACCGCTCTTCGATCTGTTCCGGATCGAGGAGGAAATTCGCGATCTCTTCAAGCCGCGGGTCGACCTGCCAACCGGTGGCTACGTCATCATCCAGCCCACGGAAGCGCTGGTGTCGGTCGACGTGAATACCGGTCGCTACACTGGCAAGCGCGACCCCGAGAAGACGATCCTGCGGACCAATGTCGAGGCGGCGCGCGAAATTGCCCGTCAGATCCGGCTCCGCGACGTCGGCGGGATCATCGTGGCCGACTTCATCGACATGGAATCCAAGGCCAACCGCGACCGCGTCCTCCAGGAGCTCCGGACCCACCTCGGCCGGGACCGCGCGAGGACGCGTGCGTTTGCGGTCTCGGAGCTCGGTCTGATCGAGATGACCCGGCAGCGGGTGCGACCCTCCCTTTGGGCTTCGATGACCCGGGAGTGCAATACCTGCCATGGGACCGGCCGGGTATTCTCACCTGAAATAGTTACTCGGCGGCTGGAGCGGGCCCTGAAGCGGGCGGGGATCGAGCAGAAGGAAAAGCGGCTCGCGATCAGGCTCCATCCCGATGTAGCGCTCTACCTTCTGGAGGAGGAGCCCAAGCTGGTGGTTGCTCTGGGCCGCCAGGGGGGGCTGGAACTTGAGGTCCGGGACGATCCGATGCTCCGGCTCGACGAGTTCCGGCTGATGTCCCGCCCGGCCGGCCGCGACGTCACCGAACTCTATGCCGTGGCGTAGCTTGGACTTGCGGGGTGGGTGACAGTCCCCTATAATTGATGGCTAGGCGTGTCGTAACACACGGACCAAAAGGGCGCTATGTACGCGATTTTCAAGGCATTGGGGAAGCAGTACCGCGCCGAAATGGGCGCCACACTTCGCCTGCCACTGATGGAAAAGAAGGCTGCGGGCGATGTGGTGACGTTCGATGAGGTGCTCCTGACCTCCACGGGCGATTCCATCACGGCCGGCGTGCCCACCGTTGCCGGAGCCAAGGTCACCGTCGAGGTGGTCGGGCACGGCAAGGAAAAGAAGATCTACGTCTTCAAGTTCAAGCGCCGGAAGAACTATCGGCGGAAGACCGGACATCGGCAGAAGTTCACCGAAGTCCGCATCACTGACGTCCAGCTGGGTTGAGGTAACAAGTGGCTCATAAAAAGGGCGTCGGCTCCAGCCGCAACGGTCGTAATTCGAATCCGCAGTACCTCGGCGTCAAGCACTTCGGGGGCGAGCGGGTCACGGCCGGCAGCATTCTGGTCAAGCAGCGTGGCACCAAGTTCCACGTCGGCAAGAATGTCTTCAAGGCCAAGGATGACTCGCTTCACACCTACATCGATGGCGTGGTGAAGTTTGAGCGGAAGGACAAGAACCGGATGAAGGTCTCTGTCTATCCGCTGGTTGAGACTGCCACGGCGTAACCAGCCGGCTTCATCGCACGCATCGAGGGGCGCCCATTCGGGCGCCCCTTCGACATTTCATGACCCGCGCCTGAGCCGATCGGGGAAATTGCCACAGAGTCCGCCAACTCCCAGGGCGGCGAGGTCGCGCGCTGCTCCTGCGCCGTTGACGGTCCAGGCGATGACCGTGACGCCAGCCGCACCACACCGTTCGACCAACTCCGTATCAATCATCGTCCATTCCTGCCAGAGCGTTCGCGCGCCTACGGCGAGGACAGGACCAACCGGATCCAGCGGGTAGCTGCTCGACAGCACTCCCAGCGCGAGGTCCCCCTGGCGTGCGGCCAGCCGGCCAATGACCCGGTGATCAAACGCATGAACCTGCAGACGTGCGGGGAAGGGGTCGCGTGCCAGAAGCTCCAGCAGCCGACCATCGACGTCGGTCGGAAGGGTCTTCGCTTCGATGTAGAGCCGGAGTCGGCCGGTGATGTGGAGAACTTCGGCCAAGGTCGGAATCGGGGAGCCATCCTTCAGCCGGAATTCGCGAAGCTCAGGCAGCGCGAGGGTGCTGATTCCCTCGCCGGTCGACAGGACCGGGTCATGGTGAACTACCAACTCCCCGTCGGCGGTCGCATGGACGTCGAGTTCAATGCCGTCACAACGCTCCGCCACAGCCAATTCGAAGGCGGCGACGCTGTTCTCGAGGGCGCGGCCTGAGACACCTCTATGGGCGATGACGAGTGGCCAGCGATCTGTGGACAACTGGTGTGCAGTCATTGTGCAGGGTGTGAATGCGTGTTGAAATAACTTCAGGTAGTACTACGTATCAACAATGTTTATAATGTGATGTGCAGTTTGTGCACATTGTTGATGCTGGGTCAGCCTCGGTACAGGTGAGTCCATGCGCTTCGCGATTCCGCATCCGCCTTCATCGCGCATTCCGAGTGGATGATACCATTCGGCGAGGCTCGGCGCCCCTCTGGCGCGAGCCGACCTTAACGTTGTCAGCGTGCAGACGTCCTAGGGGGCGATGACGGTTGTGGCAGCGGACTTCCCGAACGATCCGGAGCTCGTTGCCGCATGGCGGCGCGGGGACGAGCAGGCGGCCGACCAGCTGGTCCGTCGGCACGCTGCCGCGCTCGGACGCTACCTGGCAGCCGCCGGAGCCGGCAGCGCCGACGTTGATGACTTGGTCCAGGACACCTTTTTCAGGGCATTCCGCGGACTCGAAGGGTGGCGGGGGGACGGCACCTTTCGGGGATGGCTCTTCCGAATCGCTGGCAACCTGCTGAAGGATCGATTCCGGGCGGGGAAAGGCCGGGTCTTCCTCGAAATTGCGGATCAGGATCTGGTTGACCACGCCGACCCCGAAGGGGAACTCGTGGCGTCGGAGGTGGGAGAGCAGTTGGCGAAAGGCCTGCAGGGCCTGCCACGGTTGCAGCGAGAGGTCTTCCTCCTCCGGGTGCAGCAGGGGCTCGAATACGGGGAAATCGCACTGGCCCTCTCGACCACGCCTGGGGCCGCCCGGGTGCACTTTCATCACGCCGTGAAGAAGTTGAAGGAGTTGCTCACATGACCGATTGCGACGAGCTGCTGGACCGAATGGCCGAGGTGGCGCACCGACGCTCCGCCTGGAGCCCATCCGAGGCGAGCCATCTCGCATCGTGTGCGGACTGCGCCGCGTCGTGGCGGGTGATCGATACAGGCACCTCGCTCCACTCGGGGCTCTCCGTGGATGCGGCCGCGATTTCCCGGAGCCTGCTGGCCAGGGTCCGCGCGACGCCGGAAGCCCGTCCCCGTCGGTTGCCGTGGCGAAGTGGGCTCGGCCTGCTAGCCGCCGCCGCGAGTGTGGCGTTGCTTTTCGGTAGCGGGCGGCCTCGTCCTCGCGCGCCGACGATACCGCCGGTCCCCGAGGCAAGTGCAATTCTGCCCGAACTTGATCGGCTGAGCGAGGCAGAACTCGAACGGGTCCTCTCGGACGGCGATCTTCCTGATGAATCGGTCTCCCCGATGCGGCTTCCCCGGCTCGGCGACTTGAACGAGATGCAACTGGAGCTGGTACTCCGGGATCTGGAGGGAGGATGATGACCCGACTTCGTCGATTGGTGCTGTTCAGCGCCCTCGGATTCGTACTCGCAGTGCCTGCCGCAGCGCAGAAACCGGGGGCGCGCGCGGCCCTCCTCCGCGGACGAATCGAGGAGCAGTTTGCCCGCCGGATGCAAGCCGAACTCGGCCTGAGCGACGAGACCGCCGTCCGGATGCAACGGGTCGTGGTGACCTGGGCGACGCGTCGCCGCGCGCTCGAAGGCGACGAACGGCGACTCCGGCAATCGCTGAACTTGCAGCTTCGTCCCGGTGTCGCAGCAAACAGCGACAGCGTGGGCGCGTACGTGGACGAATTGACGGCGAACCGGGTCGCTTACGCGCAGAGCTTCCGCGATGAGATGCGCGACCTCACCCCGATTCTGACCCCGGTGCAGCGCGGCCAGTTCCAGCTCCTCCGCGACCGTCTCCTCCTCCGCATGCAGGAGGTCCAGCAACAGCAGCGTCCGGACGCGCCCTGACCTAAACCCTTGCCCGCGCGGCCGGTGCCGACGATTCTTCGGCGCGCGCCCGAGTGGCGGAATGGCAGACGCAGCGGACTCAAAATCCGCAGACTTCACGGTCGTGTGGGTTCGACTCCCACCTTGGGCATCCGCGCTACCCACCGATTGACTGGCCTGGTGTCCCCGAGGGGGCTGTATCGCCGAAGCAGCCGTCGTGCCGTTCGCAGTGCCCTCTATCCCGCCGAGGCGGCTGACGATTTTCGTCGCCATCGCCCTGCTGGTTTCCTTCGGGAACCTGTACGGGTGGACGACGAACAATCCGCTCTTCCTCTCGCCTTTTCCGACATTCCCTGCCATGGCGCCGTTCACTGCCGAGCTCTTGCTGCTCGCAACGGCGGGGCTGTTGCTGGGACAGCGCGGCATGTCGCGCGTCGGAGTGGCCGTCCTGGTCGTTGGGCTCCTCGCGATCACCGCCTTCGTGATTCCGGCGCTCGCCGTGGTCACCCGGCTGCATCCCTTCGACCCGGCGCGAGTTGCGGCGCTGACCGGCAGCCCATCCAATGTGCTCGTCATGGCGACGGCGATAGGAGCGCTCGGCCTCGCAATGATTCTCCTCGCGCGCGATGCCGCGAGCGTCCGTTCGCTCACCGTCGGTGGCATGCTGGCCGCCTCGGCGGCCTCGGGTGGCTGGACGGTGCTGGTCAGTTACACGGTCGGCATCATCGAGGCGGGCGGCACCCTCTGGTCGGCGAGGTTGTCGGTGATGGCCACCGTCGGAGTGCTCTTTCTCGGATTGGCCCTGCTCGAGCGAACTTGGCGGGCGGTGCAGGGAGAGTTGCGCCACAATCTGGTGCGCTGGTGGCTGCTCGCGGCCTGGTCGGTCGCACTCGCCTATGTGCTTCACCTCGTCGGGTCGGTAGTCGCGCGTCCTGACGAAGTCGGGGTCTGGCCGGCGACTCTCGCGCTCTTCGCGGTCACGGGTGCGACGCTCATCGCGGTGATTGGCCTCGGGGTCGAGCGCTCACGGAGTGCCCGGCAGGAACTGGAATCCGCCAACGCCGAGCTTCGGCAGCGTGAAGCACAGCTCGCACGCAGCACCGAGCTCCTCCGCGCCGCACTCGACGGCAGCCTCGACTCGTTCTACCTCCTCGAAGCGATTCGCGATGCTGACGGTACCCTGCGGGATCTCCGCATCCTCGACCTGAATATTCGCGCCGCCGATTTTCTGATGCGGGCGCCAGACGGGCTGCGCGGCGCGTCGCTCTGCGCGGAATTCCCGGTGTATCGCAAGGGCGAGTTTCTGGAGACCTACGAGTCGGTAATGCTCAGCGGCATCCCGGTAGAGACCGAATTCAAGATCAAACCCGACGTCGCCGGCGGCGCAGCGCAGTTCCTCAAGCAGCAGATCGTCAAGGTGGGGGACGGGGTCGCGATTACCTCACGTGACGTTACCGCGGCGCGTCAGCTCGAGGAACAGTTCCGGCACGCGCAGAAGATGGATGCGGTGGGCCGGGTGGCTACTGGCGTGGCCCACGACTTCAACAACCTGCTGACAGTCATCATCGGCATCACGGTGATGATGATCGAAGATGAGGAGCTGTCATCGCACCACCGCGCCGACCTGTTCGAGGTCCTCGGCGCAGTCACCAGGGGCACCGACCTCACCACCCGACTCCTTGCCTTCTCGCGCCGGCAGCCGATCGCGCCGGCCACAATCGCGTTGCCTGCGCTCGTCGGCGAAATCGTCGCCCTCACGCGACGTGTCCTGCCGCAAGGAATTGCGCTCGACGCCGTGCAGGGCCCCTCCGCACCGTATGTCCATGTCGACAGGCTCCTGCTTGAGCAGGCGCTGATGAATCTGATCCTCAACGCGCGCGACGCGATGGTCGACCGGGGGACCCTCACTGTATTCACCGAGCAGGTGACGCTGGCTGCGGCGCGCCACTACGGCCAGGCGAGCATTCCCGCCGGGGAATGGGGCCGGGTAACCATTCGCGACACGGGAAGCGGGATGACGACGCACGTGCTCGAGCATCTCTTCGAGCCGTTCTTCACGACCAAGGCGGCGGGGAAGGGCACCGGGCTCGGTCTCTCGACATCGTTCGGAATCATCCGGCAGGCCAATGGTCACCTCGTAGTGGCCGACACGGGTCCGGCGGGTACCACGTTTCACGCGTACCTGCCGGCAGTCGGGATGGCCGCCGCGCGCGAACCCTCCCTGGGCCTCGGTCCGCGGAACGCCAGTGGATCCGAACGGATCCTGGTCGTCGATGATGACCCAGCGGTGCGTTCCGTCGTGCGGCGAATGTTGTCCCGTGCCGGCTACGACGTTGTGTCGGTCGAGTCAGGTGAAGAGGCCGAGCTGGCTCTGCGGGACGAATCACCGTTCGCCCTGCTGGTGACCGACATGGTGATGCCTGGCATCGGCGGCGGCGAACTCGCGCGTCGTGCGGTCGCCACCCACCCGGATCTGCGGGTGCTGTTCATCTCGGGATACACCGACGACGAGGTGATTCGCGATGCCCGAATGGAATCGGGTCGTGCGTTCGTCGCCAAGCCGTTTACGGCCGAGGAATTCCTCGGCCGTGTACGTGACCTCCTCGACGGCGCGGTCACTACCGGCGTGTGAAGCCGCTCGTCCCCGCCACTATATTTGGGCCTTCGTGGCCTCCGGGTGTTCTCCCGGCGACCGCCAGGACTGGCATCTCACCTCCCGGACCCCCATGGCATTCACCGTTGCGCACCGAGTGGCTTCTCCTGCCACGATCGATACTCCGCTCCTGATTCTTCCGGTGGCCAAAGGCCCGTTGCCTGCCGCCCTTTCGGCAATAGACGCCCGCACCGGCGGGGCACTCTCCCGCTGCTGGGCCGCGGGAGACTTCACCGGCGCCCGCGACGAGACCGCCGTACTCTACCCGGCCGATGCCGGTCTGGCGCGGGTGCTGCTTATCGGGATGGGCGAGCCGAACCAGTTGAGCGCAGGCGCGCTCCGACGGGCCGCGATGATCGCCGGCAAACGGGGCCGGACGATGGGTGCTCCGACGGCTGTGCTCTTTCTGGCCGAAGGTGTCCCCAATGGAATGCCGGCCGATGTGGCGGGCCAGTCGCTCGCTGAAGGTCTCCCCTTCGGCGCCTGGCACTATCCCCACCTCAAGCGACCACCCGAATCGCCGAAGCCGGAATTCACCCACTGTGACATCGTCACCGTCGCCGACGATAGCGGATTCGCAGGGGGCGTCGCGCGGGGCGTCGCGATTGCGGCAGGACAGACGCTGACGCGCGAGTTGCAGATCACGCCGGGGAATACCTGCACGCCGGAATACCTCGCGGCCCAGGCCGAGGCACTCGCCCAGCGGCACGGCTTCGGGATCACCGTGCTGGACCGCGACGCGATCGTCAAGGAGGGGATGCACGCACTCCTGGCTGTGGCAAAGGGAAGTGTGCTCGAGCCCCGCTTCATTGTGCTGGAGTACAAGGGAAGTGCTGATGCGCCGGTCGTGCTGATCGGCAAGGGAATCACCTTCGACACCGGTGGCATCTCGATCAAGCCGGCGCCGTCGATGGAAGAGATGAAATACGACATGTCCGGCGCGGCGGCCGTGCTGGGAACCTTCGAGACGCTGGGGCAGCTGTGCCCCGATCTCCACGTGATCGGCCTGGTACCGACCTGCGAGAACATGCCGTCGGGTTCGGCTTATCGACCGGGAGATGTCGTCGGGTCGCACTTCGGCAAGACGATCGAGGTGCTCAATACTGATGCCGAGGGTCGCCTCATTCTCGCCGACGCGCTCTCGTGGGCACGCCGCTACTCACCCGCCGCCGTGGTCGATTGCGCCACGCTGACTGGTGCGATCGTGATCGGACTCGGTCACTCCGCGACCGGCGTGATGGGCACCGATACCGCGCTGGTGTCGCAACTCCTTGCGGCCGGCGAGCGCGCCGGCGAGCGCGCGTGGGAACTTCCGCTGTGGGACGAGTACAAGGAACACATCAAGTCCGATATTGCCGACATGAAGAACACTGGCGGGCGCCCTGCGGGGAGTATCACCGCGGCGCTCTTTCTCAAGGAGTTTGTCGAAGGATTTCCCTGGGCGCATCTCGACATCGCCGGCACCGCCTACACCGAGCGTGAGCTTGCCACGCAAGTGCGCGGCCCGACCGGTGTGCTGGTGCGCTTGTTCACCGAATTCCTGCTCGCGCGTCGTTGATCGCCGTGGCACGTGGTGTCCATCGGATGCTGCTGGCCGGTCTGTTGCTGCTCGCGGCAGCCGGCCGCGCGGGGGCACAGGTGCCGGTGCCTGCACCACGGGACTCGCTGCGCGATTCGTTGAAGACGAGGGCCGACACCTTGTCAGATACCGATCGACTGCTCGCGGAGTCACTCAAGCAGCGAGTACAACTGCAACCGCTCCCGATCGTCGGCAACGGTGAACTCCTCCCGGGTGGTTCGCGCAGGGTGTTCACCCGCGATTCGATCGACTGGGCACCGGCGCAGACGGTGAGCGACCTGCTGGCCCAGGTGCCTGGCGTGTTCGTGCAGCGCGGCGGCTGGCTCGGCCGCGCAGAATTGCCGAACTATCAGGGGCGGGGCGCCGCGTCGGTCGAGTATCTGCTCGACGGTGTGCCGTATGCACCGATTGGCCCCGACTCGGCGGCGGTCGATCCGTCGATGCTGGCGCTCTCGCTGATCGATCGCGTCGAGGTTGAGCGTGGTCCAGGCTTCCTGCGCGTGGCCCTCTTCACCCGGCGACATGACCGGGCGGCGCCACGAACGCGGATCGGCATCGCGGCCGGTGATCGCGGGATTGCGCGATACCTGGGCGAATATGCCCGCCGCTACTCCAACGGTTTGGGGCTCAGCCTTGCCGCTGACTACTTCGGTGTCAACGCACCGAACGGCGGCAGCGGGGAAGCCAATGCCACCAATGTCTGGGCCCAGTTCGGCTGGGTCCCGTCACCCCGGTTCGGAATTCAGGCTCAGGCGATGATCCAGGCCATCGATCGCGCAGCACTGCTCTCCGGAGGGTCGGCGAACGAAACTGGCGACACTATTTCGCCCTTCGTGAAAGGCACCCGCTCTGACCTGCAATTGCGTGGCTCGTGGCAACAACGCCAGGACGGTCTCGGACCACGGGTTGATCTGTTCGCTGCCCGCACCAAGTGGAGCAGCGATTCGGTCAATCAGGATATCGGTCATTTCGGAGGCACCGCAGGATACCGAGAGCCGACCTGGTCGGCGCAGCTGACCGCATGGCACCACACCGAGTGGACGCCGCTCGATGCCCGCCTCTCGTTTGGATGGGCGCCGCTTGCGCGCGTGAGCGCCTCGCTGGCAGCCGTCGAGCAGAAGCACGACGGGGACCGTAGCAGCCGCTGGCTGGAGGCACGGGGCGGCGTTGTGCTCCCCCTCGGCGTCACCCTCGCCGGAGTCATCCGCAACGGCAAGCGCGTCGACGCGCCGACGCTTGCCAGTTCCCCGGAACAGCGATTCTCCGATCTGGAGGGGAGTGCTGCGGTCGCGTGGCGACGGCTCGGCCTCGAGGCCGGCTATTCCCGCAATGATGGCTGGTCGCCGGTGAGTTTCCGCCAGTTCCTCCTGGTCCCCGGGCTCGGGCCGGTGCCACGCACCGAATGGGTCACCCTTCAGGCGCGGCTGATGCCGTTGAGCTGGCTGACCCTTGAGAGCCACTTTGAGCACCCGCTGAAGGGAGTTCTGCCCGACGGGCAGCCGCCCAAGCACGCCTACTCCACGGCCACCATCCGATCACGCTTCCTCCGGAACTTCCCCAGCGGCATCTTCGGCCTGAAAGTGCAGGGGGTGGTGGAGAGCTGGAGCCCCGGCGTCATTGGCCGGAGCGGTGACGGAAGTGCCATCCTTTTCCCGGGAGCCTCCTTTGTTCGAGGCCTCCTCCAGTTCCAGATCGGGCCGTTTTTCGCCTATTACGACCGGGTGAACTTCCGATCGACCAAGGCAGGGTATGTCCCGGGGTACCCCTACCTCGGCCTCGGGAGCACCTTCGGGGTTCGTTGGGAGTTTGCCAACTGAGGACCCCGAGTCCCTTGGGACCCCGAATGCGGCTATCTTCCCTAGCTATCCTCGGACCGGAGTCAGCTGTTTGGCGTTGAGCATGACCGGATTCGGCGGGGCAGACGGCGAAGTCGCGGGGCGATTGGCCCGGGTCGAGATCCGGACGGTCAACCACCGCTGGTTCAACCTCTCGGCGCGCCTTCCGATGGAACTCGGCGTCCTGGAGACTGAACTCCGCGAGGCGTTGCGCCGGGACTTCGATCGCGGGCATGTCACGGTGAACGTCCGCTGGACTGACGATGCCGCCAGCGGCATCGGGATCGACTGGACCCGGGCCGAAGCCGTGGTGGATGCCTTGCGACAGGTTCGCGATCGGTTCAGCCTCGCTGGTGACGTGACGGTGGAGATGGTGGCTCGTCAGGCCGATCTGTTCGGCACCCGTCGCGACGAACCGATGGCGGCGGTCGGGTGGGATGCCCTGGCTCCGCTAGTCGCATCGGCCACGGCGGACTGCCTCGCGTCACGGCGGCGGGAAGGCGCCGTGCTCGTGGCCGAGATCGCGTCGCGGATTGCCGCGCTGCATGCTGGTGGGCAGCGCGTGGGCCAACTCGCACCGGCCAGGCTGGTACGGGAACGGGAACGGCTCAGCGGCCAGCTCGCGACGTTGCTCGAAGGTCGGGCAATCGATGAGGGGCGGGTGGCCCAGGAACTGGTGCTGACGGCCGACCGGCTGGACATCACCGAGGAGCTGGTGCGGTTCACGGCTCACCTCGAAGCGGTGCGAGGATTGCTCGCGAGCGACAAGCCGGTCGGCAAGGCTCTCGGTTTCCTGGCGCAGGAACTCGGTCGCGAAGTGAACACGATGGGATCGAAGGCGAACGACCCCGCGATTGCGCACGAAGTCGTCGCGATGAAGGGTGAGCTCGAAAAGATTCGCGAGCAGCTGGAGAATCTGGAATGACACCGCTGCTCGTGGTGCTTTCCTCGCCGTCAGGAGGTGGCAAGTCCACCATCGCCCGGCGGGTGCTCGCGGAGCGTGACGACGTCGGATATTCCGTTTCGGCGACCACCCGGGCAGCACGGGCCGGAGAAGTGCACGAACGGGAGTATCATTTTCTCGGGCACGAGGAATTCGAACGGCGAGTGCAGGCCGGAGAGTTCATCGAGCACGCGGTGTACAACGGACACCGCTATGGCACGCTGGTAGGCGAACTGCGCCGGGTGATGCAGGGTGGGCGCCATGTGCTGCTGGACATCGAGGTGGTGGGCGCGCGACTGGTGCGCGAACGTTTTCCTGATGCCGTGCTGATCTTCGTCGTTCCGCCGAGCGGGATGGCGCTGGCAGCGAGGCTCCGGGCACGGGGCACCGAAGGGAAGCAGGATATCGCCGGTCGACTTGAGCAGGCGCTCGAGGAGCTGGCTGCGGCGGTGGAATACGATTACGTCGTCGTGAATGACGATCTGGATGAAGCGGTGCGCGCCGTGCACGCCATCCTGGAAGCGGAAGCACGGCGCACCAGCCGGCAGCGGGATGTGACCGTACTGCTCGACCGGCTCCGAACCGAAGTCGCCGCCGAACTCGATCGTGCGAGCGGCGATCACTGATCGCAGGGGGATGGAATGGAAATCTTTACGCCACAGGAAGTTGCTCTTCAGACCGGCTCGAAGTATCGCGGCGTGCTGGTCGCGGCGAAGTTCGCCCGCTATCTGAACGAGTTTCCGCGCGAAGCGGTCGCCAACTGGGAACGCGTCGAAGGGGTCAAGAAGCTGACGACTCTCTCGCTGCAGAAGCTCACCACCGGTGAGTTGACGTTCCGCGAACTCCGTCGGCGCCGCACCGAGGCCTGAGATGTGGCGGGGCCGCCATGTCGTCCTCGGAGTGACCGGGGGGATCGCGGCCTACAAGAGCGTGCTGGTAGCCCGCGAGCTGTCGGCGCGCGGTGCGCTCGTGGACGTTATCCTCTCGCGCGGCGCGACCGAGTTCATCGGTCGCGCCACGTTCGAAGCAGTCACCCGGCGCCCCGTGCGCTCCTCGTTGTGGGAGCGTGACGGGGCGCTCGATCATGTGACCCTGGGTCAGCACGCCGACCTGATCATCGTCGCGCCCGCGACTGCCCACCTGATTGCGCGCGCGGCAGCTGGAATGGCGGATGATCTGCTCACCGCGCTGTTGCTCGCCACCACGCGACCCGTCCTGATCGCCCCGGCCATGAATGACGAGATGTTCGCGGCCGAGCCGACTGCCGCGAATGTCGCCGCGCTCGTCGCCCGCGGCTGGCGGATCGTCGGACCAGCGATTGGTGCTCTCGCCGAAGGCCCTTCCGATCGACCGGGGCGGATGGTCGAGCCCGCCGAGATCGTGGCGCACGCCGAGCGGACGCTCTATGGCGACGGACCGCTTGCCGGTCGCCGGGTGCTCATCACTGCCGGGCCCACCCGCGAATCGCTCGATCCGGTGCGGGTGCTCACCAACCGATCGAGCGGCAAGATGGGATTTCGCCTCGCCGAAGCAGCGTGGCGGCGGGGTGCCAATGTGATGCTGATCTCCGGGCCATCCAACGAGACCACCCCGGTGGGTGTCGCTCGCCAGCACGTGGATACGACCGCTGAGATGGCAGCGGCAGTGAAGGCGCAGCTTCGGAGCAGCGACGTCCTGATCATGGCCGCTGCCCCCGCCGACTATCGCCCTGTCAGCGCCCGCGACACCAAATTGCCGCGCTCCAGTGGTGGGTTCACCCTCGCGCTCGAGGCGACGGACGACATCCTCCTCGGCACGATGTCGGAGCGTCACGCCGGCCTCACGGTGGTTGGCTTCGCGCTGGAAACCGGAGCGGCCATAGAAAAGGGTCGCGCCAAGTTGCAGCGGAAGCAACTCGACATGATCGTGGTGAACGACGCGCTCGAACCGGGCGCCGGCTTCGACGTCGACACCAATGCGGTCACGATTCTCGATTGCCTGGGTGGCGAGCGACGGGTCCCATTGAGCAGCAAGTCGGCAGTGGCCGACGCCATCCTGGACGCGATCGAGGGCTATCGTGCCTGACCCGCTGCGCCGCTACCTCGCCGCGCAGCGCGACCTGGGTGGTGACGAAGTACTCTTCGACGTTCCCGTTGCGCTTCCGGCCACGGTTGCCGTCGCGCCGCGAACTCGCGCGAGTGCTGCCACGCCTGTTGCACCGGCGACTCCTGCATCCGCTGCTCCTGCTCCCGCGGCCATTGCTGCCGCGCCAAGTCGTCCTCGGGTGGTCCCGGTGATCAGTGAAGAGAACGCTGTCGGCTGGCGGAAGGGTGCGCCACCGATTCCAGGACCAGGCCTCGTCGTCAACGTGACGGCACCGGATCGCTGGAGCACGCTGGCCGAAGTCGCCGATGTGGTAAGCACGTGCACCCAGTGTCCGCTCTGCACCGGCCGGACGAAGACGGTGCCAGGGGAGGGCAACGCTCAAGCGCGCCTGATGCTGATCGGTGAGGGGCCCGGCGAAACGGAAGACCTGACCGGTCGCCCCTTCGTGGGTCGCGCGGGCGAGCTCCTCGACAAGATTCTCGAGAGCATCGAGGCACCTCGTGCTACGGTGTTCATCGCCAACGTCGTGAAGTGCCGGCCGCCCCGCAACCGGGCACCGTTGCCCGACGAACGCGCGGCATGTCTTCCGTACCTGCATCGGCAGATCGCGCTGGTGAAGCCGAAGGTGCTCCTCGCGCTGGGCAGTACGGCGGCGGAAGCGATGCTCGGGGTCAAGAAGCCGCTCGGCGAGATCCGGCTCAAGGTGCACGAGTGGAACGGCATTCCCCTGATCGTCACGTACCACCCCGCGGCCCTGCTGCGGAATCCGAACTGGAAGAGGCCGGCCTGGGATGACGTCCGTATTGCGCGACAGCTCCTCGACATCGATGACTGATCCGTTCCAGGGTCGCGCCGTCCCCTGGAGTCAGGAGGCCGAGCAAGCCGTGCTCGGCGCGATGATCATCGACGGAGACGCCGCACTGCGCGGCGCCGAATTGATCGACGACACGATGTTCTACAAGGAAGGCCATCGCCGGCTCTTCCGGGCGCTTCGTGGCCTGGTCGAGAGCCGGATGGTGGTCGACTACGTCACCCTGCGCGATGAGCTGACCCGCCGCGGGGATCTCGAGATGGCCGGTGGCGACGGCTATCTCGACGAACTGGTGAACTCGGTGCCGACCGCGGCGAACATCGAGTTTCACGCCAAGATCATGAAGGAGAAGTCGATCCAGCGTCGGCTGATCGAGGCCGCCACGCAGATCATCACCGAAACCTATGACGGCAAGAACACGGCAAGCGAGCTGCTCGATGCCGCCGAAGGCAAGATCTTCACGATCGCACAGCAGCGCCGGGATGCCGGGTTCACCCGTATCAAGGAGATGCTCTGGCCGGCAATGGAGCGCATCGAAACGCTCCAGCGCAGCGGTACTTCGATCACCGGAGTTCCGAGTGGGTTCGCGCATCTTGATGAGATGACCACCGGCTTCCAGAACTCGGAACTCATCATTGTTGCGGCGCGTCCGTCGATGGGCAAGACGGCGTTCTGTCTGAACCTGGCGACCCATGCGGCCACCGAGGGATTCGGCGTCGCCATCTTCTCGCTGGAAATGTCCAAGGACTCGCTGGTGCAGCGTATGCTCTGCGCCGAGGCGCGCGTCGATTCGCAGGGCGTGCGGCGAGGCACCCTCAAGGATGCCGACTTCACCCGACTCGCCCGCGCCGCAGGGCACCTGCAAACCTGTCCGGTCTGGATCGACGACACCCCCGCGCTCACGCTGCTCGAGATGCGCTCCAAGGCCCGCCGCCTCAAGGCCGACAACGACCTCCGGATGGTCGTCGTCGACTATCTCCAGCTGATGCGCTCGCCCGAGTATTCCGAGAACCGGGTGCAGGAGATCTCCGACATTTCGCGCTCGCTCAAGCAACTCGCGCGCGAACTCGAAGTGCCGGTCGTCGCGCTCTCGCAGCTGTCGCGTGCGTCGGAAACGCGCGGCGGCGATCGCCTGCCGCTCCTCTCCGACCTGCGCGACTCAGGTGCCATCGAGCAGGACGCCGACGTCGTGATCTTCATCCACCGTCCCGAGATGTACAAGGACATGCGCGACAAGGCGGAGGAGAAGGGTGAGTCGCTCGATGGCAAGGCGACGGTCATCGTGGCAAAGCACCGCAACGGCCCGACCGGTGACTTCGATCTCTATTTCCACAAGCACTTCACGCGCTTCGACAATCTGAGCGAGCGCGAGGCATAGGGTGGCGAAGCCGAAGTCGATCTGGCGTTGTGTCGAGTGTGGGCACGACCATCCCAAGTGGGTCGGGCGCTGCGAAGCGTGCGGCGCCTGGAACTCGGTCGGGGAAGAGCCGCTGGCCGCCGCGCCATCACGCGGGGCGGGGAGCGTGGCGATCGGGGCTCCGGTCATCCGCTTGCGGGATGTCACCGGCGTCCGCCTCGAACGCTGGAGCACTGGTCTCCCGGAGCTCGATTACGTCCTCGGCGGCGGACTGGTGCCGGGGTCGATGACACTGATCGGCGGCGAACCCGGCATCGGCAAGTCCACACTCCTGCTGCAAGCGGCCGGACTGCTCGAGCAGGCGGGTCACACCGTGCTCTACGCCAGCGGCGAGGAGTCAGCCGAACAGCTCCGGCTCCGCGCCGATCGCCTTGGGGACGCCGCGGGGGGCGTGCAGGTCGTTGGCGAAACACGCCTCGAGTCAGTACTGCAGGCGGCGCGGATGGTCAACGCATCGGTGCTCGTGCTCGATTCGATTCAGACGGTCTTCACCGACGCACTCGAAAGTGCACCAGGTAACGTGGGCCAGGTGCGCGAATGCGCCGGCTTGCTGATGCGCTTCGCCAAGGAGAGCGGCACCGCGGTGGTGGTGGTGGGCCATGTTACCAAGGGGGGAAGCATCGCAGGTCCCAAGACCCTTGAGCACATCGTCGACACCGTGCTGTACTTCGAGGGTGAGGCATCGCTCGACTACCGTCTCCTGCGCGCGACCAAGAACCGGTTCGGAGCAGTCGACGAATTGGGCGTCTTCGAAATGACTGCCCGCGGGCTGGTGGCGGTCGCGAACCCCTCAGCTGTATTCCTCGCCGCGCGAGCGAGTGGCACATCCGGAAGCGCCGTGACCGCGTTGATGGAAGGGACGCGTCCGGTGCTCGTCGAAGTGCAGGCCCTCGCAGCGCCTTCCGGATACGGTACGCCGCAGCGGGTGGCAACTGGCCTCGACCAGAAGCGCCTGGCGGTCATTCTCGCCGTCCTCGAGCGACGCGCCGGCGCATCGTTCGCCGCCCTCGATGTATTCGTCCAGGTGACGGCGGGTGTTCGGCTCAGCGAGCCGGGGGCAGATCTCGCCGTCGCGGCCGCACTGCTCTCCTCGATGCATGACCGACCCACGCCCGCCAACGCGCTCTATCTCGGCGAAGTCGGGCTCGGCGGAGAAATCCGTCCGATCGGGGGGCTCGATCGCCGACTCGCCGAAGCGGCGCGACTCGGCTTCAACGAAGCGTGGGGATCCGACCGCTCCACCGCGAAGGTGGCCGGTATCCGGCATCGTGGCCTCGCCCATGTTGATCAGCTGGTGCGTGCCCTTGCCGCGTGATGTCGGCGTCATCGTCGTGGCGGCCGGACGTGGTGCTCGCTTCGGCGCTGAGCTGCCCAAGCAGTACTTCCCGCTCCACGGTGTGCCGGTGCTCCTGCACGCGCTCCGACCGTTCACCTCGCATCCCGATGTCGCGCAGGTCGTGGTCGTGTTGCCACCCGACGATGCCGCCGCTCCTCCATCCTGGCTCGAACCACTCCTCGGCACCACACTCGTAGCAGTCGCGGGTGGCGCGGAACGTGGTGACTCGGTGATGGCGGGGCTGACGGCGTTGCGGCCCGAGTGCCTGGTGGTCCTCGTGCACGACGGCGCTCGTCCCTTTCCGCCCCGCGACACTATCGACGCCGGGATCTGCGCAGCGCGGGCAGGCCACAGTGCCGTGCCGGCGCTGCCCGTCGGCGACACCATCAAGCGCGCCGACAAGTATGGCCGGGTGCTCGGCACGGTTCCGCGGGAGGGACTGTGGCGCGTGCAGACACCGCAATGTTTCCCTCGGGGGACGCTGGTCCGCGCGCACGAGGCCGCGCAGCGCGAGGGGATTACCGGCACCGATGACGCCTGTCTGGTGGAACGGCTCGGCGAGGTGGTCGAACTCCTGCCAGGAAGCTCGCGCAATCTCAAGATCACGACCGCCGATGATGCTGCGCTTGCCGCGTGGTATGCGGAGCACCCGTGATTCTGCCGTTTCAGTCCGACCTCGAGGTCGGTAGCGCCATTCCACAAGTTGAGCGCCACCTCGCGCATGGTGGTGTTCTCGCCTATCCCACTGAAACCGTGTACGGCGTTGGGAGCTTGGCCACCGACGCCGGCCTCGACCGGCTCGCCGCGCTGAAAGGGCGCCCGCCGCGGAAGCCGTTCCTGCTGCTGGTCAGCAGCACAGCGATGGTGGAGCAGATCGGTCTCGCTCTCAATCAGGCGGCGCGCGTGCTCGCGGCCGAGTTCTGGCCGGGGCCGTTGACGCTGGTGCTGCCGGGCGGCGAAGGACGGCTCCCCGATCGACTCCGCGGCGCGGAAGGCGGCATCGCGGTGCGCTGGACATCGCACCGCGCCATCGCACGCCTGGTGGCAGCGATGAATCGGCCGCTGACGTCGACTTCGGCAAACCTCCCTGGCGGGCCACCTGCGCCCGGTCCGGAACGGATTGTCGAGCTCTTCCCCGAGGCGGTGGCCGACGGGACACTCATGGTGCTTGACGGTGGCGTGCTCGGGAACGTCCCGCCCTCGACGCTGGTCGACTGTACCAGCTCAGTGCCGCGCCTGGTGCGCGAAGGGGCGATCCCGCGCGACGAACTACGGCGCCGGGCCGGATCGATGGCACCGTGACATCCGCAGTCCGCTCCGTGCTCCTGGTCTGCACTGGTAACACGTGCCGCTCGCCGCTGGCCGCTGCCATTCTCGCGGCCCGGCTCGCAGAGACACCCGCGTTGAGCGACGTCGTCGTCACTTCGGCGGGCACCGGCGCGCGCAACGGCGAGCCGGCCTCGGAGGGGAGTTACCTCGTTGCGCTCGAGCGTGGACTTGATCTCTCGGCGCATCGCTCGCGAATGCTGACACGCGAAATGGTCGTGGAAGCGGACCTGATTCTCACGATGGGAGGCTCGCACCTCCGGCATGCTGGCGAGCTCGGCGGCAGTGACCGTACCCACTTGCTGACCGACTACGCCGGCGAAACGGGATTCGATGTGGAAGATCCCTTCGGCCGCTCAGTCGAGGTCTACCGCGAAACGGCGGAGCAACTCGACCAGCTGATGGCCGAGGTTGTCGCCCGCCTGCTGCGTGAGCGCACCGGATGAGGGGAAGCGCGCAGACGCGTCTCTTCGCCGTGCTCGGCGATCCGGTGGGACACTCCTTGTCGCCCCGATTCCAGAACGCGGCGTTCCTCGCTGCCGGAATCGATGCCAGCTACGTCGCGCTCCGTGTCCGCTCCACCGAGCTTGCTGCGGTCATGCAGACACTGGTCGCCAATGGTGGCGGCGGAAACATCACCATCCCCTACAAGGCGGAAGCCGCCGGGCTCGGAGAGGTCGTCTCTCAGCGCGTTGCTGCACTTGGCGCAGCTAATGTGTTTGGCGGCGACGAGGAGCACCGGATGGTGCTCGGGAACACCGATGTCGATGGTATTCTCGCCGCGGTTGACACCCTCGAAATTCCGGCCTCGGCATGGCTGGTCATCGGAACGGGTGGGAGCGCCCGTGCGGTGGCGGGCGCGGCGGCTGAGCGTGGCGTCGCCCTCGCGGTTCGTTCGCGCGAGCCGGCGCGAGCTGCAGAGTTTGCCGCATGGGCCGCATCGCTCGGTGTTGCATCGGTTCCCGAAGCGGAATGTGCCATCGCAATCAACGCGACTCCATTGGGGCTGGGCACCTCCGATCCGTGGCCGCTGGGGCCGCGAGCGTTGTCGAGTCTGCGTGGTGTCGTCGACCTGACCTACCGGGCGGTCGGCGAGAGTGCCTGGGCTGCGGCGTGCCGTACCGCAGGGCTCCGTGCCACCGACGGCCGCGAGGTGCTCCTCGCGCAGGGCGCCGCGTCATGGGGGCTCTGGTTCCCCGGAGTCGAGCCACCGGTCGAGATGATGCGGGCCGCCCTCGATGGTCGACTGGACTGACGCGGCCCGGGCCGCCGAGCGCTGGGTCTTTCCCGCCGAGTGCCTTGCCTGCCAGCAGCCACTCGCGGCACACGACGATGCGCTCGTCTGTGGCGTCTGCCAGACAAGGTGGCGCGGAATTCCCGACCCACGATGCGAGATCTGTGGCGAGCCACTCCACTACGGGCTGGGCTGCCGACTCTGCCTCGCCTGGCCGGCGGGATTCGGGCCGGTCAGGAGTGCGGTCCGGCTCGATGCCTCCGCCCGGGAGCTGGTCCACAAGTTCAAGTACGATGGCTGGTGGCGGCTCGCCGAGCCATTTGCGAGGCGGATGGTGCCACTGCTGGCTGACGTCGGCGATGCCGACCTGGTGCCGGTGCCCCTGGCGGCCCGGCGCAGGCAGGGGCGCGGCTACAACCAGGCCGAAGCGCTGGCAACCGCGCTTTCATCCCTGACCGGCCTGCCGGTTCGCGTCGACCGGCTCTTCAGGAGTAGAGAAACCCCCACGCAGACCCGGCTGACGCCGGAGGCGCGCCTCGCCAATCTTGCAGAGGCCTTTGTTGCCGTGCCGAGCGACCGCCCCGCCTGGCTGGTGGATGATGTATTCACGACCGGAGCCACATTAACTTCGGCGTCGCTGGCCCTGCTCGACGCTGGCGCGACCCAGGTGGGGGCGGTGACCTTCGCCCGCGCCGAACCGGCACTGACTGACGCAGCATCTCGACTGGCACCTTTCACTCTCCCGACCGGGGATGAGGAGCACGAATGAGCAAGATTCGCGTGGGGATCAACGGCTTCGGCCGCATCGGCCGCAACGTTGTGCGCGCCGCAATCGCTGCTGGCCGAACCGACATCGACTTCGTGGCCGTCAATGATCTGACTGACACCAAGACCCTGGCCCACCTCCTGAAGTACGACTCGGTGCACGGGCGTTTTCCGAAGGACGTGCGCGCGACCGAGGGTGGCCTCGATGTCGGTGGCGACCTGATGCGCGTGCTCTCCGAGCGCGACCCGGCCAAGCTGCCCTGGGGTGAACTCGGCGTCGACATCGTGCTCGAATCCACTGGCCACTTCACCGATCGCGACAAGGCGGCGCTGCATCTCGCGGCCGGTGCGAAGAAGGTCATCATCTCTGCGCCAGCCAAGGGCGAGGACAAGACCTTCGTGTTCGGCGTCAATCATCTCGAGTACGATCCGGCGAAGCACCACGTCATCTCCAACGCCTCGTGCACCACCAACTGCCTGGTGCCGGTCGTGAAGGTGATCCGTGAAGAGTTCGGCTTCGTCCGCGGTTTCATGACCACGGTGCATAGCTACACCAACGACCAGAACATCCTCGACCTGCCGCACAAGGACTTGCGGCGTGCTCGCGCGGCCGCGATGTCGATCATCCCGACCTCGACGGGTGCGGCGAAGGCGACTTCGCTGGTCATTCCCGAAGTGAAGGGAAAGCTGGACGGCATCTCGCTCCGGGTACCGACGGCCGACGTCTCGCTGGTCGACCTCACCTGCACGGTCGAGAAGAGCACCACCGTTGAGGCGGTCAACGCGGCATTCCGCGCGGCCGCCGCCGGTGCACTCAAGGGCGTGCTCTTCGTGAACGACGAGCCGCTCGTGTCGGTGGATTACATCGGCAACCAGGCATCGAGCACGGTGGATTCGCTGTCGACCGGCGTCATTGATGGCACGCTGGTGCACGTCTCGTCCTGGTATGACAACGAGATGGGGTACTCGGCCCGCTGCGTCGACATGATCCGGCACATCGGCTCGCAACTGTGAGCAAGCGGACGCTGGCCCAGCTCGATGGCGCGCGCCTCGACGGCCAGCGCGTCGTGGTGCGGGTTGATCTCAACGTTCCGCTCGTCGATGGCGTGGTCGGTGACGACACGCGCATTCGTGCGTCGCTGCCCACCATCAAGTATCTGCGTGAAAAGGGCGCCCGCGTCGTGCTCCTCTCGCACCTCGGCCGACCGAAGGGGGCGCCGGACCCGAAGTACTCCCTCAAGCCGGTCGCACGCGCGCTCGAGAAGTTGCTGGGGATTCCCATCACCTTTCTCGAAGACCCCACCAGCGAAGCAGCGGTCGGAGTGGTGCGCCACATGCCGCGTGGCGGCGTCGCACTGGCCGAGAACACGCGCTTCTACCCGGGTGAAGAGAAGAACGATGCGGCGTTGGCCGACCGCTTCGCCGCGCTTGGCGATCTTTACGTCAACGATGCCTTCGGCTCGGCGCATCGCGCCCACGCGAGTACCGAAGCCATCGCCCACCGACTCAAGCCTGCCGTCTCCGGCTTCCTGATGGAGAAGGAGCTGAAGTTCCTGGGCGAGGCGATCGACCAGCCGGTGCGACCGTTCGTGGCGATCCTGGGTGGTGCGAAGATTTCCGGGAAGATCGACCTCATCGAGGCATTGCTCCCCAAGGTCGATCACATTCTCGTCGGCGGTGCGATGGCGTGCACCTTCTTCAAGGCCATGGGACTCGAAACCGGCAACTCGCTGGTCGAGCCAGATCGCATCGAGATGGCAAAGGCGCTGCTCGCCAAGTCCGGTGACAAGCTCGTGCTGCCAACCGGTGCGCTCATTGCCGAGAAGCTTGCGCCTGGCGTTGCAACGCGCGAGGTGCCACGCGACGGAATCCCTGCGGGCTGGGCGATGTTCGATATCGACAGTTCGAGTGTCACGCATTTCAGCGCCATCATTGCAGCCGCGCGCACGGTCATCTGGAATGGTCCGATGGGGGTGTTCGAAACGCCGCCATTCGATGCCGGCACCATGGGGGTCGCGCATGCGCTCGCCGCTGCAACGGCAAAGGGAGCGATCACCATCGTCGGCGGGGGCGATTCCGCGGCGGCGATCGTTGCGGCCGGCCTCGAGTCGCAGGTATCCCACGTGTCGACGGGCGGCGGGGCATCGCTCGAGTTCCTTGAAGGGAAGCCGCTCCCCGGCGTTGCCGCCCTGGATGATCTGCCATGAGCCGACCGATCCTCTTCGCCGCCAACTGGAAGATGCATCTCTCGCCGGGAGAAGCGCGGACCTACCTTGATCGCTTTCTGGCGATCGACACGCCGCGGGTTGGGCGCACCGTGATTTTCTTCCCGTCGGCCGTTACGATCGAGACGACGTCGAACACACTGCGAGCCCACGACCATCTCTTCAGCGGTGCGCAGGATGTGCACTGGGAAGCGAAAGGGGCGTTCACGGGGGCGACGTCTGTCGCACTCGCGCGCGGGGCGGGCGCAGCGGCCGCACTGATCGGCCACAGCGAACGCCGGCACGTATTCGGCGAGAGTGATGTCGAAACGGGGAAGAAGGTGCACGCGGTGCTGGGCGGCGGGCTGCTCGCGATCCTTTGCGTCGGTGAGACGCTGGCGCAGCGCGAAGCAGGGGAGACTGCAGCGGTCGTCACCCGGCAATTGCGCGCCGGCCTCGCCGATGTCGACGGTGCTTCCGATCTGGTGATCGCTTACGAGCCGGTGTGGGCTATCGGCACCGGCAGGAACGCGACCCCGGCCGATGCAGCCCTCGTCCACCAGACCATTCGCACGGTGCTTGTGGAGCTTGGCTTCCCGCGCGACACCCGGGTCCTCTACGGCGGATCGGTCAACGCGGCAAACGTCGCCCAATTGCTCGCCGAGCCGGATATCGACGGCGTTCTGGTGGGCGGGGCATCGCTCGATCCCGATGTCTGGGCCGGAATCTGCGCGACCGAGGCCTCCTGACGGCTCCGGTTGAGCCTCGGCGGACCTTCCGCTATCTTTGCAAGCTAGGCTAAAACCAAGGACTGCACTGTGTTCGGCTTCTTGCTCGTATTGATGATCCTCGACGGCCTGCTGCTCTCGGCCGTTGTCCTGATGCAGGCTGGCCAGGGTGGCGGACTCGCCTCGCTGGGCGGCGGCGGCGCCTCGCAGGTGCTGGGCGGCCGTCAGGCCACGACCCTCCTGACCCGGGCCACCTGGTGGACTGGCGGGATCTTCATGGCGCTGGCGCTGCTGCTCTCGCTTGCCTCGACCAGCCGGAACGCCGGCTCGTCGGACGTGCAGCAGCAGTTGCGGACTGCTCCAGCGGCTGCCCCGCAGCAGGCGCCGATTCAGGGTACAACGGCCCCGGCGCCGATCCCTGGCACCACTGCACCACCGCCGGCTCCCGCGCCGGTCCCCAAGCCTTGATCAAGGATTTCGCAGGCGGGACAGGTCGTCCCGCCTTCGTTTTGCTGGAAGACGGGACCTGGTACCCGGGGGAGCTGGTCGGACCCGTGCTGAAGGGGTTCGGTGAGGTGGTCTTCACCACCAACATGACCGGCTATCAGGAAACCTTCACCGACCCCAGCTATCTCGGTCAAATCGTCGTGATGACGGCACCGATGATCGGCAATTACGGCATCACTGACACCGACGACGAATCCGCCCACCCTCAGGTGAGCGGCGTCGTCGTGCGAGAGCTTTCGGCGCACTACTCCAACTGGCAAGCAACGACCTCGCTGCCCGAGTGGCTCGCCAAGGCCGGCGTTCCGATTATTACCGGCGTCGACACCCGCCAGCTGACCCGGCACCTCCGTGAACGTGGCTCAATGCGGGGCGTGATTGCCGAGGGGAGTGAACCCTCGCCGACGCTCCGGGCGGAGCTCCTGGCCTCGCCCTCGATGGAAGGGCTCGATCTGGCCTCGCTCGCGACGACACCGGTCTCATATACCCAGGGCGATGGCCCGTTAGTCGTGGCGTTCGACTTCGGAATGAAGCGCAACATCGTCCGGATGCTCGAGGCGACCGGACTCCGGGTCGAAGTTGTCCCGGCGAAGACCAGCGCCGCAGAGGTGATGGCGCGGCACCCCGACGGCCTCTTTCTCTCCAATGGACCCGGCGACCCGGCAGCGGTCGGCTACGCCCGGGAGACCATTCGGACCCTGACCGAGAGCGGCATCCCCACCTTCGGGATCTGCCTCGGGCATCAGCTTCTCGGCCTGACCTTCGGGGGTGAGACCACCAAGCTCTCCTACGGCCATCGGGGTGGCAACCACCCCGTGAAGGAGCTGGCGACAGGTAAGGTGCTCATTACCACCCAGAACCACGGCTTCGCGGTCCAGGGGAGCGCTGAGGGCGTCCCGGGGGCCCCGGACCTCGAGGTGACCCACCTCAACCTCAACGACGGGACCGTGGAGGGCCTCCGCCACCGGACCCTCCCCGTCTTCGCGGTCCAGTACCACCCGGAGGCGGCTCCGGGTCCCCACGACGCCTATCCGCACTTCGGGGAGTTCCTCGCCGCGATCCAGGCCCGGGCATCCCAAAAGGGCGCAACCTCTTGACAGACAACGCTTAAGCATCGTACATATCGGCCCGATGGGGGCTCCCACCTTGGCCCCCAAGGCATCTCCCCGAGGGAGCGATGACCAAGGCCGATCTCGTTGAACAGGTGACTGCCGCAATCGCCCGGACCTCCGGGCCGATGATTTCCAAGAAGGATTGTGCACGCGTCGTCGACGCCTTCCTGGATGCGGTCAAACTCGCCATGCGCGACCAGCACAACATCGAAGTCCGCGGGTTTGGCACCTTCAAGATCCGTCGTCGCAAGACCCGGATGGCGCGCAATCCTCGCACCGGTGATCCAGTCGAAGTCGCCGCGCGCCCGGTGCCTGTGTTCAAGCCCAGCAAGGAGTTACGCGCACTCGTGGCCCACGAGGAGTACATCCCCGATGGCTCCGACATGGATGACGACGACGACGACGAATGAACCAGTTCCGGGTCCTGCTCTTCGCACGCTACGCGGAACTCCTTGGTAGCGCACAAGTTGAAGTGAGTCTTCCGAGTGGTGCGACTGCGGCCGACCTGATTGGCGCCCTCCGGCAGTTGCCGGGGGGCGGTTTGCTTCCTCCGACTCCATTTCTGGTGATGAACCACGCGCAAGTCCGCGCAGGGCAGCAGCTTGACCCAGCGGCGGAGCTCGCCCTGCTGCCGCCGCTCGCTGGCGGGTGATTCGCATGCGCTACCTCTCTCACCTTCCGCTCGATCTCACTCCATTGACGGACGCCGTCTCCGCGCCGGATCGTGGTGCCATCGCGACCTTTGCCGGCATGGTTCGGAATCATCACGCCGGCCGCGAGGTGGTGGCGCTGTCATATTCGGCCTACGAGCCGATGGCAGAAGCGGTGTGTGAGTCGATCGTGCGCGAGACTGCGGCGGCGTTCAACGTTCAGGTCGCGATGGTCCACCGACTTGGCGAGGTCCCCATCGGCGAGGCGGCGGTACTGGTGGTCGCGAGCGCGGCCCATCGCGGCGCGGCCTTTGATGCGGTTCGTCACGCCATCGACGAGGTCAAGTCGCGAGTGCCGATCTGGAAGCGCGAGCGTTATGCCGATGGCAGCGAAGCGTGGGTCGATCCGACGGCGCCTGCAGGGGTGATGCCGGTGCAGGGCGAGAAGTGACAGCGCTGCTCGATCGGCACCAGCGACCGCTCGGATCGTTGCGCATCTCCGTCACCGATCGCTGCAATCTTCGCTGCCGTTACTGCATGCCCGAAGCGGAGTATGCGTGGTTGCCGAAACAATCACTCCTCTCGTTCGAGGAGATCGTGCGCGCGGCGACGGCATTTGCTGCGCTCGGTGCAGCCAAGATTCGCCTCACCGGTGGCGAGCCGCTCCTGCGCCAGGGACTTCCCGACCTGGTGACGATGCTGCGTGCGGTGCCAGGGGTGCGGGAGATCGCGCTGACCACTAACGGACTCCTGCTCGCTCCGCTCGCGCAGCGGCTGCGCGGTGCCGGCCTCGATCGCGTCACGATGTCGCTCGACACGCTGCAGCCGGAGCGTATGGCGGCCTTCGCACGGAGTTCGCACCACGCGGATGCCATCGCCGGACTCGATGCCGCGCGTGCGGCCGGGTTCGAGCGCATCAAGATCAATGCGGTGGTGGTGCGCGGCTTCAACGACGACGAGATCGTGCCGCTGGTGCGCTTCGCTCGCGACCGCGGAGTCGAGATGCGCTTCATCGAGTACATGGACGTTGGGGGCGCCACCCAGTGGAACACTCGCGACGTCGTGTCGCGCGAGGAGATCCTCGCCGCGCTCGCGGCAGGCTTCGGCAGCGCGGTCGCCATCCCGCGAAGCGATGATCCCCACGCACCGGCAGAACGCGTTCAGCTCGGCGACGGAACAATGGTCGGAGTCATCGCATCGACCACGGCCCCGTTCTGCCGCGACTGCGACCGGGCCCGGCTGACCGCCGATGGAACCTTCTTCCGGTGCCTCTATGGCGAGGCCGGGATCGATCTCCGCGGCCCCATTCGCGGCGGCATCACTGAGGCTGACCTGGAGGAGCTGATCAGGGCGGCTTGGCGGGAACGGGCCGATCGAGGCGCCGAGGATCGCACCCACGTTGCAGATCGCGGGGTGCTGGTCCAGCTCGCTGGGCTCAAGGCCGATCCACGCAAGGAAATGCACGTCCGGGGAGGCTAGGCGTACGCCGCCCCGAAACCCTATCGATGCCTCGTGCGTCTAACCCTTTGTCTTTCACCCGGGATACCGATCCAATGCGTTCCAGCACCACCCTGATGCGGTCGGGCACGTTGCTCGCCCTCGCTGCGCTTGCCGCCGGCAGCGCCAGCGCCCAGACCAAGCCACTCCCGATCAAGTACTCCGGCCCGCCTACCGTGGCTGCGATCACGGCCGGTGACCTGATGACCCGTCTCTACATCTACGCCGATGATTCGCTGATGGGGCGACGCGTCGGAACCGAATACAACACCCGGGCAACCGCGTACCTCGAGGCCCAGGTCCGAAAGCTCGGACTGAAGCCGGCAGGCGATGATGGCTTCTTCCAGAGCATCGGGCTGGTCGCGCGCGCCTTCGATACGACGGCGTCAACGCTCACCGTCGATGGCGTCGCGTACAAGCCAGGCACCGACTTTGTCGGGAGCACGGGCGGAGTGCAGCACGCCGTCGCCGCCGCGGGCGTCGTCGTATGGGGGTCCGTGCTGGATACGACTGGAAATCCGACCGCCGATCAGTACAACGGCAAGTGGGTCGTTATCCGCGGGATCAATGGACTTCCTGCAGGATTCGACCAGGCAGCGTTCGTGAAGTCGGCCGGCTTCGCCCGGTACCAGGCAATGTTGCAATCCAGCGCGGTCGTCGGTCGGATCACCATCAGCCCCACGGAACAGTTGAATCCTGCGCTGGTGAAGAACATGGTGAATCCTGCTGGGGCATCACGCACCGTGAAGGAAGCAGCCCCGGTGGCCCTCACCGTGACGAGCAAGGTGGGAGACGCGATCTTCGGCCCCGGATCGGCGACCGCAGTTCCCGGCACGATGGGGAAGAATGTTGCCGCTGACATTCGCTTCATTGACTCCCCCCGGGGCGGTCGCAACGTGATCGCTGTGCTTCCCGGCTCCGATCCGAAGCTGAAGGGTCAGTACGTCGTCATCGGCGCTCACAACGACCACATCGGTTTCAACAACCGTCCGGTCGACCACGATTCGATGAAGGTATGGCTCAAGCATGCGCGGCCGCAGGGCGCCGACGGGAGCGGCAAGACGCTGAGCGCGGAAGACTGGACCGCGATCAACGCCGAAATCGCTGAACTGCGGAAACTCAATCCTCCTCGTCCCGACTCGATCAGCAACGGGGCGGATGACGATGGCTCGGGTTCTGTCACGCTGCTCGAACTCGCCGAGGCATTCGCCAAGGGCGCAGCCAAGCCGAAGCGGTCGATTCTCTTCATCTGGCAGACCGGCGAAGAGAGCGGGATGTGGGGCTCGGGCTATTTCATGGACCACCCGACGGTGCCACGTGATTCGCTCGTGGCCGACCTCAACATCGATATGGTTGGTCGCGGCGCGCCGAGCGATGTGACCGGGCAGCAGAAAGAAGGAGGCCTCCTCGCTGGTGCCGATCGCTATGTGCAGCTGGTTGGCTCCCGTCGTCTTTCGACCGAGCTTGGCGACATTGTGGAGAACGTCAACAAGGACCCGAAGTACAACTTCAAGCTCGACTACGCGATGGACGCCAACGGCCATCCGCAGAACATCTACTGCCGCTCCGACCACTGGTCGTATGGCAAGTGGGGCGTTCCGGCCGTGTTCTTCACCACCGGCGGTCACGCCGACTATCACCAGGTGACCGACGAGCCACAGTACATCCGCTACGACCATATGGCGCTGCTCGGCCACCTGATCTTCGATTCGGCGATGCGAGTGGCCAACCTCGATCATCGGGTCCTGGTCGACGGCGTAAAGCCGAACCCTGCGCCGGCGACGGCCTGCCAGCAGTAGTCTCCGCCGGCTGATTCGCTCGGCCAGACGCGCCCCCCGGACCACCCCGGCCTCAACTCGCCGAGGTCGACAACCCGGGGGGCGCGTCGCGCGTAGAGGAGTCGGTTGATGCCCCCGACCCCACTCCCAGGACCTGCTCTCGATGAACTCGCGTTTCCCATTGCAGCCACGCTTGGCCATGACCCTGATCGCCGTGCTGATTCTCGGTGCCGGCTCGCTCGAGGCCCAGTCGGGCAGCTGTCCCGCCGCCAAGGGCGGCCCGATGCCGCTGAAGTACGTGGGGGGCCCTACCGCCACGGCGATCCTCCCCTGCGACCTGATGACCCGGCTCTACCTCTTTGCCGACGACTCGATGAATGGCCGCCAGGTCGGAACCGTCGACAACCTCCGTGGCACCGCCTATATCGAACGCGAAGTGCGTCGCCTCGGCCTGGTGCCGGCCGGCGACAGCGGCGGCTACTTCCAGAACCTCCCGATCTTCGCCCGCTCCTTCGACAACAGCTCCACCATCACCGCCGGGGGGATCACCTTCCGAGGTGGCGCTGACTTCACCGCGAACATTGCCGAGAAGCACCAGGCGGTGCAGGGGAGTGTGATCTACGGCGGGATGGTCGGCGACACGACCAACCTGCTCGCGGCAGACGCGGTCGCAGGCAAGATCGTCGTGCTGCGCGCCGCTGCAGGTGCCGCCAACGGGGGAGCGCGCTTTCCCGGTGGCCGTCGCGGCGCACCGTCGCCGGCGATGCAGGCGTACCAGCAGTCCCTCGCAGGCGCACTGGCTACCGTGACCGTGGTGGGAGACTCGATGCCTGCGGCGCCCGCGCGCGGCGGGTTTGGCGGGCCGCGTCCAACGCTTCGTTCGGACGCTCCAAGTGTGCCACGGCCGGCGACATTGACCGTAACCACGAAGGTCGCTGAGGCTTTGCTCGGCAAGTCGCTCGATGGTCTGGCGAAGGGAGCTGCTGGCACCTCGGCGTCAATGGATCTGCGTTTTGTCGAGGAGCAGAAGCCCGGACGAAACGTGGTCGCGATTCTCCGCGGCTCTGATCCCAAGCTGCGCGGCGAATACGTGGCGATCGGAGCCCACAACGACCACATCCAGAATCAGCGTGTCGTCGAGCACGATTCGCTCAAGGCCTACAACATCGTGGCCCGGCCGGAAGGCGCCGACTCCCGCGGTGCTGCGGCTCCGACCGCGGAACAGTGGGTCACCATCAACCACCTGAAGGACTCTCTGCGGGCGATCTACCCGGCTCGCGCGGATTCCATCTCCAACGGTGCTGACGACGACGGTTCTGGGTCGGTCTCCGTTCTCGAAATCGCTGAGGCTTTCGCGAAGGGCGCCGTGAAGCCGAAGCGTTCGCTGATCTTCGTCTGGCATGCGGGCGAGGAAGCCGGGCTCTGGGGCTCGCAGTATTTCACGGATCATCCGACTGTTCCGCGCGACTCCATCGTGGCGCAGCTGAACATGGACATGGTGGGTCGCGGCGCGCCGAGCGATGTGACTGGCGCGGACAAGTCCGGCACCATCCTGCACGGCTCAGGCAACTACCTGCAGCTGGTCGGTTCCCGCAGGCTCTCCACCGAACTCGGTGATCTCATCGAGTCGGTGAACAAGGAGCAGAAGCTGGGCTTCACGTTCGACTACGCCATGGATGCCGATGCCCATCCGCAGAACATCTATTGCCGTAGCGACCACTACGAGTACGCCCGCTACGGTATTCCGATCGTGTTCGCGACGACTGGCGGTCACGCCGACTACCACCAGGTGACCGACGAACCGCAGTACATCCAGTACGCGCACATGGCGAAAGTTGATCAGTTGATCTTCGATGCTGCGGTGAAGGTCGCCAACCTCGACCACCGCGTCGTGGTCGACAAGCCGAAGCCGGATCCGAACGGCCGCTGCCAGCAGTAGCCTGTTCAAGCTTTTCTCACGCCGTCCGGAGCCCCACCGGGGACCTCCGGGCGGCGTGTCGCTTACTTTGCGGGAGTTATCGTCTTCACCCGCTGTCCGAGGAAGGCTTCTCGATGCCGCTACATATCGCCCTGCTTGAGCCCCGCACCCCCACTACCACGGCGGCGGTTGCCAAGCGCTGCGCCACGGTCGACGCCTCGCTCCATCTGGTCGGGCCGCTCGGATTCGGTGCCGAGGAGCCGGCATTCCGCACTTCGGCCGACGTCGACTGGGACGCCCTCGACTGGTGGCTGCATCCCGGCTGGCGCGACTTCCGCGACGCGATGCGCCGCGACCGCTGCATCTACTTCGCGGCCAACGGGACGCGCGATCCGGCCGAGGCCCCGTTCCGCTCGAATAGCGTCCTGGTATTCGGCGACGAATCACTCGGGCTCCCGGACAAGATCAGGGAGAAATACCCCGAGCGCGTTTTCCGCCTCCCCGGCGGCAAGGGCCGTGGCAAGCCCGATCTGCCTGCGGCCGTCGAGGCGACGCTCGCCTTCGCCGCCGAGCGGGCGGGGAAGCCGCCGGCCGAGGGTGGCGCTGGCAGCGACCGGCGGCGCTCGCGGAGTCGTCGGCCGCGCTGAACGCTTGGGTGACCCACACGTTTCGATTAGGTTCAGCAGGCTGATTCCATAGCATTCCGGGGCGCCTCCGGGGCGCCTGATCACTTCGTCACGAGCGGATCCGACATGTTCGAGAAGATCACAGTGGTTGGGGCAGGGAACGTTGGCGCCACGGCAGCTCAGCGGGTTGCCGAGAAGCATCTGGCCAAGACCGTGGTGATGGTCGACGTGGTGGAGGGTGTCCCGCAGGGGAAGGCACTCGACCAGTGGCAGTCGGCACCGGTCGAAGGCTTCAGCGGGCGGGTCCTGGGTACCAACGACTACGACCTGGCTGCGGGATCCGAACTCTTCATCGTCACCGCCGGCATCGCCCGCAAGCCGGGAATGAGCCGCGACGATCTCGTCAAGACCAACGCCGGTATCGTCAAGTCGGTCGGCGAGAACATCAAGCGAGTGGCACCGAACGCCATCGTCATTGTGGTCTCCAATCCGCTCGATGCGATGTGCTACGTCATGCGCGAGGCCACCGGCTTCCCGCGCGAACGTGTCATTGGCATGGCAGGAGTCCTCGATACCGCGCGCTACCGGATGTTCCTCTCCGAAGCGATGGACGTCTCGGTCGAGGATATCCAGGCGATGGTACTCGGCGGTCACGGCGACACGATGGTGCCGCTGATCTCCTACACCACGGTCTCCGGCATCCCGGTGACGCAGCTCCTCGCCGCCGACAAGCTCGAAGCCATCGTGACTCGCGCCCGGAATGGCGGCGCCGAGATTGTGGCCCACCTCAAGACCGGCTCGGCCTACTACGCTCCGAGCTCCGCCGCGGTGCAAATGGCCGAAGCGATCGTGCTCGACAAGCGCCGGATCCTGCCGTGTTCGGCCTGGCTCCAGGGCGAGTTCGGGCTGAAGGATGTGTACTGCGGGGTCCCGTGCCTGCTCGGCCGGAACGGACTCGAGAAGATCGTCTCGATCACGCTGACCGACGCCGAGATGGCGGCACTCCACCAATCGGCGGAGGCCGTGCGGGCGATTCAGGCGATCGTCTGAGGGCGTGATGAACCGAATCATTGCCCTGTGGCAGACAGCCGTCGGGAAGAAGGTCGCGATGGCGGTCACCGGTCTCGCGCTGGTGCTCTTCCTGGTTTCGCACATGATCTCGAACGTGCTGGTGTTCGAGAATCCCCAGCACCTCGATGACTACGGCGCGTGGCTGCGCTCGTTCGGCCCGCTGCTCTGGGTGGCGCGGCTCGGCTTGCTGGCAGCCGTCAGCATCCACATTGCCGCCGCGTGGCAGCTGACGCAGATGGCGCGCGCAGCGAGGCCCGCCGACTATAACCGGCATGAACTGCGGGTGTCCTCCTATGCCGCCCGCACGATGCGCTGGGGCGGGGTGCTACTGCTGGTCTTCATCGTCTTTCATATTTTCCATCTCACGCTCGGCACGGTGCACCCGGACTTCGTCGAGGGCGCCGTATCGCAGAACCTGAAGACCGGCCTCGAAGTGAAGCCGGTCGCCGCGTTCTACGCGCTGGCGATGGTCTTTCTCGGACTGCATCTCGGCCACGGCATCTGGTCGGTCTTCCAGACCCTCGGGCTCAATCATCCCGCGTGGAACAAGACGCGCAAGGTGATTGCGGTCACGCTGGCCGTACTCGTGGCGGGGGGCTTGTTGAGCATCCCGGTCGCCGCGCTTCTCGGACTACTCTGATGAATCTCGACGCAAAAGTTCCTGGCGGCCCGCTCGAAGACAAATGGGATCGGCACAAGAAGGACCTTCGCCTGGTGTCGCCAGCGAACAAGCGGAAGTTCGACGTGATCATCGTCGGCTCCGGACTGGCGGGTGCCTCGGCAGCGGCATCGCTCGCCGAGCTTGGCTACAACGTCTCCTGTTTCTGTTTCCAGGACTCACCCCGCCGGGCCCACTCGATCGCGGCGCAGGGCGGCATCAACGCGGCCAAGAACTACCAGAACGACGGCGACTCCTCCTGGCGACTGTTCCACGACACCATCAAGGGCGGCGACTTCCGGGCGCGTGAGGGGAACGTCTACCGACTTGCCCAGGTCTCGGCCAACATCATCGATCAGTGCGTGGCGCAGGGCGTCCCGTTCGCGCGCGAGTATGGCGGCCTGCTCGCCAATCGTTCGTTCGGCGGCGCCCAGGTCTCGCGCACGTTCTACGCGCGCGGCCAGACGGGTCAGCAATTGCTGATCGGGGCCTACCAGGCCCTCGAGCGGCAGATCGGCAAGGGCACCGTAACGATGTATTCGCGTCACGAGATGCTCGAACTGGTCGTGGTCAACGGTCGGGCCCGTGGCATCGTGGCGCGCGACCTCGTCACCGGCGAGATGCAGTCGTTCGCGGCGCACACCGTGGTGCTCGGCACCGGCGGTTACGGCAATGCGTTCTACCTCTCGACCAACGCCAAGGGGTGCAACGTCACGGCGGCCTATCGTGCCTACAAGAAGGGCGCCGGCTTTGCCAATCCCTGCTTCACGCAGATTCACCCGACCTGCATCCCGGTCGCTGGTGACTTCCAGTCGAAGCTGACGCTGATGTCGGAGTCGTTGCGGAATGATGGTCGCGTCTGGGTGCCGAAGCGGGCGGGCGACACGCGCAAGCCGGCGGACATTCCCGAAGCCGAGCGCGATTACTACCTCGAGCGCAAGTACCCGAGCTACGGCAACCTCGCACCGCGTGACATCGCCTCGCGTGCTGCCAAGGAAGCCTGCGACGATGGGCTGGGTGTCGGCCCTGGCGGGCGTGGGGTGTTCCTGGACTTCTCAAGTGCCATCAAGCGCCTGGGCGAAGACACCATTCGCGAGCGCTATGGCAACCTGTTCGAGATGTACGAGCGGATCACCGACGAGAATCCGTATCAGACCCCGATGCGGATCTACCCCGCGGTCCATTACACGATGGGCGGGCTCTGGGTCGACTACAACCTGATGAGCAACCTGCCGGGACTGCACGTCATCGGCGAGGCAAACTTCTCGGACCACGGTGCCAACCGCCTCGGCGCATCCGCGTTGATGCAGGGGCTGGCCGACGGATATTTCATCCTGCCGTACACCATCGGCGATTATCTCGCGGGCGCCAAGCTGGAAGCGGTTGACACCTCGCATCAGGCGTTCCGTGATGCCGAGACCGAGGCGAATGCCCGGCTTGGCAAGTTGCTGGCGATCGACGGCACGCGCTCGGTGGATTCGTTCCACAAGGAACTGGGGCACATCCTCTGGGAGAAGTGCGGCATGGCGCGTGATCGCGCCGGCCTGCAGGAGGCTCTCGCCCGTATCCCTGCTTTGCGCGCCGAGTTCTGGGAAAACGTGAAGGTTCCCGGATCGGCCGAGACGCTCAACCAGTCGCTCGAGAAGGCCGGGCGCGTTGCCGACTTCCTCGAATTCGGTGAGCTGATGTGCTCCGACGCGCTGATTCGCGAGGAATCATGTGGCGGACACTTCCGGACAGAGTACCAGACCGAAGACGGCGAGGCGCTGCGCGATGACGACCGATTCGCACACGCTGCCGTGTGGGAATATCAGGGCGAGAACCAGACGCCGGTACGACATATCGAGCCGCTCACCTTCGAGTTCGTGAAGCTGGCGACGAGGTCATATAAATGAGCAGCGCTTCCTCAATGCATCGCGATCTTCCCCTCTTTGGCGCTGCTCATCCTGAGCGCAGCGAAGGAAAGATTCTTCGATGAGCACTTCAATGAAATTGACGCTTAAGGTCTGGCGTCAGCCCGGACCCAAGGCCACCGGCAAGTTCGTGCAGTACAGCACGACCGCCGATGAGCACATGTCGTTCCTCGAAATGCTCGATGTCGTCAACGAGGAATTGCTCGCCAAGGGTGACGAGCCGATCGCGTTCGATCACGATTGCCGAGAGGGGATCTGCGGCAGCTGCGCCCTGATGATCAACGGTGCGCCGCACGGTCCACGGAAGGCGACGACCACGTGCCAGTTGCACATGCGCACGTTCAAGGACGGCGATACCATCGTGATCGAACCGTGGCGCGCCGCCGCCTTCCCGGTCCTTCGGGACCTGGTCGTGGACCGGACCGCGCTCGACCGGATCATCGCGGTGGGTGGCTATATCTCGGCCCCGACCGGATCGGCGCAGGATGGCAATGCGATCCCGATTCCGAAGGAAGATTCCGACCTGGCGATGGACGCGGCGAGCTGCATCGGGTGCGGGGCGTGTGTCGCCGCCTGCCCCAATGCGTCTGCTATGCTGTTCACTGCGGCCAAGGTGAGCCACCTCGGCCGGCTCCCTCAAGGGCAGCCCGAACGTGACCGACGGGTACTGGCGATGGTCCAGCAGATGGACGAAGAGGGTTTCGGCGGCTGCACCAACTACGGCGAGTGTCAGGAAGCATGTCCAAAGGATATTTCGGTCGAGAATATCGCGCGGATGAACCGCGACTGGGTGCGCGCTACGCTCTCCGATCGGGGAGAGGCCGTGGCCTCGGCAGGCACCGGCTGATTCGCCACACCACGCTCCTGACAATCTCCGTACTGGGCGGGAGCGCAATTGCGCTGCCCGCCCAGTCAGGTTTCCAGCTGCGACCAATGGCCCATGCCGTCGTGCTCGGCACGACTGTCGACCCGATTCCGGGAACCGGCTCACTGAGCGAAGTGCGCATTGTGCAACCGGTGCTGATGGGAACGCTGACCGGTTTCGGCGGCAAGTGGATCGCGACCGCGACGCTGGACTTCGAAGGGCTCACGATGCCGAAGGGCGAGCTCACGCCTGGCGCGTGGGGTGAAGGGTTCGTGGATCGGCGTCATCCGCACACGACTGTGCATGAGCTCAACATTGCGGGCGTCGACCTGCTCGGGCGGCTCGACGGTGGCGGGCGACTCGGTGTCGCACTGGGAAAGGGATTCGTACCCTTCGGCAGTGATGACCCGATGTCTCGTCCGATCAGCCGGTATCCGGTCAACCATCACTTTGCCCAGATCCTTGAACGCGCCATCGCGATAGCACAATACGACGTCGGCAAGGTGACCCTCGAGGGAGCGCTTTTCAACGGCGACGAGCCGGAACGGCCGGGACAGTGGCCGCTACTGAGAAACGCCGATGGGAAACGACGGTTCGGCGATTCGTGGAGTGGTCGTGTGACAATTCGGCCATTTCGTGGGTTGGAATTGCAGGGGTCGCGCGCCACGGTGCATTCACCTGAGCATCGCGAGGGAGCCGGCGGCAACGTGGTGAAGAGCTCCCTCTCGGCACGATTCGCCGATCAGCCGCGATGGGGCGAGCGATACCTGGTGGCCGAGTGGGCTCGCACGTCAGAACTCGACGGCTTCTTCGTCTTTCACTCGGCACTTGCCGAGGCGATGCTGCGCCGAGGTCGGTTGAGCGGGGCGTACCGGTTTGAAGTGACGGATCGGCCCGAGGAGGAGCGGTTGATGGACCTCTTCCGGACGCGGCGGCCCCATTTCGAGAACAGCATCCTGGGGATCGGCCGCTGGTCGCTGCACACCCTCCGGGTGGGGGCCGAGCTCGTTGCGCCGGGTCGGCGAGCACAGGCGCAACTCTTTGTCGAAGGGACGCTGGGTTCGGTCGCCAAGCGCGACAACGGAATTTTTGACCCCCAGTCGCTCTACGGCAGCACGACCATGAAGGCACTGAGTCTCGGCATCGCTCTCGACTGGGGGATGCGGGGACATCGGATGGGGCGCTACGGGGTCCTGGCAATCGGCCAGGCAGACCACGCGTCGATGGCGGGGCACCAACACTGACGCGGCTCGCGGCCGCAGGAACATCTCGATGCGTTTCCGGACTTTCCTGACGGCACTCCTCCTCGTCGGTGCCGCGTGCAACAGCGGCACTGACGCCAACAGCGATGTTGTCATTGCGGCGGCCGGCGGAAATCAGCAGACCGGTGTGACTGGCGCGGCGCTGGCGACGCCACTGAAGGTCAAGGCGGTCGATGGCCTCGGGGCGCCGCTGACCGGGATCGTGATTGACTGGTCGGTGCAATCGGGCGGCGGCAGTGTGACGCCATCCACTTCAACGACGGATGCCAACGGATTCGCCACGGCGACACTGACCCTCGGCGCGGCCGCAGGAAGCACCGTCGTCAAGGCGACGCAGCGCGGCAGCAGCGCGAGCGTCCTCTTCAGTGCGACGAGTGAACTCCCCATCACCGTCCGGATCTTCCAGGGCAATAACCAGAGCGGGACGGCGGGCCAGCCCCTCAACTCCCAGCTTCGGGTGCAGGTACTCGAGAACGGCCTGGCGATCTCCCCCTCGCGCACAGTCCAGTGGGCTGCGACCTCGGGCGGCGTCACCTTCTCGTCGGCCGCGAGTACGACCGACGCCGCCGGCATCGCCAACGTGAATGCGACGCTGGGCAACGGCAATGGGGTCCAGACGGCAACCGCGACACTGGAAGGGACGAGCTCAACCGTCACCTTCACCTTCAATTCGTTCGCATCGACCAGCAACCCGATTCTCACGGCGACCGTGCCGATTCCGGCCAACTACGGCATCCACGATACCTATGTCCGGGATGGCATCGCCTTCGTGCTCGCATGGAACAGCGGTGTGATGATCTACGACGTGGGTAACGGCATCCGGGACGGCTCGCCGGTAAACCCCGTCCTGATGTCAACCATCGTTCCGAATGACAATGGTGTCACGGGCGGTGCGCAGGCACACAATGCCTGGTGGTTCCACAACCCGGTGACCGGCGCCAAGAAGTACCTCTTTGTCGGCCAGGAAGGTCCGGGGTCGATCGGCGGATCCTCGTCAGGAGACATCCACGTTCTCGATGTCTCGAATTTGCTGGCTCCGGTCGAGGTCGGGTCGATCCACGTCCCGAACGCAGGCACCCACAACTTCTGGATGGACGAGCAGCGCCAGGTTCTGTACGCGGCGTATTACAATGGCGGCGTCGTCGCCGTGGACGTCTCGGGTACACTTGCCGGCGACCTCTCCAACCGCATCGTTGCCCAGGCGAAGCCGGGAGGTCCTGGCAATACCTACATCTGGGGCGTGATGCTCGCGAACGGCACCCTCTACGCGACCGACATGCTCAGCGGCTTCTGGGCGCTCGATCCGGTCACGCTCGCGACCAAGGGTGGCGGCAACAACGCGCCGGAACGCTTCGGTTCCGATCAGTGGGTTACTGGCGCGTGGGCGTACAGCGGCAGCTGGGGCGTCCGCAGCGGCGTCGCCGGCAACGCCCTGAAGATCTGGTCGCTCGGCACTCCCGGGGGCATCCCGGTGCTGATCGACTCGATCAAGATCCCGAACGTCAACACGCTGAGCGACGTCGCAGTGACACCCGATGGCAAGGCGCTCGTGGTGACTGCTGAGAATGGCGGCGGGGCCGGGATGTACATCCTTGATCGCGTGGACCCCCGCCGTCCGGTCGTACGCGGAGCTGTTGTCGTCTCACAGGGGATTCATACCGGGGAGATCGCGGTCATCAACGGCAGGACTTATGTCTTTGCGGCGCGCGACCCGGCCCTGCCGGCGCTGCTGATCTACGATATCACGGGCGTCGTGCCCTGAACTCATTGCGATGATGCTGCCGCAGCACGCCACGCCAACTCCTCGCGAGTTGGCGTTGTGCTATTCCGGGGCCATCTTTAGGACTACCCCATACCCACGCACACCCGTCTCAAAGAGCCCGTCATGACCCGTCGTGCCCTGCTCGCTGCGCTGCCGCTGCTGGTCACCGCAACTCCCATCACGGCGCAGCAGCTGCCGGGATTCACTGCCGCACGGTCTGCTCGCGAGAACGCACTCGAGACTCGACTGCAGGCCGTACCCGACACGGCCTCGGCGCGTCGGCACGTTCACGTCCTCGCCGGGCGGCCGCACGTCGCGGGAACACCGGCACAGAAGGCAACCGCGGACTACGTGCTGCGTCAGATGAAGTCGTGGGGTCTCGACACCTCGCGGGCGACCTTCAAGGTGTACCTGCCGTACCACGACTCGACCATCGTCGAACGGATCACTCCGACGCGGCAACGGCTCGATCTCACTGAGCCACCGGTCCCGGGCGACTCGACGACCTTTCTGCCGAGCTGGCCGGCAATGAATGGCAACTCGGGTGCGGGTGACGTCACCGCCGGGCTTGTCTACGTCAACTACGGTCTTCCTAACGACTACGCCCGTCTTGATTCGCTTGGCGTCTCGGTGAAGGGGAAAGTGGCCATCGTGCGGTATGGCCGCTCGTTCCGCGGCATCAAGGCGCGCGAGGCGGAGGCGCACGGTGCGCGCGCGTTGATCATCTACTCGGACCCGTTCGATGATGGCTTCACCCGCGGCGAGGTCTATCCCAAGGGTCCGTACCGCAACGCGCAGGGTGTGCAGCGTGGGTCGATCTTCAACGGCTACGGCGACGCCACGACGCCAGGCTGGGCGTCAACCAGCAACGCCAAGCGGCTCCCCGAAGATTCGCTCGCCGTGCCGCACATTCCGGTGGTGCCGATCGGCTATGGCAACGCCGAGCTGCTGATGCGTGATATGGCCGGCCCCGCTGCTCCGGAAGGGTGGCAGGGTGGGATGAACTTCCCCTACCACGTTGGCGACGGTGTGCTCCAGGCACGCGTTGCCGTGTGGCCGGAGCGGGGCAATCGCGCCTACAAGACGATCTACGACACCTTCGGAATGATCCGCGGTAGCGAGCTGCCGAACGAGTGGGTCATCATCGGCGGGCACCGTGACGGCTGGGGTCCTGGAGCGGCCGACAATGTCTCGGGAACCGTGAGCATTCTCGAGGCGGCACGGGCGTGGGGCAACGCGCTCAAGAATGGTGACCGGCCGCGGCGCACACTGGTGTTCGCAACGTGGGACGCGGAAGAATGGGGGCTGGTCGGCTCGACCGAGTGGGTTGAATCGATGCCCGATTCGCTGCAGGCGAAGGCCGTCGCGTACATCAACCAGGATGTCGCGGCATCGGGTCGCTCCTTCGGCGCGAGCGGCACTGCCTCGCTGCATGCGCTGTTGCGCGATGTAACCCGTACCGTCGGCCAGCCTGGCGATACCGGCTCGGTGTACCAGTCATGGGGCCGCGGACGTGGGGCCACCGCACGCAGCGAACCCACCCTTGGCGATCTTGGCGGCGGCTCTGACTTTTCCGGTTTCTACAACCACCTCGGCATTCCTGCGCTCGAATTCGGCTTTGGCGGCGCGGGCGGCGTGTACCACTCGGCGTATGATACCTGGGCCTTCAACGAGCGGTTCGGTGACGTCGGCTATCTCAGTCACGCTGCGGCTGGACGGATCTCCGCGGTGCTGATGGGACGCCTGGGCAACGCCGACATTCTTCCCTTTGATCACGAAGCGCTCGGCAACTATCTGGCGGCACTCGCTTCACGTGTGGAACGGGGCACGGCACCAGCGCTCCAGGGCGATTTCCTCCGGCTGCGGATGGCGGCCGTCGGGCTGGCCCAGGCCTCGGCGCGCTTCAACACCGCGCGCGAGAGTGCGCTCGCGGCTGGAGCCACCTCAGCACGAATCAATGCGGTGAATGCGAGTGTCCGAAAGCTGGAGCAGGGGCTCACGCGCACCAGCGGCCTCGTCGGTCGTCCGTTCATGCGCAACCTGATCTTTGCGGCCGATCGCGACAACGGCTACGCCAACATCGCCTTGCCCGGGGTGAGTGAGGCGCTTCGCGATCACGACCAGGATCGTGCCCGCCGCGAACTCGCCGACCTGCGTCAGCGGATCGAAGCTGCCACCGTGCAGATGCGGCTCGCTACGGTCGTACTGAGCCGCTAGGCGTGCTGGTCAGCGAATCTCGAAGGGAGTCTGCGCGAGGGTGCGTCGCCCGTCATCACAGGCGACGAGATACTTTCCTGGCGTCCAGACTCCCGGGGCCGAGCGACCGTAACCGCGTGCGGCCCACGCGGACTGCCAGCTCGCATTGATGTCGTAGGCGAGTGCCATCCGCCCCATCTCCTCGGTCCGGTTGCGCAGGACGCGACAGTTGAGCGACGCCTGCAAGCGCCGACCGGGGGCATCGAAGGCGAGAGTCACCTCGACACCGACATATCCGGTGCTTGACGCCGGGAACGAGGTCGTGGTCTGCCGTGCCGCCATCTCCGGCACCGCATCACCCATCGCGAAGGTACGAATCCCGGTGACCCGCGCCCGGATCTCCCGCCATGGACTCGCCTCGGCGAGGGGCGCATCGTTGCGCGGCGCCGGGGTTACGGCGCTGGAGACCCTGCTCGCATCCGTGGTTACCTCGAACCAGTTCCTTCCAAGCAGCTTGTCGCCATAACGACACTCGACCCGGTAGCGGTCAGGCTTCCAGAACCCGCCAGCGGCACTCCCCCAGCCCTGCACGTGCAACGACGAGGTCCAACTCGGCTGGATCTTCGCGTTGATGGTGATGGCGGTGATGACCTGGCCACCCTTCGATGTCAGCGTGCATGCGATCGGTACCGTGATCTCTCGATTGGGTGCTTCGTAGTCAAGCTGCACCTCGACATCGACGTATCGCGTCGCGCTCGCGAGAAAACGTTGCGTGTACGCTCGCTGACCCGCTGCCGGAATGTTGTCACCCGCCTCGAAGAAGCGGAGCTGCCCGCTGGTCATCCGGATCGAAGACTGGTTGTTTCCGGAGCCGCTCACTTCGCGCACCGTGATGGCGACCTTGCCCACCGGCCGATCCCTGCTGAACCAGAAGAACAAGGCAAGCACTGCTGCAGCGCCGGTGATGCTCGCGAGGCGGAAGCGTTGCCATCCTGCCGGCGTCGAGGGAAGCCGCCAACGACGGGTCTGTGCCGGAGCGTTGGGAGGGCGCCGCGGCGGGAGGTCCTTCGGCATCGGGCGCGGCGGCGGCGTCGGCATCGTGCGCGTCGACGGGTGCGATTGCAGGATGGCACCGACCTGCGCCGCAAGCTCGGCGGTGTGCTGAGTAGTGTTGGGGGTGAGGGCATCCAGCCAGTGACGCGTACGGAGGTGGTACTCCATCGCGCCATCCGGCAACACATCCTCGATCCGGTAAGGGACGATGATGGCACCCTTCCGGACCGCCGCGTCCACCTCGTTGATGACATGCGGGGAGCGATTTGCGTTGGCCGAGAAGACGACCACCATGACGCGACAGCCGGTGATCCCTTCCATGATCGACTGGGCCCAGATGGCGCCTGGCTCGATGTCGCGGGGCGCGATCCAGCAGCGGATGCCGGCGGCCTCCATCCCGTGCAGTACGGCGAGGGCCGCGGGCTGGTCGGTGCTGGAGTAGGAGATGAAGACGTCGTGCGCCATCAACCCACGCGGAAAGGGGATGGACCAAGTTGCTGGGCGCCGTCCCTCACCGCAACCGGGGGTTGCGGCCACGGCCAGTCGGGGCGATATCCCCGAAGCTCCTACCCGTGATCCGGATGCCAGCCAGCTCACCACCACTCCCGAAGTGCTCGTTCCGGGTCGCCATTGCGGGGCACCGGCCCGATCGACTCCCACCTGAGGCCGAGGGTCCGCTCGAGACCTTCATCCGTCGCGCACTCGTCACCATCCGTGCCGAGGTCCATCACCACGCCGGTCGACCGGGGAGCGGCTATGCCCCGGGAGGACCAGATCTGGTCGTGCTGAGCGGACTCGCCGCGGGCACCGATCAGATCGGCGCGCGCGCTGCGACCGCCACTTCGGGGTGGCGCCTGCACGCCGTCCTGCCGTTCGTGGAAGAGGAATACGCGCGCGACTTTCGCGATGATGATGACGCCATGCGTCAGTACCGGCGACTGCTCAAGCGCGCCGATCACCTGACCGTACTGGACGGTCGAGCACGCACCGCGCCCGACGGCGAGCGCGCATTTGATGCCTACTCGCCGCTGGCACGCGTGCTGGTCGATCAATGTGACCTGCTCCTCGTGGTCTGGGATGGCAGCCCGGCACGTGGGCCAGGTGGCACTGCGACGCTGGTGCAGGCAGCCAGACAGGCGGACGTGCCGATTCTGCGATTCAATCCGCGAACGCCGCGCAGTGTCCGGCTCGAGTCGCGGCCCGATGTCGCGGAGCCCGACGACTGGACCATGGCGCTCCGCGAGCAGGTTGCCCGCCTCCTGGCGCCTCCCGACCGTGCGAAGAGTCATCACGGCGACGAGCTCGACCTGCGTAAGGAATATTTCGAGGAGAGACTGCCACCCGCCCGGCGCGCCACGCTCTTCGACCTGATCGGAACCGCGCTCCACCGTCGCCCGGATGATCCGGCGTGGTTCCCGCGGGTGGCCAGGACATTGCTCCGCATGGTGCGGCTGGCGCCGGCGCCGGATCCGATCGATCTGGCACGAACCCGTTGGGAGTGGCAATGGCGCGGCATGCCGGAGCAAGCCCGAGTGGCGGCGGTTGCACACTTCGCGGAGCACTACGGCTGGGCTGACGCGCTTGCAGCACGCTATGCCGCGGAGTTCCGCGCGACATACTCTCGGGTCTTTGCACTCGCGTGGCTTGCGGTCGTTGCGGCCTTCGTTGGCACCGTCGCCGAAGGGTGGGGGGGCGAAGCGGGGCACTCGCCGACAGCGGACCTCATCCACAACATTTGCCTCAGTGCCGAAGCATTGATCCTGTTGGTGGTATTTGCCAACGTCTACTGGGGCAGGCGCGGCCGACTCCACGAGCGTTGGCTTGACTACCGCGCGCTCGCCGAGCGTTTGCGGCATCTCGGCGTCCTCTGGGCGATCGGTCGAACGACTCCTGCCGTTCGGCTCCCTGCGATCGCGCTGGACGGCGACCCGCGCACTTCGTGGGTTGGCTGGTACCTCCGCAGCGTGGCTCGCCAAGCGGGGCTCATCACCGGATCGTTTGACCGGGCCCACCTCGAAGCGTGCCGCCTGCTTCTCCGGGATCAGGAACTCGAGCATCAGCAAGTTTTTCATGCGGCGGCCCGGGATCGAGGCCGTGCGATCGTTCACCCGCTGGAGCGGCTCGCCGAGGCGCTCTTCCTCGTTGCGCTGCTCGTGGCGCTGGGGAATCTTGTGCACGCGCCCGAGCGGCTCCTCTCGAGCTGGATCAGCAACCCCGGGATGACCGCTGCGATCCTCGGGGCGATCGGCGTGGGGCTTCCCGCGCTCGCGTCGGCCGTGCACGGCTTCCTCGGCACCAGTGATCTCGAGAGCATTGCGATCAGGTCAGCAGGGGTCGCGCCGCGGCTCAAGGAGCTCATCTGGCGCCTGGATCATCTCGACCCGGTCGACAGCAGTTCCATCGGCGAGATTGGCGCGGAAGCGGCGCGGATCATGGAGGGCGAACTGGGGAGCTGGCGGGCCGTGACCGCAGCCAGGAAGTTGACGGCGGTCTGAAGCGGCGGAAGGCGCGGACCTTGCACTCGGGAACGGGGACGACCGGCTCTTCCCCCGTTGCCCGACTCTGCTGGAGTGCTGATGGCCCTGCTCGACACGTTCAATGCGATTCTCAAGAAAGCCAATGAACTCAAGGCCTCCGACGTGCATATCTGCGCGGGCGCTTCCTTCCGGATCCGGGTTCGCGGCGAGATGGTGGCTGTCGCCGGCCTCCCCGCACTGACCCCGGCGGATACGGCAGCGATTGCCGGGGAAATCCTGATCAACGCGAAAAAGGCCACGGCGCAGACGGTCGAGGCGATGATCCGCGACCTCAAGGACGTAGACTGTTCATATTCTGTACAGGGGATCGGACGCTTCCGCGTCAACATCTGCTCCCAGCGTGGCTCCCTCTCCGCGGTACTCCGCAGCATTGCCGACGTACTCCCGACCTTTGAAAGTCTGGGTCTTCCTTCGGTACTCAGCCAGATCGCCATGGAAGAGCGTGGCCTGGTCCTGCTCACGGGCACCACCGGAAGCGGCAAGTCGTCGACGCTCGCGGCGATGGTCGCCTACGTCAACAGTCTGAAGGCCGGGAAGATCGTCACGATCGAGGACCCGATCGAGTTTCTCCACAAGGACGTCCGCAGCAATGTCATCCAGCGCGAGATCGGCACCGACACCGAGAGCTTCGAGGCGGCACTGCGTGCGGCGCTGCGTCAGGATCCTGACATCATTCTCGTCGGCGAAATGCGCGATCGGGCCACGATTGATATCGCGCTCAAGGCCGCCGAGACCGGGCACATGGTGTTCAGCACGGTGCACACGACCGATGCCCAGCGCACCATCGCGCGCCTGGTCTCCGTCTTTGATCCGAGTGAGCAGGCCGGCGCACGGCTGCGCCTGGCGGAGTCGCTGAAGGCCGTCATCTCGCAGCGGCTCTTGCCGAGGGCGGACGGGCAGGGGCGAGTGGTGGCGGTGGAGGTGATGCGAAACACGCCGACGATCGCGGAGTGTGTGGCCGACGCCGACAAGACCAGCGAGATACGCGATCACATCGCGGAAGGGCGGATCCAGTACGGCATGCAGACCTTCGACCAGCACCTGATGGAGTTGTACAGCAAGCAGCACATCACGCTCGAAGTCGCCAAGGGGGCGGCAACCTCCCCGGCCGACTTCGAGCGCAACCTGCAGTTTCAATAGCGGCTAGCGACGAGAGACCGCCAGGCTGGAATCCGTCGCCCGGAGCGAAGCGAGGGGGCGGAGTTCCGCTCCTTCGACTCCGCCCGCTTCGCGGGCCGCGCTCAGGATGACACTCTCGAATCTCCAGTCTCCTAGAGCCGGGGCAGGGTCACGCCGCGCTGCTTCTGGTACTTCCCCTTCTTGTCGGCGTAGCTGGTTTCGCAGATGTCGTCGTCGTCGGCCTCGAAGAAGAGGACCTGGCAGATCCCCTCATTGGCGTAGATCCGGGCCGGGAGGGGGGTCGTGTTGCTGATTTCGAGCGTCACGTGGCCTTCCCACTCCGGCTCGAACGGCGTCACGTTGGTGATGATGCCGCAGCGGGCGTAGGTCGACTTTCCCACACAGATCGTCAGGACGTTCCGGGGAATCCGGAAGTACTCGACCGAGCGTGCCAGCGCGAACGAGTTCGGCGGCACCACACAGACGTCCCCCTTCCACTCCACGAAGCTCTTCTCGTCGAAGTTCTTGGGATCGACCACGGCCGAGAGGACGTTGGTGAAGATCCTGAACTCATCGGCGACCCGCATATCGTAGCCGTAGGACGAGACCCCGTAGGAGATGCCGCCGGAGCGGACCTGCCCGTCGGTGAAGGGTTCGATCATCCCGTGTTCCTTGGCCATCCGGCGGATCCAGCGGTCCGACTTGATCGACATTGCAGCCTGCCTGGGGGTGGAGGGAGGTGGGGGGAGCCGCACTGGGCGGCGCGGGAATATATGGACCCTCCCGGCCTTCCGAGAACTCCGCGTCTGAGTTGAATTACCCCCTTGGAACCAGTAGGTTTACGAACGGTTGTGAAAGTTTTCACGAGGCGGAGTCACGAATGCTTCAACCGTACGTCCCCATCGTCCTGCTGTTCCTCTTCGTCGTTGCCAACGCGATCCTCATTATCGTCGCGTCCGGGCTCCTTTCCTCGTATCGGCCGACCGCGACCAAGCTGGCGGCGTACGAGTCGGGAATGCCGGTCATTGGCGATGCCCGGGAGCGGTTTTCGGTCAAGTTCTACCTCGTGGCGATGCTGTTCATCATTTTCGACATCGAAACCATTTTCATGATTCCGTGGGCCGTCGCCTTTCAGCAGCTCCGTGCCATGGGCGGCGTCCTCTTCCTGGAAATGCTGACCTTCGTGCTGATCCTCGCCGTGGGGTATCTCTACATCTGGAAGCGAGGCGCACTGCAATGGGATTGACCCTGCCACCGGGCCCCGGCGAACAGACTGACCCCGTTTACGAGTCGGTCTCGCCCAACTGGGTGACCACCCGCCTCGATTTCCTCGCCAACTGGGGTCGCGCCAATTCGCTCTGGCCGATGCCGTTCGGCACAGCCTGCTGCGCCATCGAGTTCATGGCAACCGCCGCATCCCGCTTCGATATCGCCCGCTTCGGGATGGAGCGGATGAGCTTCTCGCCCCGCCAGGCCGACGTGCTCATCTGCGCCGGGCGATTGCCGTTCAAGCTCGCGCCCGTCATCCGGCGAGTCTGGGACCAGATGCCGCAGCCCAAGTGGGCCATCTCGATGGGTGCCTGCGCCTCCTCGGGCGGGATCTTCGATACCTACTCGATGGTGCAGGGGATCGATACCATCATCCCGGTCGATGTCTACGTGCCAGGCTGCCCGCCGCGTCCCGAAGGGCTGCTCTACGCCATTCTGCTGCTCCAGAAGAAGATCCGCGGGGAGTCGCTCGCCGATCCCACGCTCCGGGTCGAACATATGATCGGTCCGGATGGTCTCTTCCGTCGCCCGGAGGAGATCGACGAAGTCTCCGAGCCCTTCGGCAACTCGGTGCAGCAGACGAGGTCGGCGTGACCGAGCCGGTCACCGTCGCCGACGATGCCGCAGCGAGTGTGGCCGCCGCGAGGGCGCGCTTCCCGGAAGGTGTTGTCCGCAGTCACGTGGTGAATGGCCAGACGGTGCTCTACGTGACCCGAGCAGCTGCGCACGCGATCCTCGCGTACCTGCAGCGCGACGCGGCGCAGCGCTTCAATTACCTCACCGACATCACTTGCGTGGAATACCGCGATCGCGAGCGCGAGCTGGAAGTCGTCTACCAGCTCCGGTCGCTCGCACGTCGGGTCGACCTGCGCGTAAAGATCGGTCTCGATCCCGAAGGTCCGCTCGATGTCGCGACGGTGACCGATCTCTGGTACGGTGCCGAGTGGCTCGAGCGCGAGGCCTGGGACATGTTCGGGGTGGTCTTTGCCGGACACGGCGACCTGCGACGGATCCTGATGTGGGAGACCTACTCCGAGGGTCACCCGCTGCGGAAGTCCTTCCCCTTGCGCGGCCACTGGTCGCGCGCCGAACAGACCCGTCAGGCACTCAACGCCAATCCTGAGGCGCATTACTCCCTGGAAGAGCTCTCCATTTCCGAGGCGTATCGCGAACTCCCCAAGGATATGCAGCAGCGGCTTGCCGAGAGCGGCCGGGGGCCATTGCCGTGAGCACACGCACGATCGAGATGCAGCTCTCCACGCCGACGCTCGATCACAGCGGGCAGGTGCGCAACGTCCCGCTCGGCATCGCACGTCGGCCCAGCGAGTCGGTGCACGATGACTTCGGCGCCGAACATATGCTGGTCAACATCGGCCCGCAGCACCCGGCCACGCACGGCGTGCTCCGACTGGTGGTCGAGCTCGAAGGCGAGACGGTGAAGCGGGTGATCCCGCACATCGGTTACCTGCATTCCGGCTTCGAGAAGCTCGGCGAGTACCGCCACTACAACCAGATCATTCCGCTCACCGACCGCACCGACTATCTCGCGCCGATGGCGAACAATGTCGCCTTCGCGCTTGCGGCCGAGGCCCTGATGGGCATCGAGGTCACCGAACGCTGCCGCCTGCTGCGCGTGATCGCCTGCGAGATGAGCCGGATCATTTCGCATCTGGTCTGGGCCGGCACGACGGGCATCGACCTCGGTGCCTTTACGCCGTTCCTCTGGATGTTCGAGGAGCGCGAGCGGATCTACAATCTCCAGGAATCCTGGACTGGCGCCCGCCTGACGACTTCGGTCTCGCGCGTCGGTGGCATGATGGCCGACATCCCCGAGGGATGGGAAGCGGGACTCCGTGACTTCACGCGGACCTTCCCGAAGGTGCTGAACGAAGTGGACACGATGTTCACTCGCAACGCGATCTGGTGCGGACGCACCCAGGGCGTCGGGGTGATGTCGGCCGAGGACGCGATCAATTACTCGCTGTCGGGGCCGATGCTGCGCGCCAGCGGCGTCGACTACGATGTCCGCAAGGATCGCCCGTATCTCGGCTACGACGAGTTCGATTTCGATGTGCCGATCGGTGAGCACGGCGACATCTATGATCGGTACCGCGTCCGGCTCGAGGAGATGTACCAGTCGGTGCGCATTCTCGATCAGGCCCTCGATCGCCTGAAGCCCGGCCCGATCAACGTGTCCGATCCGCGCGTCATCCTGCCGCCGAAGTCAAAGGCGATGAGCGACATGGAAGCGATGATCTTCCATTTCAAGCAGGTGATGGAAGGCGTCAAGCCGCCCTCTGGCGAGGTCTACCTCGGCGTCGAGAATCCCAAGGGCGAACTGGGCTACTACCTCGTCTCCGACGGTACTGCCAAGCCGGTTCGCTGGCGGATCCGCCCGCCCTCGTTTCTCAATCTGGCGGCGCTGCCACGGCTCTGCGAAGGCGCGCTCCTTTCAGACGTGATCGCGATCAACGCGAGCGTCGACATCGTGATGGGAGAGATCGATCGGTGAGTTCGCACTCCGCTGAAGCATACGCACCGGTCTTTGTGGGCCCGACGCTCGCGAAGCTCGAAGCGTTGTATCCCAAGTACCCCACCAAAATGGCGTTGCTCCTGCCCGCACTCTGGATGGTGCAGGAAGAGCGCGGCTGGGTTTCCGACGGGGCGATCCATGAGGTTGCGGAGAAGCTCGAGCTCACTCCTGCCTACGTCCGTGGGGTCATCACCTTCTACACGATGTATCACACGCACCCGGTCGGTCGCCATTTCATCCAGGTCTGCACCACTTCGCCGTGCAACATCTGTGGTGCCGAGGCGGTGGCGAAGGCGCTGCTCGAGCACACTGGCTGTGGCGAGCTGGGAGCCACCTCGCCGGACGGCCGCTTCACGGTGATGGAAGTCGAATGTCTGGGTGCCTGCGGTTTCGCGACTCCGATGCTCATCGATGACGATTTCATCGAAGGCGTCACGGTTGACGGTGTACCGGCGCTCCTGGCGCGGTATCCCTGATGGGATATCCGCATCCGATTCACGCGAAGGAAACCCCGGTTCTCTCAACCTATTTCGGTGATGCCGGCGCACGCACGTTCAGTGGCTGGACCGAGCGGGGCGGATACGTCGCGCTGAAGAAGGCGCTGACGATGACACCGGAACAGATCGTCGATGAGGTGAAGGCCTCCGGCCTGCGCGGTCGTGGCGGCGCCGGCTTCCCGACCGGGCTGAAGTGGTCGTTCATGCCGAAGGAAGACGGCAAGGTCCATTACCTCTGCTGCAACGCCGACGAATCCGAGCCGGGTACCTTCAAGGACCGCGAGATCATCCGCTGGACACCGCACGCCCTCATCGAAGGGTGTGCGATCGGCGCGCTCGCGATCCGGGCCGAAGTGGCCTACATCTACATTCGCGGCGAATACACCGAGCCCTGCACGATCCTGCAGCGCGCGGTCGATGAGGCGTACGCCGCTGGTGCGCTCGGAGCGAATGCGTTCGGCTCCGGCAAGCGCCTCGAGGTGATTGTGCATCGCGGCGCCGGCGCGTACATCTGCGGCGAAGAGACGGCGCTGATGAATTCGCTCGAAGGGCGCCGCGGCAATCCCCGGATCAAGCCACCGTTCCCGGCCGTCGCCGGCCTTTTCGGACTGCCGACCACGATCAACAATGTCGAGACGCTCGCGGCGGTCCCGCACATCCTGAATCGCGGCGCGGCGTGGTACGCCGGGTTGATGCTCGGCAACCCCAAGAGCACCGGCACCAAGCTCATCTCCGTCTGCGGTCATGTGCAGCGACCCGGCACCTACGAGATCACTCTCGGCCTGCCGATGAAGGAACTGATCTACGATGCCTGCGGCGGCATGCTGCTCGGTCGCACGCTCAAGGCGGTCATCCCCGGCGGCTCCTCAGTGCCGATCATGACGCCTGAAGAAGTCGAGACCTGCGTCACGGACTACGAGGGCATTGCGGCCGCCGGATCGCTGCTCGGCTCGGGCGGGATGATCGTGATGGACGACAGTACGGATATTGTCTACCAGATCATGCGCCTCGCGCGCTTCTATGCGCACGAGAGTTGTGCCCAGTGCACGAACTGCCGCGAAGGGACCGGCTGGACGACCCGCATCCTCGAACGCATTGTCCGCGGGGAAGGGAAGCCTTCCGATCTCGACCTGCTGATGGACCTTGCCGAGAACATGACCGGCAAGACTATCTGCGTGCTGAGCGATTCGTGCGCGACGCCGGTGGTGAGCGGCATCCAGAAGTTCCGGGCCGACTTCGAGGCCTATCTCTCCGGTGCGCGTGCACCGGTGCTGGCGGGGGTCTGACGCGATGGCTGCCGAACTGCTGACGGTCACGATCGACGGGGTGCCGGTGCAGGTCGCCAAAGGCACCGCCATGATCGAGGCGGCCAAGATGGCCGGCATCATGGTGCCGCACTACTGCTACCACCCGTCGCTGCCCTCACCTGCCGTGTGCCGGATGTGCCTGGTCCAGGTCGAGAAGATGCCGAAGCTGGTGCCCGCCTGTGTCACGCCGGTGGCCGATGGCCAGGTGATTCACGTGCACTCGCCCGAGGCGATCAAGGCGCGCGAAGGGGTGCTCGAGTTCCTGCTGATCAATCACCCGCTGGACTGTCCGATCTGCGACCAGGCCGGCGAATGCGAACTGCAGGACTTCGTCTTCCAGGGCGGCCGCGCCAACAGCCGCTACGCCGAGCCCAAGCGCTACAATCCAGTTGAGGACTTCGGGCCTGACATCCTCTACGTCGCGAACCGATGCATTCTCTGCACCCGTTGCGTCCGCTTCATGGAGAGCGTGGCCGAAGAGCCCGTTCTCAATGTGTCCGAACGCGGGGATCGCGCCTTCATCGGGATCGATGAGAGTCAGCGCCTGGATCATCCGTGGGCCGGCAACGTCGTCGACCTCTGCCCGGTCGGCTCGCTGATCTCGAAAGACTTCCTGCACAAGGCGCGCGCCTGGGACCTCGACGGCACGCCATCGGTTTGCACCGGCTGCACGCAGGGATGCAACATCACCGTGGACACGCGCGACGATGTCGTCGTGCGGTTGCGTCCACGCCCGAATCTCGATGTCAACCGTCATTTCATGTGTGATACCGGGCGCGCCGACTATCGCTGGATGAATCGTGGCGACCGGGTCGAAGCACCGCTGGTGCGCGATGGCGACAAGCTGCGCGCGACCGACTGGGACAATGCGTTGCAGCGGCTGGCCGTCCTGGTCGGAGCGAGCGACGGCCCGGTGGTCCTGCTGAGCGGCGGGCGAAGCAGCTGCGAGGCGCTGGGCTGGGTCGCGAAGTTTGCCGGGCATCGTCCGCTGACTGCGGCGATGCAGGTTCCACTCGGCGAGACCGCACCGATCGGTGCGATCCCCGATCTGGCGCTCCGGGCCGAACGCGCCGCGAATCTCGAAGGGGCCAGACTCCTCGGACTCGCGGGTGACTGGGGCGCGGCCGTCGCCGCTGCCGCTCAGGCATCACTGGTGATCGTGCTAGACGTCGAACTTTCGGACGAAGATGCCGCGACCGTGTCGCGTGCGCCTCAGCTGATCCACTTCACCACCGTGGCCGACGCGCGACTGACCAACGCGGTCGTTGTCGCTCCGGTGACCACGGTCGTTGAATCGCAGGGTGTGCTCGTGAACCGCGACCGGCGGGCGCAGCGAGTGCTCCCGGCGCGACCGGCGCCCGGGATGGCCCGGCCGGCGTGGTGGGTTGCTGCCGAAGCGTGGGCCCAGTCCGCCGAAGGCCGTTCCGCGCCGGCGTCTGCCGACGAAGCGCTGCGCGCACTGGCGCCCTTCGCATCGCTCTCGAATGCGGAACTCGGATTCACCGGGCGCGTGGTCGGCGAGCAGGCCGCGGGGGCCGTCTCGTGACCCCCGAAATGAAGGGCTTCCTGATCCTCGCGGTCATCAAGGTGATCGTGGTCTTCACCGTCCTGCTCGTGGGCGTTGCGCTGCTCACCCTGATGGAGCGCAAGCTCGCCGGGTGGATGCAGAATCGTCCGGGGCCGAACCGCGTCGGCCCATTCGGCATCCTGCAGCCTGCGGCCGATGGCATCAAGAACTTCATCAAGGAAGAGACCCGGCCGTCGGCAGCCAACGGGACGATCTTCGTCCTCGCACCGGCCATGTCGTTCATTCCCGCCGTGATGCTGATCGCCGTGGTCCCGCTCGCGGCACCGATGCGCGTCGACTTCGACTGGACCCTGCCACTGATCGGGCAAGCGGTCTTTCACGGCATGATGGCGATGTCCGTGGCCGATCTCCCGATGGGCTTCCTCTTCATCCTCGCCCTCTCGTCACTCGGTGTCTACGGCGTGGCCCTCGCGGGGTGGTCCTCCAACAGCAAGTACTCGCTGCTCGGTGGCCTGCGAGCGAGTGCCCAGATGATCTCCTACGAAGTCGCAATGGGTCTCTCGCTTATTCCCGTCCTGCTGCTCACCGGGAATGTCAGCTTCAACGAAATCGTGGCCCGGCAGCAGGCAGGGCTCTGGTTCATCGGGCCCCTCTTCATCTCGTTCTTCGTCTTCCTGATCTCTGGGTTCGCCGAGACCAACCGGCTGCCGTTTGACCTTCCGGAGGCAGAATCGGAGCTGGTGGCCGGCTACCACTCGGAATACAGCGCGATGAAGTTCTCGCTCTTCATGATCGGCGAGTACTCGCATATCGTGACGATCGCGGCGATGGTCGCCACCCTCTTCTTCGGCGGCTGGGACATTCCGTTCACGAAGTGGGATGAGCAGGGCGGAGCGTTGCAGGCCGTCGCCACTTTCCTCGCCTTCTTCGTCAAGATGTTCTTCTGGATCTTCTTCGTGATGTGGATCCGCTGGACCCTGCCGCGGTTCCGCTACGATCAGCTGATGACGCTCGGCTGGAAGGTGCTACTGCCGCTGGCGCTGGCGTACATCATGGTCACGGCCGGCGCCATTCAGGGCCTCGAAGCGGTTGGCGTCACCGGCGTGCGCAATGTCGCTTTCGCGCTGGCCGGAATGAATCTCGTGCTCGGGTGGTTGCTCTTCTTCGTGCTTGATCGCGGCCGCGTGATGCGCGGCGTCAGTCGTCGGGCGCCACTGCCGGTCGCTCGTACCGAAGGGGTGGGGTGATGGCTATCGGCGTGAAGGTGATGCGACGCCCGGAACGCGAGGTGTCGTACATCCGGGCGACGCTCAAGGGGATGGCGCTGACGTTCAAGCACATGTTCCAGCCGCGGGTCACGATGCAGTACCCCGAGAGCCGGAGCACCGAGGAGTGGCACATCGCCACCCGGTGGCGGGGCACGCACCGGATGATGACGGATGCGCAGGGTCGCTCGAAGTGCGTCGCTTGCGGGCTGTGCCCGCAGATCTGCCCGGCGAACTGCATCAAGCTGGTGCCCGGCGAGGATGAAGCGGGGAACCGCTATCCGCTGATCTACGAGATCGACGAATTCCGCTGCGTCTTCTGTGGCTACTGCCAGGAAGTCTGCCCGGAAGAGGCGATCCACGTGGGCGTCCACTACGAGAACGCCGAATATTCCCGCGATCGCTTTGTCTATGACCTCGAGCGACTGTCGGCGCAGACCCATCCGGTCTCGACGCTCTGGGATCCTGCCGATCCGAAGGGAGAGTGACGTGAATTTCGTCACCATCACCTGGTGGGTCTTTGCGGTGTGGGCCGTCGTGTCGGCGCTTCTCTGTGTCACGCGTCGGAACCCGATCGCGTCGGTCCTCTGGCTGGTCTCCTGCATGTTCGCCCTCGCGGGCATCTACGTCCTGCTCCAGGCCGAGTTCATCGCGGCGGTGCAGGTGCTGGTGTACGCTGGCGCAGTAATGGTGCTCTTCCTGTTTGTGATCATGCTGCTCAACATCGGCGACTCGCCGCGCAACATGAAGCGGTGGCCGATGTGGGTCACCGGCACCGGGCTCAGCGCCGTGATGCTCGCGGAACTCGTGGCGTTGCGCGGCTATTCGCCGGACCGGCTCGCCCGCGAGCTCTCAACCCTCCCCGGCACCGTCGACCCGGCGCTGGTCTTTCCGGAGGGTGCAGCGGCGCAGGCCGCCACGGCGGCGCACGGCGTCGTCGGGGGCATCGCGGAGCCACTCTTCACCAGCTACCTGATCCCGTTCGAGATCACCTCGGTGCTCCTGCTGGCGGCCGCGATCGGGGCCGTCGTCCTCGCAAAGAAGAAACTCTGATGCTGCTCGGACCTTCCCTGATCCTCTCGGCGATCCTGTTCGTGATCGGTGTGGCCGGCGTGCTGATCCGCCGGAACGCCATCGTGCTCTTCATGTGCGTCGAGCTGATGCTCAACGCCGTGAACGTCAGCTTCGTGGCACTGTCGCGTGTCCACGGCTATGGCGGCCAGATCATGGTCTTCTTCGTGATGACGGTCGCAGCGGCCGAGGCGGCCGTCGGTCTCGCCATCATCCTCGCGGTCTACCGGCACACGCAGTCGGTCGACCTCACCCAGCTCAACCTTCTCAAGGGCTGAGGCGTGATCCAGCTCGTCTGGTTGGCCGTGCTCTTCCCGCTCCTGGGCGCGCTGTTCAATGGCGTCCTCGCCGCGCGCAAATCCCGCGCGAAGGGGCTCGTCTCCTTCGTCGGGGTCGGGACTCTGGTGGCGGCTTTCGGGGTCGCGCTCGCCGTGTTCAGCGAACTGCGAGGCGGGACCGAGGAATCGGTGCGGGTGATGCTGTGGCAGTGGATGCCGATCTCGAACCGCCTCAGCATCGATCTCGCCCTGCAGGTGGACCATCTCTCGGTCATCATGCTCCTCGTGGTGACCGGGATCGGCTCGCTGATCCATCTCTTCTCCGTCGGGTACATGCACGACGACCCGGGGTATGCCAGGTATTTCGCCTACCTGAACCTCTTCGTCGCCTTCATGCTTGTGCTGGTGCTCGGCGCCTCGCTGCCAGTGAGCTTCATCGGCTGGGAAGGAGTCGGGCTCTGTTCCTACCTGCTGATCGGGTTCTGGTTCGAGATCGATGCCAACGCCGACGCGGGCAAGAAGGCCTTTCTCGCCAACCGGATCGGTGACTTCGGCGTCCTGATGGCGATGTTCCTGATCTGGTGGTACCTCGGCTCGCTCGAATACACCGAAATCGCGCGACGGGCACCGGCGCTGCTCTCCCTCGGCGGCACGACGGCAACACTGATCACCATGCTGATCTTCCTGGGCTGCACCGGCAAGTCGGCGCAGATCCCGCTCTACGTCTGGCTGCCCGATGCGATGGCCGGTCCGACTCCGGTGTCTGCCCTCATCCACGCGGCCACGATGGTGACCGCCGGCGTCTTTCTGGTGGTGCGCACCGGGGTGCTCTTCGCGCTGGCCCCGGCCACGCTGGAACTGATCGCGATCATCGGTGCACTGACCGCGTTCTTCGCGGCGACGATCGGCCTCAAGCAGTATGACATCAAGAAGGTGCTCGCCTATTCGACCGTCTCGCAGCTCGGATACATGTTCCTCGGCGTCGGCACGGGGGCGTACGCCAGCGGCATCTTCCACCTGGTCACCCACGCGTTCTTCAAGGCGCTGCTCTTCCTCGGTGCCGGCAGCGTGATCCACGCCATGCATCACGCCCTGCATCATGCGCACAGCCATCGTGATGCGCAGGACATGCGCAACATGGGCGGCCTGCGGAAGGCGATGCCCTGGACCTTCGCCTTGATGGCGATTGCGACGCTGGCCATCGCCGGCGTGCCTCCGCTCTCGGGCTTCTGGTCGAAGGACGAGATCCTGACGATGGCGTTTGCCAAGGGTCAGACCAATCCCGTCTACCTCATTTGCTGGGTGCTCGGGCTCGCCGCCGCCTTGATGACCGCGTACTACATGGCCCGGCTGGTCGCGATGACCTTTCTTGGCAAGTTCCGTGGGGGTGATGCGACCGAGACCGGGCTCCACGAGGCGCCGTGGGTGATGACCGGGCCCCTCGTGATCCTCGGGCTGCTCTCGGTCGTGGGTGGTGCGCTCAATCTCCCGGAACTGGTCGGCGGGAGCGAGGCGATGCATCGCTGGCTCGAGCCGGTCACGGCGCCGGCGGATGCCCTCCTCCCGATCGTTGCGATGCCCCACGGCAGCACCGAGCTCCTGCTGATCGGTGGTGCGGTGGCGATCGGACTACTCGGACTCTTCCTCGGCATCACGCGTACGCTGCGCGCTCCGATCGCGACGCCGGAGCTTGCGACGCCTGATGTCGGCCTCGCCCGACTCCTCTACGACAAGTACCGCATCGACGAACTCTATCAGAAGCTGATCGTCGGGCCGGTGGTCTGGATCGCGCGCAAGGTACTCTGGCAGGGGATGGACCAGTTCCTCGTGGATCGCCTCGCGGTGGGTGGTACGGCCCGGGTGGCCGAAGGACTCGGCTGGCTCGGCTCGCGGTTGCAGAACGGACAGGTCGCACTCTACGTGACCATGTTCGCGATCGGCGCGGTACTCATCCTTCGTTCGCTGGTGGGGTAAGGAGATGACGCAATTCCTCGCCTCCATCGGATACGAGCACTGGATTCTCCACGTGCTCCTGCTGCTGCCGCTGCTCGCAATCCCGCTGATCCTGGTCTTCCCGGTCCACTCGGCGCGCTGGATCGCGCTCACGGTGGCGCTGACGGAACTGGGGCTCGGACTCGGACTCTGGTGGGCGTTCGATTCCAACAACCCCGGAATGCAGTTCGTCACTGATGCGGCGTGGTTGCCGCAATTCGGCATCGGCTACCGGATCGGCATCGACGGCATCTCGGTGCTGATGGTGCTGCTGTCGGTGGTGATGATGCCACTGGTTGTGTGGGGAAGCTGGCGCGGAATCGATCAGAAGCAGCGCGGCTTCTATTCGCTGCTGCTGGCGCTCAAGACGGGGATGCTCGGGGTCTTCATCTCGACCGACCTCTTTCTCTTCTACACCTTCTGGGAACTGCTGCTGATCCCGATGTATTTCCTCATCGGCATCTGGGGGAGCAGCAACCGCCTGTACGCGGCGACGAAGTTCGTGATCTACACCTTCGTCGGTTCGCTGTTGATGCTCGTCGCTATTGTCTGGATGGTGTGGACCGTCGGCAAGGCAACGGGGGTGTACTCCTTTGCCTACGCACACCTGCTGGAACACGCAGAATCGATGGCGCCGTGGGGCGGCTGGCTCTTCGTGGCGTTTGCGCTGGCATTCGCGGTGAAGGTGCCCCTCTTCCCATTCCACACCTGGCTCCCCGATGCGCACACCGAGGCGCCGACGGCGGGCTCGGTGGACCTCGCCGTGATCCTGCTCAAGATGGGAACCTACGGTTTCCTCCGCTTCGCGATCCCATTCTTCCCGGCCTTCGCCCTGTCGAAGACCACTGGTCTGGTGATGGCGTCACTCGCGGTAATCGGCATCGTGTACGCTGCCCTGGTGGCGATGGTGCAGCCAGATCTCAAGCGCCTCGTCGCCTACTCCTCGGTGAGCCATCTCGGCTTCGTCATGCTCGGCATCTGGGGCAGTACCGTCGAGAGCGTGCAAGGGGCCATTCTCGTGATGGTCTCCCATGGCCTCTCGACCGGTGCGCTCTTCTTCATCATCGGCATGCTGTACGAGCGACGGCACACCCGCAAGATCGCCGACTTCGGCGGACTCGCCCGGGTCGCCCCGCTCATGGCAACGGCGTTCACGATCACGGCCTTCTCGTCGATCGGGTTGCCGGGACTGAACGGGTTCATCGGAGAGTTCCTCGTCCTGATCGGCTCCTTCGGACGCTACCCCTGGCTGGTCGCGGCGGCAGCGACGGTGGTCGTCTTCTCCGCGGCCTATATGCTCTGGTCGACGCAGCGCGTCTTCTTCAACCGGTTCACGAACCCGCTCAACGAGGGAATCGGTGACCTGAACTTCCGCGAGATCGCGGTGATGGCCCCGCTGATCATCGCGATGCTCTGGATCGGGCTGTATCCGAAGCCGCTGTTGCACCGGACGGAGGCGGCGGCCCGTCGCTACATCGAATTGATCCAGCCGCACCTGCCGCCTGCCTCGCTGCCCGGCATTTCGACCTCGGGGATGAAGCCGTGATGGGGATCGACCTCGCCACACCGGGCGGTGCGACACTGGCACTGCTCCCTGAGTTGCTGCTCACCGCCTGGGCGCTGGTGGTCCTGCTCGTCGTCGCGTGGCGGCATCGTACGGCGGCCGATACGCGGTTCGTAGGGCTCTTGTCGCTCTTCGGCTATCTCCTCGCCGTCGTTGCGACCGGCTGGCTGGCCTGGCGTGGCGCACGGGCGGACGGCCTGCCGCAGATGATCGCGCTCGACGGCTTCCGGTTCGCGAGCGATGCCTTGCTGCTCTGGATCGGCGGGGCCATTGCCGTGCTGTCGCTGCGCTGGCTCGAACGGCAAGGCATTCTCGCCCCGGAGTATTACGTCCTGCTGATGCTCGCGACCGTGGGGATGATGCTCCTCGCTGGCGCGGCCGACCTGATCACCGTCTTCCTCGGGCTCGAGGTGATGTCGATCTCGGTGTATGTCCTCGCCGGCTACGATCGCACACGGCGCTCTTCCGCGGAAGCATCGCTCAAGTATTTCCTGCTGGGTGCCTTCGCCTCCGGTTTCCTGCTGTACGGCATCGCGCTCATCTACGGCGCGACCGGACAGTTCAACTTCGCCCTGATCGGGGCGCAGCTGTCGGCCACACCGCCCACGCTGATGGCAAAGTTCGGCATGGGGCTGTTGCTGATCGGCTTCGGCTTCAAGGTCGCCGCAGTGCCGTTCCACGCCTGGGCACCCGACGTCTATGAAGGCTCTCCGACCCCGGTCACGGCGTTCATGGCGAGCGGCGTCAAAGCGGCGGCGTTCCTCGCGCTCGCGCGCCTGCTGGCCGAGGCGTTCCCGGCGTATGTGCTGCTCTGGCGCCCGATCATCGCGGTGCTGGCGGTGGCCACGATTCTGGTCGGCAACCTGACAGCCCTCGCGCAGACCTCGATGAAGCGGATGCTGGCCTACAGCGCAGTCGCCCACGCTGGCTACCTGATGCTCGCGCTCTGGGCCCACAGCGATGAGGGAACGGCGGCGGTACTCGTCTACCTGCTGGCCTACTCTATCACAACGGTGGCCGCCTTCGGGATCCTCGCCTCCATCGAGCGTGCCGGTGCACGCACCGTGCTGCTCACCGACCTCGAAGGTCTTTTCTCGGTCCGGCCCTTCGCGTCACTCGGGCTCGCAGTCTGCATGCTCTCCCTGCTCGGTTTCCCGGGCACGTTCGGCTTCATCGGCAAGTGGTATCTCATTTCGGCCACGCTGGGGCAGGGTGAGGCATTTCTTCCGATCGTGGCAATGATCGGCAGCGGTATCTCGATCGGCTACTACCTCCCGGTGATTCTCGCAATGACGCTGAAGCCGACGCGGACCCGCTCGGCGCACACCACCATCCGCTTCCCGATTCCGGCCAAGATCGCCGTTGCGATCTGTGTTGCCGCCATTCTGGTGTTCGGCTTGCTGCCCAACATCCCCTTGAACTTCGCGACCCAGGAAGCGGTACACCTGCGGCAGACCGCGATGCCGACCGGCCCGCGCTGAAGGAATCCTTTCCTGTGAACGTCCCGAAGTCGATTTTTCGTCAGTACGATGTCCGTGGCATCGTAGGCAGCGAACTCACCCCCGCCTTCGCCGAGCAGCTTGGCCGTGCCATCGGCACTGCAGCGCGGGCACGGTTGCATCGCGATGCGACGCTCGCCGTCGGGCGCGACAATCGCCCGAGCGGGGAAGCGCTCGCGGCGGCGCTGCGCCACGGGATTGTCTCGACCGGCTGCACCGCGATCGACGTGGGAATGCTGCCGACACCAGCACTCTACTACGCGGTCAGTGCCCTCGGGACCGATGGTGGCGTCCAGGTCACCGGATCGCACAATCCACCCGAGTTCAACGGCTTCAAGGTGATGCTGGCAGGCGATGCCATCCATGGCGAGGAAATAATCGCGCTGTGGGAGGCGATCGTGACCGAGCGCTTCGACGAAGGTGCTGGGCGCCACGCGAGCGACGCGTCGATCCTGACACGCTATCGGCAAGCCATCGTCGAGCGGCATCAGTTACAGCGTCCGGTGAAGGTCGTGGTCGATTGCGGTAACGGCGTGGCATCGCTGGTCGCGGTGGCGACACTGCAGGCGTGCGGTGCCGATGTCGTGCCACTCTTCGCCGACAGCGACGGCACTTTCCCGAATCATCATCCCGACCCGACCGTCCTCGAGAACCTTGTCGACCTGCAGGAAGCGGTGCGGGTGCACGGTGCCGAACTCGGTATCGCGTTCGACGGCGACGGCGATCGGATCGGTGCCGTCGATGAAGATGCCCGGCCGGTCTGGGGCGATCAGCTGCTGGTGCTTTTCGGTCGCGATGCGGTGCGGCGCTTCGGCCCGGGCATCCCGGTGATCTTCGACGTGAAATGCTCCGACTTGCTACCGCAGGCGCTGACGGCGGCTGGCGCTCGTCCGATCATGTGGAAGACGGGGCACTCGCTGATCAAGGCGAAAATGAAGGCCGAGCATTCGCCGCTCGCCGGCGAAATGAGCGGACACATCTTTTTTGGCGGTGACTGGTTCGGGTTCGATGATGCGCTCTTCGCCGCGGCGCGACTGCTCGAGATCGTCTCGTCGCAGCCCGGCGGCCTCGCGCCCTTGCTGGCAGACCTCCCCGAAACGTTTGCGACGCCGGAATTGCGCGTCGAGTGTGCCGATGCGGTGAAGTTCGGCCTCGTCGAGGAAGCGGCGGCCTATTTCGCGTCACGCTATCCTGTGTCGACGATCGACGGCGTGCGGATCGAATACCCCGAAGGATGGGGTCTCATCCGGGCGTCCAACACCCAGGCGATCCTCGTGCTGCGCTTCGAGGGTGCCACCGCTGCCGCACGAGACAGCTATCAACACGAAGTGATGTCCTGGCTCGCCGGCCGCGGCCTCAGGGCCTGACCAGATGACGCCGCGAACGCGCCGCTTGTTGAGCGGTATCGCGGTGGTGGTTGTCCTCTTGTACGTTGGCCGCTGGAGCGTCGCGTTCCTGACCGAGCGCTGGTGGGCCGCGACCTTTTCGCCCGCCGCCGTCAGCGCCATCACCCGGTGGCGTCTCCTTGGTCTCGCGCTCGATGGCGCCGCCATCCTCATCGCCTCGTGCTGGTTCGCGCTGCAAGCGCTGCTGGTTGCCCGCGCGGTGGCGACGGTCTCCGTCACCCGCAATATCGGAAATCTCCAGGTCCGCGAAGCCATCCCGGTCCGCTACCTCTGGGTCGCGGGTGTCTGCACCGGTGTGCTGCTCGGCCTCATCACTGGCGCCGGGGCGCGCGCCTGGCGTGGGCCGGTAGCGCTCGCCTGGCAGGGTGTGCATTACGGCGTGGTGGATCCGCTCCTGGGAGAGGATTTCGGCGTCTACGTCGCGCAATTGCCGGTGTGGGAACTCGCCCACGATTTCGCCGTGACACTCATCGTGCTCGGGCTCGCCGTCGCGACGATGCTCTACTCCGGCATCGGCGGGATCAAGCGCGACCAGAAAGCGCTGGTCGTTCACCCCGACGCGCGGCGACACCTGGGTGGCCTCCTGACGCTCTTCGCCGGCGTGCTCGCCGCCGGTTACCTCATCGAGCCCTACCGCATCGCTGCGGGGAACGACCCCGGGCTCGGCGCGGTGGCCGCGCTGACGAGGATTCGCGCCGCGCAGATCATGGCCGGGATAGCGCTGGCGGTTTCGCTCCTGAGCCTGATGTGGGCGCAGCGCGGTCGACACGCGCTCCTGCTGAGTGGCTGGAGCGTGCTCGTGATGGGGATCCTGGTGGAGCGCGTCATCATCCCGGCGCTCGCTGCCGAAGCCACCCCGCCGGCCGTGACCAGTGCCGAAATCAGGCAGCTCGAGAGCATCGCGTGGGGTATCCGCGAGGCGACCGAGCCCCGCACCAGTGACAGCAGCGAAGTCCCTGCGGCGATCTGGGATGATGCCATCCTGTCGCGCTGGTTCGAGGGAGACGGCAGGACACTCCTCGGGGCAAACCCCGCGGTTGTCGGTGGTCCGGCAGGGGCGCAGCCGGGGTGGCTCGTTGCCGCGACTGCCGCTGCCGACCGCCATCGTGTCGACCTGCTTGCGATTGCGGAAGGAGTGGCCGCGAGCGACGGCAGTCCGGTGCTCCTGTCGAGGACCGAGCCTGCCGTTCCACTGCTCACACTGGCCGACCCACGGCTGCGGCCAGATGCCGACGAGTGGCGCTTCACGCTGACCGGTGTGCCGATGGGAGGACCGCTTCGGAACCTCGGGCTGGCGTGGGCACGACAGGCCTGGGGAATGGTGACACCGGGCGCGGCGCGCGCCGTGGATTGGCATCTCGATCCGGCTGAGCGTGCCGCAGCAATTCTGCCGATGGCCACCTGGTCACCCCCGGTGCCGATGGCGCTGGGAAACCGGATTACCTGGGTAGTTCAAGGGATGTTGCCCTTGCCGATTGCGCCCCAGGCAACCCGCCTGCGCTGGCGTGGGGCCGAGGTGTCAGGCGTTGTCCCGGCATTCGTTGCGACCATGGATGCCGTGTCGGGGACCATCACGATCTACCGGGATCCAGGGGCCGATTCACTTGCGGCGAGTTGGTCGCGCTTTGCACCGGGCGTCGTGGCAGAGGCCGCGGCAATGCCGCCAGAGGTGCGGCAGCAACTCGGCTACCCCTCCGCCTGGTTGGCGAGCCAGCTGCAGGTCCTCGAAGGGCCGGCATGGGGCCTCGGCCGGCGGCCAGGTCGCGAAAGTCCGGATGGACCTGCCGAGCGAGCCATGGTTGTCTGGAGCAGCGGTTCGCAGCCGACCCGGGTCGCCGTCTTCGAGGATCCGGCCAGGCGGGTCCTCTCCGCACTGGTGACCGCATCGCGGCTGAACGGGGTGCCTCAGTTGAGGATCGATCGGATCGAACGAGCCGCGATTGCCAATGGACGTGAACTGGAACGCGACTGGGCCCGGGACCTCACGCTGGCGCATCTCCGCGATTCCGCTCAGGCCGCCGGTGACAGTTTCTTCGCGCCGCCATTGCGTTGGCGGTTCGTGGCTGGCGAACTGATGGCGTGGCAGCCGATCTTTGCGGCCCCTGCCCGCGGCAGGCCGGCGTTGCTCGGCCTCGGGGCTGCCGTTGGCGAGCGCGCCATCGGCGCCCGGAGTGGTGCCGAGGCATGGGCCGCCCTGTTCGGGGCGGGGCGCCCTGCCAGCCCCACCGGCCCGACGGATGCCGGGCGTTTGACCGCCGCACAGAGCTGGATGCGGCAGGCCGATTCAGCCCTGTCGCGACACGATCTGACCGCCTTTGGGCGGGCCTTCGAAGAGTTGCGGAAGGTGCTCGAGCGTCGCCCGCGTTAGTGGCGGGGCGCCCTGCGCACGGCTATTTTTGATGGCTGTCTCTTGATCCTTTCGTCGAGGTACGCGTGAACTTGCACGAATATCAGGCCCGTGACCTGCTGAAGGTTGCCGGCATTCCCATGTTTGACGGCGACGTCGCCAGCACACCGACCGAGGCCGAGGCCATCGCCCGCCGGCTGGGTGGCACGGTGGTCGTCAAGGCGCAGGTGCACGTCGGCGGCCGCGGCAAGGCCGGCGGCGTCAAGCTCGCCCGCAACCCCGCCGAAGCGCTTGAATGCGCATCGCAGATTCTCGGCATGTCGATCAAGGGGCTGATCGTCAACAAGGTGCTGGTGGTTCCCGCTGCCGACATTGCCACCGAGAGCTACGTCGGCCTGATCCTCGATCGCGCGTCGCAGAAGCCGGTCTTCATGGTGTCGGATGCCGGCGGCGTCGACATCGAGGAAGTCGCGGCCAAGACGCCCGAGAAGATCACCCGGATGGCCATCGATCCGCGCGACGGATTGCTGCCCCACCAGGCACTCAAGCTCGCGCTCGCGCTCTACCGTGACTGGGATCACGTCAAGGCGGCCACCAGGATTCTGACGCAGCTCTACAGCGTCTTCATGGCCAACGGTTGCTCGCTCGCCGAGATCAACCCGCTCGTCACGACACCGGACGGCAAGGTGCTCGCGCTCGACGCGAAGATCATCATCGACGACAACGAGCTGGATCGTCGCCCCGATCTCGCGGTGCTCCGTGACGAGTCGGGCGAGGAGCCGAGCGAAGTCGCTGCGCGCCGCGCCAACCTCACCTTCATCAAGCTCGATGGCGACGTCGGCTGTGTTGTGAACGGTGCCGGTCTCGCGATGGCGACGATGGACCTCGTGAAGTACCACGGTGGTGAGCCCGCCAACTTCCTCGACATCGGCGGCTCGTCGAATCCGGAGAAGGTAGTGAACGCGCTGAAGATCATCACCGCCGATCCTGCGGTGAAGGTCATCCTGTTCAACATCTTCGGTGGCATCACCCGCACCGATGACGTTGCGAACGGCATTGTGGCCGCGACCAAGCAGTTCAAGGTCGGGGTGCCCATCGTGATCCGCCTCACTGGCACCAACGAAGTCGAAGCGTTCCGCATTCTCGAATCGGTCGGGATGTCGGCAATGAATGACATGGACGCGGCTGTTGCGAAGGCCGTTGCACTCGCCAAGGGGGCTGCGTGAGCATCTGGATCGGGAAGGACACGCGCCTGGTGGTCCAGGGCATCACCGGCCGTGAGGGATCGTTCCACGCGCGCCAGATGATGGAATACGGCACCAACATCGTGGCCGGCGTCACGCCCGGAAAGGGCGGCCAGACCTTTGAATCCAAGGTGCCGGTCTTCCACACGGTGGCTCAGGCGGTCGCCGAAACCGGCGCGAACTGCTCCGTGATCTATGTGCCGCCCGCCATGGCGGCGGCGGCGATCAAGGAAGCGGCCGATGCCGGTATCGAACTGGTAGTCTGCATCACCGAGGGCGTGCCGGTGCTCGATATGACCACCGTGATGCCCTACATCGCGCAGCGGAATGTCCGGCTCATCGGACCGAACTGCCCCGGCCTGATCACGCCGGGCGAGTCCAAGGTTGGCATCATCCCTGGTTCGATCTGCAAGCCGGGTCCGATCGGCCTGGTCTCGCGTTCGGGCACCCTCACCTACGAAGTCGTCCATCACCTTACCGGTGCCGGGCTGGGGCAGAGCACGTGCGTCGGTATCGGCGGCGATCCGATCGTCGGCACCAACTTCATCGACGTGATTGCGGCGTTCAACGCCGATCCGAAGACCGAAGCGATCGTCATGCTGGGTGAAATCGGCGGGACGGCGGAACAGGAAGCTGCCGAGTACATCCGGGCCCACGTGAAGAAGCCGGTTTGCGGCTTCGTGGCCGGTCAGACGGCGCCGAAGGGACGCCGGATGGGCCACGCGGGCGCGATCATCTCGGGCTCCGAGGGCACCGCGGAAGAGAAGTTCCAGGCCTTCGAGTCCGCCAATATCGGCATCATGCGCCGCCCAGCCGACGTGGTCGAGCTGCTGAAGGCGCGCCTCAAGTAGTCACGTTTTGCACGTACTGAACGCGGCCGCGGGGCCGCGAGGAGTTCTTGATGGCTGGTCGGATGACGTTTGCGATGCTGAAGCCCGATGCCGTGAGCACCGGGAAGGGCGGGGCGATCCTCGCCCATATCGAGAAGCAGGGGTTCGGTATCCGGGCGATGCGGATGGTCCGCCTGACCCGGACCGAAGCCGAAGCCTTCTATGCGGTCCACCGGGAACGCCCCTTCTACGGCGAACTGGTCGAGTTCATGAGCTCGGGCCCGGTTGTCGCCCTGGCTCTGGAAGGTGCCGATGCCGTGGCGGCCTGGCGCGTGGCCATCGGAGCTACCGACCCCGCTGAGGCCGCCGAGGGCACCATTCGCAAGCTGTTCGCGGAATCGAAGGGCCGGAATGCGGTCCATGGCTCCGACAGCGACGAGAATGCCGCCCGGGAAATCGCTTTCTTCTTTCCAGAGCGTGAGTTAGCCCTCCTCGGGGTGGCCTGAACTCGGCTTGACCCAGCCGGGGCCGCGCCGCTAGCTTTGATGGCTATGCTTCGCGTGGACGTGCGTCAGCTGAAGGGGGGTCCGGTCGAGACCGACGGGCAGATTGCCCCCACTGACAGCGCCCTTGAGGGGCTGGACGTGGCCCTGACGGGCCCGGTGCAGGTGGTGGGGGAGTTGCAGTCCACGTCGGAGGGGAATTACCTCTGGCGCGGGCGGATCCAGGCCACGGTCGCGGGCGAGTGTCGCCGTTGCCTGACGCCGGTGACGCAGGAAATCGACGATGAAGTGGACGTCCTCTTTTCCGGGGACCCCGAGCTGATCGAAGATCCCAGCGTCTACCCTCTCCCGACGCATGTCGACCTGATCGACGTGGCGGCGGCTGTCCGGGAAGAGCTCGCGCTGCGGGTGTCGGCATTTCCACTCTGCCGACCTGATTGCAAGGGATTCTGCGCTGCCTGCGGCGCGGATTTGAACGCCGGTCCATGCGGGTGCATGGTCGCCGGCTCGACCAACTGAGGGACCGATGGCCGTACCGAAGCGAAAGATGTCGAAGTCGCGCAAGCGCCTCCGTCGCGGGCACCATACCGCGCAGGGGATTCCGGCTCAGGCGTGCGCGCGTTGCAGTGCTCCGCGCCTGCCCCACCGGGTGTGCCCGTCCTGCGGCTATTACGCGGGGAAGAAGCGGCTCGAGGTCGAGGACAACTAAGCTGTGATCCGCGTCGCGCTCGACGCGATGGGGGGAGACCACGCGCCGGCCGCTGAAGTCGACGGCGCGGCCCTCGCCCTGCGCGAGCTGCCGCCGGACTTCACGCTGACCCTGGTTGGGCAGCCGGCGGTCATTGAAGAGCACCTCGCCCGCCACCCCGGGATTGACCGGTCGCGCCTCAGCATTGTCGAGGCCACCGAAGTCATCGGGATGGCCGAAAAGCCGCTGTCTGCGGTTCGCCGCAAGCCCAACTCCTCGTTGGTCGTGGGCATCAGCCTCCATCGTGACGGTCTGGTCGATGCGTTCGTCTCGGCCGGCAACACCGGGGCCTCCCTCGCCGCAGCCACCATCCTCCTCGGTCTGCACGATGGCGTCGATCGCGCCACCGTCGCGTCGCTCTTTCCTGCCGCCGAGGGACCCGTGCTGGTTCTCGATGCCGGTGCGAACGTCGACTGTTCGGTCAAGGAACTGGTGAACTTCGCCTACCTCGGCTCGATCTACATGCGCGATGTCGTCGGCCGCAACGAGCCCAAGGTCGGCCTGCTCAACGTTGGCGAAGAAGACGAGAAGGGCAACGCCGTCGTGCGCGAGGCGCACAAGGTCCTGCTCAAATCCCCGCATCTCAACTACGTCGGCAACATCGAAGGCCGCGACATCGCCGTCCCGCATCCGCGCCATGGCCGTGTCGATGTGGTGGTGTGCGATGGTTTTGTCGGCAACGTCGTGCTCAAGTTCTACGAGTCGATGGGTCGCCTCGTCGCTTCGCTGCTCGGGCGGGAGAGCCCGGGGCTGCTCGAGTCCGACGCGATGAAGCCGCTGATGCGCTTCCTGGACTACTCGCAATACGGTGGCGGTCCGCTGCTGGGCGTGCGCGGCGTGCCGATCATCTGTCACGGCTCGTCGACGGCCAACGCGATCAAGAATGCCATCAAGAAGGCGGTCGAATCAGTGCGCGGTGGCCTGAGTGAACACATCGCGGCCGAGTTCGCGCTGCGCAGCCAGGAGACCGACGCATGAGCATCCGGCGCCCGATCGCCTATTTCGCCGGCATCGGTTCGGCTACCCCGGCTCGGGTGCTGACCAATGCCGATCTCGAGCGCACGGTCGAGACCTCCGACGAATGGATCGTCGAGCGGACCGGCATTCGTGAACGCCGCATTGCCGACGTCAACGAGTCGCTGACCAGCTACACACTCGTGGCCGCGCATCAGGCGATGGCGCAGGCCGGCATTACCGCAGCCGACCTCGACGGCATCGTCTTCGCGACCGTCACCCCCGATCGTCGCCTGCCGTCTGCCGCGTGTGACCTGCAAGCCGCGCTCGGCGCCAAGAACGCGTGGGCCTTTGACGTCGTGGCCGCCTGCCCGGGCTGGGTCTACGGGCTCACGGTGGCCGAAGGGCTGATGGCGACCGGCAATGGCGACACCATCCTGGTCGTCGGCGCCGAGAAGCTCTCGAGCATCGTCGATCAGCAGGATCGCTCGACCGTCATTCTCTTTGGGGATGGTGCGGGCGCCGCCGTACTCAAGCGTGCCACCGATGAGCGCGGAATGCTGGCGACCTATCTCGGCGCCGATGGCGACCTCGCCGACCTGCTCTACATTCCGGCGGGCGGCTCGACCGAGCCGATGAACGAAGAAATTCTCCGCGACAAGCGTCACCTGATGAAGATGGCCGGCCGTGAAGTGTTCAAGGCGGCCGTGCTCGCCATGAGCCGCTCGACTGACGAGGCGATACGTCGTGCCGGACTCGCGCCAGAAGACATCGACCTCCTGGTGCCGCATCAGGCAAATCAACGGATCATCGAGGCGACCGCGAAGCACGCCGGGATCCCGATGGACAAGGTCTTCGTGAACGTCGACCGCTTCGGGAACACCTCGTCCGCAAGCATTCCGCTGGCACTGGCGCAGGCGCAGCAGGAGGGTCGCCTCAAGCCGGGGATGATCATCATGCTGGTCTCGTTCGGCGCGGGCTTCGCCTGGGGCAGTGTGGTGCTTCGGTGGTGACCATCCTGCTGTTCCCCGGGCAGGGGGCACAGAAGGTCGGCATGGCGAAGGACCTGGCGGAGCGATTCCCCGAGGCGCGCGCTGTCATGCAGCGCATCGACGACGCGCTCGAGACCCCCCTCACCACGCTGATGTGGAGCGGCCCCGAGGATCAGCTCACGCTGACGCACAACGCCCAGCCCGCCATTCTCGCGCATTCGGCAGCTGTGCTCGCGATCCTCTCTGGCAAGCTTGGCAACGTCGCGGCCGCCGCTGGTCACTCGCTCGGGGAATACAGCGCCTACGTCGCCGCTGGCGCCCTGGACGCGGCCGATGCGGCCCTGCTGGTGCGTCGGCGCGGTGCCCTGATGTTCCAGGCGGGGCAGGCACGCCCGGGCGCGATGGCGGCCATCCTCGGGCTCGGGACCGCCGAGGTCGAGGCGAGTTGCGCCGGCGCGACCGCGTCAGGCGTCGGGACCGTGGTCGCGGCGAACCTCAACGCACCCGACCAGACCGTGATTTCGGGCGACCCTGCCGCGGTCGAACGGGCCGGCGAATTGTGCAAGTCGGCTGGCGCCAAGCGAGTGCTGCCGCTCAAGGTGAGTGGCGCGTTTCATTCACCGCTGATGGAGCCGGCGGTGCCCGGACTTCGCGAGGCGCTCGACGTCGCACCCTTCGGAGAGCCGGCGTTTCCCGTGATTGCGAATGCCACCACCGAGTTTTCGAAATCGCGTGATACCGCGGTCGAACTGCTCGCCGCGCAACTCACCGCGCCGGTCCGCTGGGTCGCGTCGATGCAACGTCTGGCGGAGCGCTTCCCCGAGGCCCAGTGGCTTGAAATCGGCCCAGGTGCCGTGCTCACCGGCCTGCTCAAGCGGATCGTTCCGGGGGCAAGCTGCACTCCCCTTGGCACCGCCGACGATATCGACAAGTGGCTGGCCCGATGAGCATCACCATCGACCTCACTGGCCGCGTTGCCTTCGTCACCGGCAGCACCCGCGGGATCGGGCGTGCGATAGCGGAAACGCTGCACCGCGCCGGAGCCAAGGTAGCGATTCTCGGCCGCTCTCTCGATGCGGCCGAAAGGGTCGCCTCGGAACTCGGAACGGGTGCGCGAGGTTTCGCATGCGACGTCACCGATCCGCCCTCCCTTCGGCTGGCGATCGCCGACGCCGAAGCGGCGCTAGGGCCGATCGATATCCTGGTGAACAACGCCGGATTGACGCGGGATAACCTCCTGATCCGCTTGAGCGAGGCCGATTGGGACGAAGTGCTGGCAGCGAACCTGAAGGGCGCCTTCGTCGCGACGCAGGCCGTGATCAAGGGGATGATGAAGCGTCGTCAGGGGCGGATCATCAACATCAGCAGCATCGTGGGCGTCACCGGCAACGCGGGGCAGGCGAATTACGCCGCCAGCAAGGCCGGGCTGATCGGCTTCACCAAGTCGGTGGCCAAGGAATACGCGGGTCGCGGGATCCTGGCCAATTGCATCGCCCCGGGGTTCATCGAGACGGACATGACCGGTGCCTTGCCCGAGGCGACGCGGGCCGCGTTATTGGAGTCGATCCCGGTCAAGCGCCTCGGCGGCCCGGGTGATATTGCAGGAGCCGTTCTCTTCCTCGCCTCGGATCTCGGCGGGTACGTGACGGGGCAGGTACTCGTGGTCGACGGCGGCATGATCGGCTGAGCAGGTCATCACTTCACACCAGGCAACAGAGGCAGAGATGAGCGACGTAGAGGAGAAGGTCAAGGACATCATCGTCGAGGAACTCGGCGTCGAGCGCGAGAAGCTCACCCCCGAGGCCTCGTTCATGGAGGACCTGGGCGCCGACTCCCTCGATACGGTGGAGCTGGTGATGGCCTTCGAGAAGGAATTCGACATCGACATCCCGGACGAAGAGGCCGAGAAGCTTCGCACCGTCGGCGATGCCCTGAAGTATCTCAACGAGAAGCTCGGGAAGTAACCGGGTGCGCCGCGTCGTCGTAACCGGACTCGGCCTGGTGACCCCGGTGGGGCTCACCGTGGAAGAGTCATGGGCGAACCTGCTTGCCGGCGTCTCCGGCGCGGCCCGCATTACCAAGTTCGACCCGGAGCGCTTCGCGGTGCAGTTTGCCTGTGAAGTGAAGAACTTCGATCCGTCGCCGTACATCGACCGGAAGGAAGCGCGACGGTACGACCTCTTCGCCCAGTATGGCCTGGCCGCTGCGCACCAGGCCATGGTGCAGGCGGGGTTGAGTAATGGCGAGATGGCCGACCCGAAGCGTGCCGGCGCGATCATCGGCGCGGGCATCGGGGGTATGCAGACCTACCAGGACAATTGCGAGGCCTTCCTCACGAAGGGCCCTGATCGCGTCTCACCGTTCTTCGTCCCGATGTTCATCCCGGATATCGCTGCGGGCCTCGCCTCGATTCGCTACAACCTGCGCGGACCCAATTTCGCCACCGTGTCGGCCTGCGCGTCGGGGACCCACGCCATCGGGACTTCGTGGCAGATGATCCGCGGCGGCATTGCCGATGTGATGCTGACCGGCGGGTGCGAGGCCGCGATCACCGGGCTCACCGTGGCCGCCTTCTCGAACATGAAAGCCCTTTCCGCGCGCAACGAGAATCCGGCGGCGGCATCACGGCCGTTTGACCGCGGTCGCGACGGCTTCGTCCTCGCCGACGGTGCGGGAATGCTCGTGCTCGAGGAGTATGAACACGCCAAGGCACGCGGCGTGCCGATCCTCGGAGAGGTCATCGGCTACGCGGCATCTGGCGATGCCTATCACATAACCTCGCCGCCGGAAGATGGTCACGGAGCGATGCAGGCGATGACCGACTGCCTCGAGAGCGGCGGGATTGGCCTCGATGAGGTTGACTACATCAACGCCCACGGCACCTCGACTTCGCAGGGCGACATCGCCGAAACGAACGCCGTGAAGGCGGTGTTCGGTCCGCGCGCACGCGACCTGGTGTTTGCCTCGACCAAGTCGATGACGGGACACGCCCTCGGCGCCGCTGGAGCGATCGAAGCGGTGATCTCGCTCCTGGTCGCGAGCCGTGGTGAGATTCCGCCGACGATCAACAACGACGATCCCGATCCTGATTGTGACCTCGATTGCGTGCCGAACGTGAAGCGGACACAGAAGGTTCGGGTCGCGCTTTCGAACTCCTTTGGATTCGGTGGCCACAACGCCACGCTGGCTGTCCGGGCGATGTGATGTCCCGCGCGCCAGAACCATCGGACCATCCGACGACCCTCCCCGGGCTGCCCCGGCGGGGGGTCGCCTCGTTTCGCCCGTTGCATGCTGCCGCCCTGATCGCCGGGGCCGCGATTCTGCTCGCGGTCCTCGTGCGGCGCTCTGCGATTTCCAGCGATACCGTGATCATCCGCCAACAGGTGATCCAGGAAACGATTCCGTCGGCGAACGCGCTCGAGACGGCCATCAACCGCCGCATGGCGTTGCTCGATGGCGTCGCTGCATTCCTCGCTGTCAACTGGGGGCGGCCAGGGCTGGCCCAGGACTTCGATGCATTCGGGACCCGGATCCTGAAGGGTGTCCCGGGCGTCCGCAGCATCCAGTACGTCGTCGACGGTCGGATCACGCAGACGGTACCGCTCGCCGGCAACGAGGCGGCGGTCGGCCGAGACATCCTTCACGATCCGAGACCCGAGATCAGCGTCGAACTCCGCCACGCGCTGGAGTCAGATGGCGTGGTGCTTTCCGGCCCGATCCAGCTTTTTCAGGGTGGGCGCGGCCTCATCGGCCGGCTCGCCTTCCGTGATGCAAAGGGCGAGGTGCTCGGCGTTGCGGCCGTTGTCCTCGATGTCGACCCGCTGCTGCACGAGTCAGGATTCGACAACCAGCAATCACTCTGGATGCGACTGCGTGACAGCAGCGGCGCTGTCATTGCCGGGCGCCCAGGGTTGGAGCAGGCAGGAGAAGTGATCCGGACGGAAGTGCACCTCCCCGACCGGACCTGGACGCTGGAATCGGTGCCGGCCGGCGGCTGGGACTCGCGCTCGACCGGCCCGCTCTTCCCGTTCGCCGTGCGGGTGGGGCTCGTGGTTCTGCTGATGGCCCTCTCGGCCTTCCTGGCCCGCAGCCGTCAGCTCGCGCGAATCGAGGCGCGTGATGCCCAGCTGCGACGCGGGGCTGAAGAAAAGTTCGCGCGCCTTTTCTCGCTGATCCCCGACGGTGTCATCCTGACTCGGTACGCCGATGGTCGGATCCTCGAGGTCAACGACGTCCTTGTGTCGATGACCGGGCGCCCGCGTGACGAACTCATCGGGCGGACGACGATCGAAGCCGGGCTCTGGAGCTCGACCGAAGGCCGTGAGCAGTTGCTTGCCGCGCTGGCGGCCGACCGGAGCATCAGCGAATTTGCGCTCGCGTTGCCGACCGGTGACGGGCACCTGCGCGAGTGCCGCATGTCCGGGCGAGTCGTCAATTTCGATGGCGTCGACTGCCTGTTGATGATCATCCGTGATGTCCACGATCAACTGCAACTGGAGCGTCGCCTCACGGAAGCGGCCCGGCTCGAGGCGGTGGGTCGGCTCGCAGGCGGAATCGCCCACGATTTCAACAACCTGATCACGGCGATTGCCGGCTACGCGCAGCTCCTGCGCGAGCGGTGCCACGGCGATCCGGAAGCATTGCGAGACCTGAACGAAATCGTCCAGTCGTCGGATCGTGCCGCCGAACTCACCCGGCAGCTGCTGGCCTTCGCCCGCAAGCAGATGGTGCAGCCCCGGGTCGTGGATGCCAACACGGTCATTGTGGGCGCCAACTCACTGCTGCGCCGACTGGTCGGAGAGAAGATCACGATCGCGACGACCATCGCCCCATCGCCGGCACGGGTCCTGATCGACCCCACCCAGTTCGAACAGGTGCTCACGAACCTGGCCGTCAATGCCCGCGACGCGATGCCGAATGGAGGCACGCTCCATATCCAGACGACGGTCGAAGGGAATACCGTCATCGTTACGGTATCGGATACGGGCACCGGCGTCGCACCTGACGTGCGCGAGCACATCTTCGAGCCATTCTTCACCACCAAGGCGGCGGGCCAGGGAACTGGCCTCGGGCTGGCGACCTGCTACGGCATCATTCAGCAAGCCGGAGGTCGCATCGAGGTCACCTCCCGGCTCGGTGAATGGACCACGTTCCGGATTGCGTTGCCTCTCGCCCCTGGTGCACCGGACCCGGCGCCGCCAAGCCGGGATGAGCACGAGGCACCGCGAGGAACCGAGACCATCCTGGTCGCCGAAGATGAGCCCCAGATTCGCCGGCTGGCGGAGCGCGTTCTCAAACAGCTGGGCTACACCGTTCTCGTGGCAGTCGACGGTAATGAGGCACTGGCCCTCGCGAGTGCGCACAATGGCACTCTCCAGCTCCTGCTCACCGACATGGTGATGCCGGGCATGGGTGGTGGTGAACTTGCGCGACGGATCCACGAGACGCGGCCGGAGACCCGACTCCTGCTGATGTCCGGGTACAGCGAGGAGCTCGTCGCCGCCGAGTATGGTGGGGCCCCCTTCCTCGCGAAGCCGTTTTCCCCGGCCGAGCTTGCCGATGCCGTCCGCGAGGCGCTCGACGGACGTTCGTAGGGGAGGAGGAGAAGCGCCCCCCCATGAGGGAATGAGAGAGCCCCCTCGCCCGTCCAATCGTCATGATGCTCCCGCACCACCGCCATTTCGAGGGCCGATGGATCAACCGTGGACTGAGCGGGGGCTGGTCGCTGCGGCCGCGGGAGGGGACGAGGCTGCCTTCCGGCAGCTGGTGCAGGAACACGAAGGCGCGATCGCAGCCACAGTCACGGCAATGCTCGGCGCAGGGGACGATGCCGATGATGTGGGGCAGGAGACTTTTGTACGTTTCCTTCGCGCGCTGCCGAATTTTCGCGGTGACGCCGCGGTCCGCACCTACCTCACCCGGATTGCGATCAACCTCTCGCTCGATGTACTGGCACGTCGTCGACGCCGCTTCGGCTGGCTGCGACTTGGCGTCACGGCGGAGCGCGATGAACCCACCGTCGCCGCGATCAGCCCCGAGGAGATCGATCGTGACGACCGTCGCCGGCAGATCCGCCTCGCGGTCGCGGCGCTCGACCCCATTCACCGTGCCGTGGTCGTGCTCCGGATTCTCGAGGAGCGTTCGACCCGGGAGACCGCCGAGCTGTTGCAGCTTCCCGAAGGCACCGTGATGTCCCGCCTGAAGCGCGCTCTGGCCCGACTCGCCATCGCACTCGAACCGTTGGAGAACGACCGATGAACCGGGAACTCAACATGCTGCGCGACATTCTCGCCGAGGGACGTCTCACGACGTACGAGCCGGGTTTCGTCGAGCGCGCCATCCTCCGCTGGCGTAGCCGCCGGACACCGTCGATGGCAGACCTGACCCTGCGCATCGGCAGTCGCGCCGCGGCGGTCGGGCTTGCGGCCGCCGCAGCGATCGCGTTGTACACCCTTGGGGGAACCGGTCGTCTCGCCGGACAGAGCACGACCGAGGCGTTGCTGGGGCTCGCGCCGATCACGCTCGAAGTCGCCTATTTCGATTCTGGCACCACGCCGACCCGCTAGGAGCCATTCATGCAACCAGGATTCAAGGCCGGAGTACTGGTCACCGGTCTCTTCGGGCTTGGCATCGCGCTCGGCTTGCTGTGGAATGGCTCGCTGGTGCAGCGCCGTGCACAGGAGATGGTCCGCCTGCGTGAGCCGGGCGGCTTCGTGGCGCACATGGAGGAGGTCCTCCAGCCGCGTGACTCGGCTCAGCGCGCGGCGATCCGCCCCTTCCTCGTCGCGACGGATGCACGCAATCGTCTGATCTCGGAATCGGCGGCCGGCTCGATGCGCGCCGCGATGGATTCGCTGCAGTCCGCACTGGCCCCCTTGCTCGACCCGGCACAACGCGATCGCCTCGCCGAGGCAGCCCGACGCCCGCCGCCACCTCGAGGTGGGGAAGGGCCACCCCGAGGCCCGCCACCCAGGTAAGCATTGCGGGCCGGGGTACCGTAGATTTCAGGCATGGCTCAGACCCTGAACGTACCGCGCCATCGCCTCCGTGATCCCGCCCTCCTTGGTATCGCCGACAAGGTCGATGCCGGCGAGCGCCTGACCGCGGCCGATGCTCGAATCCTCTATGCCAGCGATGACCTGATCGGCCTCGGTACCCTCGCCGATGTCGCCAATCGCCGCAAGAACGGCGACCGGGTCTACTTCTCGGCCAACCAGCATATCAACCCGACCAACGTCTGCATTCTCCGGAACACCTGCACCTTCTGCTCCTTCGCCAGAATGCCGAAAGAGGATGGACACTACACCCGCTCCCTGGAAGAGGTGTATCACGAGGCCGCGCAGGCAACCGGCTCGCCGACGAAGGAATTTCACATCGTTGGCGGGCTGCATCCGAAGCTCGCGCTGAGCTATTACACCGACATGATCCGCGGGCTGAAGGAACGTCACCCGCAGGTGCACATCAAGGCGCTCACGGCCGTCGAAATCGCCCATCTCGCACGCATCGAGAAGTGTTCCGTGGCCGAGGTGCTGGTGGCGCTCAAGGAGGCCGGGCTGACGTCACTGCCCGGCGGCGGCGCCGAAGTCTTCTCGACCGCCGTGCGTGCGACGATCGCCGAGCGAAAGCTCACCGGTACCGAGTGGATCAACGTGCATCGCGAAGCACACACGCTTGGCATCCCCAGCAACTGTACCATGCTCTACGGACATATCGAAACCGCCGATGACCGCATTGAGCACCTGACGATGCTGCGTGATCTGCAGGACGAGACCGGGGGCTTCCTCACCTACATCCCGCTCGCGTACCACACCGAACACAACGAACTCGGGATCGAGCTGGGCCGCGTCGGAACGGCCACGACCGGCTTCGAGGATCTCAAGAACATTGCGGTCGGGCGGCTCTTCCTCGACAACATCCCGCACGTCAAGACCCATTGGCCGATGGTAACGCCGTTCCTCTCCCAGATCGCACTGGCCTTCGGCTGTGATGACGTGGAAGGGACCGTCGTCTTTGAGCGCGTCTACCATGAGGCCGGCGCGACGACGCAGATGCACCTGGCCTACGAGGGACTCGTCGCACTGATCCGGGATGCCGGCAAGGAACCCGTCGAGCGCAACTCGCTCTACGAATCGATCCGCACCGACTTCAGCGAACTCGCGATTCCGCAAGGCGGCACCGTGCGCGCTTCGCTCCCAGTGGTGCACGCCGCATGAGGCTCGGGCGGATTCCCTGGATCAACGCCGCGCCGGTCTATGCCGCGATGGATCGCGGCCTCGTGCCGGCGCCTGCGAGCGTGGTGTCCGCCACGGCCGCGGAGCTCAACGATCTGCTGGCGGCGGGTGAGCTCGATCTCAGCGTGGTTTCCGCCGTCGAGTATGCCCGCGACGCAGCGTCGTACCACCTGCTGCCAAACCTCGCGATTTCCTGCGACGGCCCGGTGCACAGCGTCGCGCTCTTTTCCCGCCGCCCCGTGCGTGAACTCGAGGGGGCCACGGTGCTCCGGACGGCGTCTTCGCGCACGTCGGTGCTGCTGCTCGAACTGCTCTGCCGGCATCGGTGGGGAGTCCAGCCGAACTTTGCCACGGCTCGGGCCGAGGCGACGGACCTCACGACGCTGCAGTCGCTGCCACATGATGCCGTCCTCGTCATTGGCGATGCAGCACTGCACCTTCGGATGAGCGGCATCTACCCCGTATGCGAAGATCTCGGCAGTGCCTGGAAGGAGTGGACCGGGCTCCCGTTCGTCTTTGCCGTGTGGGCCGCGCGGCGCGAGGCAGACCGCGACGCCGTGCTCCGCGTCCACGAGGCGCTGCTGCAGTCGCGGGCGTGGGGGATCGAGCATCTCGACCTCATTGCTGGCGAAGCCGCGGCTCGGACCGGCATTCCCGCGTCGACCTGCCGCGCCTATCTCGGTGATCTCGACTACGAACTCTCCTACCGACACCTCGCAGGCCTCACCGAGTTCTTCGGCCGCCTCGCGAAGGACGGACTGGTTCCCAATGGTTCCCTCACGTTTCTGACGGCGGCCTGATGTCGATGCTCGATCGCAGCAGCGCGGAGTTCCGTGGCTACCTGGAGCTCTACGAAAAGGCGCCACTCCTGGAGCTGGGCGCGCAGGCCGATGCCGTGCGGCAGCGGCTGCACCCGGATCCGGTGGTGACCTACATCATCGATCGCAACATCAACTACACCAACGTGTGCGTGGCCGATTGCGCCTTCTGCGCCTTCTACCGCCGACCGAAGGACAAGGAGGGCTACGTCCTCTCGTTCGAACAGATCGGTGCCAAGATCGATGAATGCAAGGCAATTGGGGGCGTGCAGATCCTGCTGCAGGGCGGCCACAATCCGTACATCCCGTTCGACTGGTATCTCGAACTGATGCGGTACATCAAGGCCAACCATCCGATTCACATTCACGGCTTCTCGCCGTCGGAAGTGGTGTTCTTCTCGGAGCGCTTCCGGATGCCGGTGGCGGAGGTAGTGCGGCAACTGCACGAAGCCGGGCTGGATTCGATTCCCGGTGGTGGCGGCGAGATCCTGGTCGATGAGATCCGCGAACGCGTCGCCAAGAAGAAGGCGCAGACGGAAGAGTGGCTCGGCGTGCAGGAGGAAGCGCACCGCCAGGGAATGAAGACGTCGGTCACGATGATGTATGGGCTGGGGGAGAGCAACGCCGACCGGATTGAACATCTCCTCCGCGTTCGCGATGTCCAGGCGAAGACGGGCGGGTTCACCGCCTTCATCTGCTGGCCGCTGCAGCCCGAAGGGACCGGCATGAGTGAGTACGTCAAGACCGATGCGGTCACCTACCTGCGTACACTCGCGATGGCTCGCATCATCTGCCAGAACATTCCGAACCTGCAGTCGTCGTGGGTCACCATGGGCCTCAAGGTGGGGCAGGTGGCGTTGCGATTCGGGGCCAACGATTTCGGCTCGCTGATGATGGAAGAGAACGTCGTCTCCGCCGCAGGCACGACATACCGAGCCACCATCGGCGAGATGGAGCGCGCGATTCGCGATGCGGGACTCACCCCGATGCGGCGGCGGCAGGACTATTCGCTCGTTGCCGAATCACTGGCGGCCGTCGCGTGATTCGGGTGGGAATAGGCTACGACTCACACCGCTTCGCGGCCGGCCGCCGACTGGTGCTCGGCGGCGTCGTCATTCCGTACACGCTGGGGCTGCACGGGCATTCCGATGCCGACGCGGTCGGGCATGCGGTGACCGACGCGATCCTCGGCGCCGCCGCACTCGGTGATATCGGTCGACTCTTTCCCGATACCGATGCGGAATGGAAGGACGCCGATTCGATGCTCCTGCTTGCGGAAGCGCATCGCCAGGTGCAGGCCGCAGGCTGGACACTGCACCAGACCGATGTCACCGTGATCGCACAGGCACCGAAGCTCGCACCACACGTGCCCGCCATGCAGGCTCGGATGGCAGAAGTGCTGGGCGTGCCGGTCGGATCAGTATCGATCAAGGCCAAGACCAACGAAGGAATGGGCTTCCTCGGTCGCGGCGAGGGCATTGCTGTCATGGCGGTTGCCACACTCACTGCGATCCCGGGCCGCCCAACGCTCCTGCCATGATCGAGGGGCTGCTGAACTGGCTGACCACGCTGCCGCCGGGAGCGGTTTATGCCGTCATCGGTGTGCTTGCGGCGGTCGAAAACATCTTTCCCCCATTTCCTGCCGACGCCTCCGTCGCCATCGGCGCCTTCCTCGCCCATCGGGGTGTCACGACCGCGTGGGGCGTCTTTCTCGTCACGCTGATCCCGAACATCGCCGGCGCGATGGGGATGTATTTCCTCGCCGCCCGACACGCGCCAGCACTCTTCCGGTCGAAATTCGCGCGCCGGTTTCTTCCCGAGAACGGACTCGCGTTCGTCCGCCGTGAGTACGACCGCTTTGGAGTCGTGGGCCTCTTCCTTGGCAGGCTTCTCCCCGGCTTCAGGGCGATTGTGCCGCCGTTCGCCGGCCTGATCCACGTCGGCCCGATTCGCGCCGGCATTCCCATGCTGTTGGCTTCGGCGCTCTGGTATGGTGGCATCGTCTGGCTCGCATCGACTTTCGGCGCGCAGGTCGAATCACTTCTCAAGAGCCTCGACACGCTGAATCAGGGGATGGCGATCGCCGCAGTCGTCATTGCACTTGCGCTCGCGTTCTGGTTCTGGAGGCGATCGCGCCAGCAGGGCACCCCGTGACACTGCCGCAGCTCGACGCGGAGGTTGCGCTCGCGTTCCACCTGACGGCATTCAGGGATCACCTCTCGCTCGAAGCCGGGCATTCGCCGCATACACTCGAGGGGTACCGCCGTGACCTCACACGGCTGGCCCAGTTCGCGGTGACCAAAGGGATCCACGAACCCGCTGGCCTGACCACACCGGTGCTGCGCGAGTTCGTCTTTCTCCTCAAGGATCTTGGGCTGAGCGGGGCCACCATCCGGCGGCACATTTCGGCCGTGCGAACCTGGTTCGCCTTCCTGGCGGCCGAAGGGCTGGTCACGAAGGATCCGAGCGATCGGCTCGAGACGCCCAAGCGCTGGCGGACGCTCCCTGAAGTACTCTCGGTGGAGCAGGTCGAGCGATTGCTCGAGGCACCAAAGGTGGAAGAGCCGCTGGCCTGGCGCGATCGCGCCCTGCTGGAGTTGGGCTACGGCGCTGGGCTCCGGGTGTCCGAACTCTGCAATCTCGGAATCACCGACCTGCTCCTTTCAGACGGCTTGGTCCGCGCGTTTGGCAAGGGTCGCAAGGAACGCCTGGTGCCGATCGGTCGAGCGGTCGTCTCGGCCCTCTCGGTCTATCTCCATACCATCCGGCCCACGCTCGACAAGGGAAACAGCAAGGGGCGCGTCCTCCTCAACGCGCGCGGCGAACCGCTCTCGCGCGTCGGGGCGTGGGGCATCGTCAAGAAGCGGTCGCAGCAAGCCGGGCTCGGCAAGGATGTCACCCCACATACGCTGCGGCACTCGTTCGCGACCCACCTGCTCGAGGGCGGTGCCGATCTTCGGGCGGTGCAGGAGATGCTGGGCCACGCCGATCTCTCGACGACCCAGATCTACACCCACGTGGACCGTGATTACCTGCGCACCGTCCACCACAAATTTCACCCACGCGGCTAGCTGCCGAGCAGGTGTCGCAGGACTTCTCCCGAAATTGTCGTCTCACCGATCGTCGCATAGAGTTGACGATCGGTCACTGAAAGCCCCAGCTTCGTGCGACGATCCAGCAAGCCCACCAGTTCCGCAATCATCTCACGGTCAAAGCTGTAAAGCTCGAGGGCCTCCGAGCGGTGGATTCGCTCACCCTCGAGTTGGCGGAGGAGCATTCGCGGGTCCTTATGCGTGTAGACGGCGACCCGGCGGGCGAGCTTGCTTGCCTTGTGGAGCCGCGCCGCATCGGGGCTGCCGATTTCGATCCACGTCAGGAGCGTTCCCGTGAGATCCTTGACGGCAATGGGCGGATCGTCCGGCTCGGAAATTCCGCGCCCGAAGGTGATCCCCTCGGTGTATTCCAGGGCGTACGCGAGCACCCGCGCGACCAGGTATTCCGGGGTCTCCGAAGGATGGCAGGCGACCCGGAGCGCCAGCTCCTCGTAGACACCTCTGTCAACATCGGCGAGCTGGATCTCGAAGTTGTAAATCGTCGCGGTCAGGGCCAACGGACACTCCGTACCTGTGATGGTTCGCGGAACTTCCTCGCCTGAACTCTACTCCCTTACTTTCAGGATGCTCCTTGTCCTCGACAACTACGACTCGTTCACCTTCAACCTGGTCCAGTACCTCGGTGAGCTCGGGGCCGAGCCTCAGGTGGTCCGGAACGATCAGCTGACGGTCTCCGAGGCCCTCGATCGAGCCCCACGGGCAATCCTGGTCTCTCCTGGGCCGGGCACTCCCGCAGAGGCCGGCATCGCTGTTCCGCTGATCCGGGAGGCGGGGCAGCGGGGCATTCCGCTGCTCGGGGTCTGCCTTGGACATCAGGCGATCGGTGAGGCCTTCGGGGGAGATGTTGTCCGGGCCGACCGGATGATGCACGGCAAGACCACCGACGTGGCGCATAACGGCGAAGGGTTGTTTCAGGGGCTGCCATCCCCGATGACCGTGATGCGCTACCACTCCCTCGTCATTGCGCCTGAGTCGATGCCCACGGAGCTCGAAGTGACGGCCTGGTCGGGCGACCGCCCGGCAGGCGCGGAGATCATGGCCCTGCGCCACCGGGAGCTCCCCATCTGGGGCGTGCAGTTCCACCCGGAGTCGGTCGCGACCCCCGCCGGAAAGGAATTGCTGGTGAACTTCATCCGCCTCGCGGGGCTTGACAGCTAATCGGTTCTCTCGCAAGCGTTTAGGGTCACGGTCACAAGTTCGGCATGACTTTTGACACAGAGGCCGAGACTACATAGCTTTGATCGTGCCTGTCCTGCTTGTCGTGCCCGCTCGCGTCGGCTCGACGCGACTCCCTCGCAAACCCCTCCAGCTTCTGGGCGGGGCCCCACTGGTGGCCCGCGTGGTCGAGCGCGCCCGTCAGGTTCCGGGGGTCGATCATCTCGTGGTGGCCACAGACTCCATCGAAATTGCGGATGCACTCGGGTATCTCGGCGTGGCCATCGTGATGACCGACCCGGGCCACGAGAGCGGGACCGATCGTGTCGCTGAGGTCGCGCGCCACCCGGACTACGCCGGCTGCGAGATCGTCGTGAACCTGCAAGGCGACGAGCCGTTCATGCCGGTCGAGGCCGTGGCCGGGGCGATGGCACGAGTCCGCCAGGGCGATGCGATCGGCACGGCAGCCGCTCCGCTCGATCCCGCGCTTCGCCACGAACCGGCACTCGTGAAGGTCGTGAGCGATGCCTCGGGACGGGCCCTCTATTTCTCGCGCGCGGCGATTCCCCACGTGCGGGATGACGCCGACCTCGCCGCGGCGCGCTGGTGGCAGCACCTCGGCGTCTATGCCTATCAGCGCGATGCGTTGCTGCAGGTGACGGCGCTCCCCACCTGCGCACTCGAACGTGCCGAACGACTGGAACAGCTGCGTGCGCTCGACGCTGGCCTCACCATCGGCCTCGCCTTCCTTGATCGACCCGCTCCCGCCGGCATTGATACGCCGGCTGACCTGGCCGCCGCAGAAATGCGGTGGCGTGACCTTGCCGAGGCTTGCTGATGACCAACCCGCCGCGCCCGACCAAATACATCTTCGTCACTGGTGGCGTTGTTTCGTCCCTGGGCAAGGGAATCGCAGCGGCGTCACTCGGTCGGCTGCTGGTCGAGCGTGGTCTGACCGTGACGATGCAGAAGTTCGATCCGTATATCAACGTGGATCCGGGTACGATGTCGCCGTTCCAGCACGGCGAGGTGTACGTCACTGATGACGGAGCCGAGACCGATCTCGATCTCGGGCACTACGAGCGCTTCATCGACCGGTCGCTGTCGCAGCAGAACAACATCACGACGGGGCGAGTCTACCAGACGGTGATCGGCAAGGAACGGCGCGGCGAATATCTCGGCGGGACGGTACAGGTCATTCCGCACATCACCGACGAAATCAAGGCGTCGCTTAAGCGCACCGCGACCGGCACCGATGTGGTGATCACGGAAATCGGCGGCACCGTGGGCGACATCGAGTCGTTGCCGTTCCTCGAGGCGATCCGCCAGTTCCGGCAGGACGTCGGCCGCGAGAATGCGCTCTTCGTGCACCTGACGCTGGTACCGTGGATTGCGGCGGCAGGCGAACTCAAGACCAAGCCGACGCAGCACTCGGTGCGCGACCTGATGCAGGTCGGTATCCAGCCCGACATGCTGATCTGCCGCAGCGAACGGCCCCTCGGCTCCGACATCAAGCAGAAGATCGCCCTCTTCTGCAACGTCGATTTCTCGGCCGTGATCGAGAGCCCCGACGTGAAGAGCATTTACGAACTCCCGCTCCGCTTCCATGAGCAAGGGTTCGATCGCGAGGTGTGCGCTCGACTTCGCCTCGAGGCGCGTGAGCCCGATCTCGAGAAGTGGGGTGTGATGGTCCACCGGATCCTGCGCCCGTCGCATCGGGTCCGCATCGCCATCGTCGGCAAGTACACCGACTACCACGACGCGTACAAGTCGGTTGGTGAATCGCTGCTTCACGGCGGTATCCCCCACGATACCGGCGTGCAGATCGAGTGGGTGTCGAGCGACAAGTTCACGTCGCAGGAAGCTGCTGGTGAGTTGCTCGGTGACTTCGACGGCCTGCTGGTCCCGGGTGGTTTCGGTGAACGCGGCGTCGAGGGGATGATCGAGGCGATCCGCTGGGCGCGCGAGCACCAGCTGCCGTTCTTCGGCATCTGCCTCGGACTCCAGGTGGCGATCATCGAGTTTGCGCGGAACGTTTGCGGAATGCTCGAAACGACCTCCACCGAGTTCCAGCCTGATTGCCCCAACCCCGTGATCGCGCTGATGGCATCGCAGCGCGACGTGAAGGATCTTGGCGGCACGATGCGCCTCGGGGCGTACTCGGCCCGCCTGCATCCCGACAGCAAAGCGGCAGCGGCGTACGGCACCACTGAAATCTCCGAGCGGCACCGTCACCGCTGGGAAGTCAACAACGCCTATCGTGATGTGCTCACCGACCACGGCATGGTGCTCGCCGGCAAGTCGCCCGACGGGGCGCTCGTCGAGATGATCGAACTCGAAGATCATCCGTGGTTCGTAGGATGCCAGTTTCACCCCGAGCTCAAGTCGCGGCCAACTCGTCCGCATCCGCTGTTCGCGGCGTTCGTGGGGGCGGCACTGCAGCGCCATCTCCTGACCGTGCCGCTCGTGATGGCCGCGACCGCAGTTGCCGCCGGAATGGCCTCGTGACCAACGGCTGGCGCTTCGGCCCCGGACCGTTCCTGATTGCCGGGCCGTGCGTGGTAGAGGACGCCGCGACGATGCTGCGCATCGGTGAGACGCTCGCCGCCATCGGCCTGCGTCATGACCTGCGCGTCTGCTTCAAGGCCTCATTCGACAAAGCGAACCGTGCCCGGGGCGATTCGCCTCGCGGGCCTGGTCTCGACGAAGGACTCCGCGCACTCGAACGCGTGCGAAGCGCTACGGGCCTGCCGATCCTGACCGATGTGCACGAGCCATCTCAGGTCGCGGCCGTCGCCACCGTCGTCGATGTGCTGCAGATCCCGGCCTTCCTCTCGCGCCAGACGGACCTGTTGCTGGCGGCCGGCGCGACCGGTAAGCCGGTGAATGTGAAGAAAGGGCAGTGGATGCAGGCCGAGGCGATGGTGGGCGCGGTCGACAAGGTGCGTATCGGCGGCTCACAGGAAGTCGCTGTGACCGAACGTGGCACCTTCTTCGGCTATGGCGATCTCGTCGTTGATTTTCGCAACTTTGCGCGGATGCGCGCCGCAACCGGTGTCCCCACGATCTACGACGCGACGCACTCGGTCCAGCAACCGGGACAGGCCGCCGGCGGCGCCAGCGGGGGTCTGCGAGAATTCATTCCGCCGCTGATGGCGGCCGCAGCGGCCGCAGGTGCCGACGGCTTCTTTGTCGAGACGCACCCCGAGCCGGCCCGGGCGCTCTCCGACGCGGCGACGCAGTGGCCGCTCGACCAGCTGGACTCCCTTGTACAGCGCACGCTGGCCATCTGGCATGGCGTCAGGGAGGACGTGCATGCTTGATCCTGCGCGGGCGAAAGGGATCCGCCTCCTTGGTACCGACGTCGATGGCTGTCTGACCGACAACGGCCTCTACATCGGCGAGGTCGCCGGCGCGCGGGTCGAGTTCAAGCGCTTCGATGTCCTCGACGGCCTTGCCGCGACGCTGCTTCGCAATGCGGGCATCGAGATGTGCTGGGTGAGCGGACGCGTCTCGTCGGCCACTGCACTTCGCGGAACCGAGCTCAAGGTCAGCGCGGTGCTCCAGGTGTCGAGCACGGGCAAGGTCGCAGCGGTTGAAGCGCTGCTTGCCGAGCGCGGCCTGACCTGGGAACAGATGATCTTCATTGGCGACGACTTGCCGGACATTCCCGTGTTGCGCCGTGTCGGCCTGCCGATCGCGGTGGCCAATGCCCGCCCCGAGGTCAAGGCCGTCTGCCAATACATCACCCAGGCGTCGGGTGGGCACGGTGCGCTACGCGAAGTCGTGGAGCAACTGCTGCAGGCGCGCGGTGAGTGGGAACAGGCCGCGCAGCACTACATCGGGACCGACGCGTGAGCAGCGCCGTCACCGCCGGGCGCCGGACACTGCGGCTCGAAGGTGAAGCGGTGCTCGCGGCGGCTGAGCGTCTCGACGAGCGCTTCGACGCGGCAATCGACCTGCTCGCTCAGGGCGGACGGGTCGTCGTGAGCGGGATCGGCAAGAGCGGTGTCATTGCCCAGAAGATCGCCGCCACGCTGACCTCGACCGGCACGGCGGCGAGCTACCTCCATCCGATCGAGTCGCTTCACGGTGACCTGGGTATGGTCGACGCGACCACCGTGGCCATTGTGCTCAGCAAGAGTGGCGAGACCGAAGAACTCTTCGGCCTCCTCGAGGCGCTCGGGCGGATGCTGATTCCGATCATTGCGATCACCGGTGAGGCGTCGTCGACACTCGGGCGTGCGTCGCGGGTCACCATCGATGCGGCGGTCTCGGAAGAAGCCTGCCCGCACGATCTCGCGCCGACGACCAGCACCACGGTCGCGCTGGCGATCGGCGATGCGCTGGCCGTGGCGTTGCTCGAACGGAAGGGCTTCCGCCGCGAGGATTTCGCCTCGCTCCACCCCGGCGGACGCCTCGGCCGTAAGCTGCTGCTCCGGGTTCGCGATGTCATGGTACCGGCCGACCACGCACTCGCCACCTCGGCGACGATGCAACAGGCGGTTGTGGGGCTGGCACGGGGGCGCGGACTGGTCCCGCTGGTGGAAGGCGGCGTCCTGATCGGCGTCGTGACCACCGGCGATCTCACGCGTCTCGTGGAACGCACCAGTGACTATCTCTCGATACCGGTGGCCGACGTGATGACCCGCAGCCCCCGCAGCACCCACGGCGATGATCTTGCGGCCACCGCGCTCGGCACGATGGAGCGCCACGGTGTTGTCGCCCTGCCGGTTCTCGACGATGAGGCGCGGGTCATCGGGGTGGTCCACATGCACGACCTCCTTCGGGCAGGAGCCGCCTGATGCGGACCATCGCGCTCGGCACCGTCCTTCTGCTTGCGACGGGCTGTGCCAGCCGCGGCATTGCCCCGACGCAGACCGCGATGGCCGACAGTGCCGATCAGGTGATGGGTGGCATGGAGACGTCGATCACCGACAACAACGTCCGGGTGCTCACGCTCAAGGCCGACAGTGCCCGCGTCTATCAGCAGCGTCAGGTAGCCGACCTCGAGAAGGTGACGGTGACCTTCTTCGACAGGAGCGGCAACGAGACGTCGACGGTGACCTCGAACAAGGGGAACTACGCCATCCGGGACAAGAGTCTCGATCTGCGGGGTAACGTCGTGGCGGTGACCCCGTCCGGCAAGAAGCTCTACACCGAGCACCTCGTCTACGACCGGATCGCGAATCAGGTGCGCTCGGATACGGCGTTCAAGTTCACGGCGCCCGATGGCAATGGCTCGGGTGCTTCGTTCGAATCAGACCCGGACTTCAAGAACATCGTGACCGCGCGACCCAAGGGAGCAGTCAAGGGGAAAGGTTTCCTGCTTCCAGGGCAGGGTGCGGCAACAAAGAGCCCGGTGACAGCCAAGGGAGCCCCGAAATGATTCGGGCACTCCTGGGAGTGCTGCTCCTCGGCGCGTTCTGCACCCCAGGCCTGACGGCGCAGCAGGGGAAGCGGTGCCTGTTGAAGGTCGACAATGTCGACCGCGAGGGATTCCTGAGCGAGCCGATTCCGGGAAACACCAACTACTTCGCCGGCGGCAATGTTCGTTTGAGTTGCGCTGGTCAGGACGTGCGGCTCGGTGGTGACTCGCTCGCGTCGCTCGGTGGCAATGTGGTCATCCTGATCACGAAAGCCTTCTACCGCGATGCCACCGTTTCGCTGACTGCCGACACCATCACCTATTTCAAGACCAACGGCGAATTGATGCAGGCGCGCGGTCACGTGGTGGTGCGGAATCTCAAGACCGGCTCCAACATCGTCGGCCCCTCGGTCGACTATGCCCGCGCTGTGACCGGAGTACGGCCCGAAGCCGAGATGACTGCACTGCAGCGACCGACCCTCAAGTATCTCCCGGCCCGCGGTCCGAAGGACACTGCGGTGGCCTCGCCATACCTGATTGTCGGTGATCGACTCCGCGGCATCGGCGACTCGAAATTCTATGGGTATGGCAACGTGACGGTCGATCGCGATTCGCTGCACGGCACCGGCGACTCTCTGGTCTATCTCGCGGGACGCGGTGGAGCGGCGTCGCTCTTTGGCAGGCCAGCACAACTGCGCCGCACCTCGAGCGATTCGTTCACGGTTCGGGGGAAGGAAGTGCGGCTCGGTCTCGATGATGACGTCCTGCGCGACGTGCGCGCCTTCGGCGATGGCGAGGTGCTCAACGGGAGTTCCCGGATCAAGGGAGAGAACGTCGTGCTCGCATTCACCAGCGAGAAGCTCAGCCGGACGCTGGCATGGGACAGGCAGCATCCGGCCACGGTGCACAACGAAGGGTACGACATCAAGGGCGACAGCATTGCCATCGACACGCCGGGCGAGAAGTTGCGGGAACTCCGCGTCTTCCGTCGCGGGATGGTGCAGAATCCACTCGATACGACGGCGGCCAGGGTCGCAGCGGCGGATACCTCAAACAAAACGCCACGCGACCGCGATACCCTCTGGGGCGAGCGCATTGTCGCCTCGTTCGAGCAGGTCGACTCCGCCGGCGTCGAGAAGACCCGGATTCGTCGGATCGAGGCGATCGGGTCGGCAAAATCACTCTTCTCGCGTAACGTCACCAAGAACGGCAAGACCTCGCCGTCGGTGAATTACACCCGCGCCGACACCATCCTGGTCCTGATGAAGGGTGGCGATTCGACCGGGGTGTCGGCGGTGCGCGCCCACGGCACTATCGATGGCGTGCAACTCGAGACCGCATCGCTGCGGAAGTCCAAAGCCGACAGCAGCAAGGTGGCGTTGCCGGGGAAGCGGCCATGAGCGTGCTTCGGGCCGAGGGTCTCTGGAAGAGCTATTCGCGGCGGGCGGTGGTCCAGGATGTAGCGGTTTCGCTGGCCCAGGGAGAAATCGTGGGCCTGCTTGGCCCCAATGGCGCCGGCAAAACGACTACGTTCTATCTCATCACCGGATTGATCCGCCCCGATCAGGGACAGATCTACATCGACGATACCGAAATCACTTCCCAGCCGATGTACAAGCGGGCCCGCCGGGGAATCGGCTATCTCGCGCAGGAACCGTCGATCTTCCGCCGGATGACCGTCGAGCAGAACGTCCTCGCCATCCTCGAGACCCTCTCGCTCACGAAGCACGACCGGCTCGAACGACTGGAGCGGATGTTGTCCGAACTCGGGCTGACCGCCTTGCGAAAGTCTCCGGCATACACGCTCAGCGGTGGCGAGCGGAGGCGACTCGAGATCACCCGCGCGCTGGCCCGTGATCCACTCTTCATGCTGCTCGACGAACCGTTTGCCGGGGTCGACCCGATCGCCGTTCACGACATTCAGACTATCGTCTCCTCACTCCGCGAACGCGGTCTTGGAGTCCTGATCACCGACCACAACGTCGAACAGACCCTCGAGATCGTGGACCGTGCCTACATCATGCACTCGGGAACCGTGCAGGCCGCCGGGACCGTGCGTGAACTGGTCTGGAATGACCGTGTCGCCGAACTCTATCTCGGACCCACCCTCACCGCCCGCTTGCGCGGCCGGATGGAGCAGCCCGCGTGAAGACCGGCCTCCATCAGCAACAGGGCCTCCGGCAGGAGCTGCGGATCAATCCACGCCTCTATCAGGCGATGGATATGCTCTATATGCCGATGCTCGACCTGCAGCAGCATCTGCAACAGGAACTGCTCAACAATCCCTTCCTCGAGCTGGAAGAACCCGAGGAAGAGGAAACGCCGGAGAAGACCACCGAGCAGGAGCAGGAAGAGGTCAAGAAGGACGACGAGGTCGATTGGGAAGAGATCCTGCTCAACGGTTTCGAAGTGGGCGGACCGAAGGAGCAGTTCGAGGTCATGGACTACATCGAGCCGGTGTCGGTCGAGAGTCGCGATCTCGCAGATCATCTGCGCGACCAGCTCCAGATGCTCGACATGACGCCCCGGATGCGGCTCCTCTGTGAAGAGCTCATCGGCAACATCAACGATGACGGCCTGCTGGGCTGCCCCTTGGAGGTGGTCCTCGAATCGGCCAACCTCTGGCTGCTCTCCAACAATCCGGCGGCGAAGGCGCCGGAGCCGGATGAGTATGACCCCTTCGATATCGACGAAGAGGAAGAGGGGCATGGCCAGCACGAGGCGCACCACACCAACGGCGCCGCCAAGCTGCCACCTGGCGTGGCGATCTTCACGCCCGAAGAGCTGGATGCGGCACTCGTCATCATCCAGTCACTCGATCCGCCGGGCGTCGGCGCCCGCAACCTGCGTGAATGCCTGTTGCTCCAGCTGCGCGAGCATGGCGATGCCGACACACTGACCTACCGACTGGTCGATCAGGCGTTCGAAGACCTGATTGCCCATCGCTGGAATGACCTCGCCCGCAAGTTTGGCGTCGGTCCGCGTGAAGCGCAGGCCGCGGCCGACGTGCTGGCCAAATGCGACGCGAAGCCGGGCCTCAAGTACGCCGATCGCGGCGACGCCTACATCACCCCCGACCTGATCGTCGACAAGATCGAGGGCCGATATCAGGTCTTCCTCAACGACACGGGCGTCCCACGACTCCGGCTCTCGCGGTCGTACCAGGAAATCGCGCGAGAAAAGGGGAAGATGACCGCCGAAAATCGCGACTTCATCGCCTCACGGATGAATAGCGCGACCTGGATGATCCAGGCCATCGAACAGCGGCGCCAGACCATGCTGAAGGTGATGAACTTCATCGTCGACCGGCAGCGAGAGTTCTTCGAGAAGGGTGTCGAGTACCTGCGGCCGCTCACCTTGCGTGAGGTCGCCGAGGTGATCTCGATGCACGAATCGACGGTGAGCCGGGTCACCAACGAGAAGTTCGTCCAGACTCCGCGCGGTGTGTTGCCGCTGAAGTTCTTCTTCTCCAGCGCCCTGCAGACGGCATCTGGTGAAGATGCTTCGGCGCGCTCGATCCGCGCGAAGCTCGAGAAGATGGTTGCCGAGGAAGCCGCGGCGAAGCCGCTGACCGACCAGCAGATCGTGCATCTGTTCGAGGAGCAGGGGATCCAGATCGCTCGCCGCACCGTCGCGAAGTACCGCGATCAACTCGGCATCCTGCCGGCCCGGATGCGGAAGCGGGTATGAACGGAAGCGCCATTCGCGTCTCCGTGCTGGTGCCGGCGAAGGATGAGGCGGAGAACCTCCCGGAATTTCTCCGTCAGTGCGCCGACGCGCTGCCGGCGCTCGGTGTGGGCTTCGAGGTGGTCGTCGTCAATGACGGTTCCAGTGACGACAGCGCCGGTGTGCTCACGCGGCTCTCGGCCGAGTATCCCTTCCTCCGCGTGGTGACGCACCGTCGTCAGCGTGGCATTGCCGATGGGCTGCGCAGCGCAGGCAACGCCGCGTCCGGCGATGTATTCGTTTTCTATCCCGCCGACTTGCAGTACAAGCCGGAGGACATTCCCCAGCTGGTGGCTCCGATTCTCGCCGGGCAGGCCGACATCGTGACCGGCACGAAGCAGGGGAAATACGAGAAGGCCTTCGTCTCGACCATCTACAACGGCCTCTGTCGCTGGCTCTTCGGCGTTCGCGTCACCGACCTCAATTCGGTCAAGGCGTATCGACGCGAGGTGATGGCCAATGTGCCGATGCGCCCTGACTGGCATCGCTTCATGGTCGTGATCGCGGCCGCCGACGGCTTCCGGCTGACATCGGTACCGGTGCCGCTCTACGCGCGGACTGCCGGCGTGTCGAAGTTCACCTGGACGCGCATTCCAATTGGTGTGCTCGACCTCATCTCCGTCTGGTTCCAGTTGCGCTTCGGGCGAAAGCCGATGCTCTTCTTCGGTGTCGCCGGCGTGCTGCTGTTCAGCGTGGGATTCCTTGCGGGCATTGTCGCCCTGGTGCTGCGTTTCGGATTCGGGATCGGCTTCCGACCCTTGCTGAACCTGGTCGAGACGATGGTCATCTGTGGCGTGGTGCTGTTCGGCTTCGGGTTCACGGCCGAACTCGTGGCCGGGATGCGCGAAGAGCAGCGTGAGTTCGCGCGTCGGCTCGAGTCCGATCGGCCCGACTGACCGTGATGCGGGTCGTCTTTCTGACGCACAACTACCCGCGCCACCCGGGCGATGTTGCCGGGGCTTTCCTGCACCCGCTCGCGCTGGCCTTGCGGGCCCGTGGAGTGGACGTGCGAGTCGTGGCGCCGAGCGATGCCGGACGGGGTGGGCAGGATCTGATCGACGGGGTGCCGGTGCGGCGCGTACGTTACGCCGATGCCTCCCAGGAATCGTTTGCCTACACCGGCACGATGGCGAGCGCGATTCGCACGCCGCAGGGATTGCGGGCGTTGGCTGGAATGATCCGTGCGCTGCGTAAGGGCGCGCGCGAGGAGTTGACCGGAGCCGCTGAAGCGCTGGTCCACGCGCACTGGTGGATTCCGGCCGGGCTCGCCGCTCCACCCGAAGCGCGGCTGGTGCTCACGTGCCACGGAAGCGATGCGCGACTGCTGCAACGGGGCAGGGTCGTGCGCTGGCTCGCCCGGACGCCGTTTCGCCGCGCAAGGGTCGTGACAACGGTCTCACGCGAGCTTGCAACGGTGATCAACGAGAGCACTCCCGCGCGGGTTGCCGACGACGCCGTTCAGCCGATGCCGGTCGCCGGCGTCGATCGACCGTGGAGCAGTGGCGGGGGTGGAATCGTGGTGTTGGGACGGCTGGTCGAGCAGAAGCGAGTCCATCTCGCCCTCGACGCGTTCGCATTGGCCCGCACGCAGGGGCTGGCGTTGCCCCTCACGATCGCTGGCGATGGCGCGGCTCGCGCCGCCCTGCGGGTGCAGGCGGGCGGGCTCGCGCTCGGCGATGCCGTCCGCTTCCTCGGTGAGGTGGCGCCGTCCGACGTTCCGTTGTTGTTGGCAACGGCCGACCTCGCCCTGATGCCGGCAGTCGGGGAAGGGTTCGGGCTGGCGGCGGCTGAAGCACTGATGCAAGGCATACCGGTCATCGCCTGTACCGATGGCGGCGGGCTCCTTGATGTGGTGTCGACGTCGGGAGCGGGGCGAGTCGTCGCTCCCTCGGCCCGCGCCATGGCCACGGCGATGCACGAATTGCTGGCTGACCCGAATGCACGGCAGGATGCTCGCACTGCAGGCGCACGCTGGCGGGAACGCCTCTCCCCTGAATTCGTGGCCGAGCGTTGTCTCGGCTGGTACCGGAGCGCACTCGATGCTTAAGCACAAGTGGCGAATCGCGCAGGGCGCCCTCGGCCTCGTGATCCTCTATTTCCTGGTCATCAAGGTCATCAAGAACTGGGATGACTTCAAGGCACAGCAGATCCAGTGGCACTTCCGCTGGGAGTTCATCATCGCATCACTGCTCGTGACCTGGGTGATGTACGGCTTCCTGATCCTCGGCTGGCGCTCGGTGCTGCATGGCTGGCGGCAGTGGATCCGAGCCGTGGATGCCGCGCGGATCTGGTGCCTCTCCTCGCTGGGGAAGTACATCCCGGGGAAGGTCTGGGCGATCGCGGGGATGGCGGTGATGGCGCAACGCGAAGGCGTGTCCGGGGCGGCCGCGACGGGCTCGGCGATCATCATGCAGCTGGTGTCGATCGCGACGGGGACCATCCTCACCTTCGCGCTGATCGGAACACGCCTGCTCGACGAGATGTGGCCCGGTTCGTCATTGGCCGCACTCGCCCTTGCCATCGTCGCGCTGCTCGCCGTACTCGCGCTCACCTCGCCCTCACTCACCCGGCGCATCGGCTTCGTCGTGGGACGGCCAGATGCGGTCCAGCCAGTGGAGCCGGAGTCGCTGGCGGCGGCGCTATTCACGAATTTCCTGGCGTGGGCAGGGTACGGCCTTGCGTTGCAACTGCTGCTCCTCGGCACCATTGAAAACGTCACGCTCGACTGGGCAACGGCAACTGGGGCGTTTGCGGCGTCGTATCTGGTGGGGTATCTCGCGCTGATCGTGCCCGGCGGGATTGGCGTCCGGGAACTCGTCCTGGTCCTGTTGCTCAAGCCCACGATCGGGCTCGGACCTGCGGGCGCGCTCGCTGTCGCCTCCAGACTCACACTTACGGTCAACGAACTCGGCGCGGCGCTGCCATTCCTGTTCTGGCGCCCGGCGAAGGTGGCTGCGGCCACGACCAATGGCTAACCCACGAATCCGCGGGGCCCAGCGCCTCGGGGCGCTTGCGCTGATCGCACTCGGTGTGCGGTCGGTACTGCATAGCGGCGATACGCTCGCCCTCAAGCCGGTAATCTGGCTCTGGGACTGGCCCGTCATCGCACAAGGGCTGGCCGCGACGTTCCTTGCCTACGTGATCCTGATCTGGTCGACAGGCGAGATCATCCGGGGATGGGAATACAAGATTTCGGTGGCAAGCACCATCCGCCTCTGGGTGCGCTCCAATCTGGCGCGATATCTCCCACGCTGGCACGGCTTGCCGCTGCGACTGGTTGCGATCGCCGAGGAGGAAGTCTTCAGGGCCAAGCTCGTGGTAGGCTCGGCGGTGCATCCACCACTGGTCTGGCTAGGCACTGGTTCCGTGACTGCGGCGGTCCTGCTCGCCTTCTATCGCTATGGCAATACCAAGATCTATCTCCCCATCCTGTTGCTGGCCGCACTCGCCATCCTGGTGGTGACCTTCGGGCTTGCCGGGACCGACCTGCCGCGTCGCATTGGCCAGAGTCTTGGCCGGCCAGAAACAGTACGACCGGCAGATGCCGAGGCGCTGGGCATCGGAATCTTCGCCAACTTTGCGGCGTGGGTCATCGCGGGCTATGGCCTCTCGCTGCTCGGCGAAGGATTGCTGGTGGGATTCCACGTGGACTGGATGCTGGTGACCGGTGCCCTCGCCGGGGCGACGGTGGTCGGCTACCTGCTGCCGCTTTTCCCGACCGGGTTGTTGCTGCGGGAAGCGGTCCTCTACGCCCTGATCAAGCCGCAGGTCTCCCCGGGGCCAGCGCTTGCCATCGCACTCTCGTATCGCGTGGTCTTCACCATGTTCGATATCCTGTTTGCTTCGTTCCTCTTGCTGCGGAGGCCGTCGCGTGACGACGCCTGAAGCCCCTGAATCCTGGCAGCCACGGTATCCCGCGTTTGTCGCCGCGGTGGTCTTCGTTCTCGTTGCGCTGACGATCTTCTATCCGCTCTTCTCGGGACAGTTTCTCGCGGGTGATGACCAGCTCGGCGCCGGTTATGCCTTCCGTCTCTTCGGCGCGGAGATGCACAAGACCACCGGCAGCATCCCCCAGTGGAACCCGTACATCTTCGGCGGCGTGCCGTTCAGTTCGGTCGTCGGTCACGGCGACATATTCTATCCCACCGCCTGGCTGCGGTGGTTCGTGCCGACTGACCTCGGCATGACGCTGGGTTTCTTCTTCCACATCATCCTGGCCGGCGTGGCGATGTACGCGCTGCTGCGCGGCCTCAAGCTCGCGTGGGGCGCCGCCGTGGTCGGCGGTGTGGCGTATCAGCTCAGCGGCATCGTGGCGTCGCAGATGAGCCCGGGGCACGACGGCAAGTTGTTCGTCTCGTCGATGGCACCACTCGCGTTCCTCGCGCTCTTGCGTGCCATTCGGCACGGCCGACTCGCAGGCTATGGTGGCTTTGCGCTGGTCGTCGGGCTGGCGATTCTGTCGCCACAGGTTCAGATGGCCTACTACCTGATGGTGGCGTCGGGGATCTGGACATTGTGGCTCGCCTTCTTCGATCCGGAGCGGCGCACCGATCGGCCGGGATGGAAGCCGGTGGCGTTTGCGGCAGTCGCGGTACTCATCGGCGTTGGCATTGCCGCGGTGCAGGTGATTCCGATCCTGACGCACAAGGTGTACACGCCGCGTGGCGCGGGCGGCCCAAGCGTTGGGTGGGAGTACAACACCGCCTACGCGATGCCGATTGAAGAGCTGATGACGACGATCCTGCCGCAGTTCAACGGCATGCTCGACGGATACTGGGGGCAGAACTTCTTCAAGTCCCACACCGAGTACCTCGGCGCGCTCGTGGTCGTGCTGGCAGTGCTCGGACTCGGCGCCGCCAGGAAGCGCGGCCTGCTCACCGGGTTCGGCGTCGTTGCCGCCCTCTTCCTGCTGGTGAGTTTTGGCGGACACACGCCGTTCTATCGGTTGTGGATCCTGATGCCGATGATGTCGAGCGTGCGCGCCGCCGGCATGGCTTTCTATCTCGTCGCACTTCCGGTCTGCGTCTGGGCCGCACTCGGAGCGGAGCGGTTGTTGCGAGGCGAGGTCTCGATGAGGAGGTTGCTCGTCCCACTCGCGGTGGTCGGGGGTATCGCCCTCCTTGGGGTGGCTGGCCTCCTGCAGGGCGTCGCCACCTCCCTCGCGAGCGCCGAGACGATGGCGACGGCAGTGGCGAATGCGCCCGAGCTGCGGACCGGGGCCCTTCGCCTCCTCCTAGTGATTGTGCTGGGCGGGGGCGTGCTGATTGCGATTCAGCGTGGCATCCTCAAGCAGGGATTCGCCGTGGCGCTTCTCGCGTTTGCGGTCGCGGGGGACAACTGGAGCATTCTCCATCATTTCGCGAAATGGTATCCGCCAGCCAGCGTGACCTATGCCGACGATGAGATCACGACGGCCATGCGGAAGACCGCGTTGCCGTTTCGGACCCTCGACCCACTGGGTGCGGGTGTCTATACACATTCCGTGCTGATGGGGTACCGGGTGCCTCAGCTCCTCGGCTACTTCGGCATGGAGAGCAAGTACTTCGACGAACTGCTCGGCGAGAAGGGCAAGTGGGTGAACCAGCTGAATCCGACGTTCTGGGATCTGTACGGGGTGAAGTACATCACACTCAATCAGGACGTGCCCAGTATTCCTGGCTTCCACAAGACGCTCGGGCCGGTCTCCTTCCCGCACCTCATCGGCAAGAATGCGCCGGCAGGCTATCTGTGGGAACGCGACTCGGCCATCGCCTGGGTTCGTGTCGTTCCCGCCGCCGCCAAGGTGCCCGAAGACCGGATCGTGCCGACCGTCATCGATCCGCGCTTCCCGCTCAATGCGTTCGTGCTCTACCCCGACAGCAGCAGCATCGTGGCCGGGGGAGGGAACCAGACGGCGCCTGCGCCCACCACGGTGAAGGCCGAGCTGAGCCATTGGCAGCCGGGTGCGATGACAGTGAAGCTCAGCGGGACCGACACGCGTACCACCTACCTGATGGTGGCCGAGAACTGGTACCCCGACTGGAAGGCCACGATCGACGGCAAGGCGGTGCAGACGCACCGTGCCGATTTCTCGCTGTTGAGCGTGGCCCTGCCGCCGGGGGCGAAGGAAGTCACCTTTACTTACGACTCCACCGAGTACCACCAGATGATGTGGGTCAGTTGGGCGTGTGCGCTCATCGCCCTCGGACTCCTTGCAGCTGGTCGCTTCCGACCGCGCACTCATGACGCCTGATTCTCGTGCCCTCGTTGTGGTGCCGACCTATAACGAGCGTGAAAACCTGCCGCAGATCGTTCCTGCCATTCTCGCGGTCGACCCGCGGCTGGACATCCTGGTGGTCGACGACGGCTCGCCGGACGGGACCGGCGACCTCGCTGATGCAATGGCCGCTGCCGACCCACGCGTCCATGTCCTCCATCGCGCCTCGAAGCAGGGGCTCGGCCGGGCCTATCTGGCCGGCTTCGGGTGGGCGCTCGAGCACGAGTACGCGATGATGATCGAGATGGACGCCGACTTCTCCCACGACCCGAAGTACCTGCTCGGCCTGCTCGAGAAGATCGCGGGCGCGGACCTGGTCCTGGGATCGCGGTATGCAACGGGGGTCAACGTCATCAACTGGCCGATGTCGCGGCTGCTGCTGTCATGGTTCGCCAACAAGTACGTCCGCTGGGTCACCGGGTTGCCACTCACCGACGCCACCGGCGGCTTCAAGTGCTTCCGGCGCGAAGTGCTGCAGGCGATCCCGCTCGACCGGGTCCGGTCCAACGGCTATGCCTTCCAGGTCGAGATGAGCTTCCGGGCGTGGAAGAAGGGCTTCCGGCTGGTCGAGCTCCCGATCGTCTTTGTCGACCGGGTCGAGGGGCAGAGCAAGATGAACCAGCGGATCGTGCGCGAGGCGGTCTGGATGGTCTGGTGGCTCCGGTTCCAGGCCATCTTCGGGAGGCTCGGATGAGCGTCGTCTTCTTCAAGGTGACCGGGTCCGGCAACGACTTCGTGATGCTCGATGGCCGGGTCAACTCTCCGGCCGACTGGGACGCCGCCAGGATCCAGTCGATCTGCGATCGGCGCGACGGGGTCGGGGCCGACGGGCTCGTTTTCGTGACGCCGGAGGCGACCCCGGACACCATCCGGATGACCTTCTTCAATAGCGATGGCAGCCGGGCCGCGATGTGCGGCAACGCCGCGCTCTGTTCCACCCGACTCGCCGCTCGGCTCGAGATGGCAGACCCCGCAGGGATGACCCTGGTCACCGACGCCGGCACCTACCAGACCCGCTGTGTCGGGCCGGGGCACCTTGCCGAACTGCATCTCGCCGATGCTCCCGTGCCGGCCCCGATCGGGATCCCGGTCGTCGAAGGAGAACGGGCGATGTTGTTCGGGACCATCGGGGTGCCGCACCTCGTCACGGTGGTTGCCGACGTCCGGTCAGTCGACCTCGAGACCCGAGGCCGATTCCTCCGGAACGATCCCGCGACCGGACCGGCCGGTGCGAATGCCAACTTCGTCAGTCGGATATCAGGTTCCACTGGAGCTGGAACCGGCAGCCGGAACCCGGCTGAACCGACCTGGGCGATCCGGACCTTCGAACGCGGCGTCGAGGGTGAGACGCTCGCGTGCGGTACGGGGACGGTGGCGGCGGCACTCGCACTGGCGGTCTCAGGTGAAGATCAGCTGCCGCTCCGGTTCCGCTCCGGCGGGGGTCGGGTGCTCACGGTCCAGGCGACGGTCGGTGACGATGGGGTGGCGCGCGAAGTCTGGCTCTGTGGTGAAGGGCGGATTGTGGCGCGTGGGGTGTGGGAGGGTTGATGGTTGGGGAGAAGTCGGGGTTTTGCACACTTATCCACGGCCTAACTTAACATAATACATCTTATACGTCATAGAAATATCGCGCAACCATTACTACAAGCAACGCGTACCAACCGCCATAGCACCAAGACTTTACCGTTTTAGTCCACAAGCATATTCTGGTCTGTGGATGGTTCCGAACCCTCAATACGGCTTCGTCATGACTCTCGCGCTCCTCACCCTCGCCGCGCTCCTCAATACCCCCTCACACGCCCCAGCCGACTCCCTGGTGGGCCGAGTCACCGACTCGCGAGGCCGTCCGCTGGCGCATGCGGCGGTCCGGATTCCGCAGCTTCGGCGACTCGCCGAGACCGACGCGAACGGTCGTTTCCGCTTCGCGGACGTTCCCCTGGGTCGCTGGACGGTGAGCGTGACCGACATCGGTTATGCCCCTGGTACCAGTACGGTCGACCTCACCCGGAACTCCTCCCGGTTCGAATTCCGGCTGACCGAGGCGCCGGTCGAGCTGCCGACCCTGGTCTCCACCGGGACCCCCGACCCGCTCACACCACTGGCGACTCCGCTCTCCTCGTCGACCATGGAGTCCGACCTCCTGCGCCGGAGCCAGAGCGTCTCGATCGCCCGGGCGGTCGAGAACCTCCCCGGAGTCCGGAGCGTGACCACCGGAAGCCAGATCGCGAAACCGATGATCCGGGGCCTGAGCGGGCAAAGGGTCCTCGTCCTCGATGGTGGCCACCGGCTGGAGGACTATTCCTGGAGTGATGAGGATGGCCCATCTCTCGACGCCCGGCTCGCCGGCCGGGTCGAGGTGATCCGGGGGCCGACCTCGCTCCTCTATGGCGCCGACGCCATCGGAGGGGTCGTGAACGCGGTTCCCGACCCCCTCCCGGAACTTGGCCCCGGAGGCAACAGCTGGCATCGGATCTCGGTGGAGCAGTCGGTCGCGTCGAACAACGCCGAAACGGGGACGACGCTGCGGTACGAGCGTGGGTCGGCCGGGCACGGATTCCGGGCGAATGTGGTCGGCCGCCGGGCGGCTTCCCTCCATACCCCCGATGGCGAGCTCGATAACACCGGCTTCGGCGCCGTCAACGGCGACATCGCCTGGGGGAGCCGCGGATCACGTGGGTCCTTCACCATCCGCGGGGCCCACTACGGCGGCGAGTTCCGGTTGCTCGAGGCGACCGGGCCGGCAGCGGCCATCCGGCTCCGCCCGGAGGCAGAGGAAGAAGGACCGGTCCGGAAGGCGCGCGATGAACGGCTGCAGCTCGATGCCCTTCGCCTCGCCGGCGCCTGGCGCCTCGAAGCCAATGCGCAGTTCCAGCAGCACTCGCTGGTCGAGGTCTCGGACGACGCCAACCCGGCCGCGGGCGCCGGCAAGGAGACGGTGGCGTTCGACCTGCTGCTGAACACCCTGACCGCCGGCCTCAGCGCGCATCGCACCATCGCGGGACACCTGCTGACCACGGTGGGAGTCAGCGCCTTGCACCAGACCAATGACACCCGTGGCCCGATCGCCCTCGTGCCGGCGGGTACCACGAACAACGCCGCTGGGTTCGCGGTGGTCGAACACCGCACCACCCGATGGAGCATGCTCGCCGGCCTGCGCGGCGATCGCTCATCGCTCGATGCCGACGCCAACAGTTCCCTCTCCTCTGCAGGCGAGCGTCGCAACTTTCACGCGCTGACCGGGAATTTCGGCGTGGTCTTCCGTCCGGTGGACGGCTGGTCGATCAGCGCCAATGCGGGCCGCGGCTGGCGCGCACCAAACCTCTTCGAGCTCTACAGCAACGGTCCCAAGCTCAGCGAAGCCCGGTATGAAATCGGCGAACCGTTGCTCGTGACGGAATCCGCCAACAACCTCGAAGCGTCGATTCGCTGGCAGCGTCCGCGCCTGCGAGGTGAAATCACCGGATATCGCAACAGCATCGACAATTACATCTTCATCACGCCAACCGGCGCCAACGCCGGTGGACTCGCCGTCTACCGCTACCGCCAGACCGATGCCAGGCTCACCGGTGGCGAGGCGTCGCTCGAGGTCGACCCGATCGCCTCACTCACCGTGCGCGCCCGCGTCGACGGCGTGCGCACGCTGGATCGGACCAACGATACCCCGCTGCCACTGACCCCGCCGGTTCGCACGCTCGTGGGCGTGGAGTGGCACGCCCCTGCGTTCGGGTGGGCTGGTCGCGCGCATCTTGGAGCCGACCTGATCGGCGTCGCGCGTCAGGACCGGCTCGGCAGCTACGACCTGCCGACGGCCGGATACTCGCTCCTCGAAATCTCGGCCGGGTTCGATCGCGCCGTGCTGGGCCGGTCACTCTCGATGGAGCTGACCATCCACAACGCCACCAATACCAGCTACCGCGACTTCCTGTCACGCTACAAGGCGTTCGCGCTCAATCCGGGACGCGACATCGTGCTCCGACTTGCCACGACCCTCTGAACGCACGCGGGGCCCGATCCAGAAAGGATCGGGCCCCGCGACCATCACTGCTTGTTGATTCAGCTCTGGCCGAGCGTCAGCTCCGACAACCGGACCTGGGCCTCAGTCTTCGCGGAAGTCTCAGCGAACTTGGTGAGAATTTCCTTGTAGACCGTGACCGCTTCGTCCTTCTTCCCGGCGAGGCGGAGCGCCCGGCCCTGGTCGAGGAGCGCGGTCGCCTTCAGATAATCCAGCGTCGAGAGGTCGGCCGCCTTGCGATAGGCAGCCGCCGCTTCGGCGTACTTGCCAGTGTTCTCGTAAGCGGTCCCCAACAGCGAGTTGGCAGGCGACGCGTAGTTGGCCGGCGGATTGGTCTTGATGAAGTCCAGCAATGAGGCGATCGCGAGCTCCTGCTGACCGTTCACGAGCCGGGCCTGGGCGATACCAAGGGTGGCGTCGTAGGCCGCTGAAGTGCCGCTGTACGACTTCGAGACCTTGTTGAACTGCTCCACCGCGCCGCCGAGATTCCCCTGCTCGGCCATCGAACGGCCGACCTCGAGCTCGCGAGCCGCAAAGGCTTCCTTGCGCTTCCCGGCAGTGATGGCGAACCACGCCACCAGGGCGATCACCAGCACCACCGCCCCGGCGATCCCGAACTGGCGGATCCGCTGGGGGGTGAAGAACGGGGTGTCGTTGCTGTCGCCGGAGGCGGTCATCGGAGTCGGTTCCACAGTGGTCGCCATGCTGCCTGTCGTGAGAAGGGCCTTGGCCAGCCCGAAATGGGCTGACATAGCCTTCTAAAATGGCGGGTCGGGGCCGGTGGCGCCAGACCGTGGTCTCTGGCTACCCCTCAGCGAGGATCGACATCAGGCCATGGATCTCCACCGGCTTCACCGTGTGGAGGTCGAACCCGGCGTCCTGGGATCGTTGCCGGTCCCGGTCCTGGCCATAGCCGGTCATGGCAATAATCCGGGCCTCCGTCAGGCCGAGATCGCGGAGTCGGCGGCAGACCTCGTAGCCGTCCATCCCGGGAAGCCCGATATCGAGAAGCACAAACGCCGGTTGCTCCGCTGAGGCGATTTCGAGCGCGCGGGGTCCGTCGTGCGCCACCGACACGTCGTGACCACTGAGGCGCAGGATCATCGCGAGACTGTCCGCGGCGTCGTGGTTATCGTCGACGAGAAGAATCCGACGCGATGAACGTTGGGCGGGCCCACCGGCGCGCGCCGGTCCTTCGATCTCCGCCGGCGCGGCCACGGCGATCGGCAGGTGCACACTGAATTCAGCTCCGTGCCCCGGTCCGTCGCTTCGGGCCACGACCCGCCCGCCGTGCATCTCGACCAGCGACTTCACCAGCGACAAGCCCACGCCGAGGCCGCCAGCGGCCCGGTCAGGAGCGCGCTCGCCTTGCGCGAACAACTCGAAAATCTGCGACAGCAATTCGGGCGGGATTCCGACGCCGCGGTCCCGTACGGTCACGATGGCCGTGTCCCCCTTGAGTCGCATATCCAGCTCGATCCGGCCGTGGTCTTCCTGATACTTCGCCGCATTGTTCAACAGGTTCCCGAACACCTGGATCAGCCTGGCTGGATCGCCGTCGACCGGGACCGGATCGTCACCGAGGGTGACCGCGAGGGTGTGGCGGTGCGCGTCAATCAGCGGCTGGCTCGCCTCGATCGCCTGTTCGAGGACTTCGGCAAGCTCAAGGCGGACCGGCTTCAGCTTGATCTTCCCGTGGGTGATGCGCGAGACGTCGAGGAGGTCATCCACCAGACGGATCAACTGTGCCGATTGCCGATTCAGCACTTCCCTGCACCAGACCGACTCCGGATCGGCCGCCGGCTTCTTGTTCAGGATCTCGATCGCGTTGCGAATCGGGGCGAGCGGGTTGCGCAACTCATGCGCGAGCGATGCCAGGAACTCGTCCTTGCGATGGTCGGCCTGGCGAAGGCGCTCGGAGAGATCGACCTGCGTCACCATCGATGCCTCAAGCTCCGCCGTGCGTTCGCGCACCCGGCGCTCCAGCTCTTCGTTCAGTCGCTCCCACTCGCGTGTCTTCCGATAGAGCTCGACGAAGACGCTGACCTTGGCACGCAGGATCTCCGGAATCACCGGCACGGAGAGGTAGTCGACCGCCCCCGACGCATACGCCTTGAGGCGGTCAAGATCGCTGAGGTGCACAGCGGAGACAAAGATGATCGCTGTCTTGCGGTATCGCGGGTGTTCGCGAATGATCTCTGCCAGCTCGAAACCGTCGAGCTCCGGCATGCTCACGTCCATCAGCACGACGGTGATGTCGGTTCGCAAGAGCTCTTCGAGCGCTTCACGTCCGGAATTGGCGCGAATCAGCGTTTCCCCCAGCGGCGCGAGCATCGCCTCATACGCGAGGAGCTTCCCCGGCTGGTCGTCGACCAGCAGGATGTTCACCTTTTCCTTCTCGGGGGCCATCACGGCTCGCGCCCGTTCACCGGTGCAACCAGAGGCGAAGCGCGGACAACAGCTGCTCGGTGTTGACCGGCTTGGCCAGATAGTCCGAGGCACCGGCGTCAAGACACTTCTCGCGGTCACCCTTCATCGCCTTGGCAGTGAGCGCGACGATCGGCAGTCGCCGCAGTGCCGGCTTCTGGCGAATCGCCTGCATTGTCTGATAGCCATCCATCTCGGGCATCATGATGTCCATCAGCACGATTGCCACGTCATCCGTGGTGTCGAGCTTCTCGATGGCCTCGAACCCGGTCCCCGCCGTGAGCACTTCCATGCCGCGGCGTTCGAGGACACTGCTCAGCGCGAAGATGTTGCGGATGTCGTCGTCCACCACCAGCACCTTCCGGCCAATGAGGTGATCATCCGACCGGTGCAGCTTCTCGAGCATCTGCTGCTTCTCGACCGGCAGGTCGGCCACCACCCGGTGGAGGAAGAGGGCCGTCTCATCGAGAAGGCGCTCCGGTGATTCGACACCCTTCACGACCACGCTGCGCGCAAGCGTGCGCAGCTGCGCATCCTCGTCCGGCGAGAGCTCCTTGCCGGTGAAGACGACCACGGGCAGGTCCCGCAATGTTGCGTCATCACGGATCTGCTCCAGCACCTGGAAGCCGGACATGTCGGGAAGGCGCAGATCGAGGACCGCGCAATCGTATTGCGTGTCGCGCATGGCCTGCAGCGCCTCCCTCCCCGTCCCGGCAGTTGCGATTTCGATATCGTCGTGACCCAGCAACTCCCCGATGCTCATCTGCTCGGCCTCGTTGTCTTCGACGACGAGCAGACGCCGGGCGCGCGGCACGATGTACTCCTTGAGCTTCGACAGCGCTGACTGCAAGCCCTCGGTGCTCGTCGGCTTCGGAATGAAGGAGAAGGCACCCCGCGCGAGACCGTGCTGACGGTCTTCATCAAGCGTGACGATCTGCACCGGAATGTGGCGCAACGTGGGATCCTGCTTGAGCTGGTTGAGCACGGCCCAGCCAAGCATGTCGGGCAGGAACACATCGAGCGACATTGCCGTCGGCCGGTATTCACGAGCGAGGGCCAGCGCGTCGGTACCCCGCATCGCCACCAGCACCTTGAATCCCTGGGCGTGCGCCTCGTCGAGCAGCAGCCGCGCGTACGCCGGATCGTCCTCGACAATCAGGATCGTCGGCTCCCCGGGCAGCAGGTCGGCGCGGTCGTCGGGGATCTGTTCGATGGCGCGTTCCGGACGAACTGAGGGAAACATCGCCTCGTGCGCATGCCGCGAATCGAGTTCGCGCCCGGACGGCTTGGTGAGCGTGACCGAGGGCCCGGTATAGGCCGTGGGCAGGTAGAGAGAGAAGGTGCTGCCCACGCCCGGCGTGCTGCGCAGCTGGATTTCGCCACCGAGCAGCGAGGCAAGCTCACGGCTGATCGCCAGACCCAGGCCGGTGCCGCCATACTTGCGGCTGGTACCCGCGTCGGCCTGCTGGAAGGCCTCGAAGATGATCCGCTGCTTCTCCGCCGGGATGCCGATACCGGTGTCAGCGACTTCGAAGCAAACAACACCCGCCGCGCGCGAGAGGACCGGGTGGTCGCGGTTCCAGCCGTCATGCACCGGACCAACACGCATCCGGACACCGCCGCGTTCCGTGAACTTGAACGCATTCGAGAGCAGGTTCTTGAGCACCTGCTGCAGCCGCTTCGAGTCGGTCACGATGTTGGCGTTCATGCCCGGCTCGAGCTGCACGTCGAGGCCGAGTCCCTTCCGCTCCGCTTCATGGCGGAACGGCCGCGCGATCGAGTCGAGCAGCGGCGATACCGGCACTTCTTCGGCGACGACCGTGACCGTGCCGGACTCGATCTTGGAGAGGTCCAGAATGTCGGTGATCAGGTTGAGCAGATCGGTGCCGGCACCATGAATCGTTCGGGCGAACTCGACCTGCTTCGGCAGCAGATTTCCTTCGGAGTTCTCGCCGAGTTGCTGGCCGAGGATCAGGATGCTGTTGAGCGGCGTACGCAGCTCGTGCGACATGTTGGCGAGGAACTCGGACTTGTACTTGGAGGTGAGCGCAAGCTCGGTCGCCTTTTCCTCCACGGCGCGTCGTGCCTGCTCGATTTCCTGGTTCTTGCGCTCGACCTCGGCGTTCTGCTCGGCCAGCTGCTGCGCCTTTTGCGCCAGCTGTTCGTTGGTCTGCTGCAGCTCCCCCTGCTGGGTCTGCAGCTCGGCGGCCAGTTGCTGCGACTGCTTCAGGAAGCCCTCGGTCTGCATCGTCGCCTCGATGCTGTTGAGCACGATGCCGATGCTGGCCGTGAGTTGTTCGAGAAACGCGAGGTGTGATGCGGTGAACTCGCCCAGCGACGCCAGCTCGATCACCGCCTTGACCTCGCCCTCGAAGAGGACGGGAAGCACGATCACATTGCGGGGCGTCGCCCGGAAAAGACTCGATCCGATCGCCACCGTGTCGCGCGGGAGTTCGCTCAGGATCAGGAGGCGCTTCTCGATGGCGCACTGCCCCAGGAGGCCCTCCCCCATCCGGAGCGTCTGCCGCGGCGCACTGTGGCCATCGTCCGCAAAGGCCGCCACCAGACGCAATTCTTCGGCGTCGGCGCTCTCCCGCCGATAGATGACCCCCTGATGTGCGTTCACCAGCGGTGTCAGTTCCGACAACAGCATCCGGCCGACGGTGGCCAGATCGCGCTGCCCCTGAAGCATGCTGGTAAAACGCGCCAGGTTGGTCTTGAGCCAGTCCTGCTCGGTGTTCCGGTCGGTCGTGAGTCGAAGGTTGTCGATCATCGTGTTGAGGTTGTCCTTCAGCTCCGCGACTTCGCCCCGTGCCTCGACGGAGATCGACCGGGTCAGGTCACCTTGCGTCACCGCCGTCGCCACCTCGGCGATGGCGCGCACCTGCGTGGTGAGGTTTGCGGCGAGCAGGTTCACGTTGCCGGTGAGGTCCTTCCAGGTTCCGGCGGCACCCGGCACGTTGGCCTGGCCACCGAGGCGTCCTTCGACGCCCACCTCGCGGGCTACAGTGGTGACCTGGTCGGCGAAGGTCGCCAGGGTACCGGTCATGTTGTTGATTGTCTCAGCGAGTGCAGCGACCTCGCCCTTGGCATTCACGGTCAACTTCGGCTGCAAGTCGCCATTGGCCACCGCCGTGACGACCTTCACGATGCCACGCACCTGCTCGGTCAGGTTGACGGCCATCACGTTGACGTTGTCGGTGAGGTCCTTCCACGTGCCTGCCACGCCCGGCACCTTGGCCTGGCCACCGAGCTTGCCATCGGTGCCGACCTCGCGGGCGACGCGAGTCACCTCGGCGGCGAAGGCGTTGAGCTGGTCGACCATCGTGTTGATGGTCAGCTTGAGCTCGAGAATTTCACCCTTCACGTCCACCGTGATCTTGCGCGAAAGGTCTCCGCGTGCCACCGCAGTCGTGACCTCGGCGATGTTACGCACCTGCGTGGTGAGGTTGGCGGCAAGGAGGTTCACGTTGTCGGTGAGATCTTTCCAGGTACCGGCCACGCCCGGGACGTTCGCCTGCCCGCCCAGCTTGCCGTCGGTGCCAACTTCGCGGGCCACTCGGGTGACTTCGGCGGCGAATGAGCGCAGCTGCTCGACCATCGTGTTGATCGCTTCCTTGAGCTGCAGCAGCTCGCCGCGCACGTCGACGGTGATCTTCTTGGAGAGGTCACCGCTGGCCACTGCGATTGTCACCTCTGCAATGTTGCGGACCTGCGCCGTCAGGTTGCTCGCCATCGAGTTGACGGAGTCGGTGAGGTCCTTCCACGTTCCCGCTACCCCGGGCACTTCGGCCTGACCACCGAGCTTCCCTTCGGTACCGACTTCGCGAGCGACACGCGTCACTTCGCCCGCAAAGCCGTTGAGCTGGTCGACCATCGTATTGATGGTGTTCTTGAGTTCGAGGATTTCCCCCGACACGTTGACGGTGATCTTGCGCGAGAGGTCGCCGCGCGCGACGGCCGTGGTGACCTCGGCGATGTTGCGGACCTGCGCTGTCAGGTTGCCGGCCATGAAGTTCACGTTGTCGGTGAGGCCCTTCCAGGTACCGGCCACGCCAGGCACTTGTGCCTGACCGCCAAGCTTCCCTTCGGTGCCGACCTCGCGCGCCACGCGGGTCACTTCGGAAGCGAACGCGTTGAGCTGGTCGACCATCGTGTTGAGCGTGTCCTTGAGCTCAAGGATTTCACCCGAGACGTCCACGGTGATCTTCTTGGAAAGGTCGCCCGTCGCGATCGCCGTGGCGACTTCGGCGATGTTGCGCACCTGTGCCGTCAGGTTCGAGGCCATGAAGTTGACCGAGTCAGTCAGGTCCTTCCATGTGCCACCGACCCCGGGCACCAGCGCCTGTCCACCGAGTCGTCCATCGGTGCCGACCTCGCGCGCCACGCGAGTCACCTCGGAGGCGAAGGCATTGAGCTGGTCGACCATTGTGTTGAGCGTGTCTTTCAGCTCAAGGATCTCGCCCTTCACGTCGACAGTGATCTTGCGCGACAGGTCGCCTCGGGCCACGGCGGTTGCAACTTCCACGATATTGCGGACCTGACCGGTCAGGTTGCTCGCCATCGAGTTGACCGAGTCGGTGAGGTCCTTCCAGGTGCCGGCAACGCCTTGCACCTGTGCCTGTCCGCCGAGCTTCCCTTCGGTACCGACTTCGCGGGCGACCCGGGTCACTTCGGCCGCAAAGGCGTTGAGCTGGTCGACCATCGCGTTGATGGTGACCTTCAGCTCGAGCACTTCACCCTTCACGTCCACGGTGATCTTGCGCGACAGGTCGCCGCGAGCCACGGCGGTCGTGACCTCAGCGATGTTGCGTACCTGTGTGGTGAGGTTTGCGGCCAGCAGGTTCACGTTGTCGGTCAGGTCTTTCCAGGTGCCGGCCACGCCGGGCACCGCGGCCTGCCCACCGAGCCGCCCTTCGGTGCCGACCTCGCGGGCGACGCGCGTCACTTCCGACGCGAAACCGTTGAGCTGGTCGACCATCGTGTTCAGCGTTTCCTTGAGCTGCAGAATTTCGCCGCTGACGTGCACGGTGATCTTCTTCGACAGGTCGCCACGGGCGATCGCGGTCGCGACTTCGGCGATGTTGCGCACCTGCGCCGTCAGGTTGCTCGTCATGAAATTGACGTTGTCGGTGAGGTCTTTCCAGGTACCGCCCACGCCCGGCACTTCTGCCTGGCCGCCGAGCTTCCCTTCGGTGCCTACTTCACGGGCGACGCGGGTCACCTCGCCGGCAAATGCGTTGAGCTGGTCCACCATCGTATTGATGGTGTCCTTCAGTGCCAGAATTTCGCCCGACACGTTGACCGTGATCTTGCGCGACAGGTCGCCGCGGGCGACAGCGGTCGTCACCTCAGCGATGTTGCGGACCTGCGCCGTCAGGTTGCCGGCCATGGCGTTGACCGAATCGGTCAGGTCCTTCCAGGTACCGGCGACACCAGGGACCACGGCCTGCCCGCCAAGTTTTCCTTCGGTGCCGACTTCGCGGGCGACTCGGGTGACCTCGGAGGCGAACGAGCGAAGCTGATCGACCATCGTGTTGATCGCTTCCTTCAACTGCAGGATCTCGCCGCGCACGTCGACGGTGATCTTGCGGGAAAGGTCGCCGCTGGCAATCGCGATGGTGACTTCGGAGATGTTGCGGACCTGCGCGGTCAGGTTGCTGGCCATCGAGTTGACCGACTCGGTGAGGTCCTTCCAGACGCCGCCGACGCCGGGGACCTGCGCCTGCCCGCCGAGCTTGCCATCGGAGCCGACTTCGCGCGCCACGCGGGTGACTTCCGAGGTGAAGACGCCGAGCTGCTGGATCATCGTGTTGACGATGGTGGCGGAGCGGAGGAACTCGCCCTCGAGCGGCCGGCCGTCGACGTCAAGACGGATGGTCTGGGTCAGGTGCCCCTGGGCGACCGCTGCGATGGCGCCGGTGACTTCTGTCGTCGGCCTCAGGAGGTCGTCGATCAGGGTATTCACCGACGCTTCCATCTCGCCCCACGAGCCTTTCGATTGCTCGAACTTCGCGCGCTGGCGCGTCTTCCCTTCCCGGCCGACCACCTGGCCAACGCGCTTCAATTCCGCCGCGATCTGTTGATTGGCGGCGACGATCTCGTTGAAGGTGTCGGCGATCTTCCCGTCCATTCCCGACCAGTCGCCCGGCAGGCGGACCGAGAAATCGCCACCGCGGACCTGCTGCAGGGCGTGGAGGAACTGGCTGCGATCGAGGGTGGCGGTAGCGTGCGGCTCGATGAGGGCTGCACCACCGTTCTCTGCGGGCGTACGCGACATTCGGGTCATGGCCCCTGCTTCGAGAAGAGGTCGGGTCGGGCGAAAACAGAAAAAGACGCCGCCACGCACCCTGGGGTGCGATGGAAGGCGCCTTCGGCTAGTGGAGCCGAACTCCACTCGACAAGGCGGCACCGGATTAGCAGCGCGCTATTCTGGCAACGCAATCTGTAACGCTTGGACCCCTAGACGCTAAGAAATCGGGGCGAATCGCGCAAGAGGGGGCTGGCCTGGGGGATGCTCGAAGCCAAGGCGGCCCAGTCCGATGCGACGCCTGCCATGGTTCCCGCATCCCTCTTCTCGGTTCTGCACCTCGGTTCGTCCACTCTCTCCTCGGGGACACGCATGAAACGCACGTTTGCCGCAGCAGCCTTGCTGCTGGGCTCGGTCGGCTCCCTTCAGGCTCAACAGGCACCGGCCCTGGTCGGAAAATGGAATATTGAATACGAGGCAGGCCGCCGGGTCGAGGCGGGCGGACAGACAGCGATCATGGGCAAGGGGGTGCTCACCATCGCCCAGGAGGGCGACTCCCTGGTCGCGAAGATGGAGGCGGGCCCCCGTCCCGACGGGACTCCGACCCCGCCCGCCACATTCAAGGGAAAGCTCACCTCGTCCGGCGCGGTGTTCGTCTCCAAACGCGATGGCCACATGAGCATCAATGGCGAAGACAAGGCGATTACGGTAACCACCACC